>NZ_DASWXC010000091.1:0-72068 GCF_036405735.1 Nocardioides sp.
GAGCTCCTCGGCCGCCCGGCCCGCTCGGGCCAGGTCGCCGACCGCGAGCTCGGCCTCGACAGTGAGCAGCGCCGCCTCGGCCCGTTCCGGTTCGGACAGCTCCACCGCGCCCTCGGCGGCGGCGCGGCGCAGCCGCGCCAGGTCGGCCAGTGCGGCTCGCATCCGCCCCGTGCGCAGCAAGCCCCACGGGCCGGCCAGCTCGCCGGTGAAGGACCCGCTCGGGCGCGGTGCGCCATGCGTCCTGCCGGTCGTCGATGGGGCGGTCATGACCGGAGAGCCTAGAGAGCCCGACCTGGCGGTGCCGACGAATCCCGGATCCGGCTCAGCTCGCGCGGTCACCGGCCGACATCGCCCAGATCAGCAGCTCGGTGGCGACACCGGCGGTGACGGCGTACTCACCGCCGCCCGAGACCAGGAACGCGTCACCGGCCGCCAGCGGTTCGGCCAGCGAGCTGCGCAACAGCGCCCCCGACGCCACGAACGCGTGCACCAGCGGGGCCTCGGGCAGCGTCACGCTCTCGCCGGCCGCGAGCCGCGCCACCCACAGCGTCGCGGTGCTGGTCGGGGCCACCGCGCGCACCAGGCCCGCCCCCTCGACCGGCGTGACGGAGTACGCCGGCCGGGCGTCGTGCTCGTCGGGGAGCAGCCAGACCTGCACGAACCGGGTCTGCGGCGCGGCGGCGATCTCGCTGTGCTCGACCCCGCTGCCGGCGTACAGCACCCCGACCTCGCCCGGCCGCAACGTGTGCGTCCCGCCGGTCGAGTCGCTGTGGGTGAGGGCACCGGCGACGACCCACGTCACGATGACCTGGTCGCGGTGCGGGTGCGGGCTGAAGCCGCGCCCGTCGCCGAGCAGGTGCTCGTCGTGACAGGTCATCGGCCCGAAGCCGACGTTGTCCGGGTCGTAGTGGGAGCCGAACGAGAAGGCATGCCAGGTGGCACGCCCCGGCTCTCGCTCGGGGAATCGGGAGGAACCTCGGCGGATCTCGACGGTCACGAGTCACAATTGTGCTCGTGCCCGTCCCCCCGCTGCCGCCCGGCTTCACCTTGGGGGTCACCACCTCCGCCTACCAGGTCGAGGGCGCCGTGACCGAGGACGGTCGCGGTCCGAGCGTGTGGGACACCTTCTGCGCCCAGCCGGGTCGTATCGCCGACGGCACCACGGGCGCGGTGGCGGCCGACCACTACCACCGGCAGGCCGAGGACGTCGCGCTGCTGCGCCGCCTGGGGGTGGGCGGGTACCGCTTCTCGATCTCGTGGTCGCGGGTGCTCCCGAAGGGCCGGGGCACGGTGAACCCGGCGGGGCTCGACCACTACGACCGGCTCGTCGACGACCTGCTATCCGCCGGCGTGCGGCCGATGGCGACGCTGCTGCACCACGACCTGCCGCAGGCCCTGGAGGACGACGGCGGGTGGCTCAACCGGGCGACGATCGAGGCCTTCGCGCAGTACGCCGACGTGGTGGGCGCCCGGCTCGCCGACCGGGTCGAGCACTGGGTGCCGATCAGCGAGCCCAACGTCGCCATGACCCGCGGGTACGGCGTCGGCGACCACGCCCCGGGGCGCCAGCTGCAGCTCGACGCGCTGCCGGTCGGCCACCACCTGCTGGTGGCCCACGGCCGTGCCGTCACCGAGCTGCGCCGACACGGTGCCCGTGGCGTCGGCTGCGCCAACAACCATGCGCCGATGTGGCCGGCGAGCGACGACGTCGCCGACGTCGGCGCGACCAAGCTCTTCGACACGCTGTGGAACGGCATGTTCCTCGAGCCGATGCTGCTCGGCCGCTACCCGGCCGACCTGGCGCCGTTCCTCGACGAGGTGGTGCAGGACGGCGACATGGCGACGATCCGGCAGCCGCTCGACTTCTACGGCATCAACTACTACAGCCCGCTGCGGGTGGCCGCGGCCGACGAGGACGCCCCGACGCCGTTCCGGTTCGTCCCGCTGCTCGGCCACCCCCTCACGGCGTCCGGCTGGTCGGTCGTGCCGCACGCGCTGCGCGAGTGGCTGATCCTCACCCGGGCGCGGTACCGGGCGGCGCTGCCGCCGCTGGTCATCACCGAGTGCGGGGCGTCGTACGAGGAGCAGCCGGGACCGGCGGGCGTGGTCGAGGACCAGGACCGCATCGACTACCTGGCCGGACATCTGGCGGCGGTCACCGCTGCGGTGGAGCGCGGCGTCGACGTCCGCGGCTTCTACGTGTGGTCGCTGCTGGACGCCTTCGAGTGGGCCGACGGCATCCGCCCGCGCTACGGCCTGGTCCACGTCGACCCGGCCACCCAGGAGCGCACCCCCAAGCGGTCCTTCGACTGGCTGGCCGGGCTCATCGCCGGCCAGCCGGACAGCCCCCAGCCGGCGTGAGCGGGCCGCGGAATCCCCGGTGAACCGGGGATTCCGCGACTTCGGGGCCGTTGCAACGCCCCCGAAGCCGACGAACCGCCCCCGGAGTGTGACGCGAGGGAAACCGGGTCAGAGCGCCGCGGCCACCCGGGTGCCCTGGCCGATCGCGCGCTTCGCGTCCAGCTCGGCCGCGACGTCGGCGCCGCCGATCAGCTGTGCGGGTACGCCGAGCGCGGTCAGCTCGTCGAAGAGGTCGCGCACCGACTCCTGGCCGGTGCACAGCACGATCGTGTCGACGGTGAGCTCCTGGGCGGCCTCGTCGACGGTGTAGCGGAGGGTCACCCCGTCCGGGGCCGACTCGATGCCGTCGTACGACGCCCCGCTGACCAGCCGCACGCCCGACTGCTTCAGCACCGCCCGGTGGGCCCACCCGGACGTCTTGCCGAGCCCGATGCCGATCGGGGTCGCCTTGCGCTGCAGGAGCGTGACCTCACGGGCCGGCGTGCGCGGCTTCGGCTCGGCGAGGCCGCCGCGGTGCAGCGCCGGGTCGCCGACGCCCCAGTGCGCCTTCCACTCGTCGAGCGTCTCGTCCTCGTGGGTGAGCCAGACCGACACGTCGACACCGATGCCGCCCGCGCCGATGACCGCGACCCGCCGCCCGGGGACGACCCGGCCCGCCAGCACGTCGGCGTAGGTCACGACGGCCGCATGCTCCGCGCCGGGCAGCGACGGGACCCGCGGCCTGACGCCGGTGGCGACCACGACCTCGTCGAAGCGCTGCAGGTCGGCCACGCTCGGCGTCGTGCCGAGCCGCACGTCCACGCCGAGCACCTCCAGCCGGCGCCCGAAGTAGCGCAGCGTCTCGGCGAAGTCCTCCTTGCCGGGCACGGCCATCGCGAGCCGGAACTGACCGCCGATCTCGGTGGCGCGCTCGAAGAGCGTCACCGAGAGCCCGCGCTCGGCGGCGGAGACGGCCGCGGACAGCCCGGCCGGGCCGGCACCGACGACCGCGACGGTACGGCGGGAGCGGCTGGGAGCGAGCACCAGCGTGGTCTCGTGGCAGGCGCGCGGGTTGACCAGGCACGACGCCTTCTTGTTCGAGAACGCGTGGTCCAGGCAGGCCTGGTTGCAGGCGATGCAGGTGTTGATCTCGTCGGCGCGGCCCTCGGCCGCCTTGGCGACGAAGGCGGGGTCGGCGAGCAGCGGTCGGGCCATCGACACCAGGTCCGCGTCGCCAGCGGCGAGGATGTCCTCGGCGAGCTCGGGGGTGTTGATGCGGTTCGACGCGCACACCGGCACTGCCACCTCCGCGCGCAGCCGGGCGGTGAGGTCGTGCCAGGCACCCCGCGGCACCTGGGTGAGGATCGTGGGGACGCGTGCCTCGTGCCAGCCGATGCCGGTGTTGAACACCGTCACCCCGGCCTCCTGCAGCGCGTAGGCCAGCTCGACGGTCTCCTCCCACGTCTGGCCGCCCTCGACCAGGTCGATCAGCGAGATCCGGAACATGATCGGGAAGCCCGGACCGACCAGCTCGCGGGCACGCCGCACGATCTCGACGGGGAACCGCATCCGGTTCAGCGCCGAGCCGCCCCACTTGTCGGTGCGGTCGTTGGTGCGCTCGGCGAGGAACTGGTTGATCAGGTAGCCCTCCGAGCCCATGATCTCGACCGCGTCGTACCCCGCCTTCTTGGCGAGCGCGACCGAGCGGGCGAAGTCGGAGGCGGTCCTCTCGACGCCCTTGGTCGAGAGCGCCGAGGGCTTGAACGGCGTGATCGGGGACTTCGTGGCCGAGGCGGAGACGCTGAGGGGGTGGTAGCCGTAGCGGCCGGCGTGCAGCACCTGCAGCGCGATCGCGCCGCCGTGCTCGTGGACCGCGCCGGTGACCTCGCGGTGGCGCATGGCCTGCAGCCGCGAGGACATCTCCGAGGCCAGCGGCTTCAGCCAGCCCCGCTTGTTGGGCGCGTAGCCGCCGGTCACGATGAGGCCGGTGCCGCCCTTGGCGCGCTCGGCGAAGAAGGCGGCCAGCCGGGGCAGGTCGACGCGCCGGTCCTCCAGGCCGGTGTGCATGGATCCCATCACCACCCGGTTGCGCAGGGTGACGGCGTCCTCCCCCGAGCCGAGCGTGAGCGGGCTGAGCAGGTGAGGGTACGGCGACTCGGACTGCGTCATGCCGCGATGTTACTCACAAGTAACGCTGTGCGGGGGACAGGGGGCGGGCAGGAGGCCGGCAGCCGGACCGACCCGTCTACGATGCGTGCCATGTCGCTGCGTCGTACCGCCCTGCTCTCCGTCCCGCTCGCGCTCGCGCTCGCCGCCTGCGCCCCCGCCGAGGACGAGGCCACCGAGCCCGCCGGAGACGCCACCCCGGCGGCCGACGCCTGCACGACCGACGGGCTGCCGGTCAAGACCGCCGGCACCCTCACGGTGGCCACCGACTCGCCGGCCTACGAGCCGTGGTTCTCCGAGGACGACCCGAGCAACGGCCGCGGCTACGAGTCGGCCGTCGCCTACGCGGTCGCGGAGAAGCTCGGGTTCGCCGAGGACGAGGTCACCTGGGTGAAGGTGCCGTTCAACAACTCCTACGCGCCGGGCGCCAAGGAGTTCGACTTCGACATCAACCAGATCTCGATCACGCCCGAGCGCGCCGAGGTCGTGGACTTCTCCCGGCCCTACTACACCGCCTCCCAGGCGGTCATCACCCTGGCCGAGAACGCCGACCAGGCGGGCAGCCTCGCCGACCTCAAGAGCCTCAAGCTCGGCGCCCAGACCGGCACCACCAGCCTCACCGCCGTCCGCGAGCAGGTGAAGCCGACGGCGGAGCCGCTCGTCTTCAACGACACCAACGCCGCCAAGCAGGCGCTGCTCAACGGGCAGGTCGACGGCATCGTGGCCGACCTCCCGACGGCCTTCTACATCAGCGCCGTCGAGATCGAGGGCTCCGCCATCACCGGTCAGTTCGAGACCGCCGGCCAGGCCGACGAGTTCGGGCTGCTCTTCGAGAAGGGCAACCCGCTGCGCACCTGCGTCGACCAGGTGCTCGCCGACCTGGAGGCGGACGGCACGCTGGCCGACATCGAGCAGGAGTGGCTCTCCGACGTCGTCGACGTGCCCGTCCTCAAGTGACCCGGGAGCGGTGAGCCCGTGGCGGACGGAGCGGTGAGCGACGCCTGGACGCCCAGCCCCCGTCAGCTCGAGCGCGCGGCGCTGGTCCGCCGCCAGCGCCACCAGCGCACGCTGACGGCGGTCGTGGTGACGACCGTCGTGCTCGGGCTGCTCGGCCTGGGCGCGGTGAGCTCGCCGGGCTGGGAGCGGTTCCGCGAGACCTTCCTCGACGGCGAGCACATGCGCGCGGCGCTCCCTGCGGTCGCCGACGGGTTCTGGACCAACGTCGCGATGTTCCTCATCGCCGAGCCGCTGATCCTGCTCGTCGGCATCCTGGTCGCCGTCACCCGTCGCACCGTCTCGCCCTGGCTCGCGCCGCTGCGGCTCCTCGCGGTCGCCTACACCGACCTATTCCGCGGGATCCCGACGCTGCTGGTCGTCGTGCTGTGCGCCTTCGGGATCCCGGCGATGCGGCTGAGCGGCGTCACGAACTCGCTGTTCTGGCTGACGCTGGTGGCGCTGGTCCTCTCGTACGGCGCGTACGTCGCCGAGGTCGTGCGCTCGGGCATCGACTCCGTGCACCCGACCCAGCTGGCCTCCGCCGAGGCGCTCGCGCTCTCCCGGCCGCAGGCGATGCGCCACGTCGTGCTGCCCCAGGCCCTGCGTCGCGTCGTTCCTCCGCTGATGAACGACTTCGTCTCCCTGCAGAAGGACACCGCCCTGATCTCGGCCGTCGGCGTCGTCGAGGCGCTGCGCGCGGCCTCGGACTACGGCAACTACCACTTCAACTACTCCGCGCTGCTGGTCGCCGCCGCCTTCTTCGTGGTCGTCACGGTGCCGTTGGCGCGCCTCACCGACTGGCTCGCCGCCCGGGCGATGCGCCGGGAGCGGGGGCTGGCGCGATGACCGACCTGCTGGAGGTGCGCGGCCTGCGCAAGGCGTACGGCGACCGGGTGGTGCTCCGCGACATCTCGCTGACCGTCCGCCAGCACGACGTGGTGTGCCTGATCGGCTCCTCGGGCTCGGGCAAGTCGACCCTGCTGCGCTGCCTCAACCTGCTCGAGACCATCGACGACGGCACCATCGGCTTCGACGGACGCGAGATCTCCGACCCGCTCGTGGACCCGCGCGAGGTGCGCCGCGAGATCGGGATGGTGTTCCAGGCCTACAACCTCTTCCCGCATCTGACGGTGCTGGAGAACTGCGTGCTGGCCCAGGTGAAGGTGCACGGGGTCCCACGCCGCGAGGCCCGGGAGCGGGCCCTCGACCTGCTCGGACGATTCGGGCTGGCCGAGAAGGCGGCGGCGCACCCCGACGCGCTCTCCGGCGGCCAGCAGCAGCGCGTGGCGCTGGTGCGGGCGCTGTGCACCCGGCCCCGGTTGCTGCTGCTCGACGAGATCACGGCGGCCCTCGACCCGGAGCTGGTGGGCGAGGTGCTCGCGATGGTGCGCGCCGAGGCGGCGGCGGGCATGACGATGGTGCTGGCGACCCACGAGATGGCGTTCGCCCGCGAGGTGGCGACCTCGGTCTGCTTCCTCGACGGAGGGCGGATCCTCGAGCAGGCACCGCCCGCCGAGCTGTTCACCGCCCCCCGCGAGGAGCGCACCCGCGCGTTCCTGTCGCGGGTGCTGTGACCCCTCGCAACAGCGCGCCGGGCTGAGACGGGTCCTCCGACGCCCGGGCACCTCCTGCCATGATCCGGCCATGACTACCGATGTCAGGGATGCCGCCGTCACGCTCGGCCAGGGGACCGGACCGCTCCGCGGGATCAAGGTCGTGGAGATCGCCGGGATCGGTCCGGGGCCGCACGCCTGCACGATCCTCGCCGACCTCGGGGCGGACGTGATCCGGGTGGACCGCCCCGGTGGCAACCCCCTCGGTGGCGGGCCCCACGACCTGCTGACCCGCGGCCGCCCCAGCGTCGCGCTGGACCTGAAGCACCCCGACGCGGTCGCCACCGTGCTCGACCTCGTCGAGCGGGCCGACGTCCTGGTCGAGGGGATGCGGCCCGGCGTGTTGGAGCGGCTCGGCCTCGGGCCCGAGGACTGCCTCGCGCGCAACCCGCGGCTGGTCTACGGCCGGATGACCGGCTGGGGCCAGGACGGCCCGCTGGCGCACGCGGCGGGGCACGACCTCACCTACATCGCGACGACCGGCACCTTGCACGGCCTCGGTCAGGACCCCGCTCGGCCGCACTTCCCGGTCAACCTGCTCGGCGACTTCGGCGGCGGGTCGACGTACCTCGTCATCGGCGTGCTCGCGGCGCTCCTCGAGGCGCGGGTCAGCGGCCGGGGCCAGGTCGTCGACGCGGCCATCGTGGACGGCACGGCCCACCTGGGGGTCATGGCCGCCGGCTTCGCCGGCGCGGGGCTGTTCACCGAGAACCGCGGCACCAACCTGCTCGACGGCGGCGCGCCCTTCTACGACGTCTACGAGACCGGCGACGGTCGCCACGTCGCCGTCGGTGCGATCGAGCCGCAGTTCTTCGACGCCTTCGTGACCCTGCTCGGCGTGAAGGACGTCTGCCCGGGTCAGTACGAGTTCGCCCGGTGGGGCGAGATGCGGGAGCTGTTCGCGACGTCGCTCAAGCAGCGCACCCAGGCGGAGTGGACCGAGGTCTTCGAGGGCACCGACGCCTGCGTCGCGCCGGTCGTGACGCCGTCCGAGGCGGCGCGCCACCCGCACCTGGTCGCGCGCGGCACGTTCGTCGAGAAGGACGGCTTCACCCAGCCTGCCCCGGCGCCGCGCTTCAGCCGCACCGCGGCGACCCTGGGCCCGCCACCCGCGGCCGAGGCGGGCGCCCAGACCGTGGCGGCGCTCACCGCCTGGGGGATCGACGGCGTGGAGGCACTGGTCGCCTCCGGCGCGGCGGTCCAGCCCTAGCCGCAGCAGGCGGCGCGACATCCCGTGGACACCCTTCGGAGTTGCGCTACCAGCGAGTAGGTTTCCTCCATGGCCAGCAACCCCACTGAGCACGTCGACGTCGTCATCATCGGTGCCGGTCTGTCCGGCATCGACGCCGCGGCGACGTTCCGGCGCGAGCACCCCACCAAGTCGGTCGTCGTCCTCGAGCGGCGCGACGACCTCGGCGGCACCTGGGACCTGTTCCGCTACCCCGGCATCCGGTCGGACTCCGACATGTTCACCTTCGCCTTCAAGTGGCGGCCGTGGGACTCCACGACGACGCTCGCCGACGGCCCGCTGATCAAGGGCTACCTCCAGACCGTCGCGGAGGAGGAGGGCGTCGACAAGCTGATCCGCTTCGGGCACCAGGTCACCTCGGCTGCCTGGGACAGCGGCACCAACACCTGGACCGTCCAGGCGCTCGCCGACGGTGAGCCCGTGACGCTGACCTCCCAGTTCCTGTGGAACTGCACCGGCTACTACGACTACGACCGGGGCTTCCAGCCGGAGTTCCCCGGCGTGGACGACTTCGAGGGCACCTTCATCCACCCCCAGTTCTGGCCCGAGGACCTCGACTACACCGGCAAGAAGGTCGTCATCATCGGCTCCGGCGCCACCGCGGTGACCCTGGTGCCGGCGCTGGCCAACTCCGGGGCAGGGCACGTCACGATGCTGCAGCGCACGCCGACGTACATCCTGTCGCGGCCCGGCAGCGACCCCGTCGCCCACGGCCTGAGCAAGGTGCCGTTCCGGGCCTTCCTGCCGTTCAAGAAGCTGCGCGCGGCGTCGTACTACGAGACGCTGCGCTGGGAGAACATCGGCCTCAGTGTCGGGCTCTACCACTTCGCGCAGCGGGCCCCCGGCCTGGCGAAGAAGTTCATCCGCAACCACCAGGTCTCCTCGCTCACCGCCCGCAACGGCGGTCCCGGCTTCACCAAGGCCGAGGCCGAGGCGTTCGTCGACCAGCACCTCACCCCGCCGTACAACCCGTGGGACCAGCGGCTGTGCGCCGTGCCCGACGGTGACCTGTGGAAGGTGCTGCGCGAGCGGCGCGCCGACATCGTGACCGACAAGATCCGCACGATCACCAAGACCGGCGTGGAGCTGGAGTCGGGGGAGCACCTCGAGGCCGACATCATCGTCAGCGCCACGGGGCTGAACATCAAGATGTTCGGCGGCGTGGAGGTGACCCTGGACGGCGAGCCGCTCGACTCCGGGTCGCGCACCGCCTACCGCGGCGCCCTGCTCGCGGGCGTGCCGAACTTCGTGTTCACCATCGGCTACATCAACGCCTCCTGGACGCTCAAGGCCGACCTCGTGTCGGCGTGGTTCGCCGGGCTGGTCACCGAGATGGAGAAGCGCGGCGCGGCGCGCTTCGTGGTCTCGGAGCCGGAGGTCCCCGGCTCGCGGCCGCTCATGGACATGAAGTCGGGCTACCTGCTGCGCGGCGCTCCGAACATGCCGCGGCAGGGCGACAGCTTCCCGTTCGAGGCCAAGCAGAACTACGTGGTCGACATGAAGGTCCTCGGGCCCGGCACCTACGAGGACAAGCACCTGCAGTTCGGCTGACGGCGTCGCTTCGCGACAGTCGCGGCACCGGTCAGGAATCGGCGTTCGCGGTGCCCGTCCCCTAGGGTGGGCACCGCGGACGCCGTTCCTGTCTTGCCCCGGCCCGCCGATCGCACCTCACGGGTGCCTTCCTCCTCTGGCGAGACACCTCTCTCGTCAAGCGAGTCTTCTGTGTCTTTCACCGACCTCGGCGTGCCCGCACGCCTGGCCACCGTCCTGTCCGAGCGCGGCATCACCGAGCCGACGCCCATCCAGGCCGCCACCCTTCCCGACAGCCTCTCCGGCCGCGACGTTCTCGGCCGCGGCCGCACCGGCTCCGGGAAGACCTACGCCTTCCTGCTGCCGCTGGTCGCTCGGCTCGTCGAGTCCGGCAAGCCGCGCACCGCGAAGCGCCCCCGCGCCCTGATCCTGGCGCCGACCCGCGAGCTGGTCGGTCAGATCAAGGAGTCGCTCGATCCGATGGCGAGCGAGTTCGGCCTGACCGTCCAGACCGTCTTCGGCGGCGTCGGCCAGAACCCGCAGGTCCAGGGCCTGCGCAAGGGCGTCGACATCGTGCTCGCCTGCCCGGGCCGGCTCGAGGACCTGATGGGTCAGGGCCACTGCGACCTCGGCGCCGTGGAGATCACGATCCTCGACGAGGCCGACCACATGGCCGACCTCGGCTTCCTGCCCGGCGTACGCCGGATCATGGAGAAGACCCCGGAGCGCGGTCAGCGACTGCTGTTCTCGGCGACGCTCGACAATGGCATCAACGTGCTGGTCAAGCGCTTCCTGCACAACCAGGTCACGCACGAGGCCGACTCGGCGCAGTCGCCGGTGTCGACCATGGACCACCACGTCCTGCACCTGGCGCGCGACCACCGCCTGCCCGTGCTCGTCGACCTCGCCTCGGCGCCCGGACGCACCGTCGTCTTCACCCGCACCAAGCACGGCGCCAAGGCGCTCGCCCGCCAGCTGAACAAGAACGGCGT
Source organism: Nocardioides sp. (assembly GCF_036405735.1). GTDB lineage: Bacteria > Actinomycetota > Actinomycetes > Propionibacteriales > Nocardioidaceae > Nocardioides. Next base: position 10,887 of record NZ_DASWXC010000091.1, read on the forward strand.
GCCGTCGGTCGAGCTGCACGGCAACCTCTCCCAGGGCGCCCGCACCCGCAACATGGAGGCCTTCCACAGCGGTGCCGCCACGACGCTGGTCGCGACCGACATCGCCGCCCGCGGGATCCACGTCGACGACGTCGCGCTCGTCGTGCACGCCGACCCGCCGGCCGAGCACAAGGCCTACCTGCACCGTTCCGGGCGCACCGCCCGCGCCGGCGCCTCCGGCACCGTCGTCACGCTGATGACCGACGAGCAGGTCCGCGACGTGCGCGACCTGACTCGCGCCGCCGGCATCAAGCCGACGATCACCAAGGTCGACGGCCCCCGGCACCCGGTGCTGACCACCCTTGCGCCCGGCGCCCGGGTGCTCGTCGACGGCGGGTACGTCGCCGAGGCGGCCGGCTCCGGCGCGACCGCACCTCGGAGTGGCGGCCAGCAGCGCTCCCGCCGTCCGCGCTCGGGCGCCGGAACCGGTGGCGGCGCCGGCGCCCGCAACGGCGCCCGCAACGGCGGCGGGAAGGGCTCCGGCAATGGCACCGGCAGCAGCAACGGGAGCGGCAACGGGAGCGGCCGCAGCCGCCGGCGCGGAGGCCGGGGCGGCGCGAGCCGCCCGCACGCCAGCGCCTGACCGCCTGCGCGGGCGTATGACGCGGTTCACAGAAGCCACGCTGCGGTCCTTGTAAATGGGACACCTGTCCCAGTAACTTGGGGACATGACCGCGATCGAGGAAGAGCGCACGGCCGCGACCGGTTACCGGCGCCAGGGCAAGCAGGAGTACTACGACACGCTGCGGACCCTGTCCGAGGCGTCGGTCCACCAGCACTTCGACGCCTTCGAGGACATCGACTGGGACGACCCGGAGTTCCGCGTCGACCCCACCGACGAGCGGTGGATCCTCGGTCCGGAGGACAACCTCGGTGCACACCCGTGGTACCGGTCGCTGCCGAAGCAGCGCCAGATCGAGATCGGGATCTACCGCTGGGCGCTGATCTGCAAGGTCGGGCTGCAGTTCGAGCAGCTGCTCATCAGCGGGATCATGAACCACGCACTGACGCTGCCCAACGGCAACCCCGAGTTCCGCTACTCCACGCACGAGGCGACGGAGGAATGCCACCACACCCAGATGTTCCAGGAGTTCGTCAACCGCACGGGCCTGGACGTCCAGGGGGCGCCGACCGCGTTCCGCAAGGCGATCCCGCTGCTGGCCACCGTCGCCGGCTGGGCGCCGGCGTTCTTCTGGATGGGCGTGCTCGCCGGTGAGGAGCCGATCGACCACCTCCAGAAGCAGCTGCTGCGGCAGAACACCAGCATCCATCCGATGCTGGAGCGGATCATCTCCATCCATGTGGCCGAGGAGGCTCGCCACATCGGCTTCGCCCACACCTACCTCGAGCAGCACGCGCCCGACCTGGGTCGCGTCTCCAAGCTCCTCCTGGGCGTGCTCACGCCACTGGGCATGCGTGCCCTGGGCGACGTCATCATGGTGCCGAGCAAGCGGGCCCGCGAGGACATGGGCATCCCCGACGAGGTCGCCCGCGAGATCTGGTGGGACTCGCCCCGCTCGCAGCAGTTCCTGCGCGACCTGTTCGCCGACGTCCGGATGCTCTGCGACGACCTCGGCATCCGTGGGCCCGTGCCCCGGCTGTTCTGGCGGCTCGCCGGCATCGAGGGTCGATCCGCGCGGTTCCGGAGCCAGCCCGCCACGGCCCGCTGAGTCCCGAGCCGACGTACGCCGGCCGCGGCTCGCTAGGCTCGGTGGCATGACCACCGTCCCCGACGCGGCACCCGACGGTCGCCAGAAGCGCTGGCGGGAGCACAACGACGCGCGCCGCCAGCGGATCGTCGGGGTCGCCGTCGAGCTGATCGAGTCCGGCGACGCCGACCTCACGCTGCAAGAGGTGGCGCGCCGCGCCGGACTGAGCCGGTCGGTGGTCTACCGGCAGTTCGCGGACCGCCGCGAGCTCGACGCCGCCGTGCAGTCCTACGTCCTGGAGAGCCTGTGGGCCGAGCTGGTGCCCACGCTGCACCTGGAGGGGACGATCCGCGACAGCATCGAGGGCATGATCCGGGTCTACGTCCAGTGGGCGGTGCGCCACCCGCTGCTGCACCGCCGGTTCGACTACGAGACCGCCGTCGACGGCGACGGTCCACTCGAGCAGACGCTCGGGCGGGTCAGCGCCCAGGTGGCCGCGCTGCTGACCGGTGTCTTCGAGGCGCTCGGTGCGAAGCTGAGCGAGGCGGACCGCGCGGCGACCGGGCCGCTGGTCTACGGGCTGGTCGTGGCCGTCTTCGGCACGGTGCGCCGCTGGATCCGGACCGGTGTCGACGTACCCGACGCCGACCACATGATCGGCCTGCTCGTGGAGTCGGCGTGGGCGGTCATCGACACCCGGGCCCGGGCGTTCGGGCTGACCGTCGACCCCGACGCGCCGTTGGAGCAGCTGATCGCCGGAGCGTGAGCGCCCGGCTCAGGGCGCGCCGAGGACGGTGTACTCGTCGACGGTGATGCCGAGCTGGGCCAGCAGGTCACGCTCGATGAGCGTGACCTGACGTGCCAACCGGGTGACGAGCTGGTCCTGGCTCTCGTCGTGGTGGTCGAGCCACCAGATGATGCTGGCGTCGATGAGGCCCATGATGCCGGCGAGCACCGCGTCCGGCACGGTGTCGATCTCCCTGCCGGCGCGCCGGACGTACTCCAGGCTCGACTGCACCAGCAGGTCCAGGAAGCGGCCCCGGCCCTGCCGGGGGCCGCTCGCGGCGCGGGCGTGCTGGCGGGCGGCGATGAAGCGGTACAGCTGGGGATGCTCGGCCGCCCAGGACACCGCGGAGGAGATCGAGCCGTGCGCGACCGCCCAGATCGAGGCCGGCTGCGCGACCGCGGGCCGCACCCGGGCCAGGAACTGCTCGGCGGCGATGCGCGCGACCTCGGCGTCGAGCTCGTCCTTGCTCGCGATGATCCGGTAGACATGCGGCCGGGGTACGCCGGCGCGCTCGGCGATCTGGGCCATGCCGACGTGCGGGCCGTACTCCTCGACGCACGCGACGGCCGCAGCCACCAGCGCGTCGCGGCGGCTCAGGCCGGCATCGGTCGTCTCCACGTGCTCCATCCTCCCCGTCGCGCCTGAGGGCACGGCGACCGACCTGACGCGACTGTGACCGGGGTCACGTCTCCGTGGCACTGCTTGTCGCGGCGCGCTCGCCGGTGATACACCTTGTACCTTGGTACACCCTGTACCACCTGTCCCGCCGGTGTCCACCGGCCGCCTCAGCCATCGGAGGAAACGATGCCGCCTCGCCGCTCGCCCTGGATGAACCAGGACCTCGACGACTTCCGCGACCTTGCGCGCACCTTCTGCCAGAAGGAGATCGCGCCCAACGTCGAGAGGTACATCGAGCAGAAGCACGTCGACAGGGACCTGTGGAACAAGGCCGGCGAGGTCGGCCTGCTCTGCCTCTCGATCCCCGAGGAGTACGGCGGCGGTGGCGGATCCTTCGCCCACGAGGCGATCCTCATCGAGGAGCAGGCCCGCGCCGGAGACAGCTCGTGGGGCGTCTCGCTGCACAACGGGATCGTCGCCCACTACATCCTGGCCTACGGCACCGAGGAGCAGAAGCAGACCTGGCTCCCGAAGATGGCCAGCGGCGAGGTCGTCGGCGCGATCGCCATGACCGAGCCGGGCACCGGGTCGGACCTGCAGAGCGTCACCACGAAGGCGATCCGGGACGGTGACGACTACGTCATCAACGGCACGAAGATCTTCATCACCAACGGCGCCCAGGCCGACGTCGTGGTGACGGTCGTCAAGACCAACCCCGAGGAGAAGGCGGCCGGCATCTCACTGGTCATCGTCCCGGCCGACACCCCCGGCTTCTCCCGCGGCAAGGTGCTCGACAAGATCGGCATGAAGGGGCAGGACACCTCTGAGCTCATCTACGAGGACGTCCGCGTCCCGGCGAGCAACCTGCTCGGCACCGCGGAGGGCCAGGGCTTCATCCAGCTGATGGAGCAGCTGCCACAGGAGCGACTCATCGTCGCGGTCTCCAACGTCGCCGCCATGGAGTTCTGCTTCGACGAGACCATGCGCTACGTCCACGACCGGCACGCCTTCGGCCGCCCGATCTGGGGCTTCCAGAACACCAAGTTCAAGATGGCCGAGGTCGCCACCGAGGCGCGGGTCGCCCGGTCCTTCCTCGACGAGTGCATCGCCCTCCACGTCGAGAAGCAGCTCGACATCCCGACCGCCGCGATGGTGAAGCTGTGGTGCTCGGAGCGGGCACAGAAGGTGGCCGACAAGTGCCTGCAGCTGCACGGCGGCTACGGCTACATGAACGAGTACCCGATCGCCCGCGCGTGGGCCGACCTGCGGGTCTCGCAGATCTACGCCGGCACCTCGGAGATCATGAAGGAGATCATCTCCCGCTCCCTGCCCGCCCCGGTCTGACGAGGGGACCGACATGGTGAAGCTGCTTCCCCGCCGGCGTACGGCGGAACAGTTCGAGCCGGCGTACCGCGACGTCCTCCGGCAGCTGTCGGAGGCGTCCGTGCACCAGCACTTCGACGCCTTCCTCGACATCCCCTGGGACGACCCGCTCTTCGGCCGGCGCCCCGACGACGACTGCTGGATCCTGCCGGAGGCCGACGCCGTCGGCGGCCACCCGTGGTACCGCACGCTGCCCAAGGAGCGGCAGCGTGAGATCGGCCGCTACCGCTACGGCCTCGTGGCGAAGGTGGGTCTGCAGTTCGAGCAGTTCCTCATCGCCGGCGTGATGTTCCGGCTGCTGTGGCTGGACAACGAGAACCCGGAGTTCCGGTACGCCACCCACGAGATCACCGAGGAGACCCACCACACCCAGATGTTCCAGGAGGCGGTCAACCGGATCGCCCCCGAGATCCACGGGCTGTCGGGGTCGTTCAAGGCCTGTGCGCCCCTGATCGCGTCGATGGGCTGGCTGTTCCCGGAGTTCTTCTTCACGATGGTGCTCGCCATCGAGGAGCCGATCGACCACCTCCAGAAGGCGATCATGCGGTCCTCCGACGAGATCCACCCGCTCGTCGCTCGCGTGATGCAGATCCACATCGCCGAGGAGGCCCGTCACATCAGCTTCGGGCACGAGTACCTCGAGGAGCACGTCCCGCACCTCGACCCGGTACGCAAGGCGCTGCTCGCGGTGCTGTTCCCGCTCACCATGCGGATCGCCTGCGACCTGATCCTGAAGCCGAACAAGCGCGCCCTGCGTGACATGGGCATCCCCGAGGAGGTCGCCCGGGAGATCTGGTGGGACTCGCCGGAGTCGCGCAAGGCGCTGCGCGACGTCTTCGGCGACATCCGCATGCTGGCCGACAACATCGGCGTCCGGAACACGCTCACCAAGCCGCTGTGGCGGGCGCTCGGCATCGACGGCCGGCCCTCCCGCTACCGTGCCCAGCCGGCGTCCGCCGCGCACTGAACCACCCCGCACCGACCTGCACCCACCCGCGTACCTCACGACGTACCGACAACAAGCCGACAACGAGCCGACAACAAGGAAGACCGATGGCTGAAGCATTCATCTACGACCACCTCCGCACGCCCCGCGGCCGTGGCAAGAAGACCGGGGCGCTGCACGAGATCAAGCCGGTCGACCTCGTGGTCGGGCTGCTCGACGAGGCGCAGAAGCGCAACCCCACCCTGGACACCGACCGGATCGACGACGTCGTCCTCGGCGTGGTCTCCCCGATCGGCGACCAGGGCATGGACATCGCCCGCACCGCGTCGCTGCTCTCGGGCCTGCCCGAGACCGTCGCGGGCGTCCAGCTCAACCGGTTCTGCTCCTCGGGCCTCGAGGCCGTCAACCAGGCTGCGGCGCGGGTGCGCTCGGGCTGGGAGGACGTCATCATCGCCGGCGGCGTCGAGTCGATGAGCCGCGTGCCGCTCGGTGCCGACGGCGGCGCCTGGGCGATGGACCCGGCCACCAACCTTGCCCTCGACTTCGTGCCGCAGGGCATCAGCGCCGACCTGATCGCGACCCTCGAGGGCTTCACCCGCGAGGACGTCGACGCGCTCGCCGCAGAGTCGCACGCACGCGCCGACAAGGCGTGGAGCAACGGCTACTTCGACGGCTCGGTCGTCCCGGTCTACGACAAGTCCGGCGTGCAGGTCCTGGCCAAGGACGAGCTGATCCGTCCCGGCACGAGCGTGGAGTCGCTCTCCGCGCTGAAGCCGTCCTTCGAGCAGCAGGGCCGCGACGGCGGGTTCGACGAGGTCGCGCTGGCGAAGTACCCGTGGATCGAGAAGATCAACCACGTCCACCACGCCGGCAACTCCTCCGGCATCGTCGACGGCGCCGCCATCGTGGTCATCGGCAACGAGCAGGTCGGCAAGGACTACGGCCTGACCCCGAAGGCGCGGATCGTGTCCAGCGCCGTGATCGGCTCCGAGCCGACCATCATGCTGACGGGCCCCGGCCCCGCGGCGTACAAGGCGCTGGCCAAGGCCGGCCTCAAGCCCTCCGACATCGACCTCTGGGAGATCAACGAGGCGTTCGCCGCCGTCGCGCTGCGCTTCATGAAGGACATGGGCATCGACCAGTCCGTCACCAACGTCAACGGCGGCGCCATGGCCATGGGCCACCCGCTCGGCGCCACCGGCGCGATCATCCTCGGCACGCTGGTCGACGAGCTCATCCGCACCGGCAAGAAGCGCGGCCTGGCCACGCTCTGCATCGGCGCGGGCATGGGCATCGCCACCATCGTCGAGATCGTCTGAAGGGGACCAAGGAAATGACTCAGTCTGCTGTCAAGTACGACATCGATGCCGACGGCATCGTCACCCTGACGCTCGACGACCCGTCCCAGAGCGCCAACACCATGAACGAGGCCTACAAGGCCGGGTTCACCGCGGCTGTCGACCGCCTGCTCGCCGAGGGCGACACGGTGACCGGCGTCGTCATCGCCTCGGCCAAGAAGACCTTCTTCGCCGGTGGCGACCTCAAGCGCATGCTGCCGCTGCGCAAGGAGCACGCCGCGGAGATCTTCGCCGAGGTCGAGGAGATCAAGGCGACGCTGCGGAAGCTCGAGCTGTTCCCGAAGCCGGTCGTGGCCGCCATCAACGGTGCCGCGCTCGGCGGTGGGCTGGAGATCGCGCTCGCGGCCAACCGCCGGATCGCGGCCGAGGGCCGCTACGAGATCGGCCTGCCCGAGGTCTCCCTCGGCCTGCTGCCGGGTGGTGGCGGCGTCACCCGCACCGTGCGGATGTTCGGCATCGTCACCGCGCTGACCGAGATCCTCGGCCAGGGCACCCGGTTCAAGCCGGAGGCCGCGCTCGGCAAGGGCCTGGTCGACGAGATCGTCCCGGCCGACGAGCTTCTCGCCCGCGCGAAGGCGTGGGTCAAGGAGAACGCCGACGTCGAGGGCGCCGGCCTGCAGCCGTGGGACAAGCCCGGCTACAAGCTGCCCGGCGGCAAGCCGTCCTCCCCGGCCCTCGCGGCGTTCCTGCCGGCGCTGGGCCCGATCCTGCGCAAGCAGCTCAAGCAGGCCGACATGCGTGCCCCCAAGGCGATCCTCTCGGCCGCGGTCGAGGGTGCCCAGGTCGACTTCGACACCGCCTCGCGCATCGAGTCGCGCTACTTCGTCCAGCTGGTCACCAGCCAGCAGGCGAAGAACATGATTCAGGCGTTCTTCTTCGACCTCGGCTCGATCAACTCCGGCGCCCTGCGCCCCGACGGCGTCGAGAAGTACACGCCCACGAAGGCCGTCGTGCTCGGCGCCGGCATGATGGGCGCCGGCATCGCCTACGTGCTCGCCCGCGCCGGTGTCGAGGTCGTCCTCAAGGACGTCACCATCGAGGCGGCCGAGAAGGGCAAGGCCTACACCGCCGGCCTCAACGAGAAGGGCGTCTCCCGCGGCAAGATCACCCAGGAGAAGGCCGACCAGATTCTCAACCGGATCACGCCGACCATCGACCCGGCCGACGCGAAGGGCGCCGACCTCGTCGTCGAGGCCGTCTTCGAGTCGGTCGAGCTGAAGCAGAAGGTCTTCAACGAGATCATCCCGTTCCTCGCCGAGGGCGCTCTGCTGTGCTCGAACACCTCGACGCTGCCGATCACCGAGCTCGCCAAGGGTCTCGAGGGCACCGACGCGGCGCAGCGCTTCATCGGCCTGCACTTCTTCAGCCCGGTCGACAAGCTGCCGCTGGTCGAGATCATCAAGGGTGCCGAGACCTCCGACGAGACCCTGGCGCGGGCCTACGACGTCGTCCAGGTCATCAAGAAGACCCCGATGATCGCCAACGACTCGCGGGGCTTCTACACCTCGCGCGTCATCGGCACCATGCTCGAGGAGGGACTGGCGATGCTGCAGGAGGGCGTCGCGCCGTACACCCTCGACCGCGCCACCACGCAGGCCGGCTACCCGACCGGCGTGCTGCAGCTCGCCGACGAGCTCAACCTGGAGCTGATGCACAAGATCGCCAAGACCACTCGTGAGGCGATCGGCGGGGAGCCGGGCCCGACCGAGACGGTCGCCGGCTGGATGATCGAGCAGGGTCGCGCGGGCCGCCTGCGCGGCGCGGGCTTCTTCGACTACCCCGACGGCAAGCGCGGCTCGATCTGGGCCGGTCTCGCCGAGCGGTTCCCGGTCGCCGAGGAGCAGCTGCCGATCGCCGACATCAAGGACCGGCTGCTGTTCCGCCAGGCCATCGAGACGGCCAAGACCTTCGAGGAGGGCGTCGTGACCTCGGCCGCGCACGCCAACATCGGCTCGGTCTTCGGCATCGGCTTCCCGCCGGCCACCGGCGGTGCCGCGTCGTTCATCACCGGCTACGACGCCGCCGACGGCTCGTACGGCATCGAGGCCTTCCTCGCGCGCGCCGACGAGCTGGCCGACAAGTACGGCGAGCAGCTGCGTCCGACGCAGTACCTGCGTGACCTGGCGGCGAAGGGCGAGACCTTCCCCGCCTGAGGCATCAGCCGATCGGTCAGATCCGGGATGGCCCCGATGGCCGGTTCGCGTCGCAAAGCGGCCCGAACCGGCCATCGGCCATTTCCAGGGCGGGGGGCGACGGCTCAGGATGAGGTAGTGAGTGAGCAAGTCCCCCGGCCGGTCGTCGATGTGAGGGCGTTGTACGTCCGGTTCGGCGAGGTCGATGCCGTGAGTGGCGTCGACCTCGCCGCCCACGCGGGTCACTCGACCGCGCTGCTGGGGCGCAACGGGGCCGGCAAGTCCACGACGATGCGGGTGATCGCGGGCGTCGTGCCGCCGACCGCCGGCAGCGTGGTGGTCGCCGGGCACGACGTACGTCGGGAGCCGCTGGGCGTGAAGCGGGCGGTCGGGTACTGCCCCGACGTCGGTGGCCTGGTGCCGCGGGCGACGCCGTGGGAGCACCTGCAGCTCTCCGCGAGACTGCGGCGGATGCCGCACGGCTGGGAGGAGCAGGCGCGCACGCTGCTGGAGCGCTTCGAGCTCGGTGACGTCGCGCACCGCGTCACGGCGGGGTTCAGCCACGGCATGGGCCGGCGGCTCTCGGTGCTGCTGGCCGCGTTCCACGAGCCGGCGGTGCTGCTGCTCGACGAGCCGTTCGACGGCGTCGACCCGATCGGCGTCGAGGCGACCCTGGAGGTCGTCAACGACGCGCGGGCTCGCGGCGCCTGCGTGCTCGTCTCCACCCACCTGCGCGAGCTGGCCGTGGAGGCCTGCTCCTCGGTGCTGGTGCTGCGAGGCGGGGCCCGGGTCGCGACCGTGACGGCCCGCGACATGGCGGGCGAGGAGGGCGCGCGTGCCTATCGCGGCCTCCTCGACTAGCGTCCCGCGCCGCCGCCCCGGCGGTCGCACGCAGCTCGAGCACCTGCTGCGCAACGAGTGGTGTGCGATCGTCGACGTCGGCCACCTGCTGCGGTTCCGCGCGACGACGATCAGCCGTCGGCGGCGCGCCGTCGGGCTGCTGGCGTTCGCCGCCGTCACCGTGCTGGCGGCCGCGGTTCCGGCGTACGTGCCGGGAGCGGGGACCAGCGAGCGGTCCGTCGACGTGCTCGTCCTGCTGCCCTCGGCCTTCGCCGCGTTCCAGCTGCTCGTCCTCGCCTCCGCGGTCGCCTCCGGCGGTGGCCGGGAGCTGGTGCCGCGTGAGCAGCTGGTGGCCTATCCCGTCAGCCCGACGACCGACCATCTCGGCGCCCTGCTGCTCGCCCCGCTCAACATCGCCTGGCTGATCCAGTCCTGGGCGCTGCTCGGCGCCACGGCGTACGGCGTCGGCCCGGACCGGTACCTGCCGGCGGTGCTCGGCTCCGCGCTGTGGATCCTCGCCGCGACGGCCGTGGGCCAGGTCGTGGCGTGGAGCATCGAGGGCGTCCGACGGCTGCCGCACGGCATCGCCACGGTGCGCCTCGCCGGGGTCGCGGTGCTCGCCGGGGCCGGCCTGCTGCAGGTGACCGGACGGCTCGGACCGCTGCTGGACCGGGTGCCCACCCGGTGGTTCGTCGTCGGCCTCGTCGAGGGCACCACCTGGCGCTGGGCCGGAACGCTCCTGGTCATGATGGTGATGCTGCTGGCAGCCGTGGTGGTGGGCGCCGTCCCCGCGCACTACGCAGCCCGGCTGCAGCCACGCGACGAGCTGCGCTCCGAGAGCGGGCGGCAACGGCCGCTGCCCGAGGCGCGCACGATCCTGGGGGCGATGATCCGCACCGACCGGTCCTCGGTGTGGCGGGCGGTGCCGATGCGCCGCGGGCTGCTGGTGCTCGCGATCGGGCCCGGCCTGGTCTCGCTGGCCGGAGACCTCCCGTGGAGCCAGCTGACGATCCTGCCCGGGCTCGTGGCCTCCGGTGGCGCGTTGCTGTTCGGCGTCAACGCCTGGTGCCTCGACACCCGTGGCGTCCTGTGGCGCGAGAGCCTGCCGGTCGGGCCGGGGGCGGTCTTCGCCGCCCGAGCCTGGGTGCTGACCGAGTTCCTGCTGGTCGCCTCCGGCATCACCCTGGCGCTGGCGTGTCTGCGGGCGGGCGTGCCGACGGCTGCCGAGCTGGTCGCGCTGCTGTGCGTGTGGCTCGTCGTGCTCGCCCAGGTCGTGACCGCCTCCCTGCGATGGGCCCAGCGGTCGCCGTACGCCGCCGACCTCCGCTCGGCGCGGGCGACCCCCGCGCCACCGGTCGCGATGGTCATCTACTCCACCAAGCTCGCCGTGGCCACCACCCTCACGAGCCTCGTGTTCTCCGGGCTGGCGCGGGCCCCGCACTGGTCGCTCTCCGTCCTCGTCGCGCTGCCGTTCCTCGCCTGGTCCGCCGTGCGTCTGCTGCAGGCCCGCGACGGCTGGGTCGACCCGGTCGAACGGGTCCGCATCGTCACCACGGTCGCCGGTTGAGCCCCGGGTTCCCGTGGGTCGAGCCCCGGGTTTCCGTGGGTCGAGCCCCGGGTTTCCGTGGGATGAGGACCGACCGGCGAGCGCTCGGGCCGGGTTCGACGCCGCGGAACGCGCAGGGCGACTACATTGGTGTCTCGTCGTTACTCGGAAGTTGGTATGGCATGGCTGCGTTCACGACGTCCCTCGACGGCGGCGTCGCGGTGGTCCGCATCTCGGGTGAGCTCGACATCGCCAGCCACGGCGAGCTCCTCGCCCATACCGAGCCGCTGCTCCGTTCGGACGCGAAGGTCGTCGCGCTCGACGTCGCGGACGTGACCTTCATCGACTCCAGCGGCCTGGGCGCGCTGGTCCGGCTGCAACAGCAGGCTGTGGATGCCGGCCGGTCGCTCCGACTGCGCAACCCCCCGCGACCGGTCACGCGCATCCTCTCCCTCACCGGCCTCGCCGACCTGTTCCCGACGGACACCGACCAGTGACGCCGCACGAACGCCCGGCCGCCACGGACGGGCGTCGCGAGGCCAGGAGGCTCGCCGCCGGCATCGTCGCTGCCGGCATGTTGCTCACGGGGACCGCCGCCTGGGCAGCCGCGCGCGTCGACGCGAACACCGAGCAGCGGCTGCTCGAGTCCCAGACGCGCCAGGCGGCCTCGGTCCTGACGTCGGCCGTCCAGTTGATCGAGCGGCCGCTCGGCACTGCCCTGAGCGTGCAGCGGGTGGCGGCGCCGTCGGACCGGACCAAGGCGTTTCGGCGGTTCATGGTCAGCTTCGTCGGGCCGGACAAGATGTTCGTGGGCGCCTCGCTCTGGCAGCGCCGCGGCGACACGGTGGAGCCGATCGCCAGCACCGGCGAGGCCCCGGCCGTCTCTCTCGACGACCCGGCCACCCGGAGCTACGTCCTGCGGGCGTTCGAGCACACAACCCCCACAGCCGAGCAGCTTCGCATCGGCGACCGTGCCCGCATCGCGTGGGCGCAGGCCGACCCCGTGACCGGCTACGCGGTGTACGCCGAGCGCGCGATCCCGGCCGACCGGCGCGCCCCCGTCGACACGAACTCGGCGTACGCCGACCTGCACTACGCCATCTACCTCGGCCGGGAGGTCACGCCGGAAGCGCTGACCACGACCGACGTGCCGCCGGCGACGCTGCCGCTGGACGGCGACACCGCTCGCGACGAGATCCGGTTCGGCGACACCGTGCTCACCTTGGTCACCTCGCCCCGGGTCCACCTGGGCTCCTCGCTCAGCCGGTGGCTGCCGACCTGGCTCCTGCTCGGTGGTCTGCTCGCCACGCTGGTCGGCGCCGGCACCGCACACCGGCTCGCGCGAGCCCGCCGGTCCGCCGAGGACGACGCGACCACCATCACCGAGCTCTACCAGCAGGTCGACGCGCTCTACGGACAGCAGCGCGACCTGTTCGAGCGGCTGCAGCGGGCGCTGCTGCCCAGCGCGATGCCGACGCTGCCACAGGCGGAGTTCGCGTCGCGGTACGTCGCCGGGGCGCGCGGCATCGACATCGGCGGTGACTGGTACAGCGTCGTGGCGCTCGACGAGCATCGCTTCGGCTTCGTCGTCGGCGACGTGTCCGGGCGCGGCGTCGACACCGTCGCGGTCATGGCGCAGGCCCGGTTCACCGTGCGCGCCTACCTGCTGGACGGCCATGGACCCGCGGCGGTCCTCGAGCGATGCTCCCACCAGTTCGACATCGAGGCCGATGGGCACCTCACCACCGTGCTGGTCGGTGTCGGCGACGCGCGGACCGGGGAGCTGATCCTCGCCAACGCCGGCCACCCCGCGCCGATGCTGGTCAACGGCGTGGTCGAGCCCGTGTCGGTGCCGCCCGGTCGCCCGCTCGGCATCGGGCCGGCGACGTACGCCGAGACGACCGTGCAGGTGCCGGCCGGCGCCACGCTCTTCTGCTTCACCGACGGCCTCGTGGAGCGGCGCGGCGAGGACATCGACGCCGGCACGGCGCGGCTGGCCGCCACGCTCCGTACGGCGGCAGCGAAGTCGCCCGAGGAGATGGTCGCCCACGCCGTGGCGTCGCTGCGCCGCGCCGACACCGCCGATGACATCGCCGCGCTCGCCCTGCGCTGGACCGGTGCCTACTGAGGCGTCCTGCGCCTGACGAGGTGGCGGCGGAGCGGTGAACGCGTGGGGGGTCTCATTCCGTTCACCACTCCGCCACTGCTGTCACGGGAAACAGCAGGAGGAGCTCCCTCTCCTCGCCGACGCCGATTATTGGAGCGGCCACTACGGCGAGCAAATCGGCACCAAGTGTCGCTGTAGGGCCGTCGAGCCAGCAGGAACCCGGGTCTCGACCCTCTGAAACCCGGGTCTCAACCCACGGGAACCCGGGACTCGAGAAAAAGTCAGGGTTGACTGTTTGTTTGTGAGCGGCCATGCTTCGGCGGGTGAGCCAACCCATGGCGGCGCGTGTGCCGCAGGAGGAGCGCACGCGGGCGATGCGGGCGCGGCTGCTCGAGGCGACCGTGGAGTGCCTGGTGGAGCGCGGCTTCAGCGGCACGTCGACCACGCTGGTCTCCGAGCGGGCCGGGGTCAGCCGCGGTGCGCAGCTGCACCACTTCCCGACGAAGAACGCGCTCGTTCTCGCGGCCGTCGACCACGTCACCCGGATCCGCGGCGAGGAGCTCGAGGCCGCCACGGCGGCACTGCCGACGGGGTCGCACCGGACCCGCGCCATCCTCGAGATGCTCGCCGACCACTTCACCTCACCGGTCTTCACCGCCGCCCTGGAGCTCTGGGTCGCCGCGCGGACAGACCCGGACCTGCTCGCGGCCGTCGGACCCCTCGAGGAGCGCGTCGGCCGGGAGGTGCACCGGCTCACCGTCGAGCTGCTCGACGCGGACGAGTCGCGCGACGGCGTACGTGAGCTGGTCCAGGCGACCCTCGACCTGGTGCGCGGCCTCGGCCTGGCCAACACCATCAGCGACGACGCCCGGCGTCGTCAGCGCATCCTGGACCGCTGGGCGGCCGTCCTCGACCGCGAGATCAACAGGGAGCTGCCATGACCAACCCCGTCCTCGACCAGCTGCTCGCCGATCTCGCCGCCGAGGGCGACCGGCTCCGGGCGACCGTCGTCGGGCTCGACGACTCCGCCACCGGCGGGTGGCGGACGCCGACCCCCGCCGAGGGCTGGGACGTGGCCACCCAGGTCGCCCACCTGGCCTGGACCGACGAGGCGGCCGTGCTGGCCGCCCGAGCCGCCGCCGGCGACAAGTCCGACTGGGACGCGCTCGTCCTGAGCGCCATCGCGGACCCGGAGGGCTTCGTCGACGACGGTGCCGCGGCGCTCGCAACCGGAACGACGGAGCAGCTCCTCGCCCGGTGGGACGCCGGCCGTGCGGCGCTGGTCGCGGCGCTCCGCTCGGCCGACGGCAAGCTGCCGTGGTTCGGTCCGCCGATGTCGCCCGCCTCCATGGCGACCGCCCGGCTGATGGAGACCTGGGCGCACGCGCACGACGTCTACGACGCGCTCGGCATCACGCCGCAGGTCACCGACGGCGTGCGGCACGTGTGCCATCTCGGGGTCCGCACCCGCGGCTTCGCCTACGCCGCCCGCGGCCTGGAGGTGCCGGACGCCGAGGTCCGCGTCGAGCTGGTCGGTCCGAGCGGCGACGTGTGGACGTGGGGTCCGGACGACGCGGCGCAGCGGGTGACGGGGCCGGCGTACGACTTCGCGCGGCTCGTCACGCAGCGCATCCACCGCGACGACACCGCGCTCGTGGCGGAGGGCGAGGACGCCGAGCAGTGGCTGCGCATCGCCCAGGCCTTCGCGGGTCCTCCCGGGAAGGGACGTGACCGCCGTGGCTGAGACGACCACCTCGCCGCTCGTCGTCGGCAACTGCTCCGGCTTCTACGGCGACCGCCTCTCCGCGATGCGCGAGATGCTCGAGGGCGGTCCGCTCGACGTGCTCACCGGTGACTACCTGGCCGAGCTGACCATGCTCATCCTCGGCAAGGACACCCTCAAGGACCCGTCCGGCGGCTATGCGAAGACCTTCGTCCGGCAGGCCGAGGACTGCCTCGGGCTCGCCCTGGAGCGCGGGGTCCGGATCGTCGCGAACGCGGGCGGTCTCAACCCGGCCGGGCTGGCCGAGCGGCTGCGCGAGGTGGCCACCGGCCTCGGGCTCGACCCGCGCATCGCGTACGTCGCCGGCGACGACGTCCGCGGCCTCGCTGCGGAGCTCGGCCTCAGCCGGGCGGCGCTGACCGCCAACGCCTACCTCGGCGGGTTCGGCATCGCCCGGGCGCTGCAGGACGGGGCCGACGTCGTCGTCACCGGGCGGGTCACCGACGCCTCGCTCGTCGTCGGCCCGGCCGCCGCCCACCACGGCTGGGCCTACGACGACCTCGACCAGCTCGCCGGCGCGGTCGTCGCCGGCCACGTGCTCGAGTGCGGCACGCAGGCCACCGGCGGCAACTTCAGCGGGTTCCGTGGGCTGCCCGACGGGCTGCAGCCGCTCGGGTTCCCCATCGCGGAGATCGCCGCGGACGGCTCGAGCGTCATCACCAAGCACCCGGGCACCGGCGGAGCCGTCACGGTCGACACCGTGACCGCCCAGCTGATGTACGAGATCCAGGGGCAGCACTACCTCGGGCCCGACGTCACCACCGACCTCACCTCGATCCGGCTGACGCAGCAGGGCGAGGACCGGGTCGCCGTGACCGGGGTGCGGGGAACGCCGCCGCCGTCGCGGCTCAAGGTCTGCGTCAACGAGCTCGGGGGGTACCGCAACTCCGTGGAGTTCGTGCTGACCGGACTCGAGATCGACGCCAAGGCGGCCTGGATCAAGGCCCAGGTCGAGGCCGCGGTCGACCGCGACGCCCTGACGGCGCTGGACTGGTCGACGTACCGCGTCCCCGAGCCGGACTCCCCGACGGAGGAGGGCGCCAGCTGCCTGCTGCGGCTCTCGGTCCAGGCGCTCACCGCCGACCCGGTCGGCAAGGACCTCACCGCTCCGGTGATCGAGCTCGCGCTCGGAACCTACCCCGGCTTCCACGTCACGGCCCCGCCCGCGCGGCCGACGCCGTTCGGCTACTACACGGCGGCGTACGTCGACCGCGCGGCCGTGTCGCACACGGTGGTGCGGCTGCGGGGGGACGCCGACGCCGAGGTGGTGCCGGATCCGACGACCTTCGCCGAGCCGGCCGACGTGATGCCCCAGCGTCCGGCGCCTCAGCCCGCCCCGGCCGAGGTCGTCACGCGCCGGGCGCCGCTGGGCAGCTTCGTGCACGCGCGCTCGGGCGACAAGGGCGGGGACGCGAACCTCGGGCTCTGGGTCGCGCAGGGGGTCTCGACCAGCTCGACCAGCTCGACCTACGCGGACGACCTCCGCGAGCGGCGCGCGGCGTGGCTGGCCAAGCTCATCACGCCCGAGAAGGTGCGTGAGCTGGTCCCGGAGGCCGCGGCGCTCGACGTGGAGGTCCACCCGCTGCCGAACCTCGGCGGCGTCAACGTGCTCATCCGCGGCTTGCTCGGCCGCGGTGTCGCGGCCAGCACCCGGTTCGACCCGCAGGCCAAGGGCCTCGGGGAGTGGGTCCGCAGCCGCCTCGTCAACATCCAGGAGGACCTCCTATGACCGCCGAAACCCGGGTTGTGGCCCCGCGAGTTCCGGGTGCTGGCCCGTCGAATCCCGACTTGTGGTCTCTCGGCGCCGAGTTCACCCGGCGGGAGGTCTTCCCGCACCTGCAGGAGTGGGAGGACGCCGGCGAGCTGCCGCGGTCCCTGCACCAGGTGGCGGCCAAGCAGGGTCTGCTCGGCATCGGCTTCCCCGAGGCGGTCGGCGGCGAGGGCGGCACGCTGCTGGATACCATCGCGCTGCAGGAGGGCATGACCGCCGAGGGCGCCTCCAGCGGACTGCTGGCCGGCCTGTTCACGCACGGGATCGCGCTGCCGCACATCGCCGCGCACGGCTCGCCGGACCTCATCGAGCGCTACGTCCGCCCGACCCTGGCCGGTGAGCTGATCGGCTCGCTCGGCATCACCGAGCCCGACGGCGGCTCCGACGTCGCGCGCATCCGGACGACCGCCGTCCGCGACGGCGACCACTACGTCGTCAACGGGTCGAAGACGTTCATCACCTCCGGGGTGCGCGCCGACTTCGTCACGACCGCGGTGCGCACCGGTGGTCCGGGCGCCGGCGGCGTCAGCCTGCTCGTCGTCGACAAGGACACGCCCGGGTTCACCGTGACCAGGTCGCTGCGCAAGATGGGGTGGCACTGCTCCGACACCGCCGAGCTGTCCTACGTCGACGTGCGGGTCCCGGTGGAGAACCTCGTCGGCGAGGAGAACGCCGGGTTCTTCTACATCGCCGAGCAGTTCGTCACCGAGCGGATCGCGCTCGCGGTCCACGCCTATGGCACCGCCGCCCGGAGCCTGGCCCTCACGGCGGCGTACTGCCGTGAGCGCCGCACCTTCGGCGAGCCGCTGATCGCACGTCAGGTGGTGCGCCACAAGCTCGTCGAGATGCATCGGCGCGTGGAGGTCGCCAAGGCGTACACGCACGCGGTCGCGCAGCGGTACGTCGACGCGGGTGGCGTGAACGAGCAGGTCATCGCCGAGGCGGCGCTCGCCAAGCAGACGGCCGTCGAGGCCTGCGACTGGGTGGTCGACCAGGCGGTGCAGCTGCACGGCGGCACCGGCTACATGCACGGCACCGAGGTGGAGCGGCACTACCGCGACTCCCGGATCCTGCCGATCGGGGGCGGCGCCACCGAGGTGATGACCGACCTGGCCGCCAAGCTGTTGGGTTACATCCGATGACGCGGCTGCTGCGGCCCATGACCGGTGAGGTCTCGCTGTGGATGGACGCCCCGCCGGAGAAGGTGTGGGACCTGGTCAGCGACGTCACCCGGATCGGTGAGTTCTCGCCGGAGACCTTCGAGGCCCGGTGGCGCAGTGGCCACGACGGGCCGGCGGTCGGCGCGCGGTTCAAGGGCCACGTCAAGCGCAACGGCGTCGGGCCGACGTACTGGACGCCGTGCACCGTCACCGTCTGCGAGCCCGAGCGGGTCTTCGAGTTCGCTGTCGGCACCGACGAGGTGGCGGTCAACAACTGGGGCTACCGGCTGGAGCCTCGCGACGGCGGCACGCTGGTCACGGAGTACTTCCGGCTCGAGCCGAAGCTGCCGCTGCGCCTGTACTGGCTGCTGCTGGGGCGGCTGCGCGGCCGCACCAACGAGCGCGGCATGACGATCACCCTGCAGAGGATGAAGGAGGTGCTCGAGTCATGAGCAGCGCCATGAGAGAGGCCGTGAGCAACCGCGAGGCCATGCTGGCCAAGCTCGAGGAGCTCGACGCCGAGCACGCGAAGGCGGTGGCCGGCGGCGGTGAGAAGTACGTCGCCCGGCACCAGTCGCGCGGCAAGCTGACCGCCCGCGAGCGGATCGAGCTGCTGGTCGACGAGGGCTCGGCGTTCCTCGAGCTGATGCCGTTGGCCGGCTGGGGCTCCGACTTCACCGTCGGTGCCTCGCTGGTGACCGGCATCGGCGTCGTCGAGGGCGTCGAGTGCATGATCGTGGCCAACGACCCGACCGTGAAGGGCGGCGCCCTCAACCCGTGGTCGCTGAAGAAGTCGTTCCGCGCCGCCGAGATCGCCGAGAAGAACGGCCTGCCGTCGATCAACCTCACCGAGTCGGGCGGCGCGGACCTGCCGACGCAGAAGGACATCTTCATCCCCGGCGGGCGCGGCTTCCGCGACCTCACCCGGGCCTCGGCGCGCAAGCAGCCGACGATCTCGGTCGTGTTCGGCAACTCCACCGCCGGCGGCGCCTACGTGCCTGGCATGAGCGACTACGTCGTCATGGTCAAGCAGCAGGCGAAGGTCTTCCTCGCCGGCCCGCCCCTGGTGAAGATGGCCACCGGGGAGGAGACCGACGACGAGTCGCTCGGCGGGGCCGAGATGCACTCACGGGTCTCCGGCTCCTCCGACTACCTCGCCGAGGACGAGCGGGACGCGCTGCGCATCGCCCGCCGGATCGTGGCGCGGCTCAACTGGCGCAAGCGCGGCCCGAGCCCGGCGCCGACGTACGCCGAGCCGGACCTCGACCCCGAGGAGCTGCTCGACCTGATCCCGACCGACCTCAAGGAGCCGTTCGACCCGCGCGAGGCGATCCTGCGCATCGTCGACGGGGTCTCGACGGGCTCGACCAACGGTTCGGACAACGCGGTGGCGTTCGACGAGTTCAAGCCGCTCTACGGCTCTGCCCTGTGCGTCGGCTGGGCGCGGCTGCACGGCCACCCGATCGGCATCCTCGCGAACGCTCGCGGCGTGTTGATGAGCGAGGAGGCGCAGAAGGCGGCGCAGTTCATCCAGCTGGCCAACCAGAAGGACACGCCGCTGCTGTTCCTGCACAACACCACCGGCTACATGGTCGGCAAGGAGTACGAGCAGGGCGGGATCATCAAGCACGGCGCCCAGATGATCAACGCCGTCTCCAACTCGAAGGTCCCGCACCTCACGGTGATCATGGGCGCCTCCTACGGCGCCGGGAACTACGGCATGAACGGCCGTGCCTACGACCCGCGCTTCCTGTTCACCTGGCCCTCGGCGAAGTCGGCGGTCATGGGTCCGGCGCAGCTGGCCGGCGTCATGGAGATCGTCGCGCGCCAGTCCGCGGAGTCCAAGGGCCAGCCCTTCGACGCCGAGGGCTTCCAGGGCATCAAGGACATGGTCGAGTCGATGGTGGAGGAGCAGTCGCTGCCCTACTTCCTCTCGGGCATGGTCTACGACGACGGCGTCATCGACCCGCGCGATACCCGCACCGTCCTGGGCATCTGCCTGTCCGTCATCGCCAACCAGCCGATCGAGGGCGCCATGAACTTCGGGGTGTTTCGACTGTGACCGTGATCAAGAGAGTCCTCGTCGCCAACCGGGCCGAGATCGCCTCGCGCGTCTTCCGCACCTGCCGAAGGCTCGGCATCTCCACTGTCGCCGTCTTCTCCGACGCCGACGAGGCGCTGCCCTACGTCGGCGACGCCGACTTCGCCGTCCGGCTGCCCGGCAACACGCCGGGCGAGACCTACCTGCGCGGCGACCTGGTCATCGAGGCCGCGCGCCGGGCCGGCGCCGACGCCGTCCACCCCGGCTACGGCTTCCTCTCCGAGAGCGCCGACTTCGCCCGGGCGGTGATCGACGCCGGCCTGACGTGGATCGGCCCGTCGCCGGAGTCGATCGAGGCGATGGGCTCGAAGATCGGCGCCAAGGCGATCATGAAGGCCGCCGGCGTACCCGTCCTGGAGGCGCCGGAGGCGCCGACCGAGGCCGACCTGCCGCTGCTGGTCAAGGCGTCGGCGGGCGGTGGCGGTCGCGGCATGCGGATCGTGCGCTCGCTGGCCGACCTCGAGCGCGAGATCGCGACGGCGCGGGCGGAGGCGGAGTCGGCGTTCGGTGACGGCACCGTCTTCGTGGAGCCGTACGTCGAGCGCGGCCGTCACGTCGAGGTGCAGCTCGTCGGCACGATGGTCTTCGGCGACCGCGACTGCTCGATCCCGCGGCGGCACCAGAAGGTCGTCGAGGAGGCGCCCGCTCCGGGTCTGCCCGACCACGTCCGGACCGCGCTGCACGAGGCCGCCCGGAACGCCGCCGAGGCGATCGACTACCGCGGCGCCGGGACGGTGGAGTTCCTCTACGACGAGGCGACCGAGCGGTTCTGGTTCCTGGAGATGAACACCCGGCTCCAGGTGGAGCACCCGGTGACCGAGGAGGTCTTCGGGGTCGACCTGGTCGAGCTGCAGCTCCAGGCGGCGAACGGCGACTGGATCATGGGCTGGACCGACGACCCGGTCGGGCACTCGATCGAGGTGCGGCTCTACGCCGAGGACCCGGAGGCGGACTACCAGCCGCAGTCGGGGCGGCTGAGCCGGTTCGAGATCTCCGCTCCGACCGGGCCGACCGGGGGCAGCAGCGGCATCAGGGTCGAGGCGGGCTACCGCTCCGGCTCGACGGTCAGCACCTTCTACGACGCGATGCTGGCGAAGGTCATCGCGACCGCGCCGACGCGTCGCGAGGCGGCCGGACTGCTCGCCGCGACCCTGCGACGGGCGCGGATCCACGGCGTGCGCACCAACCGGGACCTGCTGGTCTCGGTGCTGGAGTCGCCGGCCTTCCTGGGCGAGCAGGTCTCCACGGCCTTCCTCGCCGAGCATGCGGCCGGCCGGACCGGCCAGGTCGAGGGGGCCGGCCAGGATCTGGAGAAGGACACCGGAGCGCCGGTCGCGGCGACGATCGCGCTGACCGAGCGGGCCGCGGCGCGGCGCACGGTCCAGCAGCGCATCCCGGTCGGCTGGCGCAACGTCACCAGCCGGCCGCAGCGCACGGAGTTCGAGGACGGCACGGTCGTCGAGTGGCTCGGCACCCGGCGCGGCTACGCGGTCGACGGGTTCACCGTGGTCTCGACACGGCCTGCTCGTTCCTCGCAGGCCTGCTCGACCAGCGAATGGGTGGTCGTGCTCGAGCGCGACGGTGTCCGGACGACGTACGACGTCGCGGTCGACGGCGAGCCGGGCCGGGAGCGGGTCGACGTCGACTCGCCGTACGGCCACACCGCGCTGCTGCGCACGCCGCGGTTCGTCGACCCCACGACGCAGGTCGCGGCCGGCTCGCTGCTCGCACCGATGCCCGGCAGCGTCATCGCCGTGCACGCGGCGGTGGGCGAGACCGTCACCGAGGGCCAGCCCATCCTCGTGATGGAGGCCATGAAGATGCAGCACACCATCGCGGCGCCGTACGCCGGCACCGTGACCGAGCTGGCCGCAAGCGTCGGCCAGCAGGTCGAGGCGGGCACCGTGCTCGCCGTCGTCGACGACGCCACGCAGAGCGAGAGCACCGAGGAGCAGGGATGACCGGCATGTTCACCGAGCCCGAGGAGCGCGTCGCGCTGCGCGAGGCGGTCGCCAAGCTGGCCGGCAAGTACGGTCACGACTTCGTCGCGAAGCAGGCCCGCGAGGGCGGCAAGATGACCGAGATGTGGCTCGAGATGGGCCGCAGCGGGTTCCTCGGCGTCAACCTCCCCGAGGAGTACGGCGGCGGTGGCGGCGGCATGGCGGACCTGGCGGCCGTCCTCGAGGAGGCCGCCGCGGCTGGTGCGCCGCTGCTGATGATGGTCGTCAGCCCGGCGATCTGCGGCTCGATCATCGCGCGCTGCGGGACGCCGGCGCAGAAGCAGCGGTGGCTGCCCGGCATCGCCGACGGCACGCTGCTGATGGCCTTCGGCATCACCGAGGCCGACGCCGGGTCGAACTCCCACCAGATCACCACCACCGCGACCCGGGATGGGGACGGGTGGGTGCTGAGGGGCCAGAAGACGTTCATCTCCGGGGTCGACGAGGCGCAGTCGGTGCTGATCGTCAGCCGCACTGAGGACGCCAAGACCGGCAAGCTCAAGCCGGCGCTCTTCGTGGTGCCGACCGACGCCCCCGGGTTCACCAAGCAGGTCATCCCGATGGCGTGGCAGGCGCCGGAGAAGCAGTTCACGCTCTTCCTCGACGACGTCCGGGTCCCGGCTGACGCGCTGGTAGGAGACCCCGAGAGTGCCGACGGCGGCCTGTGGCAGCTCTTCGCCGGCCTCAACCCCGAGCGGATCATGGGCGGGGCGCTCTCCTGCGGCATGGCGCGCTACGCGCTGGACAAGGCGGTGGAGTACGCCACGACCCGGGCGGTCTGGAAGGAGCAGCCGATCGGCGCCCACCAGGGCATCGCCCACCCGCTCGCGAAGGTGAAGATCGAGCTCGAGCAGGCCCGGCTGCTGTGGCAGAAGGCGGCCGCGCTCTACGACGCGGGCGACGACTTCACGGCCGGGGAGTACGCCAACATGGCGAAGTACGCCGGCGGCGAGGTTGCCTGCAACGCCACGGACGTCGCCGTGCACACCCACGGCGGGAACGGCCTGACGGTGGAGTACGGCCTGGCCAACCAGCTGGTCGCCGCGCGGCTGGGCCGGATCGCCCCCGTCAGCCGGGAGATGATCCTCAACTTCGTCGCGATGCACTCGCTGGGGCTGCCCAAGTCGTACTGAGCTTCCCTGCGGCTCTCGGCGGGCACCTGACGTCTCCGACGGCGACACGCCGGTCGCCGGTTGGCGGCGTCAGGTGCCAGCGCTTGCTCTGATCGAACAGGTGTTCGATCATGGTCGGATGACCGAGAGCGAGACCGCGAGCATCCTGCACGCCGACCTCGACTCCTTCTTCGCGTCGGTGGAGCAGCGCGACGACCCGCGGCTGCGCGGCCGTCCGGTGATCGTCGGGGGCGGCGTCGTGCTCGCGGCCAGCTACGAGGCGAAGGCCTTCGGCGTCCGCTCGGCCATGGGCGGGCGACAGGCGGCCCGGCTGTGCCCGGAGGCGATCGTCGTCCCGGCGCGGTTCGACGCCTACGTCGCCGCCAGCCGGGCGGTCTTCGAGATCTTCCGCGACACGACGCCGCTCGTGGAGGGCATCTCCATCGACGAGGCGTTCCTCGAGGTGGGAGGACTGCGCCGGCTGGTCGGCGAGCCGGTCGACATCGCGGTCGCGCTGCGCCGACGGGTCCGCGAGGAGGTCGGGCTGCCGATCTCGGTGGGGGTCGCCCGCACGAAGTACCTCGCCAAGGTCGCCAGCGCCGTCAGCAAGCCCGACGGCCTGCTGCACGTCCCGCCGCACGGCGAGGAGCACTTCCTCCATCCGCTGCCGGTCGAGCGGCTGTGGGGCGTCGGCGCCGTCACGGCCGCCAAGCTGCACGCCGACGGCATCCGGACCCTCGGCGACCTGGCGCGGCGCGAGGAGTCCGAGCTCGCCCACGTCGTCGGCAAGGCGGCCGGCCGGCACCTGCACGCGCTGGCCCGCCTGCGCGACCCTCGGCCGGTGGAGACCGGCCGGCGGCGGCGCTCGGTCGGAGCGCAGTCCGCGATCGGTCGTGGCCGGCGTACCCACGAGGAGCTGGAGGCGCTGCTCGCCGCCCTCGTGGACCGGGTGTCGCGACGGCTGCGCGGCGGCGAGCGCGCGGGCCGGACGGTCACGCTGCGGCTGCGGTTCGACGACTACACCCGCGTCACGCGGGCGACGACCCTGCCCCGCGCGACGGCCGCGACCGCCGACTGGCTCCAGGCCGGCCGCGGCCTGTTGCACACCGCCCGGCCGCTGATCGAGGAGCGCGGGTGCACGTTGATCGGCATCTCGGTCTCCGGCCTGGTCGAGACCGGTCGCGACGAGCAGCTGGAGCTGCCGCTGCACCTGGAGGGCGTCGACGGCCGCGGGACCCGCGAACGTGCCCGGCTCGACGGCGCGCTCGACGACCTGCGGGAGCGGTACGGCGGCAGTGCCGTGGTGCGCGCCGCGATGATCGGCCGCCACGCGGGCGTCGAGATGCCCACGCTCCCGGACCCCGGACCGCGATCCCGTTAGCCTGACCTCGTGGGCGTCCTCGGTGCGGTCGACCGGACCCAGCGCCGGTTCTCCCCGCTGGGGTTCCCGCTGGGCGTGGTCTACAAGTTCTTCGACGACCAGGGCAACTACCTGGCCGCGATCCTCACCTACTACGCCTTCGTCGCGATCTTCCCGCTCATGCTGCTCGGGAGCTCGATCCTCGGCTTCCTGCTCGACGACAATCCCGGGCTGCAGGAGACGCTGCTCGACAGCGCACTGCACCAGTTCCCCATCATCGGCGACGAGCTGGGCCGGCCGGAGGGCCTGCGGGGGTCGACGGCCGGCGCGGTGGCCGGTGCCCTGGTCGCCCTCTACGGCGCGATGGGGCTCGGCCTGGCGATCCAGAACACCGTCAACACCGCCTGGTCGGTGCCGCGCAACAGCCGCCCCAACCCGTTCCTGCTGCGGCTGCGTAGCCTCGGCCTGCTCGCCACCGCGGGTCTGGCCGTGCTCGGGGTGTCGCTCATCTCCACCATCGGCAGCAACACCCAGGTGTTCGGGGGACGGATCGACACCACGCTGCGGTGGCTGATCGCCCTGGCCTCGGTGCTGGTCGTGGGGACCGTGCTGACGCTGCTGATGCGGTTCGCGACCACCCGGGAGCACCTGCTGCGCAGCGCGGCTCCCGGCGGCTTCACGCTCGCCTTCCTGTGGCAGGGGCTGCAGTGGGCTGGGGCCGTCTACGTCACGCAGGTCATCAACGAGGCGCAGGGGATGAACAAGACCTTCGCCACCGTCCTGGGCCTGGTGGCGTTCATCTACATCGCCAGCGTCATGGGCGTGCTCGGCATCGAGGTCAACGTCGTGCTGGTCCGCCGGCTGTGGCCGCGCGCCCTGCTGACGCCGTTCACCGACGCGGTGGACCTGACCGAGGCGGACCGGCGCGCCTACGCGTCGTACGCGCTGATGAACCGGCACAAGGGGTTCGAGACCGTCGCGGTGTCCTTCGACGGCCGTGACGGGGACACCCACGAGATCGTCATGGACCCCGCCTGGGCGCGCAAGAAGCCGCGTCGCGCGTCGCCGCAGGAGCGCAGTCCGCACGAGCGCGACACCGACCCACGGCGCGGTCCGCACCTGTAGTCCGTCGGCTCGTCCTCACCGCAGCGGCACGAACCGGTAGGTGCCGTGCCGGCTGACCGCGAACTCCTCCCCCGCCCGCTCCACCAGGTGCATGACACCGCCCACCGGCAGCACCATCCGGCCGCCGTCGGCGAGCTGGTCGCACAGCTGACGCGGCAGGTGGGTGGCGTCGGCGGAGACCAGGATCCGGTCGTACGGCGCCAGCGCGGGCGCTCCCAGTACGCCGGGTTCGGCCTGCCGGATGCTGGCCCACCGCCGCCCGGTCGCCGCCAGGTGGCGGGTCCCGAGCGTGACCAGCTCCGGCTCGAGCTCCACACCGACGACCTCCCCGGTCGGGCCGGTCAGGTGCGCGAGCAGCGCGGTCGTCCAGCCCGAGCCGGCCCCGACGTCGAGCACGCGCTGCCCCGGCTGCACGTCGAGCAGACGCAGCATCGCCTCGACGGTGCGGGGCTGGGAGTTGGTCTGTCCCGCGGGCAGCGGCAGCGGGCCGTCGTACGACGCCCGCCAGCGCTGCGACACCGGGAGGAACCACGCGCGCGGACTCGCCCGGAAGGCCGCCTGGACCCTGTCCACCCCTCCAGTGTGCGCGCCGCGCGGGCGCGAGGTCATCGGGCCACGAGGGCGGTGCGATCGGGCAGGATGACCGCCATGGCTGAGGACACTCCGGAACTGGTCCACTACGTCGTCAGCGGCGACGTCGCGACGATCACCCTCGACTCCCCGCACAACCGCAACGCGCTCTCCCGGCAGCTCGTGACCGAGCTGGCCGGTCGGCTGGCCGAGGCCGACGCGGACGACACGGTCAAGGTCGTCGTGCTCGCCGCGACCGGGAAGGTGTTCTGCTCCGGCGCCGATCTGTCCGAGGCGGCGACGGTCCCGATGGTCGAGGGCGCCCGCGCCATCGTCGCGCTGCAGCGCAGCATCGTCGCGCACACCAAGCCGGTCGTGGTGCGGCTGCAGGGAGCGGTGCGCGCCGGTGGCATCGGGATCGTGGCCGCCGCGGACATCGTCGTCGCGGCCGAGCCGGCGACGTTCGCGCTGACCGAGGTGAAGCTCGGACTGACCCCCGCGGCCATCTCGCTGACCGTCCTGCCGCGGCTGACCAGCCGCGCCGCGTCGTACGCCTTCCTCACCGGTGAGACGTTCACCGCCGCCGACGCGGTGGCGATGGGGCTGGTGACCAGGGCCGTGCCGGCCGACGACCTCGACGCGGAGGTGGAGCGGGTCTGCGCCAGCCTCGCGACCGGCGCCGCCCAGGGGCTGCGGGAGACCAAGGGGCTGCTCTCGCGCGACCTGCTGGAGCGCATCGACGCCCGGGGCGAGGACCTGTCCCAGCTCAGCGCGCGGCTGTTCGGCTCCGACGAGGCCCGCGAGGCGATGCTGGCGTTCCTGTCGCGTCCGAAGGGCTGATTGTCTCCGGGCTCCGGGCACGCTGGCTGCATGCCCATCGAGGTATGCAGGCCGATGCGCACTCCCCGTGCGGAGTTCCACGAGGGAAGTGACCACTCGGCTGCATACCTTGCCGAACAGCCCGAACAGCCCGAACAGCCCGAACAGGCCGACGCACCCGGCCCGCCGGCCGGACCGAATGGGAGAGACAGCGCCGCACGGGTAGGCTTGAGAACTTGCTGCGCTCAGCCGGTCGCGACCGGAGCGGCGCGGCGGGGAACGGTCGGCGCAAGGGGACGGACAACGTTGAGCGAGGATCTGGTCGGTCGGGAAGTCGACCGCGAGCAGGCGTTCGTGGATCGGGTCTACCGCCAGCTGGCGGACTCCGCGAAGGCCGCACAGGAGCTGGCCCGGGAGGGGCAGGCTCGCGGCAAGCTGGGCCACGAGGGTGGCCTCGTCGAGCGGGATGCGATGGTGTTCCAGGCGGCCAAGCGGATCGCCCAGCTCGACGCGGCGCACGAGGGCCTGGTGTTCGGCCGGCTCGACCTGCGCCCCGAGGTGGACGAGGAGCCGCGGTACGTCGGCCGCATCGGCCTGCGCGACGAGAACCGCGACAGCCTCCTCATCGACTGGCGGGCCCCGGCGGCCGCCGTCTTCTACCAGGCGACCGCCGCCGAGCCGCACAGCGTGATCCGGCGCCGGGTGCTGCGCTGCGCCGGGCCGAAGGTGGTCGGACTCGAGGACGAGCTGCTGGACGCCGAGGGCTACGAGGGCCGCGAGGACGATCTCCCGATCGTCGGCGAGGGCGCGCTGATGGCGCAGCTCTCCCGCGCCCGCGACCGCACGATGCACTCGATCGTCGCCACCATCCAGGCCGAGCAGGACAAGGCGATCCGCGCCCCGTCGAAGGGCGTCGTCGCGATCTCCGGTGGCCCGGGCGTCGGCAAGACGGTCGTGGCGCTGCACCGCGCGGCGTACCTGCTCTACACCGACCGGCGTCGCTACGAGTCCGGCGGCGTGCTGATCGTCGGCCCCAGCGGCGTGTTCATGAACTACATCGCCCGGGTGCTCCCGTCGCTCGGCGAGACCGCGGTGGCGCTGCGCAGCCTCGGCGAGGTCGTGGACGGCGTGAAGGCGACCCGGCACGACGAGCCCGCCGTCGCGGCGGTCAAGGGCGCGGCGAAGATGGCGGAGCTGATGCGGCGTACCGCGCGCCAGCAGGCGCCCGGCAGCCCCACCGAGTTCAAGATCTTCTACCGCGACGACGTGCTCACCCTCGACCGCGGCCGGCTGGGCCAGCTGCGCCGCACCCTGATGAGCCAGGGCCGTCGCAACCGGCAGCTCCCGCGCGTGGTCAGCACGCTGACCGACGCGCTGTGGCGCCAGGTCCGCAGCGAGCGGGGCCGCGAGCGCGGCAAGGACTCCTTCGAGGACGAGCTGCTCGACAACACGGCGTTCCTGGAGTTCGCGCACGCCTGGTGGCCGCCGCTCGAGGCCCGCACCGTGCTGGGCTGGCTGCGGGAGCCGGAGTTCCTCTCCCGGGTCGCCGAGGGCGTGCTCACCGGTGAGGAGCAGCGCCAGCTGCTCAAGTCGTGGGGCTCGACCAGCGACCCGATCGACCTGTCGATCGAGGACATCCCGCTGCTCGACGAGCTGCGCTACGCGCTGGGCGACGTCCCGGAGAAGCCGGCCGACGAGCGCGACGTCGACCCGGAGCTCGGCATCAACGTGCAGGAGCTGCTCACCGCCTCCGACCGCGAGTTCGCCTCCGGGCCGGGCTGGCAGCCGCCGAAGTACCGCATCGAGGACGACCCGTTCGCCCACGTCCTCATCGACGAGGCGCAGGACCTGACCCCGATGCAGTGGCGCATGGTCGGCCGCCGCGGCCGTACGGCGTCCTGGACGATCGTCGGCGACCCGGCCCAGTCCTCGTGGCCGGTGCCGGAGGAGGCCGCCGCGGCCCGCGCCGAGGCGCTCGAGGGCAAGGCGGTCCACGAGTTCCACCTCTCGACCAACTACCGCAACAGCGCGGAGATCTACGCCTACGCCGCGGCGTACGCCGAGCGCGTCGGCCTCGACGCCGATCTCCCCACCGCGGTCCGCTCGACCGGTGTCGAGCCGGAGGAGATCACCGGCGTCGCCGACCTCGAGGCGGCGACTCGCGAGGCGGTCGTCCGGCTCGCCGGCCAGGTCTCCGGCACGGTCGGCATCGTGGTGCCGGTCGCGCGCCGGGCGGAGGTCAACGCCTGGCTGGCCTCCTGGTCGGAGGTCGCCGAGGACGCGCCGCACGCACGGGCGGCCGCCGTCGACGCCCATGCGACGCCGTCGGGTGAGGACCGGGTCGTGGTGCTCACCGGTCTCGACACCAAGGGGCTGGAGTTCGACGCGATCGTGGTGGTGCGCCCGCAGGAGATCGAGGACGAGTCCGCCACCGGCCGCGCCACGCTCTACGTCGTGCTGACCCGCGCCACGCAGCTGCTGACCGTCATCGACTGAGCCCTGCGCTCGGCCCGACGCCCACCACGCCGAGTTGCCCGTCGGGGAGACTGGTGGGGTGGATGCTGACCGCGGACGCCTGCTCGCCGAGCGTGAGCGCACGACGCGCCGGCTGGCGGAGCTCACCGGCGACTTCCGCGAGATCGTGGAGGCGTCGGCGTCGACGAACGCCGACGACGAGCACGACCCCGAGGGTGCCACGATCGCGTTCGAGCGCTCCCAGGTGGCGACGCTGGTGCAGCAGGCACGGCATCGGCTCCGCGAGATCGAGGCCGCGCTGGCCCGGATCGACGACGGCCGTTACGGCACCTGCGAGCGCTGTGGCCGGCCCATCCCGGTCGAGCGGCTCGAGGCACGCCCGACAGCCCGGACCTGCGTCGCCTGCTGAGTGGAGCCTTCTGCCAGCTCGGGCCCAGGACGGCGTGGCAGAAGTCTCCACTTCCCACGACCCCGGCCGATCGACAGGTCGGCGGCGCAGCGGACGGTTTGACCCGTCCGCCCGGCCCGGGATCCAATCTCCCCGGCCGCGTCATCGGGGCGCCGCCGTACCACTGGAGAAGCCTCATGCGTCGCGTCGCCGCCGTGCTCGCCCTGGTCGTCGCCGCCTGCCTGACCACCGGCGCGCCGGCGTACGCC
Organism: Nocardioides sp.; assembly: GCF_036405735.1. GTDB lineage: Bacteria > Actinomycetota > Actinomycetes > Propionibacteriales > Nocardioidaceae > Nocardioides. The sequence goes on from NZ_DASWXC010000091.1 coordinate 41,225, forward strand.
GCCCAGGAGGGGCCGCGCCGCGATCATGTGACCCCGTCGGCCGATGGCGTCTACGTCATCGGTGACTCGCTGACCTACCGCGGCCGCTCGCAGCTGCTCGACCTGCAGCCGGGCTGGAGCGTGAACGGCGTGAACGGCCGCCCGGTCAGCGCGATGCCTCGCCTGGTGCGCAACATCCTGCGCACCGACCGTGACCCCGCGGCGGTCGTCGTCGCGCTCGGCTCCAACCCCAGCCGTGGCTGGTCGGCGGAGAGCCTGCGGCGCACCGTCGCCCTGCTGCCCGCGGAGACCTACGTCGTCTTGGTGACGACCTACAAGAGCTCCCGCTGGCCGCGCCACGGGGTCCGGATGACCGCCCGCTACAACCGCTGGATGACCCAGCTCGCCGCCGTCCGTCCGGCCACCTGCACGGCACCCTGGAGCGAGGCCGCCGCCGCGCACCGGGAGTGGCTCGTCGACGGCCTGCACGCCACCGCGCGGGGGTACGTCGAGCGGGCGCAGCTGATCAGCGACACCCTCTTCGACTGCGAGTGAGTCCTACGGCGTGAACTCGGGGGCGCCGGCTCGACCCGGCGTTCTAGGGTTCAGCCATGAGCGCTGCAGTCTCCGCCGCCCGGGCCGCGATCGACGCGATCCAGGGGCACGAGGCCTGGGCGCTCATCCGCCGCTCCACACGCACCGGGGACCGTGACACGATCGGCGCGCTCGGCGGCCGCCGCTGGGTGGCCGAGTCGCTGCTCGACGTACCGCTGGAGACGGGCGTGCCCGCGGACGGCCGCCGCTGTGACCGTCTGGTCGCGGTGCCGTTCCGTCAGGTCGCGGAGCGGGGCTTCGAGGCGCACGACGACGGCACCCCGCTCGTCGTGGTCGACGTCGAGACCGAGGTCGAGCTGTCCGTCGCCGACGTGATCGCCGCGATCCCCGAGGCCGAAGTCGACTTCGTCGACCGGGGCGGGTTCGAGACCAGCGACGAGGACTACGCGAAGGTCGTCGAGCGCATCATCACGGACGAGATCGGCCAGGGTGAGGGCGCCAACCTCGTCGTCGGCCGGCACTACCGCGCCGTGGTCGCCGACTGGGACGCCGCCAAGGCACTGGCCGTCTACCGTCGCCTGCTGGAGCGCGAGCGCGGCGCCTACTGGACCTTCCTGTTCTTCACCGGCGACCGCTACCTCATCGGCGCCAGCCCGGAGCGGCACGTCTCCATCAGCGGCGGCGACGTCCGGATGAACCCGATCTCCGGCACCTTCCGCCTCCCTGCCGAGATCGGCAGCGAGCCCGACGGCACGCTCAAGACGCGGCTGCTGGAGTTCCTGCGCGACGAGAAGGAGATCTACGAGCTCTTCATGGTCGTCGACGAGGAGCTGAAGATGATGTGCGACATCTGCACCGAGGGCGGCCAGGTGCTCGGGCCGTTCCTCAAGCCGATGTCGCGGCTCATCCACACCGAGTACCTGCTGGCCGGCCGCACGACGCGCGACGTGCGCGAGGTCGTCCGCGACACGATGTACGCCGCCACGGTGACCGGCTCGCCGGTCGAGAACGCCTGCCGGCTGATCAAGGCCTACGAGCCCGAGGGCCGCGGCTACTACGGCGCCGCGCTCGCGATCTTCGGCCGCGACGCCGCCGGGGAGCCGGTGGTCGACAGCCCCATCGTCATCCGCACCGCGGACGTCTCGCCCTCCGGCGAGCTGAAGGTCAGCGCCGGCGCGACGCTCGTGCGGGACTCCGACCCGGCGTACGAGGTGGCTGAGACGCACGCGAAGGCCGGGGGCATCCTCGCCGCCTTCGGGCTGGTGCCGCCCGCGCCGGTGCCGGCCGGCCGCGGCGTCGCCGAGCTCGTCACCGACGAGGACGTGCTGCTCGAGCTCAACCAGCGCAACCGGCGGCTCTCCACGTTCTGGCTGACCGACCAGGGCGGATCCGACCCGGACCCTCGGCTGGCCGGGAAGTCGGTCGTCATCCTCGACGGCGAGGACGACTTCGTGAAGATGCTGCGCCACATCCTGGCCGTGCTCGGCATGACCTCGTCCGTCGTACGCCACGAGGACTACACGCCCGGCTGCCTGGACGGCTTCGACCTCGTCATCGTGGGCCCCGGCCCCGGCGACCCCCGCGACGACGCCGATCCGAAGATGCGCAACCTGCGCGCGGCCGTCTCCTCCCTGCTGGAGACCGAGCGGCCGTTCCTCGCCGTCTGCCTCGGCCACCAGGCGCTGTGCCACGAGCTGGGGATCGAGCTGCACTACAAGGACATCGTCTTCCAGGGCACCCAGTCGCCCGTGACCGTCGACGGCCGGTCCTACCGGGTGGGGTTCTACAACACGTTCGTCGGCCGGGTCGGGGACCGCGAGCTGCCCGAGGGCGTCTCGGTCGACGCCGACCCGCAGTCGGGCGACGTCCACGCGGTGCGCGGACCGCACTTCCACGGCATCCAGTTCCACGCCGAGTCGATCCTGACCGAGCGCGGCTACGACCTGATCCACGACCTGGTCGCCCGGCTGCTGCTGGACTGATGACATTCGTCGCCGTGCCAGCTGTGCCGGACGTCGTCGTGGTCGACCACCACGACTCCTACACCCAGAACCTGGTCCACCTCATCGCCGGCGTCACCGGCGTCCTGCCCACCGTGGTGGAGCATGACGAGGTGACCGCGGACGAGGTGCTCTCCCATGCGTTCGTCGTGCTCTCGCCCGGCCCCGGCCACCCCGCCGACGCGGCCGACTTCGCCGTCGGGACCGACGTGCTGCGCGCAGCGACCCGGCCGGTGCTCGGGGTCTGCCTCGGGATGCAGGGACTCGTGACGGCGTACGGCGGCCGGGTGGACCGCGTCGAGCCCGCCCACGGCGAGGTGGCGACCGTGCGCCACGACGGTGCCGGCGTGTTCACGGGCGTACCGTCGCCGCTGCGCGCCGTGCGGTACCACTCGCTGGCGGCGCTGTCCGTGCCCGACTGCCTCGAGGTCACCGCCCGGGCCGAGGACGGCACCGTGATGGGCGTGCGGCATCGCTCGCTGCCGCTGGAGGGGGTGCAGTTCCACCCCGAGTCGATCCTGTCCGAGCACGGCACCCGGCTGGTCGGCAACTTCCTGGGACTCGCCTCGTGACGGCTGCCCACGAGGTGTTCGCCGCGGTCGCCCGCGAGCATCCCCGGTGCGTCTGGCTCGACGGCGGCGGCGCGCGGCAGTGGTCGGGCCGGCGCTCGCTGCTCGGCTGGCTGGAGCCCTCCGACGTCTCGCTGACCTACTCCGCCGCCCGGCGTGAGGTCACCCGGCACGCCGACGGCCGGGCGGAGGTCGTCGGCTCGGACATCTGGTCGGCGCTGACCGACGAGCTGGCCGCCGGCGCGCCCGCCGACCAGTGGTTCGGCTACTTCGGCTACGCCTGTCGGCCCGACCTGCCCGCCGTACCGTCCGAGGACCTGCCCGACGCCGTGTGGATGCGGCCGAGCCGGCTGCGGGTGTTCGACGACGAGGTTCGGGGGCAGTCCTCGGACTTCGGGGGCGTTGCAACGCCCCCGAAGTCGCGGAATCCCCGGTTCACCGGGGATTCCGCGGCCGCGGCGTCGCCGCCCCCCGCCTACGCCACCGCCTTCGAGCAGGTCCAGGAGCAGCTCCGGGCCGGCAACACCTACGAGACGAACCTGACCTACCGGCTGACGCCGGCACCTGACCCTTCCGACCGCGACACGCCGACGGAGGGTGAACGACGTCAGGTGCCCGCGGAGGTCTACCTGCGGCTGCGCGACATCAACCCGGCGCCGTACGCCGGCTTCCTGCAGCACGACATGCCGGGCGCCGAGGCGTGGCTACTGAGCTCCAGCCCGGAGCGCTACGCCCTCGTGACGGCCGAGCGCACGATCGAGACGCGGCCGATCAAGGGGACGACGCAGCGGGGGAGCACCCCGGAGGAGGACGAGCAGAGCGCGGAGCGGCTGCGCACCGACCCGAAGTTCCGCAGCGAGAACCTCATGATCGTCGACCTGCTCCGCAACGACCTCTCGCTGGTGTGCGAGCCGGGGACGGTCGAGGTGCCGGAGCTGATGGCGGTGGAGTCCTATGCCAGCGTCCACCAGCTCGTGAGCACGGTCCGCGGACGGTTGCGCGACGGGGTCGGCACGGTGGAGGCGCTGCGAGCGCTCTTCCCCGCCGGCTCCATGACCGGTGCCCCGAAGCTGCGCACGATGCAGATCATCGAGGCCGTCGAGGCCGCGCCCGGGCTGGGCGGCCCGCGCGGCGCGTACGCCGGCGCGTTCGGATGGATCGCCGCCGACGGCCGGGCCGACCTCGGCGTGGTGATCCGCGCGCTGACGACCACGGGCGACGGCCGCTGGACGCTCGGCACCGGCGGCGGCATCACGGTCCGCAGCGATCTCGCCGAGGAGTACGCCGAGACGCGCTGGAAGGCCGAACGCCTGCTGAGCGCACTGCATCCGGCCGACGGCTGAGCAGACCCGCGGCCGGCGTACGCCCTCGCCTTCCGTCCCTGTGCCAGGCTGGACCCATGGGGATCCACCTGCGCAGCGTCGTGCTCGACACCACCGACGTGCCGCGGCTGGCGGAGTTCTACCGCGAGCTGCTCGGGTGGAGCTATCCCGACGGCTTCGAGGACGGTGGCGACGACACCGACTGGCGCTCGATCGTCGGACCGGGCGGTGAGCGGCTGGCGTTCCAGCAGGCCGCGTCGGTCACGCCCACCACCTGGCCGGACCCGGCCGTCCCCCAGCAGCTCCACCTCGACTTCCTCGTCGACAGCGTCGAGGAGATGGAGCAGCACCACGATCGGGCACTGGGGTTGGGCGCGAGCCTCCGCCTGGACCAGTCCGACGACGCGGAGGAGCCGCTGCGGGTCTACACCGACCCGGCCGGCCACACGTTCTGCCTGTTCGCCTGGCCGCAGGACTGAGGCTCACGCACCTCGTCTCGAGGAACAGGCCGCACCAGAGAGGAAGGCATCCCGGATGGCTACCGTGGAGGACATGGAGCAACCGCACGTCGTCGTGCTGTTCGGCGCCACGGGTGACCTGGCCCGACGCAAGCTGCTGCCGGGGCTGCTCCGGCTCTTCGAGGCAGGGCTGCTCAAGGACGCGATGATCGTCGGCACCTCGCTGGAGGAGATCGACACCGAGGGCTTCGTGAAGCTCGCGCGCGATGCCTGCGAGGAGTTCGGCAAGGGCGTGGTCACGGACGCGCGCTGGGCACCGTTCGCCGAGCTGCTGTCCTACATCCCCACCTCGCGGGGAGCGAAGGAGCTCGCCCACCTGGTCCACGACGCGGAGGCGAAGCTGGCGCGCACCGGCCGGCCGGTGGCCCGGCTGCACTACCTCTCGGTGCCGCCGAAGGCGGCCCTCGACGTGATCCACGAGCTCGACGAGGCCGGGCTGGTCGAGCGCGCCCGGATCATCATGGAGAAGCCGTTCGGCACCGACCTGGCCTCCGCGAAGGTCCTCAACGCCGCGGTGCACCAGGTCTTCGACGAGGACCAGGTCTTCCGCATCGACCACTTCCTCGGCAAGGAGGCGGCGCAGAACATCCTCGCGTTCCGGTTCGCCAACGGCCTGTTCGAGCCGATCTGGAACCGCAACTTCATCGACCACGTCCAGATCGACGTCCCCGAGACCCTCGGCCTGGAGGGGCGCACGGCCTTCTACGAGTCCACCGGCGCCTACCGCGACATGGTGGTCACCCACCTGATGCAGGTGCTGGCGTTCATGGCGATGGAGCCGCCGACCTCGCTGGCGCCGGGACCGATCGGCGACGAGAAGAACAAGGTGTTCCGCTCGATCCGGCCCATCGACCCCGCCAACGTCGTCCGGGGGCAGTACACCGGCTACCGCGGCAAGAACGAGGTGGCCGACGACTCCGACACCGAGACGTTCATCGCGCTGAAGGTCATCATCGACAACTGGCGCTGGGCCGGCGTGCCGTTCTTCCTGCGCACCGGCAAGAAGATGGCGGAGGGCGCGCGGATCATCTCCATCGCGTTCAAGGAGCCGCCGCTGACGATGTTCCCGGCCGGCTCCAACGCCGGGACCCAGGGCCCGGACCACCTCACCTTCGACCTGGCCGACCAGTCGCGGATGTCGCTCTCGTTCTACGGCAAGCGGCCCGGGCCGGGCATGAAGCTGGAGAAGCTGTCGATGCAGTTCGCCACCCAGGAGACCTCCTCCTCGACCGGCGTGCTCGAGGCCTACGAGCGGCTGATCCACGACGCGATGCGCGGGGACCACACGCTGTTCACCACCGCCGAGGGCATCGAGACGCTCTGGGACATCTCCCAGCCGCTGCTCGACAACCCGCCGCCGGTCCGGCTCTACGCGCCCGGCTCCTGGGGCCCCAACGCCATCCACCAGCTCATCGCGCCGCACGCCTGGCGGCTGCCGTTCGAGCGGTCCTGGCGCGACACCCGCACGACGCCGCGGTAGCCGCCCGGCGGTCGGACCGCCCGGCGGTCAGGTGCCGTGGCGGCCGGCCGACAGCTGCGTCAGAAGGGTCTCCACCGCGCGGTCGACCCGCGGGCCGTCGTACGGCGCCAGCGCGAGTGCGTTGACGGTCTGGATCAGCGTGCCGTTCTGCAGGAACGCGGAGACGGCGTACGCCTCCGCTGACTCGTTGACGACGACCCGGGCGTCGTCGGCACCCGGGATCCGCGGTGTCCGGACCCGACCGGCCGGGACGTCCATGGTCTCCCATGCCGCGGCCAGGCCGTCGTCGAACCACAGGTAGGACAGCTCGAAGGTCGGCTTGCCCTCCTCGGCCGGCAACAGGGAGCAGCGGACGTTGGTCGTGGTGCCTCGCTCCAGCCTCAGCGGCGAGCCGAGGGCGGCGCTCACGGCGTCGGCGTCGACGGCGTCGCACGGGTTGAAGGCGGCCGCGGCGCCGCTGGGCGAGGCGACGCCCGCGTGCCCGGCCGGCAGGGGCGGCGCGGCCGAGGGCTCGGGGTCCTCGCCGCCGCAGCCGGCGAACAGCAGCAGGGCGGCCACGGCGGCCAGGGCGGCACGGGTGGCGCGGGCGGGGGACCGCTCAGGACGGGGCACGGGTGGGGATTCCCTTCGGCATGGGGGACGGGGCGCCGGGCAGCCGCAGCTCGAGCCGGGCACCGCCGGACGGCGCGCGGCCGGCCGACACGGTGCCGGCATGACGCTCGGCCACCTGGCGGACGATGGACAGCCCGAGCCCGGAGCCGGGCATCGAGCGGGACTCGGGGGAGCGGTAGAACCGGTCGAAGACGTGCGGGATGTCGGCCTCGCCGATGCCGGGGCCCTCGTCGTCGACGGTCAGGGTTCCGCGCTGCAGCGCGACCCGGACGGTGCCGCCCGCGGGGCTCCACTTCGCGGCGTTGTCGAGCACGTTGGTCACGGCGCGCTCCAGGCTGTGCTCCTCGCCCACCACCCACCACGGGTCGAGGTCGGTCTCGAACGTGACCGACGGCGCCCGCAGCCGGACCCGGCCGACGGCATGCTCGACGACCTCGTGCAGCTCCACCGCGCCGACCACCGGCGTCAGCGGCTCGTCGCGGGCGAGCTCGACGAGGTCGCCGATGAGCGTGGTGAGCTCCACCATCTGGGCGCGTACGTCGCCCAGCAGCTCGGCCCGCTGGTCCTCGTCGAGCGAGGCGCCGGCCTGGGTGAGCAGGTCGATGTTGGTGCGCATGGAGGTGAGCGGCGTCCGCAGCTCGTGGCCGGCGTCCGCGACCAGCTGCCGCTGGCGGTCGCGGGAGGCGGCCAGCGCGACCAGCATGCCGTTGAACGCGGTGGCCAGCCGGGCGATCTCGTCGTCGCCCTCGACCGGCAGCGGGGTGAGGTCCTCGGTGCGGGCGATGTGCTCGACGGCCTTGGTGAGCCGGCGCACCGGTCGCAGGCCGCTCCCGGCGACGCCCCTACCGGCGAACCCCGCGGCTGCCACGCCGAGCAGGCCGAAGGCGAGCATCACGATGCCGAGGCGGTTGAGGACCTGCTGCTGCGGCGCGAGCGACTGGGCGACCACGAGCGCCTGGCCGGCTCGCGTGGTGGGGACGGTGACGACGCGGTACTCGCCGTCGCGGTCGACCCGGATGGTGCGGATGACCCAGCCCCGCTCGCCCGTGGCGACGGCCAGCTCGGGCTGTCCGAGGCGCGGGAAGTCGCCGGCCCGGTCGGGGATGTGGATGATGCCGTCCGCGTAGACGAACGCGATGCGGATGTCGGCGGCGCCCAACGCCGCGGCAGGGATCTCCGCACCCTGGGTCAGCTGCTGCAGCGTGGAGGAGCGCGCCGCCAGCTGGGCGCGCTGCAGCAGCGAGTCGTCCAGCGTCGCGGTCAGCTGGACCCGGACCGTGAAGTAGACGCCGATGGAGACGAACGCGACGGCGACACCGACGGCGACCGTGGTCAGCAGGGTGACCCGGCTCTCCAGCGAGCGGCGGTAGTGCCAGCGGCTGTTCATCGGGGTCCCGGTTCGGGGCGCGGACGCACGGGCATGCGAGAAGGGGGCCTCATCCTTCGCGCAGGACGTAGCCGACGCCACGCACGGTGTGGATCAGGCGGGGCTCGCCGTCGGCCTCGGTCTTGCGGCGCAGGTAGCCGACGTAGACCTCCAGCGAGTTGGCGGTGGTCGGGAAGTCGAAGCCCCAGACCTCCTCGAGGATGAAGGAGCGCTCCAGCACGCGCCGCGGCCGGCGCAGGAACATCTCCAGCAGTGCGAACTCGGTGCGGGTCAGCTCCATGCGGCGGCCTCCCCGGACCACCTCGCGGGTCGGGACGTTCATCGTCAGGTCGGCGAAGGTGAGGATCTCCGCCTCGTCGCCCTCCTCGCGAGGGGTCGCGCGGCGCAGCAGCGCGCGCAGCCGGGCCAGCAGCTCCGGCAGCGCGAACGGCTTGGTGAGGTAGTCGTCGGCGCCCGCGTCCAGGCCGTCGACCCGGTCGCCGACCGCGTCGAGCGCGGTGAGCACGAGGACGGGGACGTCGTTGCCCGCGCTGCGCAGCGCCCGGGTGGCCTCCAGGCCGTCGAGGCGGGGCATCATCACGTCCATCACCACCACGTCGGGGCGTGCTGCGGCGATCATCGCGAGCGCCTCCGCCCCGTCGCCGGCCAGCGTGACGTCGTACCCGTTGAACTCCAGGGAGCGGCGCAGCGACTCCCGCACGGCCTGGTCGTCGTCGACGACGAGGGCGCGCGGCTTCACGGGCGGGGTTCCGGGTGGCACGGGACCAGGGTGCCACTGCGGGCTGAGCGCCCGCTGAGAACCGGTGAGGTACGTCGGCCGGGGACTGAGAGGATGGGCGCCATGACCTGGTTCTCGTCCCCTGCCGAGGCGACCGCGCGGCTGGCCGAGGTGGGCTATCTCGCCGACGGCCCGACCGCGACGACGGCCTTCCTCGCCGGCACGCTGGAGAAGCCGCTGCTCGTCGAGGGGCCGGCGGGCGTCGGCAAGACCGAGCTGGCCAAGGCGGTGTCCCGGGCGACCGGCGCCGACCTGGTGCGGCTGCAGTGCTACGAGGGGCTCGACGAGGCCCGCGCGCTGTACGAGTGGAACTACAAGAAGCAGCTGCTGCGGATCCAGGCCGCCGGCAGCGACGGCCAGGGCCAGGACTGGAGCCAGACCCACGACGACGTCTTCTCCGAGGAGTTCCTGCTCACCCGGCCGCTGCTGACCGCCATCCGCCGCGAGGAGCCGACGGTGCTGCTCATCGACGAGGTCGACAAGACCGACGTCGAGGTGGAGGGCCTGCTGCTGGAGGTGCTGAGCGACTTCCAGGTCACGATCCCCGAGCTCGGCACCGTCAGCGCGGTCCGGCGCCCGTTCGTCGTGCTCACCTCCAACGCCTCGCGGGAGCTGTCGGAGGCGGTCAAGCGCCGCTGCCTCTACCTGCACCTGGACTACCCGGACAGTGAGCGCGAGAAGGAGATCGTCACCTCGCAGGTGCCGGGGTTGCCGGCGAAGGTCGCCGAGCAGCTCGTCACCGTCGTCGGGCGACTGCGGGAGCTGGAGCTGAAGAAGGCGCCGTCGATCGCGGAGTCGGTCGACTGGGCGCGCACGCTCATCGCCCTGGAGATCGAGGACCTGGACGCCAAGGCCATCGACGACACCCTCGGGGTCGTCCTCAAGCACGCCTCCGACACCGAGCGCGCGGTGCGCGAGCTGCGGCTGCGGCGCTGATCCCATGGCCCTGCTCGACCGTCACATCGAGTTCCTCGAGGCGCTGCGCGCCGCGGGTCTGCCGGTGTCGCTGTCGGAGGGGCTGGACGCAGCGCGCGCCCTGGGGGCGGTGGGCTGGGGCTCGCGGACCCAGGTGCGCGACGTGTACGCCGCCACGCTGGTCAAGCGGCACAGTCAGCGGCCCACCTTCGACGCGCTGTTCGAGCTGTACTTCCCTCGGCTGGTCGGCGACGGGGTGGCCGGCGTACGGGCCGATGACGCCGCCCTCGACGCGGACGTGGCGGTGGATGCCCGGGACGCGGCGGTGCTGCGCGACACCGCGGCGTCGATCCGGCTGCTGCAGGACCAGCTCGTCGACGCCCTCGCGACCGACGACACCGAGCGGCTGCGCCAGTTGGCCGCGGAGGCCGTCGGCCGGCTGGGGGCGATGCCCGGTCGCGGGCCGGGACTGTCGTCCTGGTCGTCGTACACCACGTTGCGGCGGCTGGCACCCGACGAGGTGACCAGCAGGCTGGTCCAGGGGCTGATGGCCTCGGGCTGGACCGAGGAGGAGGCCGAGCGGGTCGCCGCCCGCCGGGTGGGCGCGTACACCGGTCTGGTCGAGGCCGACGCCCGGCGCCGGATCGCCGAGGAGCGCGGCCCGGCCCACATCGCCGACGTCAGCGTGCGGCCGACCATCGACCGGCTCGACTTCCTCTCCGCCCGCCGCGCCGACCTGGAGGAGCTGCGGCGGGAGGTCTATCCGCTCGCCCGCCGGCTCGCCACCCGGCTCACCCAGGAACACCACGCCCGGCGCCGCGGACCGCTCGACGTACGCCGCACGGTGCGCGCCTCCATCGCCTCCGGTGGCGTCCCGCTCGAGACCCACCACAAGCCGAAGCGCCCGCACCGCAACGAGCTCGTCGTGCTCTGCGACGTCAGCGGGTCGGTGGCCAACTTCGCGTCGTTCACGCTGATGCTGGTCTTCGCGCTGCGCGAGGCGTTCAGCAAGGTGCGGGCGTTCACCTTCGTCGATGAGGTTCACGAGGTGACGTCGTACTTCACGCCTGGGGGCGACATGGTCGACACCATGACGCGCCTCGCCGAGGCGTCGGCGTACGCCGCACGGTTCGGCCGCACCAACTACGGCCGCGCGTTCGAGCTGTTCGCCGAGCGGCACGCCGATGCACTGGGTCCGAAGACGTCGCTGCTCGTCCTCGGCGACGCCCGCTCCAACTACGCCGACCTGGCGCTGCCCACTCTGCGCTCGATCGCGGAGAACACGCGCCAGGCGTGGTGGCTCAACCCGGAGGCACGCCGGCAGTGGGACACCGGCGACTCGGCCGCCACCCGCTACGGCGAGGTCGTCCCCATGGTGGAGTGCCGCAACCTGACCCAGCTCGGCGAGTTCGTGCACCGGATCGCCTGACGGCCGCGCGCCTCAGTCCCGGGTGATCTGGAAGACCTGCCCCGCCGCGGCGAGCTCACCGGACAGGAAGTCGTCGAGCCCGTCGACCGCGGCCACGACCGAGGGATGGGCCGAGGCGTCGACCGCCGCCGCGCCGGCGAGGTAGTGGGTGAGGTCGTGGTTGCCGGGCATGCCGGTGTCGCGGGTGGCGAAGGTGACGGTGACCTGCGCGACGGTGTCGCGGTTGTCGGCACCGTCGGTCTTCGGGACGAGGTCACCGGCGTTCTCCAGCGAGAGCACCTGGCTGCCGGCGGGGAAGCGACCCTCCAGCTGCGCGGTGGGTGAGCCCACCGTGACGACGTCGGTGACGGCGTACGGCGTCCCGTGGCTCAGCAGCGCCGCGGCTTGCATCCCGCCCTGGCTGTGCCCGGCCAGCAGCACCGGCTCACCGGGCCGGATGCCGGCCTGTGCCATCGCGTCGAGGACGCCCGCGGCGTACGCGGTCGGGCGGTTGCCGGTCAGCCGGAGGTTGGTCGCCCAGTCGCGGACGTCGCCGTCGCGGCTCCACGGGCGCAGGTCGTCGGTGCCGGGGAGGTAGACGACGTGGCGGCGCCCGCCGTCCGGGGCGACCAGGGTCTGCACCGCGACGGTGCCGTTGTTCCGCTCCGCGCCAGGCCCGGAGAGTGCGCTCGTCTGCGCGAGCACCGTCACCAGCCCCTGGACGCCCTGCGGCTGCCGGGCCAGGTCGGGCACGGTCAGGTCGGGGCGCGGCACGGTGCGGTGCCCGGTCCCCGTGAGGTAGGCGGTGCCGAGCAGCCCGGCCAGGGCGTAGGAGGCGCGCTGCCCCGTGGCCGCGCCGGCCAGCGCACCGGCCGCGGCGATGCCCGGCGCGCCGACGGTGAGCGCCTGCTCGGCGAGGCCGAGCCACCAGCCACGGACCAGCTCGTCGGCCGCCGTCATCGTCGCGGCGGCCCGACGTACGCCGACCGCCAGCAGCTCCCACGCGGCGACATCGGGTCCGGCGCCCTCCGGACCGGCCACCGCCCGTAGCAGCGCCGCCTCGGCGACGGCGAACGTCTCCGGTGCCACCGGCGCGGAGAGCGCCAGGTCGGTGTCGGCCGCCGTGGCGGCGCCGATCGCCGCCCGGCCGGCCAGTCTCAACCCGACGCCGCCCATCGTGCCGGCGAGCGCCGTCATCGCTGCCGTCGACGCGGCCAGCCCGGCGACCCCGCCGGCGATGTCGGCGATGGCGACGCTGCGACCGTCGGAGTCGGGCGGTCCCGGCTTCACCGTCCTCATCGCAGCCCGGGGAGGCTGACGGGGAGGTCCACCGGGAGGTCGAGACGAAGCCACTCGACGCTGCCGGACGGCGGTGGCCGGAACGTCGCCAACAGCTCGTCACGTGGGTCGAGCGCGTCGAGCAAGCCGGACGCCACGTCGGCGGCCCGCGCCCGGGCGCGGTCGACCAGGCCGAGCACGTGCTGCTCGATCGCGGCGATCAGTGCCAGCCGCCCCTCGACCCGGCGGGCGTGGTCGACCAGCCGCTCGGCCGCCTCGTCGTACAGGTCGGCGGTGTGCAGCAGGTGGGCGACCCGCGTCCGGCACGCCGTCGCCATGGCATCCGCCGCGACGCCCTGCCACGGCACGGCCTGGACCGCGCGGTGCACCTCCTCGGCGTCCTCGCGCATGCCGGCCGCCTCGCGCGCCAGCCGCCGCGACAGCCGGAGGACGCGCTCCGGGTCGCCGTAGAAGATCATCGACCACCTCCGCTCCGGCTCTCCCCGGCCTCCTGCCCGGCCGGTCGCGGCGGAAACCTCAGCGCGGCACGGCTGTGGAGAGCCGGCGCAGGGCCTCGTCGATCTCGGCGCGGTCCCCCGCGAAGGAGAGCCGCACGAAGCGGTGACCCTCGCCCCCGGCGCCGGCGTCGAAGTCGATGCCGGGGGCCAGGGCGAGCCCGTGCTCGGCCAGCAGCCGGCGACACCAGGCCATGGTGTCGTCGGTGAGGTGGCCGACGTCGGCGTAGAGGTAGAAGGCGCCGTCGGCGGGGGCGAGCCGGGTGATGCCGAGGTCGGCGAGTCCGGCCAGCAGGGCGGCCCGGTTGCCGGCGTACCGGCGCACGTGGCCGTCGAGCTCGGCGTAGGACTCGTCCGTGAACGCCTGCACCGCCGCGCGCTGGGCCAGCGTCGGCGGGCAGATCGTGAAGTTGCCGGTCAGCACGTCGACGGCGCGGCGCAGCCGACGGGGTGCCAGCAGCCACCCGAGCCGCCAGCCGGTCATCGAGAAGTACTTGCTGAAGCTGCCGAAGACGACCGCCTCCCGACTGGTCTCCCAGGCGCTCCGGGCCAGCGGCGGATGCCCTTCCAGCGGCGCGTACTCGATGCCGTGGTAGATCTCGTCGGAGATCAGCTGGACGCGCCGCTCCTCGCACCATGCGGCGATGGCGGCGAGCTCGTCGGGAAGCATCATGGTGCCGGTCGGGTTGGCCGGCGAGGCGACGAGCACGCCCTTGAGGTCCGGCACGGCCGCGAGCTGCTCCAGGGTCGGCTGGAACCGCGTCTCCGGGCCGGTCGGCAGCTCGACGACTTCACAGCCGAGCGCCGTCAGCACGTTGCGGTAGCAGGGGTACGTCGGCCGGGCGAGCGCCACCCGGTCGCCGGCCTCGAACGCGGCGAGGAACGCGAGGAGGAACCCGCCGCTGGCTCCGGTCGTCACGACCACGTCGTCGGGCGAGACGTCGATGCCGTGCCACCGGGCGTGGTGGGCGGCGATCGCCTCGCGCAGCGCCAGGATGCCGGTCGCGGGCGTGTAGCCGAGCGGCTCACCGGACTGCAGCAGCCGCACCGCCTCGGCGGCCACGGCCGCCGGTGCCCCGGTCGCCGGCTGACCCGAGAGCAGGCTGACCGCGTCGCCGTGGGTCCGTTGCCGCACGGTGGCGGCCTCGATCATGTCCATCACGTGGAACGGCGGGACGTTCGCACGCGAGGCGGCCGTCCACCGCTCGGTCAGCCCAGAGTCGAAGCCAGAACCCACGCCAGAACCCACCCCAGATCCCACGCAGACCAACCTATCCGCGCCCGATAGACTCAGGCCCCGCCACCGGCCGACCAGGGGTGACATGAGCTTCGACGTCCACCAGCTCGACGTCTTCGTGCTCGTGGGGTCCGCGGTCATCCTCTGCGCCATCCTCGCGGTCCGGGTCTCCTCCAGCACCGGACTGCCCTCGCTGCTGGTCTACCTGCTCATGGGTGTCGCGCTCGGCGAGTCCGGCATCGGCATCCACTTCGAGGACGCCCAGCTCGCCCACGCGCTCGGCTTCGCCGCGCTGGCGCTGATCCTCGCCGAGGGTGGTCTGAGCACCCAGTGGGGCGAGGTGCGCTCGGCTATGCGGCTGGGCCTGTCACTGGCCACGCTGGGCGTCGCCGTGACCGTGGGTGTCGTCGCGGCGGCGGGGCACTACCTGCTCGGCCTGGACCCGATGCTCGCCGTACTCCTCGGCGCCGTCACCGCGCCCACCGACGCCGCGGCCGTCTTCTCCGTGCTGCGTCGTGTCCCGCTCCCGCGCCGGCTGACCGGTGCCCTGGAGGCCGAGTCCGGCCTCAACGACGCCCCGACCGTCGTACTGGTCACGCTGGTCGCCAGCGGCGCCGCCCAGGAGGACCCGTGGTGGCAGGTCGTGGGGATCATCGGCTATGAGGTCGCGGTCGGAACGCTGACGGGCCTCGCGGTC
Source organism: Nocardioides sp. (assembly GCF_036405735.1). Classification (GTDB taxonomy): domain Bacteria; phylum Actinomycetota; class Actinomycetes; order Propionibacteriales; family Nocardioidaceae; genus Nocardioides. The sequence continues at coordinate 56,475 of NZ_DASWXC010000091.1, forward strand.
GGCTTCGGCGGGGCCTGGGTGATGCGTCGCATCGCGCTGCCCTCCTCCGGCCTCTATCCGCTCGCGGTGCTGACGCTGACCTTCCTCGGGTACGGCGCGGCCTCGGCCGTCCACGCCAGCGGCTTCGCCGCCGTGTACGTCGCCGCGCTGGTGCTGGGCAACACCGAGCTGCCCCACCGCGGACCGACCAGGTCGTTCGCAGAGGGGCTGGCCTGGCTGGCCCAGATCGGCCTGTTCGTGATGCTCGGACTCCTGCTCTCGCCCAGCCGGATCACGTGGGAGGTCGTCGGGCTGGCGCTGGTGGCCGGGCTCGTGCTGACCGTCGTGGCGCGGCCGCTGTCGGTGCTGGTGAGCTCCGTGGCACGCCCGATGGGCTGGCGCGACCAGGCGTTCCTCTCCTGGGCGGGGCTGCGCGGCGCCGTGCCGGTCGTGCTGATGACGATCCCGCTGGCCGAGGGCGTCCCCGGCTCGGCCCGGCTCTTCGACATCGTCTTCGTGATGGTCGTCGCCTACACCCTGCTGACCGGCCCGACCCTGCCGCTGGTCGCGCGCCTGTTGGGTGTCGCCCGGCCGTCGGACCCCCGCGCGCTCGAGGTGGAGGCAGCGCCCCTGGACCGGCTCGCGGCCGACCTCCTGCAGGTCTCCATCACCCCGGGCTCACGGATGCACGGCGTCGAGGTGGGCGAGCTGCGACTGCCGAAGGGCTGCTCGGTCTCGCTCATCGTCCGTGACGGCGCGACGATCGTGCCGGAGCGCCGTACCGCGCTGCGCGCGGGCGACGACGTCCTCGTGGTGGCGCCCCGCGCGGTCCGGGAGCAGACCGAGCGACGGCTGCGCCAGGTCAGCCGGCACGGTCGGCTCGCCCAGTGGCTGCGTGAGGAGCGGGCGTCCGGCGAGGCCACCTGACGCCCGCGGCTCAGCCGAGCGGGGGCGCGCAGATCGTGGTGTCCTTGCGGACCGGGACGGACGGCGGGCCCGGCCGCAGACCGGCGAAGCCGTTGCCCACCACGAGGACGACCCCGGCGAACTGGGTGGCGTCCCGCGGGACGATCCGGACACCGGGGATCCGGGCGGCCACGAGCGCGACCGCCGGACTGTCGGGGTCGTCGGTCCAGATCTGGGCGTTGGACACCTCGACGCCGGCGCCGGCGTTGCCGCTGCCACCGCGGTGGAACCCCTGGTCGACCAAGCCGGTCAGCGTCCGGTTGGCCAGCCCGGAGCGTCGGCCGGCGTTGAGCACGGTCACGGTCACCTGGGCGACCCTCAGCTCCTCGCCGGGCCGCACCGGTGTCTCCACGCAGGTCGGCGACTCGCCGGCGTCCGGCATCGGCGAGGTGAGGATGGACCAGCCCGACCACGCGGCGACGACCAGCACGGCACCGAGCACCGTGAGCGTGAGCAGGGTCCGAGCCGCCGGGGGCATGCCCGGAGCCTAGAGCCGGCAGTGGCCCCGCCGTCACCCCTCGATCGTGTGGACCCGGGCGTGCAGGATCTGCCGCTGCTGGAGGGCGGCGCGCAGCGCGCGGTGTAGCCCGTCCTCGAGGTAGTACTCGCCCCGCCACTCCACGACGTGCGCGAACAGGTCGCCGTAGAACGTCGAGTCCTCGTCCAGGAGGGCGGCGAGCTGCAGCGTGTCCTTGGTGGTGACCAGCTCGTCGAGCCTGATCTGGCGCGGTGGCACCGCCGCCCACCCCTTGGCCGACAGGCCGTGATCGGGGTAGGGGCGCCCGTCGCCCACGCGCTTGAAGATCACGCTCGCGACTATAACCAGCGACGTGAGGGGCGCCTCCCGGCGTCGCCGGGTGCTCGCGGCACGGGGTGCGTCACGCGGTCCAGCGCAGGGACTCCTCGACGAAGTCGGCGAACGCGTAGGTGCCGCGCAGGTCGGTCCGCTCGGCCAGCAGGCGGGAGACCGCAGTGGCGTGGCGGGTCTTCAGGCTCTCCCTCTGCTCCGCGATCCGGTCGGTGCGGTCCGGCCGGCTCTGCTGGCCGGTGCCGGTGCCGGTTCCGGTGCCGGCGCCGGTGCCGCGGTTGCTCGGTGTGGTGTCGTCCATCTCGGCCTCCTGACGTGGTCGCTGTCGGTGGGTGCCGCGCCGGTCGGTGCCGGGCGACGACACGAGCCTGGGCCTCGAAGATCGCCGGGAGGTTGATCGGAGGTTACGGCTCTGTTCCGGCGTGGTTGATAATCGTGTAACTCAATCTACTATGACCGTATTGAGCGTGTCGGATGGCTGTCCGGATCGGCTGTCCACAGCACTTGGATGAGCTCGCCCGGCTCGCCCGGCGGCACCAGTACCCCGCGACCCGGAGGAAGAGGCCGGGGCCGGACTCCGCCGACCAGCGGCCCCTCCTCGGGGCTGCCGGAGAGCAGCACGGTCGTCCCGCCGGCCTCGCGCAGGGCCACCAGCTGCGGCTCGTGGAGCGCTCGCGCGGCTCCTGCCATGCGGCGCGCGACGGCAACGCTCAGCCCGAGCTCGTCGGAGCGGGACAGCAGCGGGAGCAGCGGCTGCAGTGGTCCGGGACCGAAGCCTGACGGGGCCAGCACGTCGAGGTCGTCGACCAGCACGAGCACGCGCGGCCCCGGGCACGGCTCGGGGGGCCCGGCGGTGCCCCCGCCGGCGGGGGTGCCGAGGCGCTCGTCGAGCCTCGCGGCGAGCGCCGCCAGCGCCGTCGTCGTGTCCGCGGCGGTCCGGGTCCGGGCCAGCAGGTGCGACGCGGGCAGCCGCGGTAGGGACCGGCGGGGGTCGACCATCACCACCTGCAGGTCCGCGGGCGACCGCGAGATCGCCTCCTCGGCAAGCGCTCGCAGCAGGGTGGAGCGGCCCGACCGCCGGTCGCCCAGCACGAGAAGGTGCTCACCCTCGTGGAGCCGGGCGGCGTCGGGGGTCCGTGCTCGCAGGGCGAAGCGGAGCCCGCTCCCACCCGCGGGGAGGTCCTCCGGCGCCACCTGGTCGGGAAGCAGTCGGACGCGTGGCCGGGGGTGGCCTCGCCACCGCTCGTGCAGCTCCCTCACCAGCCGAGCGGTGGCGTCGGCCAGTCCGAGGGTGGTGGCCCGGCCGTCGGTGCGGGGCAGCGCGGCCAGGAAGTGGCCGGCCTCGACCAGACCGTGGCCGGGCCGGCCGGTCGGCACCGAGGCGGCTCGGCGCCGGTCGACCTCGGAGTCGACCGGGTCGCCGAGCCGAAGCTCCAGCCGGGTCGCCGGGAGGTCCCGTGCGCCGGACCGGAGGTCGGCCCAGCGAGTGGCCGAGGCGACCAGATGCACGCCGAGACCCGCCCCGCGCTCGGCCACGGAGACCAGCGCGGCTGCCGTGTCGTCGTACTCGCGCAGGGCGCTCCAGCCGTCCGCCAGCACCACGACGCGGCCGTAGTCGTCGCCGCGGCCGACGGTGCGCCCTGCGACCAGCTCGGCGAGCAGCTCACCGACCCGCTGGATCGCCTCCGCGTCGCTTGCGACGACGGCCACGTGCGGCAGCCCGGCGACCGCTCCCAGCGAGCCGGTCGGGTCGAGGAGGAAGAGCTGGACCCGGCTCGGGGACCAGCCCTCCGCCACCCCCGCGGCGATGGTGCGCAGCAGTGTCGAGCGGCCGGACCGCGGTGCGCCGACGACGGCCACGAAGCCGGCCTCGAGATCGACCGTCAGCGGCTCGTGTCGCTGCTCGCGGGGCCGGTCGACCACCCCGACAGGGACGACGAGGCGCTCTCCCGCCGGTTTGAGCAGCCGGTCCAGTGGCGCCGGCGCGGTCAGGGGCGGTACCCAGGCGGGCCGGGCCGGCGGGTGTCCGGCGGTGGCGATCGCGGCGACGGTCTCCTCGACCCAGGACGGTCCGGCGACGGTCGCCGGTGGGCCCGGGACGGGGGCAGCGGTGAAGGGCAGGATCCGGTTCCCGCGCGCGATCACGCGCGGCCTCGAGAGGTACGGCGCCTGGAACCGCACCAGTGTCGTCGGGTCCGGCCGCAGGTATCCGGCACCGGGGCGAGCGGGCAGATGCGCCGCGTCGGGGACGCCCAGCGCGGCGTGCGACTCCGCAGTCGTGAAGGTGCGCAGGGCGATCCGGTACGAGAGGTGGGCGTCGAGCCCGTGCAGCCGGCCCTCGTCGAGACGCTGGCTGGACAGCAGCAGGTGCAGCCGCAGCGAGCGGCCGACCCGGCCCAGGGTCGTGAAGAGATCGGCCAGGTCGGGTCGTGCGGCCAGCAGCTCGGCGTACTCGTCGACCACCACCACCAAGGTGGACATCTCCGCCGCGGGGTCGTCACGCACCAGCTGCTGGCGCCGGAGCAGCTCGCCGGTCAGGGCGTCGGACATCCGCTCCACGAGCGCGGCCTCGTCGGCGAGGTTGGTGACCAGACCCGCGACGTGGGGCAGGCCGGCGAGCGGGGCGAAGGTCGCGCCGCCCTTGAAGTCGACCAGCACGAGATCGACCTCGCCCGGCGGGTGGTCGCGCGCGAGCTGCAGCACGATCGTGCGCAGGAGCTCGGACTTGCCCGATCCGGTAGCGCCGACCAGCAGGCCGTGCGGCCCGACGCCTCCTGCGGCGGCCTCCGCGAGGTCGAGGACGACCGGCTCGCCCAGCTCGTCGGAGCCGAGGGTCACCCGGAGCCGGCCGGCGGGTGTCCCGCGCCCGGTGGCCACGCCGCCGAGGGCGCCACCGGGGTGGCCGCTCGGAGCGTCCGTGCGGGAGCGGCCGGCGATCCGGCGTGCCCGCGTCTCGGCCCTCGGCCGGGTCAGAACCGTGACGCTGCCGGACAGGGCGCTTCCGTCGGCCGTGAGCGGGACCGTGTCGCCCGGCGTGACGCGCAGCACCGTGAGCCCGGCGGCGTCTGCGGGTGGCGCGGTGCCGTCGACGACCACCAACACGTGGCGGTCGGCCGGGACACCCAGGTCCGCCGCACGGGCGGCGACGAGGCGGCGCGGTCCGACGGCGTCGCGATCATCGCCCGCCGTGTGCGGCAGCCACTTCGTCCACTCCCACTCGGCGAGCCGGTCCGGGCCGGCGAGCACGGCCACGGCGAGCCGCTCCGGACTGTGTGACTCCGTGGCCGCCACCACGAGGGCGCGAGCGGTCGCCACGGCGTCCGGCCCGCCCGCGACCAGCCGGCGGGTGTGCGCCAGCGGCACGCTGAGCGGCAGGTCCGCGAGGGTGGTGCCGGCCACGGCCAGCCGTGCCACCGCCCGCACCGCCACCGGGTCGTCGTCGGGTCGGCGCTCGGGCGCCACGGGCTGCAGCCGGGCGGGACCGACGCCGACGCCGTACCGCACCGACAGGTCGTCCCCGATCACCGTCCGGCGCTGCTCGGCCGCCGCCCGGCGCAGCGTCGCCCGAGCGTCGTCCAGCTCGACGAGGTAGTCGCGGCGGCGCTCGTGGAGGCGACGGAGCCGCTGGTGGCGCTGCCGGTCCAGCTGGGCCACCGCGAACCCGATGCCCGCCAGCAGCACCAGACCGCCGACCAGCCACATCCGACCGCGGTCGCCACCGGTGAGGGTCGTCAGCACCGCGACGGTCCCGAGCGTGCCCAGCAGGGGCAGGGCGGTGGTCAGCCCGCCGCCCTCACGCGCCGGCAGCCGCGGAACCGGCGGGAGGTCCAGCCGGGCGGGCAGCTCGCGCGCCGCACCGCTCGCCTCCATCGCGCCACCTCCTTCCGGGCCCACTCCTTCTGGGCTACCTCCATCCGGGCCAGGTCCGCCGATCGTAGGAGCGCCCGGGGACGGTCCGCCCGGGCTCGAACCGGCCGCTGTGGATAACCGTCGGGGCCGGTTTCGCGACCGGATCCACGGGCATGGCACCGGTGTCGGCAGTCCGCCGGCACCCTCGACAGGAAGGAGCGACCATGTCCGGCACGCACACCGGCCAGGTGGTCGGCGCCCTCGACCGGGCGGCACGGTTGGCACTCGAGGCCCAGCAGGACCTCGACGCCCTGCTCGCCGGCCTCGGCCAGCAGATGTCTCTCAGCCCGGGCGCGTGGTCGGGTCTCGGAGCCGACGCGTTCCGCGCCGCCTACGCCGGATGGGCCGAGCAGCAGCGGCTCGTCACGGCCAAGTTGCAGTGGTTCCACGACCGGCTCGTCGCGACCGAGCGGCTCAACGTCGCGACCGACGAGGCGCAGGGCGAGGCGGTCGCGGCCGTGCTCCGCCGGCTCGGGTGAGCGCGATGAGTCTCGAGATCCGCGTCGACCACGCCGCCCTCGACACCGCTGCGGCCGACCTGGCCCGCGCCGTCGCGGCCTCCGAGCAGCGCATCGAGCGGCTGGCCGCAGAGCTGCGCTACCTGGACGCCGACTGGTACGGCGACGCCCACGAGGCCTACCTCGCGGCCCGGGCGGTCTGGGAGGCCGCGCAGCAGCGCATGCGGGCCATCCTCGCCGAGCTCGGCAGCACCGTGGTGGCCGCCAACGCCGCCTACCGTGCCGCCGACGCGGCCGCCGCCAACGCGTTCCGGTGACCGCGCCGGTGGGCGTCGAGCTGGGGTTGCTGCGGGTAAGCGTCGTGGCCGGCGGACGCCGCGTCGACGTCACCGTCCCACCCCTGCTGCCGGTCGCGGAGCTGGTGCCGCAGGCGGCGCTCGCGCTGGGCCTTCCCGAGGAGCAGTACGCCGGCCTCCGACTGGCCCCGCTCGCAGGTGCACCGCTCGCGGACGACCGCGGCCTGGCACCTCAGGGCGTTCCCGACGCGGCCGTGCTGGTGCTCACCGACGAGACGCCGACCGCCCCGGTGGTCCACGACGACCCGGCGGTGGCCGTGGCGGCCGCGGCGCGCGAGGTGGCAGGTCCTGGACCGGTGTCGCTGCGAGCGCTGGCCGCGGCGTGGGTCACCGGGACCGGCCTCGCCGGTGTCGTCATTCCGGTGCTGCAGCGTCTGGACTCCTGGCTCTGCGCCGTGGCGCTCGTGGTGTCGGTGCTCGGCGGCGCAGCGCTGCCCCGGGTCGCGCTCCGCTTCCTCGAGCCGGCGCCCGCCGACGGTGCACCGGTGGTCGACCGGGCGCGGCAGGCGCACCGGGCGATCGTCGCGGGGACGCTCGGGCTCGGGGCGACGGCCGCCCTGTGCGTCCCCGTGGTCGCCGGCAGCGGGACACCGGGTGCGCTGCTCGGGCTCGCGGCCGGCGTACTGCTGCTGGTGCGCTGTCGCCGGCACGCGGCGCCTCGTGAGGTGGTGGCCGGTGCGCTCGCCGGCGGCCTCGTGCTGGCGTCGCTGGCCGTCAGCCTGCTCTGGTCCCATCCCGGCGTGCGGCTGCCGGGCGGTCTGCTCCTCCTGACCGCCGCCGGCCTGGCGCTGCTCCCACCGCCGCGCCCGTCACCGGTGCTCGGCGTGCTCGGTGACGTCGTCGAGCAGGCGGCGGTCGTCGCCCTGCTCCCGCTGCTGGTGCTCAGCAGCGGGCTGGTGAATGGGCTGGTGGACGGGATGGTGCGATGACCGCGACCTGGCGCGACCTGGCTGAGGCGCAGGCGTACGAGCGGCGGCGGGTGATGGCGGCGTACCTCTCCGGCTCGCCCGAGGGCCCCTTGGTCGCGCCGCCCGGGACGGGCCGGGCGCTGCTGCTCGGCGTCCTGGTGGCCGTTGTCCTCGTGGTCGCGCCGCTCGTCGTCGAGCGGTGGTGAGGAGCCAACGCCGGGCGGCGAGCCGGCTCGTCGATGGCGGACCTGGCGGAGGTTCTGGGACGCTATTCCAAACTCTCTGCGACAGGCGTAAGAGTGGAGAAGGCGCAGGCGGCTGCCGAGTCGGAGCGCCGAGCTGAGCCGTGGATGTCGCCGGAGCGGAGCGGCGTGCATCGTGTCCGGGCGGTTCTGGAAGCCCAAGCGGAGGAAATCCGCGAGCGCTACGAAGCCGGCGGAACGTGTCAGGGGTTGGCGCGGGAGTACGGCGTGCCTGAGTCGACGATGCGGGACTTCTTCAGGCGGCAGGGGATCGTGATGCGACCGCTCGGCAAGATCGCAGCCGCCGATGTCCCTGGCATGGTGCAGCTGCGTGAAGCGGGATGGGCGTACCGGGAGATTGGGGAGAAGTACAGCGTCACTCGGCACGCGGTAGCGATGCGGCTGGGGCGCCGATCGACTTGCTGACGTTGTCGACCCCGATTATCGGGGTGGTGGCGGCCAAGTTCTCACACTAAGTCGTCTCGACTGAGCTAGATTCCCGCACATGGCGCGCGGTCAGAAGTGTCCTAACTGCAGCAAGCTCACCTTCCATGAGAAGGATTCGATTCGTGAGTGCAGCAACTGCGGTGCAACGGGCTGGCTTGGCACTGGTCCAGCGCCGACATCAAAGCGTGGCAAGACCTGCGGGTTCTGTGGCTCGGGCACGTTGAAGAAGGTCGGCGTCTCGGCGAGTGGTGCCGAGCTGCGACAGTGCTCCACCTGCTCGGCCGTACTTGTCGACTAGTACCGGGCGGGGTTGTTGAACTGCGCCTGCCGTGGTAAGCGGCCTGCAGTCCGAGTGGCGTTCGCGGCATCTGCCATCAGTTGTCGGATGTCGCCACTACGCTGCCTCTGTGCCAGACGAACCAACGCCAACCCATGTGCTGAGCAAGGGCGCCGTCCGTTGGGCGATCGACAAGCTGGGCGCTCAGAAGCTTCACCCAACCTTCGTCATGTACCTCTACCTCCGCAAGGAGTCCAGGGCAGGGCGCCTGGCGCAGGCGTCGGCATCGTCCGATGAAGTGCTGTCGCTGATTCAGATGCCCGGTCACCCGACGAAGCCGTACTACTTTCCGCTCATCGACCGTGGCGTGCGCTCGGGCAGTCCGCTGCCGAGCTTCTGGCGGGCGAAGAACATCCAGGGAAGCTGGTCGCCGGGTTCGATCTTCCGCCTGAAGGGCGGCGGGTGGATGGGCCTGTCCGGGGGTGGTTATGCGTTGCCCGACGACCACGTCGAACGCGCCTTCAAGGACTTGCTCTACGACGCGCCAGTCTCGGCGCTCGCCCTCGGCTGCTACTTCCTGCGGAACGACGGCTTCGTGCTCTCAGGTGAGCCCACCGCGGACGACATCATCGGGGGTTTCCGTGCCAAGTTCGACTACCCCGACGACGCCCAGACTGAGTTCGACCGGCTCTACACCGCGGACGTTCCGCTTGCCGACGCTAGCTTCTCCTGGTTCGACCCGTTCACGCCGGACACGACGCCCGAGCCACTCATGACCGAGGAGCTCGGCGATGTTTGAGGGATTGGTACCTGACGTCAGGGCGCTCACCGCTGATGACCTGGGCATCGGCGTCCAAGCAAGGGCAGCCACCGGTCATGCCTCGTCTGCTCCCGACGCTCCGGACGTCACGGCGGACGATCCGCAGGTGCAGGAGATCATGCGGCTGGCGCGCATCTACGGCGGCGTCATCTTGTCGGGGCCTCCGGGCACGTCCAAGTCCTTCTTCGCCGCTGCGGCCGGCCAGCTCATGGCCGGTGGGGACAAGCGGCGATACCGGTTCGTCCAATTCCACGCGAGCTACCAGTACGAGGACTTCATGCTCGGGTTCTCGCCGACGGAGACTGGCTTCAAGCAGAAGGAAGGCCCCTTTCTCAAGCTGGTGAAGGACGCAGCCGCAGACCCGGACAACACCTATGCCCTCGTGGTTGACGAGCTATCCCGGGCGGACGTCGGCCGTGTCTTCGGCGAGGCGCTGACCTACATCGAGCGCAGCAAGCGCGAACTGCCGTTCACCATCGCGAGCGGCGAGGAGATCAAGGTCCCGCCGAACTTCGTCATCCTGGCCACGATGAACCCGTTCGACCGGGGAGTTGACGAGGTCGATGCGGCCTTCGAGCGCCGTTTCGCCAAGATCTCGATGGATCCCGACCGGGAGCTGCTGGACGACATCCTCACGAACAACGGCATGGACGAGGACCTCAAGCGCCGCGTCATGGTCTGGTTCGATCGGATCAACGGCCACGCCCAGAGCACTCCGGCCGCTGCTGTCGGACACGCCTACTTCTGGGATGCCAGCGACGAGGACACGCTCGCGGACATCTGGCGGTACCAGCTCAAGTTCCTGGTTCAGCGAGCGTTCCGGCGCGACCAGAACACCAGAGCCGCGCTCGAGACGGGCTGGGAGCACATCTTCGTTCGACCTGAGACGCCCACAGAGCCGGCGTCAGAAGAGCCGGCGACCGAGTCTGAAGCCTGAGCCATGACCGAGCTGACGAGCGACGTGCGGGTCATGGAGTGCGCGGAGTATGAGCACATCGACGTCGACCCCTCGCTCTGGTTCGGGGAAGGGCATCGGGCGATCTTCAACTCGGAGATCAACGGCAAGGACGTGCTTCGGGTCAACTTCTCAGGCGGAGTGCTTCGCCTTCAAGCGACGTCCTTCGTCGGCGTGATCCCGATCAACGATCGCCTGGTGCTTCGCGTCAAGCCGCGAGTGCCGCTCAGCAACCTGACGCGCATGGTGATCGAGACCGGCCATAGCGTCCTGGCGCTATCGGCGTTCCGGGACTACGCCGGTCGAGGCACCGCTGATGACTGGGCGATGGACCGCTACACCGACGCCTTGCTCGACTACGTCGATGAGGTCCTCGACGCGGGTCTGCTACGCATCTATGAGCAGTGGGAAGACGAGGGTCACTTTCCGCACGGCCGCATTGACTTCGCGCCAACCATTCAACGGTTTACTGCCCGAGGCATCCCGAACAAGGCCGCCTTCTCCTGGTTCGAGCGCACCGTCGACACGGCCGCCAACCGCTGCATCAAGGCTGCGATGGAGGTCATTTACGACCACCTGATGAAGGCCAAGAAGAAGCCTCGCAAGGGCGATCAGGGTCGCTTGCGCCGTTTGGCTGGCCAGTTCGCCGCCTTCGAGGAGGTCGGCAGCGACCCCGACTATCGCTTCCTGGACGATTCTAAGGTGCTGGGCCTCGCGCCATTGCCTGACTCGCGCTCCTACTACCGGCCGGTGCTCGATCTGTCGGTGCTCATCGTGCGCGGGGTTGGCATTGCCCTCGATCTTGGCGGTGAGGATGTGCAGATGGGCTCCCTGCTCATCAACACGAACGAGCTGTTCGAGAAGTTCGTTCGCGTCAGCTTGGCGAAGCAGGCGCGCGCCAACCGCTGGCCGGTCGACGTGCTGGACGGCAATACCGAGGGCAGGGTCGACCTCTACGACGTCCCAGACGAGCTGCCGGCGCCCTTCGGAACCCCGCTGCCCGCGATGGCAAGCAGGGACGCGGGGAAGGCCCAGCCTGACGTCGTGCTCAGAACCGCCGACGGGACAGTGCCCCTGATCGCCGAAGTGAAGAACACCATTACGTCCGACAAGGCGCTGCCGGATCGTGGCCACGTCGAGCAGGCCGTCACGTATGCGCTGCGATACGGGCTCGGCTTCACCCTGCTGATCCATCCGTGGAGCAAGGGTGTGAAGGGGCTCGTCTACGTCGGCCGTGTTCGATCAATCGACGTCTACGACTACCGGCTCGACTTATCCTCCGAGGACGGCGTCGACAAGGCGCTGGCGGATATGGCTGAGACAGTGGCTGGCCTGGCCGGAATCGCGCCGATTCAGCCTCCGACCGTCGGCTGATCCATCCAGTTCACGAGGTCGACGCCGATCGCATCGCGGCCTTCCTCGATCGCCGTCTTGAGCGTGGTACCGGTACCGGCGAACGGGTCGAGCACGACGCCCCGAGCGGGTGCGTTGTGTCCGCAGTCTGTCCAGCCGACGGTGCGCTTCTTGGCGAAGGTGAACTCGCGGAAGTAGCCGCCGAGAGCCAGCTTCGCTTCAGCGGCGAGGCGTTGCACCTCGAGGCTGTTACGCCCGGTGCCGTTCTGGAACTTAGTTGCCTTACCGACGTCAGAGACGCCGAAGGCCTGGACAGCCCGGATGTGTTCGGGCGTCAGGCCCTTCTCCTTGGCAAGTTCCATCGCTCGCTTTGCCTGCGGACGGCTGGGGTCCAGTTCAGCCGTGCGCTCAATAACGCGCTTACGAGGCACGCCGCACTCAGCACAGACCTGCTGCGGAGCGGCGAGGGTAATGGCACGCTTGACGAGCTCGCGCGGGTAGGGAGCCAGGTGCGCGCCCATGTTGCGCTCCGGGTTGATCGTCCAGACGTCGCCCGGGTTCGCGCCGTTGCCGAACGCTTCGGAGTAGCCCACGAGGTCGTAGTAGTAGTTCGGCTTGTAGGTCAGGTGGATGACGTACTCGTGACGGTTCGCGAGGCGGTTCTTGACCGGGTCGGGCATGCCCGACTCCTTGGCCCAGATGATGCGGTTGCGGATGAGCCAGTCGCCCTTCGCGGCTTGCCACTCGATCTGGCCGGGGATGCCGAGCAGGGACTTGTTGAAGTAGGTGTCGCCGACGTTGAGGAAGACCGAGCCGTGGGGGCGGAGCACCCGCTTCCACTCAGCCAGGCACTCCATGATCGAGGTGACGTACGCGTCTGCGGTCGGCTCCAAGCCGATCTGGTCGGTATGGCCGTAGTCCCGCTTGTTCCAGTAGGGCGGCGAGGTGACGATCAGGTCGACGGAGTGATCGGGAAGGCCCGTCTTGCGAGCATCACCAGGGGTGAACGTGAGGCTCGGCGCGACCAGCTCCTGCTCCCAGTCGGAGAGATGGCTGATCGAGGCGGTGCCGAGGGTTGGTCGATCTGCGACAGGCTCCGAGTCTGCGGGGTGGGCGTCTGCGGGGCTGCTCATAGGGAGGGGGCTTCCCTTCGTCGTACGTCGTCACTGGTGCAAGGCTGGACGCTAGTGGGCGGCGCCGACAAGACCGCATTCGTGCAGGTCAGCGGCCTACACGACTGTGTATATCGGGAGAAACCTTGCTCGTCGAGGACCGCGCCGGCGCGTCGTACGACGAGCGTGTGATCCGTGCCGTAGGGCTCGAGTTGCACGACGCTCAGAGCCGATCGATCCAGGTGTCCTCGTCGCGCTGATCCCACGCCGAGCCGGTGGCTGGCTCCGGGGCGGTGGACTCGCCGAGCTTCGCGAGCGCGCGAAGCGCCTCGTCGTGCGTCATAGCACGGAGCGACTCCACCGGACGGCCGATGGCGGTCTCGATGGCCCCGAAGGCCTGTCAGTCTCGGCGCAGCGTTCCATCTGCGAAAGCAAGGCCACACGGACTGACGATTGTGGACGAGTACGTCGAACTCGGGAAGTCAGGCACCAACGTCCAGGGCCGCCCGGGCTTCCAGCAGATGATGAAGCGCATCGCTAACCAGCGGGACGTCGACTATGTGATGGTCTACCAACTCTCACGGCTCAACCGGGACCGCATCGACGATGCACTCGTCATGGGGCCCTCCAGTTCTCAGATGACTTCGTGGCGTGCATCGTGGACAACGTTCATGAAGCGGTGGCCGACGAGCGGGTAACACTGCATGAGCTGCATGCGGTCCTGACGAGGAAGTTGGCCGACCTGGATGGGCAGGAGGAGCGGCTCATCGACCTCGCCGAAGAGGGTCTGCCGCAGCACAAGATCCGGGAACGCTTAAACAAGATCAACGAGGAGCGCGCCCGCATCGAGGCGGACGTGAAGCAGAGCGGCACTGCGCTCGCGGTTGGGGCGTCAATGTTGAGAGCGCTATGCGACTTGCCGCCGATGTGCGGGTCCTCTACGTCAACGCTGAGGACCCCGCACGCAGCGCGCTCAACGACGCGATCTTCAAGCGCCACTTCGTAGACGAAGACGGCGTGCACGGGGCTGACCTGCGTGAGCCCTTCGGCGAGATCGTGGAAGCGGCGGAGCTGCACGCGAAGCATGGGAGCTTGCTCCAAGCGGTCAGAACGAACAGCGCCCCGAGTCGCGGTGGTCGTAGGACCACACGCGCCCGGGGCGCTACTTCTTCCTTGAGCCACCTGGCCGCGGTCCTTGGGGTAAACAACCCCGAGGGTTCGACTAAGCGCCTCATGGCGGATCTGGGGGGATTCGAACCCCCGAGGGCGTTAACCCAACCCGCTTTCCAAGCGAGCGCCATAGGCCACTAGGCGACAGATCCAGGGAGGAGGTTACCGGCCGCGGGTCAGGCCGCGAAATCACCCTGCGAACGCTCGGGGGCGGTGGGCGCTTTGGCCGCTCGGGGAGCCCTCACCTAGACTCTCGGCAACCCCCCGTGTGGCGGCATCTTGTGAATCTCCCCAGGGCCGGAAGGCAGCAAGGATAAGCGAGCTCTGTCGGGTGCGCGGGGGGCCCTCTCATTTCCGGATCCGCTCGGGCAGCGAGGACCAGCGAGGCTGTGCCCGATGTGCGCGGGGGGCCTTTTCACGCCCCGACGTCTGAGCTTGCGAAGGCGTCGACCAGGGCGGGAGGTCGAGGAGCGTCGGCGACGGCCAAGCGAAGCGCCGGCCGACGCGACGCGTCTCGAGACCCAGTCGAGTCGCGGACGCAGTCACCACTGACCGTCGGCTACCGGCTGTCGGACGCGCTGGTTAGGGTTCTTGCGTGGAGTCCCCCCTGGCGTTGTACCGCCGCTACCGGCCCGAGACGTTCGCCGAGGTCATCGGCCAAGAGCACGTCACGACGCCGCTGCGCGCCGCGCTCGCCAACAACAGGGTCAACCACGCCTACCTCTTCTCCGGCCCGCGCGGGTGCGGCAAGACCACGAGCGCCCGCATCCTGGCGCGCGCGCTGAACTGCGAGAAGGCCCCGGTGGCCGACCCGTGCGGCGAGTGCGACAGCTGTCGCGACCTGGCCCGCGGCGGCCCCGGCAGCATCGACGTCATCGAGATCGACGCCGCGTCGCACGGTGGTGTCGACGACGCCCGTGACCTGCGGGAGAAGGCGTTCTTCGCGCCGGTCCGCAGCCGCTACAAGATCTACATCATCGACGAGGCCCACATGGTCACGACGCAGGGCTTCAACGCCCTGCTCAAGCTGGTCGAGGAGCCCCCGCCGCACCTGCGCTTCGTCTTCGCGACCACCGAGCCCGACAAGGTCATCCCGACCATCCGGTCCCGGACGCACCACTACCCGTTCCGACTGATCCCGCCGCGGCTGCTGTCGTCGTACCTCTCGGAGATCTGCGACAAGGAGGGCGTCAACGTCGACACCGCCGCGCTGCCGCTGGTGGTCCGCGCCGGAGGCGGGTCCGCCCGCGACACCCTGTCGGTGATGGACCAGCTGCTCGGCGGTGCCGGACCGGAGGGCGTGACCTACGACCTGGCCGCCGGCCTGCTGGGCTACACCCCCGACAACCTGCTCGACGAGGTCGTCGACGCCTTCGCCGCCGGGGACGGCAGGGCGGTGTTCGGCGTCGTCGACAAGGTCATCGAGACGGGACAGGACCCGCGTCGATTCACCGAGGACCTGCTGCGCCGGCTGCGTGACCTGGTCATCGTGGCCGCGGTCCCGGACGCGCCCGCGTCCGGCCTCATCGACGTGGCCGAGGACCAGGCCGAGCGGCTGGTCGCCCAGGCGGCGCGGTTCGGAGCCACGGAGCTGTCCCGCGCTGCCGACCTGGTCGCCACGGGCCTGACCGAGATGCGCGGTGCCACGGCGCCGCGGCTGCTGCTTGAGCTGATCTGCGCGCGCGTGCTGCTGCCGGGCGCTGACCACTCCACCGACGGCCTCGCCGCCCGGCTGGACCGCCTCGAGCGGCGCATCGACATCACGGGCACGCCCTCCGCCGCTCCGGCTGCGATCCCGGCGGCGCCCGCCCAGGACCGGCCCCACCGCGAGCCG
>NZ_DASWXC010000092.1:0-12401 GCF_036405735.1 Nocardioides sp.
GCCTCAGGTCAGGACGACGGCCAGGACTCCTCGATGTTGTCGAGGGTGGTCTGGGTGTCCTGGCCGGTGATCCAGGCGACCATCTGCTTCCAGAAGCTGTTGGAGCCGACCTCGGCGGGCATCAGGTCCGAGGCGTCGAAGCGGAAGACCGCCTCGGGGTCCTGCAGGATCTGCGCCGAGAGCTGGTCGATCGGGCTGGCGATGTTGGCGATGTCGAGGCCCTTGTTGGCGCTGACCCATCCGCCCTGCGGGTGGAGCTTCACCTTCTCGTTGGCCCAGGTGTCGGTCGACAGGTAGGTCTGGAAGGCCTGCGTCTCCGGCTTGTCGTTGAATGCGGCGACGAACTCGCCACCGCCCAGGACGGGCTTCTCCTCGCCGGTGCCTGGCAGGTAGAACGCGAAGACGTCACCGTCCTCGGCGATCGTGGTGCCCTCGGGCCAGTTCGCCGAGTAGAACGACGCCTGACGGTGCAGGGCGCACTTGCCGTCGAGGATCGGCAGACCGGCCTCCTGGAAGGCCTTGGTGGCGATCGACTTCACGTCGCCGATGCCGCCGTTGACGTACTTCGGGTCCTTGAGGATCGCGCCGACGGTGTCGAGCGCCTCGACGACCTGCTGGTCGTTGAAGGCCAGGTCGTGGGTGATCCAGTCGTCGTAGGCCTCCGGACCAGCGGTGCGGAGCATGACGTCCTCGAGCCAGTCGGTGGCCGGCCAGCCGGTCGCCTCGCCGGACTCGATGCCGGCGCACCAGGGCTTGATGCCGGTGCCGGCGATCGTGTCGGAGAGGGCCATCAGGTCGTCCCACGTCTCCGGGATGGTCCATCCGTTGTCGGTGAACATCTTCGGGGAGTACCAGACGAACGACTTCACGTTCGCGCCGAGCGGGGCGGCGTAGAGCGTGCCGTCGACCGAGCCGTAGCCCTTCCAGTCCTCGCCCCAGAACTCGTCGACGTTCTCCTCGACGGGGTCCGGCACCTCGACGACGGTGTCGGTCTGGGTGACCAGCGTGTTGAGCAGGCCGGGCTGGGGGATGAAGGCGACGTCGGGCAGGTTGCCGCTCTGGGCCCGGACCAGGATCTGGGCCTCCATCTCCTTGGAGCCTTCGTACTCCACCTCGGCGCCGGTGCACTCCGTGAAGAGCTTGTAGCTGTCCTTGTGAGGCTTGTCCTCCGGCGCGACGATCGTGGTGTAGACGTGCACGGAGCGTCCGGTCAGGTCGCCGAACTGGGTCAGCTGCTCGCACTCGGCCTTGCCCTCGCCGGGCGAGGTGCCGCCGGCGGTGCCGCCCTCGTCGTCGTCGCCGCCGCCACAGGCGGCGAGCACGAGGCTGGCCGCCGCGAGGGAAGCGGCGATGGCCGACCCCCGGCGCAGGTTACGAGATCGCATGAAAGTTCCTCTCTTCGTCGAGAGCGCGACGGGCCGTCCCCCGCCTGCTCCTCCCCACCGATGCAAACGTTTACGCAGGTCCCCGGTCAAGGGCGGGCGATAACGGTTACGTAACGCAGATCACATTCGCGGTGGGAACGCTCCCAGTGAGTGGCCGGCTGCCACCTCCTCGTCCTCTCCTCGTCGTCTCCTCGTCGTCTCCGGGTCACGGCTGGGGCGCGGCCGCAGGATGGACGCCATGAAGCTCTACGCCGACCTGCCCGTTCGCCGTGCCCGGCAGCTCGCCGGCGACCTGCTCCTCCTCGCGTGGATCGTGCTCTGGTCCTGGCTGGCTGCCCAGGTCCACGACGCCACCCTGCGGCTCGCCGTGCCGGGGGAGCGGATCGCCGACGCGTCGACCGCCATGGCCGAGCGGCTGCGGGAGGCGGGTGAGACAGTGGCCGACGTCCCGCTGGTGGGTGGCGAGGCGAGCCGGCCCTTCGAAGGGGCCGGTGGAGCGGCCGACGAGCTGGCCGCGGCCGGCCGGTCCCAGGTGGAGGCGGTCCAGACCCTCGCCTGGTGGCTGGCGATCGCGGTGCTGCTGGTGCCGGTGCTGCTGGCGCTCGCCTTCTACCTCCCGCCGCGGATCCGGTTCGTCCGTCGTGCCAGCGCCGGCCAGCGGTTCCTCGACTCGGCGGCCGACCTCGATCTCTTCGCGCTCCGGGCCCTGGCCCGCCAGCCGCTGCACGTGCTGGCGCGGGTCTCCGACGACCCGGCCCGGGCCTGGCGGGAGGGCCGGCCCGACGTCGTACGCCGGCTGGCGGCCCTGGAGCTGAGGGACTCCGGTCTCCGGCCGGGCGTCCTGGGCTCCGAGCGACCCGTCAGCGGCGGCCGGTGAGGCGTCGCCGCAGCTCGGCCTCGCGGGCGAGCCGGGCGGCGTCGCGGGCACGGCGGCCCGCCATCACCGCGGCCAGGAACGCGTCCGGTGAGGTCCCGGCCGGCGGCAGCGGGTGCACATGGCGGGCCACCTGGTCGGCGAGCCGCCGGCCGACGGCGATCCGGGCAGGGGAGTCGTCGGCGGTGCTGGCGAGGTAGCGCCGCACGGCGAGCGCGAGGCCGGTCGGCAGCCGGCCGAGGTCGGCCGACCGCTCCCAGGCCGCGAGCGCCGGTGGCATCGCCGGCGGTGGTGGGAGCTCAGCCGAGGTGCGCTCGCGCACCACGTAGGTGCCGGCGGCGTAGTCCCCGAGCCGTTTGCCGCGCGGGCTGAGCAGCACCGAGAAGAACGCCGGCATCCCGCTGAAGGCGTAGATCTCGACGAACCCGACCAGCGCCCGGACGAACGCCTGCTGGAACGAGATCGCTCCGGCGTCGTCGCGCACCGTCCGCAGCCCGAGCGCCCACTTCCCCAGCGTGCGGCCGCGGGTCAGCGTCTCGCAGGCCGTGGGGACCCCGACCGTCGCCACGGCGAGCGTGACGGTGATCGCGACCCCGAACAGCGCCTCGTCGGTCGGGGCGGCCGCCGTCAGCAGCACGAACCCGACCGCGACCAGCGCGACCACCGTGACCACGACGTCGACGAGGCCCGAGAGCAGCCGCAGCCCGATGCCGGCCGGCGGCAGGTCCAGCGCGACGGCCTCGCCCGTGACCAGGTCGTCTCCGGCGTACGAGGGCTCGGCGGACATGCGCGGAGTCTAGGACGCGGCGCAGGCCGGGCCCTAGGTTTGGGCGCGTGGACCTCGACGCCTACGTGGCCGCCTGCGCGGGCGACTGGGCGCGCCTCGAGGAGCTCCTCGGTCGCCGGCGCCTCGACGGGGCCGACGCCGACGAGCTGGTCGAGCTCTACCAGCGGGTGGCGACCCAGCTGTCGGTCGTCCGCAGCACCGCCCCGGACCCGAGCCTGGTCGCCCACCTCTCGATGCTGCTCGCGCGGGCACGCACGCGGGCGACGGGCACCCGCACGAGCAGCTGGCGCGGGGTGGCCCGGTTCTTCACCGAGCGGTTCCCGGCCGCCCTCTATCGCCTGCGGTGGTGGTGGCTGGCGATGGTGGCGGCCAACGTCGCGGTCACGGCCGTGATGATGCTGTGGCTGCTCGAGCACCCGGCGGCCGAGCAGACGCTCCTCTCGCCGGCCGAGGTGCGCCAGCTCGTCGACCACGACTTCGAGGACTACTACAGCGAGTACGCCGCCTCGCACTTCGCGCTGCGGGTGTGGACCAACAACGCCTGGGTGGCCGCGATCTGCATCGCCTTCGGTGTGCTCGGGCTGCCGGTGGTGTGGGCGATGTTCACCAACCTCGCCAACCTCGCGGTCATCGGCTCGATCATGATCCGCCACGACCACGGCGCCCACTTCTGGGGCCTGATCCTCCCGCACGGTCTGCTCGAGCTCACCGCCGTCTTCGTCGCCGGTGGCGTCGGCCTGCGGCTGTTCTGGTCCTGGATCGAGCCGGGCGACCTCACCCGTGGCCAGTCGCTCGGCCGCGAGGGCAGGACCGCCGGCACGGTCGCGCTCGGGCTCGCCGTGGTGCTGGCGGTCAGCGGCGTCATCGAGGCCTTCGTGACGCCGTCGGGGCTGTCCACCGAGGCGCGCGTCGGCATCGGCGTGCTGGCCGAGCTGGGGTTCCTGGTCTACGTCTTCGGGCTCGGTCGCGCCGCCGTCGCCCGTGGGGCGACCGGCGACCTCGACGCCACCCTGCTGGCCGACCGGGTGGCGACCCAGGCCTGAGCTGGCAGCTTCTCGAGCAGTCCTCGGAACAGCCCTCAGAGCAACCCGCGCGCCTTGAGCAGCAAGTAGTGGTCGGCGAGGGCCGGCGGCAGCGACTCGGCGTCGCCCTCGACGACGTCGACGCCGAGCGCTCCCAGCGTCGTGGCGGTACGCCGGCGGCGCAGTGCGGCCCGCTCGGCGGCCGCGGCGGCGTACACCTCGGCGACGGTACCGCGCTCCCGCGCCAGCGCGGAGAGGGTCGGGTCGCCGACCGACGCGACGACGACCCGGTGGTGGCGCACCAGCGTGGGCAGCACCGGCAGCAGGCTCTCCTCGACCGCCGCCGGTTCGAGCGGGGTCAGCAGGACCACGAGCGCCCGGTGCCGGGCGAGCTGGGCGACCGCGCCCGCGAGCGCCGTCCAGTCCGCCTCGACCAGCGCGGGCTGCACCGTCGCGAACGCGTCCTGGAGCCGCGCGGCGGCGTCGCGGGTGCCGCCCGTCCGCACCCGTACCCGGGTCTGCCGGTCCCCGGCCACCACGTCGACCCGATCGCCGGCCCGGGTCGCCAGCGAGGCCAGCAGCAGGGCGGCGTCCATCGCCGAGTCCAGGCGCGGCACGTCCCCGATGCGGCCGGCACTGGTGCGCGAGGTGTCGAGCACGATGACGACGTGGCGGTCACGCTCGGGCTGCCAGGTGCGGACCACCACCGTCCGGGAGCGGGCCGACGCGCGCCAGTCGATGGAGCGGACGTCGTCGCCGCGGACGTACTCGCGCAGGGAGTCGAACTCGGTGCCCTGCCCGCGCACCCGCACCGCGGTGCGGCCGTCGAGCTCGCGCAGCAGCCGCAGCCGGCTGGGCAGGTGCTTGCGGGATCCGAACGCCGGCAGGGCACGCAAGGCACCCGGGACCGTGCCGGTCTGCTGCCGGGCGCCCAGCCCGAGCGGCCCGTAGGACCGCACCGTCACCCCGACCGCGGTCAGGTCGCCGCGGCGCCGTGGGAGCAGCGGCGTCAGCAGCGCGGCCTCCTCGCCGGGCGCGAGGGTGCGACGGTGCCGGTTGCGCGTGGCGCCGGCCGAGGGCTGCCAGGCGTCCCGCATCAGCAGCCGGGCGGTCCGCCGGCTCCGGTTCGCCACTCGCAGCTCGGTCGCCGTCTCCTCGCCGACCCGCACCGATCCCAGGGGCGTGCGAGCGAAGCCGAGGTCGGCGGGGTCCGCGGCGAGGCGGGCGTCGGCGGCGACGGCCGCGGCCACCAGGACGAGCCACCCGGCGACGGTCCAGCCGCTCGGCCAGACCACGACGGGCGCGAGGCCGGCGAGCAGCAGGAGCGGGACCCGCCCGGTGGGCACCATCAGCGCGGCACCGGCACCGATGCCAGGGCGGAGGCCAGCACCTGGTCCACGGCGACACCCTCGAGCTCGGCCTCGGGCCGCAGCGCGAGCCGGTGTGCCAGCGTCGCGTGGGCGAGCGCCTTCACGTCGTCGGGCGTCACGAAGTCCCGGCCGACCAGCCATGCCCAGGCGCGGGAGGTGCGCAGCAGCGCCGTCGCGCCGCGCGGACTCACCCCGAGCGAGAGCGACGGCGACTCGCGGGTCGCCCGGGCGATGTCGACGATGTAGCCGGCGACCTCGGGCGAGACGCGCACGCCCTGGACCGCGACCTGGCCGGCGTGGATGTCGTCGGGTCCGGCCACCGCCCGCACCCCGGCGGCGGCGACGTCGCGGGGATCGAAGCCCTCGGCGTGCCGGGCCAGGATCGTCAGCTCCTCCTCGCGCGGCGGCAGCGGCAGCGCGACCTTGAGGAGGAACCGGTCCAGCTGCGCCTCGGGCAGCGGGTAGGTGCCTTCGTACTCCACGGGGTTCTGGGTGGCCGCCACCAGGAACGGCCGGGGGAGCGGCCGGGAGACGCCGTCGACGGAGACCTGCCCCTCCTCCATCGCCTCCAGCAGCGCCGACTGGGTCTTGGGCGGGGTGCGGTTGATCTCGTCGGCGAGCAGCAGGTGGGTGAAGACCGGGCCCTCCCGGAAGCTCAGCTCCCGGTCGCCGCCGACGACCATCGAGCCGGTGATGTCGCCGGGCATCAGGTCGGGCGTGAACTGCACGCGGCGGGTCTGCACCGCGAGGGCCGCGGCGAGGCTGCGCACGAGCAGGGTCTTCGCGGTGCCGGGGACGCCCTCGAGCAGCACGTGACCGCCGCACAGCAGGGCGACCAGCAGCCCGGACACGGCCGCCTCCTGGCCCACCACGGCCTTGCCGACCTCGGCCCGGACGGCGGCGAGCCGCTCGCGCACCGCGTCGTCGGCGTGTGGGTCGGTCTGTGGGTCGGTCTGAGGGTTGGTCTGCTGGTCGGTCATGGGCGGCGTACCTCTTCCTCCAGGGCGGCCAGGTCGTTGGCCAGCGTGATCAGGGCGTCGTCGTCGGCCGGGAGATGTCCCGGCTCGAGCAGGGTGGTGACGTCGGCAGCGGGGCGGCCGGTGCGCGCCGCCACCGCCCGTGCGACCACGGGGGCCGGTGCCGAGCCGAGACGCAGCACCCGGGCGACGCGGTCCAGGGTCGCTGCTCGCAGCACGTCGGCGGCATGCCCCCGATCCCCGGCCCGGCGGTAGAGCCGGCCGAGGCTCTCGGTCGTCTCGGCGGCGCGCACGACGACCGGCAGCGGCTCGGTCGCGAGCGGCCCGAGCCGGCGGCCCCGCGCCCACGCCAGCGCCAGCACCGTCAGCAGCAGGAGCAGCAGTCCCGGGCCGATCCAGCGCGGCAGCAGGCTGGCGAGCCCGACGCCCTCCTCGCCGTCGAGGTCGCGCAGGTCCGGCACGTACCAGACCAGGTGGTCGCGGGCGCCGAGCAGTCGCAGGGCCACGGCGGCGTTGTCGGCACGGAGCACGTCGCCGTTGCGCAGCACCGCCGCCGCGCCCCACAGCACCATGCCGCTCGCGGGGCGGGACAGCACCGCGCCACCCTCCGCCGGGAAGCAGCCGTCACCGGCGTACGTCGTCACGACGTCCGCCTCGACCTCGAGACCCGCGACGAGCGGGTCACCGCACTCGGCGTCGAGCGCGTCCTCGGGCTTCACCCGGACCGTCTCGGCGGGCAGTCCGAGGGCGCTGACGAGGGCGGGACCGGGCTCGACGAGCACGAGCTCGGCGGCGCCGGCGTGGGCGAGCATCCGGTCGATCGTCGGCGGGCCGAGCTGCTCGGTGCCGACCACGACGATCGTGGTGTCCGCGCCGGCAGGGGTCTGCTCGAGCTCGTCGGCGCCGCGCGCCGCCCTGACCTCGACGCCTCGCTCCGCCAGCACCCGCGCCACGGCCCGGGCCCCGTCCGGGCCGGGGTTGGCGGGATCGAGCGGCGTGGTCGACTCCGATCGGCCGGCCACCAGCGCGGTGAGGATGACCGCGAGCAGGGCGACGCCGGTGACGAGGAGCCCGGTCCGCCGCCGGCGCAGCGCTCCGACCGCCCTCATGCCGGCGCCTCCACCGGTCGCCGGCGGGCGAGGTCGTCGTCGAGAGCGAGGACGGCGTCGGCCCGGTCGGCCCCGGCGGGCAGCTGGCCGTAGCGGACCTCCTCGAAGACCCTCGCGCAGCGCTCGAGGCGGACCGCGAGGTCGGGGAAGGACCGCCCGAGCCCGGCGGCGATCTCGTGCGCCGTCGCGCCGGGCGCGACCTCGAGGCGACCGTCCTCCTGCTGCCGGAGCGCCAGCGCCCGGAAGGCGTCGACGACCGCGTCCTCGTGCCGGCCCTCCGCCCGGGCCCGCTCCGCGCGACCGCGCAGCTGCGCGGCGGTGACGACCTCGTCGGTCAGCACGGCGCGGTCGGCGGGGCGCCGGCCCCGGTCGCGACGGGCCCGACCGAGCAGGAGCAGCACGCCCAGGGCCAACGCGAAGAAGGTGGCGACGGCGGCCGCTGTGGAGACCGGCGCTATCTCGCCGGCGCGCGCGACGCCCTCGGAGAAGAGGCGCACCAGCCAGTCGAGCACGTCCTCGAGGAGCGGGCGCTCGTGGTAGTCGGGGTCGGTCAGCTCCTCGCGCAGCCAGCTGCGCGCCTCCTCGCCCGAGGGCCGCACCGGGGGCTCCAGGAGCCAGGGCGTCACGGCTCGATCAGCCCTGCCTGCTCCATCAGCACCACGTCGTAGGCCTCCGTGCGGATGCGCTGGTCGACGTACTGCAGCGCCGCGACGACGGAGAGGAACGGGGTCGCGAAGGCCGCGGCCACGATCGAGCCCGCCGCCTGGCCCATCACGAGGGTGAGCATGGCGTAGTCCGGTCCGGTGACCAGCGGGACGAGCTCGGCCAGGACCGAGATCGGCGTCGAGACGATCTGGGATCCGACGAGGGCGGCGAGGTTGGTCAGCAGGGCGATGCCGAAGATGCGCCAGAACGCGCCGCGGGTCAGGCGGCGGCCGCGGCCGATCGCGCCGAAGACGCGTGGCACCTCGAGCATCAGCGACGGCATGGAGAAGTAGGCGAGCCGGATCCAGAGCCAGCACAGGGCGACCACCAGGGCGCCGAAGCCGAGCACGCCCCATGCCAGCGGCCACAGCCAGCCCACGTCGAGGAGGACCAGCCCCAGGAGCGGCCCGGCGTACGCCGCGACCGGCAGCGCCACGAGCAGTCCGATCGTCGCGGTGAGCCCGAGCAGCCGCCAGCGGCGGCCGCGGGTGGCGGCCCACGCCTGGGCCAGCGTCATCCGGCGCCCGGCCACCGCGGCCGCGGTCACCTGGGCGGTCATGCCACCGACGAGCACCAGGCCGACGCCCTGCAGCGCCGTGCCGAGGAGCAGGGTGCCGAACACGGCGCCGAAGGAGCCCAGTTCGTCATCTGTCACGCCGTCCTCGAGCACCGCGTCGGTGAGCCCCCAGCCGCCGAAGGTCCCGACGGCCGCGACCACGAGGGGCAGGAGCATGGCGAGGGACGCCACCAACACCGCCGCCCCGACGGTCGCGCCGGCGTTGCGACGGATGATGCGGAAGGCGCCGTCGAACAGGTCGCCCAGCCGGAGCGGGCGCAGCGGCACGGCACCAGGACGGGGAGCCAGCGGCGGCGGGCCCCCGAACGGCGGGGCGGGCGGCCAGCCCGACGGCTGGCCTTGGTTGCCCTGATGGCCCTGATGGCCCTGGTCGCCGAGCGTGCCCCAGCCCGGCTGCCCGGGCGGGGGAGGTGGGCCCGCGGGCCCGGGGGGTGGCGGCCAATGACCGGACACGGCCCGTCCTTTCTGGATCGTCTCGGCCGTCCTCCCGCGCGGAAGCCGCCGATGGAGGGCATCCTGCCAGCAGCGGCCGACCGATTTGGTGCGACGCCGGATCTCTGCCAAGATTGCCAAGTTGCTCCGGCGGGTCGCCGGGGTGCGGCACATCTTGACTACTGAATCGCGTCTCCCGGTTGCTGCCTCGTGCGGCGCTCGGACCTGAGTCGGTGGCCACTGTGCGTCGCGCCGACTCTGCTCACGCAGAGGGAGACCCGATCAGCCCGACCACCGTCGGGTGCCACCAACCGAGTGAGGCGAGACCGTCAGGTCGTGCCGTGTTGTGCGAAGTCTGCGCGACACGCCCGACCGCGGGGGTCGGAGCCGCAGGGGTGGTGGGCAACAGGGTGGACCGACTCAAACCCGAGGACGTCCGGAACGCACGCGGCAGCTACCAAGAAGGACGAGAGAGACAGATGGCGGGACAGAAGATCCGCATCAGGCTCAAGGCCTATGACCACGAGGTGATCGACACCTCGGCGCGCAAGATCGTGGACACGGTCACCCGTACGGGTGCCAAGGTCGCCGGCCCGGTGCCGCTGCCGACCGAGAAGAACGTGTACTGCGTCATCCGCTCGCCCCACAAGTACAAGGACTCCCGCGAGCACTTCGAGATGCGGACGCACAAGCGCCTCATCGACATCATCGACCCGACCCCGAAGACCGTCGACTCGCTCATGCGGCTGGACCTGCCGGCCGGTGTCGACATCGAGATCAAGCTCTGAGGTCACTGCCATGACGATCGAACGCAACGTGAAGGGCCTGCTGGGCACCAAGCTCGGCATGACCCAGGTCTGGGACGAGAACAACCGCGTCGTCCCGGTGACCGTGGTCGCTGCGAGCACCAACGTGATCACCCAGATCCGCCAGCCGCAGACCGATGGCTACAACGCCATCCAGATCGGCTTCGGCGAGATCGACGGCCGCAAGGTCACCAAGCCGCAGGCCGGCCAGTTCGCGAAGGCCGGCACCACGCCGCGCCGCCACCTGGCCGAGATCCGCACCGCCGACGCCTCGGCGTACACCGTGGGCCAGGAGCTGGCCGTCGACACCTTCGCCGCCGGCGACGTCATCGACGTCACCGGCACCAGCAAGGGCAAGGGCTTCGCCGGCACGATGAAGCGCCACGGCTTCGCCGGTGTCTCGGCGTCGCACGGTGCGCACCGCAACCACCGCAAGCCGGGCTCGATCGGCGCCTGCGCCACCCCCGGCCGCGTGTTCAAGGGCGTCCGGATGGCTGGTCACATGGGTACTGACACCGTCACCACCCAGAACCTCACCGTCCACGCCGTCGACGCCGAGAAGGGCCTGATCCTGCTCAAGGGCGCCGTTCCCGGCCCCAAGGGCGGCGTGCTGGTCCTCCGGTCCGCTGCGAAGAAGACGGAGGCCTGATCATGGCTCTCAAGACTGTCAAGGTCGATCTCCCCGCCGAGATCTTCGACGTCGAGCCCAACATCCCGCTGATCCACCAGGTCGTGGTGGCCCAGCAGGCGGCTGCTCGCCAGGGCACGCACGCCACCAAGACCCGCGGCGAGGTCCGCGGCGGTGGCAAGAAGCCCTACAAGCAGAAGGGCACCGGCCGCGCCCGCCAGGGCTCGACCCGCGCGCCGCAGTTCGCCGGCGGTGGCACCGTCCACGGCCCGCAGCCGCGCGACTACAGCCAGCGCACCCCCAAGAAGATGAAGGCCGCCGCTCTCCGCGGTGCCCTCTCCGACCGGGCGCGCAACGGCCGCATCCACGTCATCGAGGGCTTCGGCCTCGGCGAGAAGCCGTCGACGAAGGACGCCCTGGCGGCCCTGCGCGGCCTGTCCGAGCGCGTGAAGTTCCTCGTCGTGCTCGAGCGGACCGACGTCGTCACCTGGCTCTCGCTGCGCAACGCGCCCGAGGTGCACCTGGTCGCCGTCGACCAGCTCAACACCTACGACGTGCTCGCGTCCGACGACGTGGTCTTCAGCAAGGGCGCGTACGACGCGCTCGTCGGTGCGACCACCGCCACGAACACCGAGGAGGCTGCCAAGTGAGCACCCTGCACAAGGACCACCGCGACATCCTGCTCGCGCCGGTGGTGTCGGAGAAGAGCTACGGCCTGCTCGACGCCAACAAGTACACCTTCCTGGTGCACCCCGACGCCAACAAGACCGAGATCAAGATCGCGGTCGAGAAGGTGTTCAACGTCAAGGTCACCTCGGTGAACACCCTCAACCGGCCGGGCAAGACCCGTCGGACCCGCTTCGGCATCGGCAAGCGCAAGGACACCAAGCGCGCGATCGTCAGCCTGGCGGAGGGTCACCGCATCGACATCTTCGGCAGCTCCGTCTCCTGACCGGCCGCTGGACTAGAGGACTGAACAGACATGGCTATCCGTAAGTACAAGCCGACCACCCCGGGCCGTCGTGGCTCCTCGGTGGCCGACTTCGTCGAGATCACCCGGACCACGCCGGAGAAGTCGCTGACGCGCCCGCTGCCCAAGAAGGGCGGCCGCAACAACCAGGGCCGGATCACCACCCGGCACCACGGTGGCGGTCACAAGCGCGCCTACCGCATCATCGACTTCCGTCGCTACGACAAGGACGGCGTGCCGGCCAAGGTCGCTCATATCGAGTACGACCCCAACCGCACCGCCCGGATCGCGCTGCTGCACTACGCCGACGGCGAGAAGCGCTACATCATCGCGCCGAAGGACCTGTCCCAGGGCACCGTCATCGAGTCGGGCCCGACCGCGGACATCAAGGTCGGCAACAACCTGCCGCTGCGCAACATCCCGGTCGGTACCACCATCCACGCCATCGAGCTGCGGCCCGGCGGCGGCGCCAAGATGGTCCGCTCCGCCGGCAACAGCGCCCAGCTCGTCGCCCGTGAGGGCAGCCGCGCCACGCTGCGTCTGCCGTCGGGCGAGATGCGGTTCGTCGACGTCCGTTGCCGCGCCACCATCGGCGAGGTCGGCAACGCCGAGCAGGCGAACATCAACTGGGGCAAGGCCGGCCGCATGCGGTGGAAGGGCAAGCGCCCGACCGTCCGCGGTGTCGTCATGAACCCGGTCGACCACCCGCACGGTGGTGGTGAGGGCAAGACCTCCGGTGGTCGCCACCCGGTCTCCCCG
>NZ_DASWXC010000093.1:0-7496 GCF_036405735.1 Nocardioides sp.
AGGAGCGCTCATCGACCCGCTGCGGGGCGATGGCCACCGCGGCGGCCGGGTCCGTGACACCCGTGGGCGCGAGCCAGGCCCGCTCCTCCGTCTCGAGGCGCAGGGTCCAGCGGCCGACGTCGCCGGCGGCGACCGTGGTGATCGTTGTGGTGGTGGCCTTGAGGCGGGCGCGGTCCCCTTCGGAGACCGGGCCGAGGACGACCAGCACCCGGGCCGTGACGTCGACGTCGGCCTGCTGCAGGTAGTCACCGATGGTGGGGACGTACCGCAGTCGATCGGGCTCGACCGCGTCGACGAGCTCGGAGCGGTCGCCGACGATGCACACATCGGCGCTCGCGCCCCAGGGGCTGACCGCCAGCTCGAGCGCGATTGCGGTCAGCACCTCACGCGCGAGATCCTCGGTGGCCGCCTCGATGCTGAGGCCGCCGGCCTGCTCCAGGTTCAGGAGGACCTGCCCGTCCTCGTCGTCGGCGCCGAGCGCGACCAGAGCCGGGTAGCGCTGCTCCCCCGCGGTCGCCCCCGCTGCTGACGCCGTGATCGCGGCCGCGGTCGATCGCCAGATCGCCGCAGCCCCCGTCGTCTCGTTGGTCTCCGGGTCGACCAGCGGCTCCCAAGGCGCCGGCAGGACTGCCGGCTCCTCGAGGTAGAGCTCGATCCACTCCCCGGCCGTCCGGACCGCACGCACAGCCGGCGCTGCCCCGTCGACGTCGACGAGACCCGCGGTGGCGACCTGCACGCTCGCGAGGCTGGCCTCATCAGCGACCGCGCGGACCTCCTGCTCGACGGCCGCCGCGTCGCCGTACGGCATCGCGATCTGCTCCCCCGGGCGCCGGTCGCGCTGCTGGCGACGTCGACGAAGCCCGATCAGCGCGACGACGCTGGCAGCCAGCAGCGCAGCGATCCCGCCGGCGGTTCGCGTCGGCCACCCGGCCTCCTCAGCCGAGTCAGCCACGTCGTCAGCCCCCTCCTCAGCCCCCTCGCCGGCCGCGTCGTCAGCTGCGCCCCCGGTCTCGGCCTGATCGGCACTGTCGCCGGCACTGGTCGACGGCTCGCTCTCCACCTGGTCGTCGACTTGGTCGTCGGCCTGGCCGTCGTCGACCGGAGCCTCCAGCTCGTCCTCGCCGTTCGACTCGGGCACGAGCTGGGGCACCCCGCCACCACCGGGTGCGGGCTCGGGTGCGGGCTCGGGTGCGGGCTCGGGTGCGGCCTCCGGTGCGGCCTCCGGTGCGGCCTCCGGTGCGGCTTGGGAGGGGATCTGGATGACCCACCCGGGGTCGATGACGTTCGGGTCGCTCAGGTACCGCCCATCGGGCTGCTGCACGCCGGCGGTGGCCTCGAAGAGCGCCGGGTAGGCATCCGGGTCACCAAGGTGCTCCGCGGCGATCTGTGAGAGCGTGTCGCCCTTCTCCACCACGTACTGGCCGTCCGCCGCGGCCGCCTCGGGGGTGGCAGAGCCGCCTGCAGGCGAGTCGTCGGGCACCTGCAGCGTCCATCCCGGCCGGATGACGCCGTTGCTGTCGAACGTGGCGCCGTCGACCATCTCGGCGCCTTCGTTCAGCGAGGCGATCTCGGCCCACCGCTCTCCCGAACCCAGCTCGCGCTCGGCGATCGACCACAGCGACTCGTACGGCTCGACGACGACCCCCCGGGACGCGACCGGGCTCGCCTCCGAGCTCACCTCGGTAGCCGTGCTGTCGCTGGTCGGGGTCCGCGACGCCGTGGCGTCAGAGCCCGCGTCCTGGTCCGCGTCCTGGTGGGCGACTGCAGCTGCAGGGGCGGGGGACGTACCTCCCGCCGTACCGCCGGCGTCAGCTCCGGTCGCAGCATGCGCGGTGCCGGCGATCGCCGGCGTCACGACCACGGCCGCGAGGACCGCCATCACCAGGCGCCGCGCGAGCTGCTGCTGGAACCCGAACACGCCGGGCAACGACCCCGCCGATCCCGCCGACGCCTCCCAGTCACCCGGCTCCCGGCCGGCGCGCGAGGAGCCCAGCGCGCGTGCCGCGTAGACGAGTTCGGCGAGGATCGAGAGCATCATCTGCGCCCAGGCGACCCAGATGATGACGGCGAGCAGCCCGAAGAGCGCCCCATCGGTGAGGGGCGCGCCCAGGTCGATCCCCTCGGCCGGCCAGGGGTTGCCGATGAAACGCACCAGCAGGACCGGGGGTCCCGCTGCGAGCGCCACCAGCACGGCGAGCGCTCCGATCGCCTTGAGCGTGGTCGCGATCCTCATGGTCGGCTACCTCCTGTGCTTGAACCCCGGGCCCGGCGCCGGTGGCGCCGTTGTTGCAGGGCAGTCCTCAACGGGGAAAGGTGCGGGGCGGTGGCCCGATCCAGACACCCCCACCACCCACCACTGCCGGTCAGTCGTCCTCGTTGATCGAGACCGCGGAGGCCTCAGCGGTGTAGGGCAGCGAGTCGACCCCGACCGCGGACAGCAGCGTGGTGTCGCGCTCGCCGGTGATGACGACGGTGACGGTGCCTCCGTCGACGCTGACCGTCCCGGTCGCGCCCACCCGGCTCAGGTAGGTCTGCGCCGCGGCGACGGCCTGGTCGTGACTCACGGCGGTGATGCCGCTGCGCAGTGCGGACTCGCTGAGCGCGTCGGAACCGACCCGTGCGGCCTGCTCGGCGTCGTTCATGGCCTCGCGCTTCGCGCCGAGGGTGTACGTCGCGTCGATGACAAGTCCAGCGACGGCGAGCATCGCCGGCACGAGGAACAGAACCCACGCCGTGACGGCCCCGCGCTGGTCGCGCTCGCGGGTCGGTGTGGTCTGCAGGAGGTGTCGGGATCTGCGCATGCGGGCCTCCTCAGGAGCCTCGGTAGGTCTCGATGGGCACGATGCTGGTCGCGGAGTAGACCTTGGAGCCGGGCAGACCCGAGAGCGCGACGTCGGAGAGCTGCGCGGTGCAGGAGACCGTGACGACGACCTCCCCGCCGGGCTGGTAGTCCGAGACGTCAACGTCGACCTCGACGCCGGTGCACACCACCCCGCTGTCATCGAGGGACGCCGCGGCAGCAGCGCTCGCGGCGTCGGCCGAGCGGGAGGTGTTCCGCTCGAGCGACGCGGCCCGGGCAGCATCGGCCGCGGCCGACTCGACCTGCTGCCGGGTCTGGCCCATGCGCCCCAGGCCGACGACGAACAACAGCACGACGATGAGCACGGGTGCGATCAGGGCGGCCTCGATCGCCGCGGCGCCACGCTGGCCACGCCGGCCGGCCGGCGAGACGAGCTGCGCGAGGCGCGCCATCGCGGTCATGGGGCACCGCCGGCGTTGACCGGAGGGACGTACCGCTCGACGGGGCCGGTGGCCGACTCCTGGATCTCGAGGTCGAGGAACGGGACCAGGCTGATGACCGACCCGGTCACGGTCACCTCGGCGGTCTCCGCCGACCGGGTGACCTGCACCGAGCGGCCCTCCAGGATCTTCGAGTTGAGGGCCTCGAGGTACGTCTCGGTGCGGCTCTGCGCGCCCGCCTCGGTGCCGTCGAAGCGGCGCGCCTCGGCGGCACCCTCCTGCGCTGCAGCCTCGACGACGGCCTGGGCGTAGAAGATCAGCCCGGCCTGCACGATCGTCATGAGCGTCAGCATCAGCAGCGGCGCGATGAGCACGACCTGCACCGTCGTGGCCCCACGCTGCCCACGCGCGCCACGCGCGCCACGCCCCCGGACACCGACAAGGCGGGTCGCCGGCGTGCGCGACCGCCGTGCGCCGGCGTGAGAGCCGGGCACGGGAACGGCGCCAGCCGCCGGGGTGATCGCCGGGGTGGTCGTGGGAGTGCTCACTGGTCGCTCGTGCCGATCACTGGGTCGGGATGGCCTCAGCGGCGCCGGTGAACTTCTGGACGATGATCGCGCCGATCGCGATCGCCAGGGCGGCCAGGATGCCGACGATGATCGCGGTCTCGGGCCCGCTCGCGCCACGCTGGTCGCGGCGGGTGTCGCGGCCACGCAAGGGCGAGACGAGGGCGGCGAGCAGCTGGAGCTGGGTGAGCACGAGCAGGATGCGGATCTTGTTCATGGGGTCCTCCCGAGGTGATTGGTCGGTGCTAGTCGGTGTTGCGGGTCGTTGGTGAAGAGGTGCGGGTCGGTGGGCCGATCCAGACAGGTCAGCGCCCGGTCAGACGGCGGGGTCAGATGGCCAGCACCACCGCGGTCGCCGGGAACATCAGGAAGAGCAGGAAGCCGGCCAGGAGGACGATGGTCGCCGCGCTCATCGAGTCGTCGGCCTTCTCCGCCGCGCTCTGAGCCTCGGCGATCTGCCGCTGCCGCGCTGAGGTGGCGCGTGCGATGAGGGACTCTCGGACCTTCGCCCCGTCGTCGGCCACGAGCATCAGCGCCCCGCCGAGGTCGGCGAGCTCGGTGATCCCGGTGCGCTGCCCCAGCGCGCTGAACCCCGCCCAGGGCGGCTCCCCGAGGTACCGGGCTCGGCTGATGAGGTCGCTGATCGTGTCGAACGCCCAGCCGTGGCAGTCGCGGGCGGAGGTGGCCAGGGCGTCGGGCACACCGCGCCCGCCGGCGAGGCTGCCGGCGACCAGGTCGAGGTAGCAGGCCAGGGCGTAGCGCATCTCGGCACGCCGATCCTCAGCCTTCCTGCGCAGCGTGGCGTCGGGCAGGAGGAACGCAGCGAGGGCGAACCCGAGGCCCATGCTGGCGGGCACGGTGAAGGGCACCGTGATGCCGCCGGCGTAGGCCAGCGTGACGAGCACGCTCGGGGTGAGCAGCCCGACCAGCGCATAGGAGATCTTCTTGACCAGGAACGCCTCGAGGGTCTGGTCGACCAGCGCGAGGTCGCGACGCAGGCCCTCGAACGCGATGCCGTAGCGGCCTGAGATCTCCACCAGTCGTGTCCCCAGGCGCGAGCTCAGCTGCTCGCCCCGGCCGGCGCCGTGGTCGGCGGTACGTCCCCTCCCGTCTGCAGCGGAGTCGGACAGGCCAGCGGTGGTCGAGGTGAGCCGGCGCTGACGCTCCCAACGCTGCACGGAAGAGGCCAGGGACGGCCGCGGAGCCGCGACGGCGTAGACGAGCAACGCGATCGCCGCGCCGAGGGTCCCCCCGGCGAGCAGAGCGATCGAAGATCCTGCGAGCGTCATCGGGTACCTCCCTGCGACTGGAACGGGACCTGCGCCGGAACCTGCGTCGGGGGTCGGAGCAGCCGTGCCGGCTGCTTGATCTCGGCGCTCGAGCGCATCCACATCAGCCCGGCCGCGAACACACCGAGCACGATGGCGAGCATCAGCTGACCCGTGGGCGTGCCGTAGGGCGCGACGAAGGTAGGCGCTCCGATCGCCATGGCGACCCCGAGGCCCCCGGCGAAGCAGACGATCACCAGCGCGCCCCGGCGGACCTTCTTGCGGCCCTCGTCGATGCGCCGTCGCATCTCGAGCTCCTGACGGGTCGTGGTGGCCAGCCGGGTCAGGGCCGCGACCAAGCCCGGGCCACGCAGCTGCGCGGCCTGCTTGAGGGTGATGACGACCAGATCGGCGCTGGGGTCGTCGAGGTCTTCGGCGAGCCCGTCGAGGGCACGCACCAGCGGGATGCGTGCGTCGAGCTGGCCACGCAGCCGCTGCAGCGGGAGCACCAGGGGCGCGGGGGCGATGTCGACGGAGTGGGCGATCGCCTGCTCCAGGCCGACCGCGCCGGCGATGGTGTCGCGCAGCGACTCAGTCCACGTCGCGAGCGCCTCAATCCGCTCGATCTGCGCAGCGCCGGCACGTCGCCCACCGAACATCGTCGGCCACAGCCAGATCAGAGCAGCCGCGGCGCCCCCAGCGACGGGCCACCGCGTCAGCAGCAGGACCAGCAGTGCAGCCGCCACGGCCAGGGCCAGCCGGCGCCGGCCCTCGGTGCCGACCAACGCACCCACGGTCCCGCTGCCCTGCGCGCCTCGACCGCCGACGCGCTGCAGGCTCGGCTTCCACCCGCGCACGGCTGCGACGAGAAGCACCAGACTGCCGGCGAGAGCCGCGCCCGCGAGCGAGCCGAGCAGACCGGTCACGACCAACCACCCCCGCTGGGACCAGTGGTGGGGCCGGTGCCGGGCATCTGCCAGCCAGCCACCTCCAGCTCGGTCAGGTGCTTGGGCGTCACGCCCGTCCACCGGGCGTGATCCTGGGGGCCCGCGCCATCGGGCAGCGCAAAGAGCCCGTTGGCGTGGATCACCTCGTCGTACTTGTCGACCTCGATGATCTCGCTCAGGCGCCGTCGGCCGCTGCGGAGATCGCGCTCGACGAAGACGACCAGGTCGATGCCGGAGGCGATCAGCATGCGCGAGGCCTCCGCCGGCAACCGCTCCGCGGCCTGGATGGCGTAGGTCTCGATACGGGTGAACGCATCCCGCGCCGAGCGGGCGTGGATGGTCGACAGCGACCCGTCGTTGCCCTGCGTCATCGCGTTCAGCATCGTGACGATCTCGGGGCCGAGCACCTCGCCGACGATGACGCGGTCAGGACCCATCCGCAGCGTGCGCAGGACCAGGTCAGCCAACGAGACCGCGCCGGCGCCCTCGTTGTTGGGCAGCCGCTCCTCCAGCGCCTTCACGTCGGGGTGCCGCTCAGGGAACCGGTCGAGGCCGAGCTCGAAGGCCTTCTCGATCGTGATGATCCGCTCTCGCGGCTCGATCTCGGCCGCGAGCGCACGCAGCAACGTGGTCTTGCCCGAGCCGGTCGCGCCGGCGATCAAGATGTTGAGCCGCGCCCGGACGGCAGCGGTGAGGAACGCGGCGGCCTCAGGGTGCAGCGACTGCTGGTGGATCAGGTGCTGCAGCGTCCAGTCCTGCGCCGTGTGCCGACGGATGGAGACCGCGGGCCGCTTGGAGACCCCCAGGATGCCCGCGAGACGCGACCCGTCGGGAAGAGTCAGGTCGATCGCAGGGTTCGCGGCGTCCCACGAGCGCGCGTTCAGGCCCGCGTAGGCGCCCAGGGTCGCGACGAGCTCGATCAGCTCCTCATCGCTGCCGGCGACCGGCCCGACCTGCTCCTTGTGGCCGTCCACGCGCACGACCCAGACGTCGTCGGAGCCGTTGATGTGAATGTCCTGGATCGTGGTGTCGTCGAGCAGGTGCTGCAGCTGCCCGGCTCCGAACATGCGGGCCATGACGGCGCGGTGGAGCTCGGCCTCGACGACGTCGCCGAGCTGCTGCTGCCCGGCG
The DNA here is from genome assembly GCF_036405735.1 of Nocardioides sp. Classification (GTDB taxonomy): domain Bacteria; phylum Actinomycetota; class Actinomycetes; order Propionibacteriales; family Nocardioidaceae; genus Nocardioides. The sequence continues at coordinate 7,153 of NZ_DASWXC010000093.1, forward strand.
TCGATCCGGGACACGCCGAGGTCGCGGATCGCGATCCCGAGGAGGTGGCGCACGTAGTGCTGCTCGGCCGGCCCCTCGAGCCGGGGCTCGCCTCGGTCGCGGCGGTTCTGCTGCTCGGTCTGCAGGGCAGACGCGACGTCGCGGTGCACCTGACGGACCAGGCCCTGCATGTCGGCGGGCAGCGGGGCCTCTCCCCCGCCGCCCAGACCCTCACGCGCGCCGGCACCGGTGGTGCCCGGCACCGCATGCAGGTGCGACTCGGAGCCGTCCGAGCGGTCTGAGCCGTAGCCCCAGCTGTAGCTGTTGGTGCTCACAGTCGTGCCCCCAATCCTCGAGCGGTACGT
>NZ_DASWXC010000094.1:0-11855 GCF_036405735.1 Nocardioides sp.
CGGGGTCGTTGGTGCGCGAGATGTCCCATTTGTTGAGCGCATCGCCCATCGTCGCGCTGTGCACGGTCGGCAGATGCGCATGGAGCAGCCCCGCGCGCTCGAGCTGGCCGAGGATCGCCATGATCCCGCCCGCGCGGTGGACATCTTCCATATGGACGTCGCTCTTCGCCGGCGCGACCTTCGACAGGCACGGCACGCGACGCGACAGCCGGTCGATGTCGGTCATCGTGAAATCGACGCCCGCCTCGAAGGCGGCCGCGAGCAGATGCAGCACGGTGTTCGTCGATCCGCCCATCGCGATATCGAGGCTCATCGCATTTTCGAACGCCTCAAAGGTCGCAATATTGCGAGGCAGCACGCTGTCGTCGTCTTCCTCATAATGACGACGGCACATTTCGACGACGATCCGTCCAGCGCGCAGGAACAGCTCCTTGCGGTCGGCATGCGTTGCGAGCGTCGAACCATTGCCGGGCAGCGACAGCCCCAGCGCCTCGGTCAGGCAGTTCATCGAGTTGGCGGTGAACATGCCCGAGCACGAGCCGCAGGTCGGGCAGGCGGACCTCTCGATGGTGTCGAGCAGCTCGTCGCTCACCGCGTCGTTGGCCGAGGCCGACATCGCGTCGACCAGGTCGAGCTTGGGGTGGACCAGGCCCTCGACGGCGACGGTCTTGCCGGCCTCCATGGGCCCGCCGCTGACGAAGACGACGGGGATGTTGAGCCGCAGCGCGGCGATCAGCATGCCCGGCGTGATCTTGTCGCAGTTGGAGATGCACACGATGGCGTCCGCGCAGTGGGCGTTGACCATGTACTCCACCGCGTCGGCGATCAGCTCACGGCTCGGCAGGCTGTAGAGCATCCCGCCGTGCCCCATCGCGATGCCGTCGTCGACGGCGATGGTGTTGAACTCCTTGGCCACGCCGCCGGCCTTCTGGATCTCGGCCGCCACGATCTTGCCCATGTCGCGCAGGTGGACGTGACCGGGCACGAACTCGGTGAACGAGTTCGCGATCGCGATGATCGGCTTGCCGAAGTCGGAGTCGGTCATGCCGGTGGCACGCCACAGGGCGCGGGCACCGGCCATGTTGCGACCGGAGGTCGACGTGGCGGAGCGGAGCGTGGGCATGCGTCAAGGGTACGCCGGGCGCGTCCCGCGCCCGCCTCGGTCGGTCACCGGGCGAGACCGCTCCGGGCACTAGCCTGGCAGCCATGGCTTCCGCACCCGTCGCATGGCAGCGCTACGCCGCGGTCCTCTTCGACCTCGACGGCGTCATCACCCCGACCGCGGTGGTGCACATGGCCGCCTGGGCCGACCTGTTCAACGGCTTCCTGGCGACGTACGACGGCCCGGTGGCGCGACCCGCGCCGTACTCCGACGCCGACTACTTCGCCCATGTCGACGGCAAGCCCCGCTACGACGGGGTCCGGGACTTCCTGGCCTCCCGCGGGATCGTGCTGCCGGAGGGCACCCCGGACGACCCGCCGACGGCCCTGACGGTGTGCGGGCTCGGCAACCGCAAGAACGACGCCTTCAACGCCGTGCTGGAGCGCGACGGCGTCGAGGCCTACCCCGGCTCGGTGGCGCTGCTCGACCACCTGCGCGAGCTCGGCATCCCACTCGCGGTGGTGTCCTCCTCGGCGAACGCCCCCCATGTGCTGGAGGTGGCCGGACTGCGCGACCGGTTCCAGACCGTCGTCGGAGGCGATGTCGCGCACGCGCTGAATCTGCGCGGGAAGCCCGCACCGGATACCTTCGTCCACGCCGCCGCGGCACTAGGTGCCGCGGCGGAGGCGTCGGTCGTGCTCGAGGACGCCGTCTCGGGGGTCCGCGCGGGCGCCGCGGGCGGCTTCGGGCTGGTGATCGGCGTCGACCGTGGCGCCGGGGAGACGGCCCTCGCCGAGGCCGGAGCCGGGCTCGTCGTGGCCGACCTCGCCGACCTGGTCCCCCAGCACGCTCCCTGAGCACGCCCCTGAGCACGCCCTGAGGAAGGCACACGATGGTGAAGATCTCCGGTGTCGGCCCGGACCCGATGGACCGGGGCCGGTTCCCCGCCGACCCGTGGCGCCTGGTGGAGACGGGCTACGACCCCGCCGACCTGGGGCTGACGGAGACGCTGTTCAGCGTCGGCAACGGCTACCTCGGCATGCGCGGCAACCCCGAGGAGGGCCGGCCGTCGTTCGCGCACGGCACGTTCCTCAACGGCTTCCACGAGACGTGGCTGATCAAGCACCCCGAGCATGCCTTCGGCTTCGCCCGGACCGGCCAGACGATCGTCAACGTGCCGGACGCCAAGCTGATGAAGATCTACGTCGACGACGAGCCGCTCACCTTCGGCACGTCCGACCTGGAGCACTATGAGCGCTCCCTGGACTTCCGCGACGGCCTGCTGCGCCGCAGCATCGTGTGGCGCACGCCGTCGGGGAAGCTGGTGCGCATCGAGTCCACCCGGATGGTCTCGATGACCCAACGCCACCTGGCCGTCCTCACCCTCGAGGTGACGATGCTCAGTGGCGACGCCCCGGTGGTGATCTCCTCCCAGCTGCTCAACCGCCAAGACGGCAAGGACGAGTACCACACCCCCCACGACGCGATGGGCGGCGGCGTGGACCCGCGCAAGGCGGGCGCCTTCGACGAGCGGGTGCTGCTGCCCCAGATGAGCTACGCGACCGACGAGCGGATGCTGCTGGGCTACCGCTGCGCCCGCTCCGGCATGACGCTGGCGGTCGCCGCGGACCACCGCATGGAGACCGCCGACCACGTCGAGACGGTGGTGCGGGCCGAGGACGACCTGGCCAAGATGGTGTTCCGTGTCGACGCCCGCGAGGGCAGCACGCTGCGCCTGGAGAAGGTGGTCTCGTACCACACCTCCCGCGGCGTCCCCGTGCGTGAGCTCTCCGACCGCTGCGACCGGACCCTGGACCGCGCCAAGCTCCACGGCGTCGCGCACTACGAGGCCGAGCAGCGCGCCTGGTTCGACGACTTCTGGGCGGCCGCCGACGTGGAGGTCGACGGCCACGGCCCGGAGTTCGAGGCCCTGCAGCAGGCGGTCCGGTTCAACCTGTTCTCCCTGGCCCAGGCCAGCGCGCGCGCCGACGGCCTCGGCGTGCCGGCCAAGGGCGTGACCGGCTCGGGCTACGAGGGCCACTACTTCTGGGACACCGAGATCTACGTCGTCCCGTTCCTGACCTACACCCAGCCGGCGAGGGCCAGGAACACCCTGCACTTCCGCTCCGTGCTGCTCCCCGCCGCCCGCGAGAGGGCTGCCGAGATGGCACAGAAGGGGGCGCTGTTCCCCTGGCGGACGATCAACGGCGAGGAGGCCTCGGCGTACTACGCCGCCGGCACCGCGCAGATGCACATCGACGCCGACATCTCCTACGCCCTGATGAAGTACGTCCACGCCACCGGGGACGTCGGCTTCCTGATCCGCGAGGGCATCGACATCCTCGTCGAGACCTCCCGCATGTGGGCCGACCTCGGGTTCTGGCGGCACAACGGCGCGCCGACCTTCCACATCCACGGCGTCACCGGCCCCGACGAGTACACCACGGTCGTGAACAACAACCTGTTCACGAACGTGATGGCCCGCTACAACCTCGAGCAGGCGGTGGAGGCCGTCGAGCTGATCCGCGCGGACTACCCCGAGGAGTTCGCGCGGGTCCGATCGCGGCTCTCGCTCGAGGACGAGGAGGTCGAGGAGTGGCGCCGCTGCGCGAAGCGGATGCACATCCCCTTCGACGAGCATCTGGGCATCCATCCGCAGGACGACTTCTTCCTCGACCGCGAGGTGTGGGACCTGCCCAACACCCCCACCGAGCTGCGTCCGCTGCTGCTGCACTACCACCCGCTGGTCATCTACCGGTTCCAGGTGCTCAAGCAGGCCGACGTCGTGCTGGCGCTGTTCTTGCAGGGTGACCGGTTCACGCTGGAGGAGAAGCGGGCCGACTTCGAGTACTACGACCCCATCACCACCGGGGACTCGACCCTCTCGGCCGTCGTACAGTCGATCGTCGCGGCCGAGGTGGGCTACCACGAGGTCGCGCTGCGCTACTTCCACGACGCCTTGTACGTCGACCTGATGAACCTGCACGACAACACCGTCGACGGCATGCACATCGCCTCCACCGGCGGCGTGTGGGGTGCGCTGGTCTTCGGCTTCGGCGGGATGCGCGACCACTCCGAGCGGCTGTCCTTCGATCCGCGGCTGCCCGTGGAGTGGGACGCTCTGCGGTTCCGGGTGCGGTGGCGCGGGGTGCGGCTCGTCGTCGAGGTCACCGAGGACCGCTTCCGCGTCGCCGTCGACGACGTGGCGCCGGACGCGGTCCGCGCCACCGTTGCGCTGTGGGTCCGGGGCACGGAGTACGTCGTCGGCCCGGACGCCCCGCTGGACATCGCCCTCGAGCACCACGGCCCGCGCTCGCCCGGCCACGTCGAGCAGCCGCCGGTCGTCGGCGTCACGCGCTCGGACGGCACCACGATCACCGCCGCCGTGCCCGAGCCGATCAACCCGTCGCCGATCACCGGCGAGATCGTGCTGCCGCTGCTGCAGGAGGCCGACGTCCCGTGACGCCACGCCGCCCGGGCGGGGTCAGAAGCGGGCGGCCCGGACCACCATGACGTCCGGCAGGTCGGCGGCGATCAGCCGCCAGGAGTCACCGCTGTCGACCGAGCCCCAGACCGTGCCGTTGCGGGCACCGAGGTAGACCCCGGCCTCGGGCTCGGTGTCGGTCGTCATGGCGTCGCGCATCACCCCGACGTAGAACCGGTCCGGCAGTCCCTGCGCGAGCGGCTCCCAGCTCTCCCCGGCGTCGCGGGAGCGGTAGACCCGCGCCTTGCCCTCCGGCGGGTAGCGCCCGGCTCCGCCGCCCAGCGGGAAGACGTAGATGGTGTCCGGCTCGTGCGGGTGGACCACCACCGGGAACCCGAAGTCCGACGGCAGGCCGTCGGCGATCGACCGCCACGAGGCGCCCTCGTCGTCGGAGCGGTAGACACCGCCGTGGTTCTGGGCGAAGAGCCGCTCGGGGCGGGCCGGGTGCCGGGCGACCTTGTGGACGCACTGCCCGAACTCCGGGTACTGCTGGCCCTCGGGCAGGAAGTCGGCCCGGATGCCGCTGTTGCGCGGCGCCCAGCTCTTGCCGCCGTCCAGGGTCTGGTAGACGCCGCCGGTCGACAGCGCCGCCGTCAGCGACGCCGGGTCGCTGGGGTGGGGCAGCAGGGTGTGGAACGCCTGGCCGCCGAACCCGGCATCCCACTGCGGCCGGTGCGGGTGGTCCCACAGCGCGCGCTCGAGCGTCCAGCTCTCGCCGTCGTCCTCGGACCGGAAGACGGCGCCCGGCTCGGTTCCGGCCCACATCACCCCGGGCAGCGCGCCGCGCTGGAGCTGCCAGATCCGCGCCACGCTCGCGTCGACGTCGTCGGGGAAGGCGATCCGCGCCTCCTGCCAGGTCTCGCCGAGGTCCTCCGACCAGCGCACCAACGGGCCCAGCCACATCGACGAGGCACCGGCGTAGAGCCGGCCGGTCGCCGGATCGGGGAGACAGGAGTAGACCTCCTCCATGTCGAGATGGGGCCCGGAGAGCTCCCAGCTGTCGCGATCCTCCGAGTGCGCCAGCCAGAGCCCCTTGCGCGTCCCGATCATCAGCACCGTCGTCATGTCCGCACCCCTGCCCGTCGCCCGTGGTGGCCGATCTCTCTAGGGTGGCCCGGTGGCCGCCCGGTTGTCAGCAGCGTTCACCGAGAAATCTCCGGTGTGGCTCTCACCTGTGTGGCTCGTGCTCGTCGGGATCTCCTCGGTCCAGCTCGGCGCCGGCCTGGCCAAGACGATGTTCGACGAGGTCTCCCCCACCACGATCGTGTGGCTGCGGCTGTTCGCCTCGGCGGCTGTCCTGCTCGCCGTGGCGCGGCCCGCCCTGCGGCGACCGCCGGCGGACTGGCTCGTGGTGCTCGGCTTCGGCGCCTCGCTCGGCGTGATGAACTGGGCGATCTACCAGGCCTTCGCCCGGATCCCGCTGGGCATCGCGGTGACGATCGAGTTCGTCGGGCCGCTCACCCTGGCGCTGTTCGGGTCGCGGCGGCCGCGGGACCTGATCTGGATCGGGCTCGCGGCGATCGGGGTGCTGCTGCTCGGTCTCGAGCCGGGGGAGGTCACCTGGGCGGGGGCGGGGTTCGCCCTGCTCGCCGGCACCGCCTGGGCGGCGTACATCCTGTTGAGCGCGGAGACGGGCAAGCGCTGGCCGGGCATCGACGGCCTCGCCGTGGCGAGCGTCGTCGCGCTGCTGCTGCTGAGCCCGCTCACGCTGGGGCGGTACGCCGGCGAGCTGACCGCGATGCCCGTCTGGCTGGTCGGCGTCGCGGTCGGCGTGCTCAGCTCGGTCATCCCCTACACCTGCGAGCTGGTGGCGCTGCGCTCGCTCTCCCCGGGCGTCTTCGGCGTCCTGATGAGCCTGAAGCCGGCCGCCGCCGCGCTGGCCGGCCTGGTCGTCGTCGGCGAGCTGCTCACCGGTCTCCAGCTGGTGGCCCTGCTGTGCGTCGTGGTCGCCAGCGTCGGCATGACGCGCACCGAGCGGACGGTCGCGCCGACGCCGGAGTGAGCCGTCGCCTGCCCCTGGGGAGCCGCCGGGGGGAGCTGACGGGGTGAGAGGGTTCACACGCTCGTCATGAGATGGACATATCGCGCGACGTCGGGCACGCGTAGCGTGGGCGGAGGCATCGCCCGCTCTCTCCCCCACTGGAGTCGTCATGCCCTTGGGACGCACCCTTCTCTCCACCGCCCGTCACTGGTCGACGGCGTCGCAGCTGCGCGCGCGCAACAACGCCATGGCTGCCCTGGCCACGCTCGCGCAGCGCCGTGCCGAGCGCGAGGACGTCGAGTCGTTCCTCGCCCAGCTGCAGGCCCAGCTGCCGACCCGCCTGCCGGCCGTACTGCCACTGTCCACGCTGCGCTCCGCAGGCGCGCCCAGCGACACCGGCACCGAGGCACCGCCGTCGCGCGAGGCTGATCGGGCCGATCGGGCCGCTCGGTCCTCATGATCTGAGCCACACAGCGCCGATCCCCGCCGGTTCCTCCGGCAGAATCCCCGGCATGCCGACCACCCCCTCGGCCCTGGCGGCCGCCTCGACGATCGCCTACGCCGACGTGCTGTCCGATGACGGCACGACCATCCGCGCCTGGACCAACGATCCGGACGGCGTGATCGACGGGCCGACGGTGGTGCTGTGCAACGGCCTGGGCACCAACCCGTGGGCGTGGCCGGCGTTGCTGCAGCCCGACTGCGGCGTGCGGGTCGTGTCGTGGTTCCATCGCGGCACCGGCGGCTCGGAGCGGCCCGCGGACCGGCGCAACGTCGGCATCGACGCGTTCGTCCAGGACGCGCTGTCCGTCATGGACCACTACGGCATCGACCGCACCGTGCTGATGGGGTGGTCGATGGGCGTCAACACGATGTTCGAGCTCGCCGCCGAGCACCCCGAGCGGGTGACCGGCCTCTTCGCCGTCGCCGGCGTACCCGGCGACACGTTCGCCACGATGCTGGGGCCGCTGCGGCTGCCCCGGCCGGTCGCCCGCACCATCACGGTCAACTGGTCCCGTGTCCTCAAGGCGTCGGGCCGGGCCATCACCCCGGTCACGACGCGGTTGCCGATCGGACCGCGCACCATCGGCCTGCTGCGGCGCGCCGGCCTGATCTTCCCGGTGCCGCACCCGGACCTGGCCGCGCTCGCGCTGGCCGAGCTGCTCGCGACGCCGATCGAGTGGTACTTCCACCTCGCGTTGCGGACCGCCCAGCACGGCCGGATCTCGTTGCGCCGGATCAAGGTGCCCGTGCTGTTCGTCGGTGGCACGTGGGACCTGCTCGCGGGCAGCCGCCACATGGCCGCGGCGGCCGGCAAGGTCGTCGACGGCCAGTACGTCGAGCTGCGGGCGAGCCACTTCATCCCGCTCGAGCAGCCCGACCGGCTCCACGAGCTGCTGGTGGGCTTCATCGCCCGGGCCGGCGCGCCGGCCCCCACCACTCCAGGCACCCCGGGCACCTGACCGATCCGACCACCCACCGGCGCGCCGCCGTGGGAGACGTCAGGTGCCGGCGGTGACCTGGCCGCTCACCAGCGCCCGGCGCGCGGCACGTCGCAGCGTGGCGAGCACCGCGGGGCCCAGGACGACCACGGCCACCGCGGTCGTGACGGCCCGGCCCGTGTCCCAGCCGCCCGTCGAGGTGACGAGCGTGTAGCGCAGGAAGCGCAGCAGGTTCTCCCCCAGCGGCGCCGCCGGGTCGAAGGCGAGGTCGCCGCTCTCGTGCCCGGGGACCGCGACGCCGGCCAGCAGCGGCCACCCCTGCAGGTTGAGCAGCAGTCCGTAGACGTAGGCCGCCACGACGCCGTACGCCGCCAGCAGGGCGATCTCGGCACGGCCGGTCACCTCCCGGCCCAGCAGCCGGCGCGGCAGCAGCCCCGCGCCCAGCCCGACCCAGGCCGCCACGAGCATCTGGTAGGGCAGCCACGGGCCGACCCCGGCGGTCACGAGCGCACTGGTGAACAGCGACGTGCACCCGAGCACGAACCCGAACGCCGGGCCGTAGACCCGGCCCGCCAGGACGAGCAGGAAGAAGACGAGCTCCAGGCCCGCGACGCCGGCCGACAGCATGCGCAGCACCGCGTTGACGGCGCTCAGCACGCCGAGGATCGCCAGCACCCGCGGGTCCAGGCCGCCTTCGCTGAGCTCGGCCAGCACGACGACGATGACGACGGGCAGCAGCAGCAGGAAGACGAACGGCGGCCGCACCTGGCCGCCCACCGCCGTCGGGTCGTCGAGGAACAGCGGCCACATCAGGGTCAGCAGGCCGATCACGCTGGCCACGGTGAGCACGGCGGCGGAGCGTCCCGTCGCTCGGATCGCGCTCACCGGGCCGCTTCCTTCTGGGCCGGCTCCCGGGCGGCGAGGGCCGCGACCACCTCGTCGACGCGCAGCCAGGGGGCGCCCAGGACCTTGGTGACCTGAGGGGCGAAGGCCGGGGACTCGGCCACCACCCGGCGTACCTCCCCGGAGGAGACGACGTCGCCCTCGGCGAGTACGACCACGTCGTCGGCGACCTGGGCGGTGAACTCGACGTCGTGGGTGGCGACGAGCACCGTCCGGCCCTCGTCGGCCTGCGCGCGCAGCATCCCGGCCAGCGCCCGCTTGGCGCCGTAGTCCAGGCCGCGGGTCGGCTCGTCGAGGAGCAGCACCGGCGGGTCGCCCGCCAGGACCAGTGCCAGCGCGAGCGCCAGCCGCTGTCCCTCGGACAGGTCGCGCGGGTGCCGGTCGTCCGGGATGCCGGGCACCAGCCGGTCCAGGATCGCCCGCGTCCCCGGACCGCCGGCGGCGCACTCCTCGGCCACGGTCTCCAGGTAGAGCAGGTCGGCGGCGGTCTGCGGCAGCAGCCCCACCAGGTTCCGGCGTCGCGCTGCCGGCAGGGCGGCCGGGTCCTGACCCGCCACGTCGATGCGCCCCGCGTCCCGGCCGCGGGTGCCCTGCAGCGTCCACAGCAGGGTCGACTTCCCGGCACCGTTGCGCCCCATCAGCGCGGTGACCGTCCCCGCGCGCAGCGTGAGGTCCACCTCCCGCAGCGCCACGGTCGAGCCGTGCGTGACCGTGACCCCCGACGCGTCGAGTCCCGCCCCGTGGCCCCGCGAGTCCCCGCCCGTGGCCCCTTCAGTCCCGGGTCCTGGCCCCAGCCCGAGGCCGCGCGCCCGGCGGCGGGCCTCGCGGACGGTGAGCGGCAGGGGGTCCCAGCCGGCGGCACGACCGAGCTCCACGAGCGGAGGTACGACGGGCGAGTCGGCCAGCAGCGTCGCCGGGTCGTCGACCCGGACCCGGCCGTCGCCGGTCAGCAGGGCCATCCGGTCGGCGAACGGGACCACGCGCTCCAGCCGGTGCTCGGCCAGCAGCACGCTGACACCCAGGTCGTGCACGAGCCGCGTGATCGTGGCCAGGGCGTCCTCGGCGGCGGTCGGGTCGAGCGCGGAGGTCGGCTCGTCGAGCACCAGCAGCCGCGGATGCATGGTCAGCACGGCGCCGATGGCGACTCGCTGCTGCTGCCCGCCGGACAGCGTCCGCAGGTCTCGGTCGCGCAGGTCGGCGATCCCGAGCAGGTCCAGGGTCTCCTCGACCCGGCGGCGCATGGTCGCCGGCGGCAGGCCGAGCTGCTCCATGCCGTAGGCCAGCTCCTCCTCCACGGTGTCGGTCACGAACCCGGCGGCGGGGTCCTGGCCGACGTACCCGATCACCGCGGCGCGGTCGCGCGGCGGGTCGTGCACGATGCTGCGGCCGTCGAGCAGCACGTCGCCGTCCAGACGACCGCCCGTGAAGCGGGGCACCAGGCCGCTGACGACGCCGAGCAGGGTCGACTTGCCCGAGCCGGTCGGACCGGAGACGAGCAGCAGCTCGCCCTCCTCGATCGTGAGGTCGACGCCGTCGAGGACGCTCGCCGACCCCTCGTGGCGGAACCGGACGTCGCGCAGCTCGAGCAGGGGGTTCGTCATGCGGCCACCTCCGTTCGCGGTCCGGTCGATCGCTCCCCCTCGAGCGACCGTAGCCGCGGCAGCGGCGCGACCACGGCCGGAGCCAGGCCGACCAGGACCCCGGCGAGCGCCAGGAGCGTGACCTGGGGCGCCTCGGTCACCAACGGGAACGCGACGAGCGGCGCGTGGCGCCCCAGCCACCAGCCGGCGACGCCGGCCGCGAGCCCGCTCGCCGCGACCGCGGTCTCCTCCCAGCGCCAGGGGTCGGGGCGGTACACGGTGCGCGCCACCCGCCGCCCCGCCGCCACCAGGCCGACGGCCGCCAACCCGACGCCCAGCACCAGCATGGGAGCGGCCAGCATCCGGGGCGCGGTCGCGTCCAGCACGGCGTACACGCCGACGCAGACGCCGACCAGCCCGGCCAGCAGGAAGGCACCGGTACGGCGGCGTTCCGCGGCGGTGGCGCTTCCCGTTCGGCCGTAGCCGCGCGCGTCCATGCCGGCGGCCAGCGCCAGCGATCGTTCCAGGGCGTCCTCGAGGACCGGCACCATGAAGCGACGCAGCCGTCCCACCCGCCGGTCGTCCCCCGCACGCAGCCGCTGCGCGGCACGCACGCGGCGCACGCTGTCGGCCATCTGCGGAACCACCGTGACGGCCACGACGAGGGCGGTGCCGATCTCGTAGAGGGCCGGGGGCAGCGAGCGCAGCAACCGCTTCGGGTTGGCGAGGGCGTTGGCCGCTCCCACGCAGACGACGATCGCACCGAGCTGGAGGCCGTCGTACAGGCCCGCGAGCACCGTCTCGCGGGTCACCGGCCCGAGGAGCCGGATCCCGAGCACCCACTCGGGCAGCGGGATCTGCGGAAGGTCCACCACCACGGTGTCGCTGGGCACGGCGAAGCCGCCGCCGAACAGGATGCGGAACAGCAGCCGGGTCACCACGATCAACGCCGCCATCAGCAGGTAGAGCCGCCACACGGCGGCCCACGGCTGGTCGGAGCGGCGGGCGGTCACGACGACCGCCGCCACCCCGACCAACAGGAGCAGGATCCAGGGATTGCGCGCCTGCCCGGCGTACGCCGCCAGCCCGATCGCCCACAGCCACCAGGCGACCGGATGGAGGTCACGAGCCAGCCGCGCCATCCCTGCTCCCCTAGGCCCCGCGGCGTCGGACGAGCGTGATGCCGCCGACGGCGCCGAGCAGCGCCACGACCAGCACCGGCGGCACCCAGCCGGGCAGTCCGCCGTCGTCGTCGGTCGCAGCGACCGGCGCCGCGTCGAGGTCCGCGGGCTCCTCGGAGGTCGCCGAATCGCCTACCGCCGACTCGGTGGCCGTCGCGGCCGGTACGCCGGCCGTGGGGCTG
>NZ_DASWXC010000095.1:0-105015 GCF_036405735.1 Nocardioides sp.
CCTCGACCGCCAACGGCACGGGCGCGGCGGCGCGATCGCGCGTGGCGGTGATGCCCAGGACGGCGCCGGTCGTCGGGTCCGGACGAGCGCTGCTGGTGGCCGAGACGGGCTGCGGGACGGCGGCCGCCCCACCGACCGCGACGGTCGCGCTGTCAGCCTCCGCCGCCGGCACGGCGCCCGGGAGAGCCGCCACGGGTCCGGCCTGGCCGGCGATCGGGCGCGCTGCCGTCGTACAGTCCTCGACCCAGAAGACCTTGGTCTTGGTGTCGTTGCCCTGCGAGCGCGGCGTCGAGACCGTCAGCTTCACGTGGTAGCCCTGCTGGGCGTGCGGCTCGCCGCTGAACGTCAGCGTGTAGGCCTGCACGCCGTCCAGGCCGGTCGCCGTGCCCGCGCCGCTGGCCGGGTCTCCCCCGACGGCCACCTGCGTCGGGCCGTCGACGGTCAGGCCCGCGTCGCCGGTGGGCGCCTGCATGGCGAACGAGACGGTCGACACGACGTCGGCGCCCTCGTCGAAGCCGTACCACTCGACCTGGAAGGCGCACCCCGGGTGCGCCACGTTGTTCGGGATGCCGTCGAGGTCGCCCAGCCCGGCGATCTTGACCGTTCCGTTGTTGCCGGCCGGGTCCCCCGCCCCGGCCGTGGTCGTGCTGGCCGCCGGGGCCGCCGCGGGCGCGCCCGCACTGCTGCCCTGCCGTCGGGCCTCCTGACGAGCCTCCCGCTCGGCCCTCTTCTGGGCCTGCTTCTGGGCCTGCTTCTGGGCCTGCTTCTGGGCCACGCGCGCCTTCGCGGCGTCGTGCTGGGCCTGTCCCCTGTGGCGTCCCTCGGCGCCTGGGCTGGCGGAAGCCTGGCCCGGCGCGGTGGAGTGACCGAGGTGGCGTCCGTTGTCACCTCCGGCAGCGGCGCGGTCGGGTCCGGCGGCGGCTGGCGCTCCCAACGCCAGTACCGTGAACGTCGCGGCGGTCGCCGCAATGATGGGCTTCGATGTCATGACCTCTGTGTCCTCTCTGCACCGAGCCCTCCCCGCCGCTTCATTAGCCAGACGCCGCCTCCGCGAAACATCGCGTCGGCGTGCCGCACGTCACACGGAACTGCGACCTCTCCGCGCGCCCTAGGCTGGCGGGGTGCGCCACCGCGATCCCGTGCTGGTCAGCGCCCATCGTTGCGGCGCCGGTGAGGACACCGCATCCGAGAACACCCTCCACGCGCTGGAGCGCTCGTTGGCGCTCGGGGTGGAGTACGTCGAGTTCGACCTGCAGCGCCGCGACGACGGCAGCCTCGTCGTCCTCCACGACGACGACGGCCGCGTCGACGTGGTGCGCTACGACGCCCTACTCGCCGCGCTCGCCGGCCGGGCGCACGCGCACGTGGATCTGAAGTTCGGCTCGCCGGGCGGCGTCCACGAGATCGCCGCGGTGCACCAGGCGCTCGACGCACTGGGCGCGGGACCGCACGTGGTGACGACCGGCCGGGCCGCCACGGCGCGGGCGCTGCGCGCCTGGGCCGACGCCGAGGGCCGCGACCTCCTGGTCGGCCTCGCCGTCGGGTCCGGCGTCGCCGGCCTGCCATGGCGCGAGCAGGTGCGACGCCGATGGGCGGAGCTGTTCCCCGGCGACCGCGTCGCCGCCTCCCGCGCCGACGTCCTGGTCGCCCACCACCTGCTCGCCCTGCTCACGCTGCGTCGGCTGGCCCGGCGGCGCGGGCTGCGGCTGCTGGTGTGGACGCCGGACCACCCGCTCCTGCTCGCCTACTGGATGCGCCGCGGTCGGGCCTGGCTCGTCACGACCAATCATCCGGCCCGGGCGTTGGCGTTGCGGGCTGGCAGACTGCGGCCATGACCACGTCCCAGGAGAGCGCCATCGTGGAGGACGTCCTCGGCGCGCCGTACACCGCCGAGACCATCACGCTCCCCGACGACCACGAGGGCGCGGTGGTCGCGACGCTCGTCAAGCGGCCGGCGTCGCGGGCCACGACTCGCGCGGTGCTGCACGTCCACGGCTTCTCGGACTACTTCTTCCAGACCGCCTATGCGGAGTGGTGGAACGAGCAGGGCTACGACTTCTACGCACTCGACCTGCGCAAGTACGGCCGCTCTCTGCGCCCGCATCAGACGCCGGCGTTCGTGCACGACCTCTCGGAGTACGACCCCGAGCTGGACGCCGCCTGGACGATGATCACCGAGCGTGACGGCCACACCGGCGTCGTCGTCATCGGGCACTCCACCGGCGGCCTGGTCACCTCGCTGTGGGCCGACCGTCGCCAGCCTGCCGCGCTCGCCGGCCTCGTGCTCAACTCGCCCTGGCTGGACCTGCAGGGCTCGGCCGTGCTGCGCGTCGTCGGCACGCCGGTCATCAAGCAGCTGGGCAAGCGCAAGCCGATGTTCGAGATCGGCCGTGAGGTCGACGGTCTCTACGCCAAGAGCCTCCACCTCGACCACGCCGGCGAGTTCGACTTCAACGTCGAGTGGAAGCCGCTCGGCTCGATGCGGGTCTACGCCGGCTGGCTGGCCGCCATCCGGCACGGCCACGCCCAGCTGCAGCGGGGGCTGTCGGTGCCGGCTCCGGTGCTCGTGCTCTCCTCGGACCGCTCCGGCGTCGGCCGCGTGATGGGCGACCTCGTCCACACCCGCGACATCGTGCTGAGCGTCCGGCAGATCCGGCGCTGGGCCACCGCCGTGGGCCGTCACGTCACCTACGTCGCTGTTCCCGGCGCGAAGCACGACGTCTACCTCTCGCGCCCGGAGGCGCGGCAGACGGCGTACGACGAGACCCGCCGCTGGCTGACGGCGTACGTCGACTGACGGACGGCTCAGGGCCTCGCTGGTCGAGCAGCGAGGCCGCTCGCGGCCGAGCGTGTCGAGACCCTCCGGGCCCCGCGTGTCAGGGCTGCTGCTGGGACCCCGGCAGGTTGCCGAGCGTCGAGCCGAGGCCCTCGAGCGCCTTGCCGATCTCGCTCGGGACGATCCAGACCTTGTTGGCGTCGCCCTCGGCGATGCGGGGCAGCATCTGCAGGTACTGGTAGGACAGCAGGCCCTGGTCCGGACCGCCCGCGTGGATCGCTCCGAAGACCGTCTCGATGGCCTTCGCCTCACCCTCGGCACGCAGGATCGCGGCCTCCCGGTCGGCCTGCGCCGCCAGGATGAGCGCCTCGCGCTGGCCCTCGGCGTTGAGGATCGCGGACTGCTTGTTGCCCTCGGCGGACAGGATCGCCGACTGCCGCTCGCCCTCGGCGGTCAGGATCGCGGCGCGCTTGTTGCGGTCGGCGCGCATCTGCTGCTCCATGGCGTCCTTGATCGAGCCGGGCGGCTCGATGCTCTTGATCTCGACGCGCTTGACCTTCAGGCCCCAGCGGCCGGTGTCGATGTCGAGCACGGCCGAGAGCTGGCTGTTGATCGCCTCACGGCTCGTGAGCGTCTTCTCCAGGTCCATGCCGCCGACGATGTTGCGCAGCGTGGTCATCGTCAGCTGCTCGACGGCGGTGATGTAGTTCTCGATCTCGTAGGTCGCCGCGATCGGGTCGGTGACCTGGAAGTAGAGCACCGTGTCGATCGAGACCGTCAGGTTGTCCTGGGTGATCATGCCCTGCGGCGGGAACGACACGACCTGCTCCCGCATGTCGATCTTGTAGCGCACCTTGTCGATGAACGGCACGATCACGTTGAGGCCGGGCTGCAGGGTGTTCTTGTACTTCCCGAACCGCTCCACCACGCCGGCGCGCGCCTGAGGGATGATCTTCACCGTCTTGGCGAGGGTGGTGACCGCGAGCAGCGCGACGAGCGCGATCACGATCAGCAGGGCGAGTTCCATGGGTTGCCTCCGGTCAGGGCTCGAGGGTTGCGATGGGGTGGACGTACGCCGTGGCGCCGCGGATCTCGAGCACCTCCACGGTCTGGCCGGCGGCGATGACGAGGGTGTCGTCGTACGGCACCGCCGTCCACTGCTCGCCGCTGATCTGCAGCTGGCCGGGCTCGCCGACGCTCAGCCGGACCGGCGTCACGGTCCGGGCGCCGATGAGCCGGTTGTGGCCGAGCACCAGCTCCGGTCCGCCGTGCAGACGGCGCGCCAGACTCGGGCGGACGACGGCGAGCATCGCCACCGAGGCGAGCGAGGCGACCAGTACCTGCGCGATCACCGAGTCGGTCCCGAGCGAGGTCAGCAGACCGGCCGCGGCACCGGTGGCGAGCATGATGAGGACCAGGTCGAGGCTGAACAGCTCGGCGATCCCGAGCGCCACCGACAGGGCCAGCCACGCGGCCCACTGGTTCTCCCCCAGCCACTCCATGGCGCGACTGTAGCCCTCAGGCGAGCCGCCGCGTGCGCCTTCGCGCAGCCCAGCGGCCGTCCTCGTGGCTGAGCGAGAGCGGCATGCCGAAGGTCGCCGAGAGACTGACCTCGTTGAGCTCCTCCTCGAGCAGCCCGGCGGCGACGACCGCGCCCCTGCGCAGCATCAGCACGTGGGTGAAGCCGGGCGGGATCTCCTCGACGTGGTGGGAGACGAGCACGGTCGCCGGCGCGTCGGGGTGGTAGGCCAGTGTGGACAGCGTGGAGACGAGGTCCTCCCGACCACCCAGGTCCAGCCCCGCCGCCGGCTCGTCGAGCAGCAGCAGCTCCGGGTCGACCATGAGCGCACGGGCGATCTGCACCCGCTTGCGCTCGCCCTCCGACAGCGTCCCGAAGGTGCGGTCGGCGAGGTGGCTGATCCCGATCTCGACCAGCAGGTCGCCGGCGCGGCCGTGGTCGAGCTCGTCGTACTGCTCCTTCCAGCGGCCGAGGACGCCGTAGGACGCCGACACGACCACGTCGTGGACGCGCTCCTCGCGCGGGATCCGCTCCGCGAGCGCCGCACTCGTCAGGCCGATCCGCGGCCGCAGCTCGAAGACGTCCACCGCGCCGAGCCGGGAGCCGAGGACCTCGGCGGAGCCGACGGTGGGGTGCATCTGGGCGGCGGCGATCTGCAACAGGGTCGTCTTGCCGGCGCCGTTCGGCCCGAGGATCACCCAGCGCTCGTCCTCCTCGACGGTCCAGCTGAGCCGGTCCAGGAGGAGGGACTGACCCCGCCGCACCGTGACGTCGCGGAGGTCGAGGACAGCAGCCATGCGGGCAGCCTAGCGAGCGCGGCTGAGCGTTCGGCGGGGCCCCCGACCTACACTCGACGGCCGTGACACAAGGGCTGCTGGAGCACGACACCGACGGCGTCCCGCTGGCGTTGCGGACTGCCTGGTGGGCGACCGCATGGCTGCGCGGGGCGGTCGTGACCGATCTGCTCCTCGACGCCGTCATCGGCGAGGACGCCACGCACGTCGTCGCGGGCCTGGACGGCCTCGGCCTGGGCGGTACGCCGGACGCGGCCGACACGCTGGTGACCGGACTGGGCCGGCTCCGGGCCGAGGGGGCGGCCTCCTTCGGCCTCGCGCTGCCGGCCGAGGGCGACCCGGTCGGGCTCGGTGGACCGCGGCCGTTCAACGACGCCGCCCTCGAGGCAGGTCAGGCCGTCGTCGTGGCGGGTGCCGGCGTCGGGCTCGTGCCGAGCCGGGTGGGTGCGGCCGTGACGTGGCGCGCCTACCCGGCCGAGCGCCGGCAGCTTCCGGACGTGGGCGAGGCCGACCGGGAGCTGCGGTCGGCACTGCCCCGGACGGCCGACGCGCTGGCCGACCTCGATGTCGCGCGCTGGCGCCCCGAGGTCGCCGACGAGCTGCTGAACCTGCGGCACCGGACGCCGATCCAGGCGCCGGCCGGCGTACCCGCGCGGTGCGTGGAGCTCGCCGCCCGGGCGCTGCAGGCCCGCGCCATCGTGGACCTGGCCCTGGCCGACGACGGCGGCGCGGTGGCCGTTCACGAGATCGCAGCCCGGCGCGCGGTCCTGCTCCCGTTGGCGCGCGCCGCCCGGCGCGGTCTCGTGGCGGCGGGATCGCCGGAGGTCTGGCCGTCCTAGCCACTAGCCTGCTGCCACGATGACCACCGACGCCCCTCGCCCCGAGACCCTGCTGATCACGCTGACCGGCCGGGACC
This sequence comes from Nocardioides sp., assembly GCF_036405735.1. Taxonomy (GTDB): domain Bacteria; phylum Actinomycetota; class Actinomycetes; order Propionibacteriales; family Nocardioidaceae; genus Nocardioides. The sequence continues at coordinate 6,006 of NZ_DASWXC010000095.1, forward strand.
GGCCTGGTGTCACCGGGGCGATCTTCGCCCACCTCGCCGAGGCCGGTGTCGAGGTCGTCGACCTCGAGCAGATCGTGCTGCGGCGCCGGCTCGTGCTGGGCGTGCTGGTGACCGTTCCCGCGGACGGCGCGGCGGAGGTGGCGTTGCGGGACGCGGTCACGCGGACCGGGACCGACCTCGGCATGCACGTCGAGATCGTGCGCGGCAGCGGCGACAACGCGGCCAAGGTGCACCGCGCGCATGTCACGGTGATCGGCGCGCCGCTGCAGGCCTCCGGGATGGCGGCGGTGACGGGGCGGATCGCCGAGGCCGGCGCCAACATCGACCGGATCCAGCGGCTGGCCCGCTATCCCGTCACGGCGATCGAGCTCGCGGTCTCCGGTGCCGACCCCGACCAGCTGCGGATGCTGCTGGCCCACGAGGCGGCCGAGCAGGGCATCGACATCGCCGTCCAGGCCACGAACCTGCTGCGCCACGGCATGCGGCTGATCGTGATGGACGTCGACTCCACGCTGATCCAGGGCGAGGTCATCGAGATGCTCGCCGCGCACGCCGGCTGTGAGGCCGAGGTGGCGGAGGTGACCGAGCGCGCGATGCGCGGCGAGATCGACTTCGAGGAGTCGCTGCGGTCCCGCGTGAAGCTGCTGGCGGGCGTGCCGGCGTCGGCGCTCGACGAGGTGTACGCCGCCATCCAGCTCAACCCCGGCGCACGGACCATGGTGCGCACCCTGCGACGGCTGGGCTACCGCTTCGCGATCGTGTCCGGCGGCTTCAGCCAGATCACCTCCCGGCTCGCGGCCGACCTCGGCATCCACTACGCCCGCGCCAACGAGCTGGAGATCGTCGACGGCGAGCTCACCGGCGGCATCCTCGGTCCGGTCGTGGACCGTGCCGGCAAGGCGCAGGCGCTGCGGGAGTTCGCCGCCGAGCTCGGCATCTCCGAGGCCGCGACCATCGCCATCGGCGACGGCGCCAACGACCTCGACATGCTCGCCGCGGCCGGCCTCGGCATCGCCTACAACGCCAAGCCGGTCGTGCGGTCGCAGGCCGACACCGCCGTCAACGTGCCGTACCTCGACACGATCATGTACCTGCTCGGCATCACCCGCGAGGAGATCGAGGCCGCCGATGCCGAGGCGGGCATCGTCACGCCCGCTCCGCCTGTGTGAGCCGGTCGCGTCTCGCTGCGGCGCTGCGGCGCTGCGTCGCTGCGGCGGGCCGCTCCCGCAAACTGTCACGGTGACACTTGCAAAGTGTCACGTTGACATTTGGCGTCGAGGGTGACGCTTTGAAGTGTCACCCTCGTGGCGAACTGTCACGGTGACACTTTGCGCGGCACGGCCGACCGGAGCTCGCTCGACTCGCCCCAGGACTCGTCGGCGACCTCAGGCCGCCCGTACGCCGATCTCCGCCAACACGCGGGCCGGCCGGTGGCGCGACATCGCGACGTCCCAGCCCCAGCGGGCGGCCCGGGGACGGTGCCGGCGGACGCGGTCCTCCCGGAGCTTCTCGTCGCGAAGCACCTCCCGCGGCGATCGGCCCCCAGTGAGCTCGTCGTCGAAGTACTTGCCGTCGCCGTCGAACTCCCCGAACGACTCCAGGCTCGGCCAGTCGAAGTCCACGACGTCCACACCGCCACCGTCGGCATGCGGGAACGACACCTGCAGGTCCGGCAGGGGTACGCCGAGCAACAGCATCTGCCCCCGGCTCAACGACTCGCCGGCAGACCCGGACCGGGCGTCCGCGGTGCGCAGGTTCTGGACGGCGCGCGCGTGGCCCCGCATGCCGTCCGGGATCCGGCCGACCAGGCCTTCGACGACCGCCCGGCCCGCCGGATCGCCCAGCGGATCGGGATTGAGCATCCGCACCAGATGGTCGAGCGGCAGCAGCGCGTTCGGGAGCGAGAGCTTGGCCGCGACGGCGATCGCGGTCGGCGCCGGCCCGGTGACCAGCAGCCCGTCGACGTCGACGATGTCCTCGTCGGCCATCGCCCGCCGGTGGACCAGGACCCCTGCCGTCGTACGCCGCGCCTTGCCGGGCCGGTTGCCGTGCACGAGGCGGGTGTCCGTCCTCAGCAGCGGGCACCCCCACAGCTCGGCGGCGGACTCGTCGCAGATGACCATCGGCTCGGTGCGGGCCTCGACGGCTGCGTGGATGCGGAGCCGGTACTCGTCGGAGATCGTCAGCGGCGTGGCCGCCGGCCGGTAGAAGCCGCGTCGGACCTTGCTCAGGTCAGGTCGAGGTGGGGCGGCACGCCGCCTTCCATGCGGCGCACCCGGGACGCGACCAGGAGATCGCGCGGTTCAGGACGTTCGGGCATGGCGTCAGCATGTGCTTCCTCCCGGCCCGCCGCACCCTGTCCGGACACGACCTGTGGACAACCGGTCGCGTTGGCCCGGCGCGCAAAGTGTCACGGTGACAGTTGGCGACGCGGGTGACACTTCAAACCGTCACTCGGAGCGCCAACTGTCACGGTGACACTTGCAAGCGTCACGGTGACACTTTGCAGCCGCCGCCCCCGCCGAAGCCCCGCGGCTGACTCAGCCCTGCGGCGCGTGGAAGGCCACGACGGAGGCCGAGCCCGCACCCAGGTCGGCCCAGCGGCCGTCGTACGAGAGGACGGCGACGGCCGAGGTCGGGAAGCCGAGCGCGAGCCGGTTGCCGGCCTCGAGATCGCCCTCGCCGTCATCGAGCAGCTGCACGAGGTAGGACACCGTGGGGTTGTGGCCGATGACCACCAGGCTGCCGACGGCGTCGTCGGTCTCGCGGAGGAGGTCGATCGCCGCCTCGGTCGAGGCGGTGTAGAGCGCCTCGTCGAAGGCCGCCAGGTCGAGGTCCCAGCCGGCGCCGATGGCGACGTCCTCCCAGGTCTGGCGGGTCCGACCCGCACCCGAGACCAGCGCCACGTCGGGCCGGATGCCGCGACCCGCGACCCAGGCGCCGGCCGCCGCGGCATCGGCGTGTCCGCGCCGAGTGAGCTCGCGCTCGTGGTCGGTCGCCGCTGCCGGCTCGGCCTTGGCGTGCCGCATGATCACCAGCGTCCGCATACGCCGAGCGTACGGCGTGGGTCCGACTCAGGCCCCCATGGCGTGGTAGCCGCCGTCGACGTGCACGATCTCGCCGGTCGTGGCGGGGAAGAAGTCCGACAGCAGCGCGCAGACGGCCTTCGCGGTCGGCACGTGGTCGGCGTTGTCCCACCCCAGCGGGGAGCGCTCGTCCCACATGCTCTCGAGCGCCTCGAATCCCGGAATGGCCTTCGCGGCGAGGGTCTTGAGCGGACCGGCCGAGACCAGGTTGACCCGGATGCCGTGCGGGCCGAGGTCGCGGGCGAGGTACCGCGCGCACGACTCCAGGCCGGCCTTAGCCACGCCCATCCAGTCGTACGCCGGCCAGGCGACCGTGGCGTCGAAGGTCAGCCCCACGACACCGGCTCCCGGGCGCAACAGCGGCCGGCAGGCCTGGGCGAGGCTCATCAGGGAGTACGCCGAGACCTGGACCGCCTGCGCGACGTCGGGCCACGGACCGTCCAGGAACTTGCCTCCGAGCAGCGTCTCGGGGTTGCCGTAGGCGATGGAGTGGACCACGCCGTCCAGCGCCGCGTCCTCGCCGAGGTGGGAGCGCACCTGGTCGGCGAGACCCGCGAGATGCTCGGCGTCCGTGACGTCAAGCTCGAGCACCGGCGGCTCCACCGGGAGCCGCTTGGCGATGCGACGGGTGATCGACAGCGCCCGGCCGAAGTTGGAGATGAGCACGGTCGCACCCTGCTCCTGGGCGACCTTCGCGGTCGCGAAGCCGATCGAGCTGTCCATCGTGACGCCCGCGACCAGGATCGTCTTGCCGTCCAGCAGACCCATGTCAGTGCCCCATTCCTAGTCCGCCGTCGACAGGGATGACGGCTCCGGTGACATACGACGCGCCGCTGCCGGCGAGCCAGGTGACCGCGCCCGCGACCTCGTCGGGTGTGGCGTAGCGGCCCAGCGGGACCTGCGCCTTGATCGTGGCGCGCTGCTCGTCGGTGAGCACCGCGGTCATGTCGGTCTCGACGAAGCCGGGCGCGACCACGTTGGCCGTGATGTTGCGGCTGCCCAGCTCGCGGGCCAGCGAGCGGGCCATGCCCACCAGGCCGGCCTTGGAGGCGGCGTAGTTGACCTGCCCGGCGCTGCCCAGCAGCCCCACGACGCTGGACACGAAGACGATGCGGCCGCGACGCAGCCGCAGCATGCCCTTGGCCGCGCGCTTGGCGAGCCGGAACGAGCCGGTGAGGTTGGTGTCGATGACGCTCGACCAGTCCTCCTCGCTCATGCGCAGCACCAGGGTGTCGGCGGTGATGCCGGCGTTGGCCACGAGCACCTCCACCGGACCGTGGGCGGCCTCGACCGCGTCGTACGCCGCCTCCACCTGGGCCGGGTCGGTGATGTCGCACCGCACGTCGAGGGCGCCGTCGGGAGCACCGCCGTTGCGGGTCGTCACGGCGACCTTGTCGCCCTGGGCGAGGAAGGCCTCGGCGATGGCGCGTCCGATGCCGCGGTTGCCGCCGGTCACGAGGACCGAGCGGGGCTCGGGAGGGGAGGTGTCGCTCACGTCATCGGACGCTAGTGATTACTCCTAAGTACGCCGAATCACCTGGCGCCGTACGGGCGCGAGGCGGACGATCCGCGGTCAGGCAGGCGGCGTAGAGTGGAGGCCATGAGCAGGGTGAAGGACCACCGTCGGCGCCACGTCGACGAACCGGTCCGCATCACCAGCGCGGCTGAGAGCCGCGACGTCGACATCAGCTCGCGGCAGCGGCGCTACGTGATCTCGATGAGCATCCGCCTGGTCGCGTTCGTGGGCGCCGTGATCGCGGGGGTCAACGGGCTCCACTGGCTGTGGCCCATCCTCATGCTGGCCGCGCTCGTGCTGCCCTACGTCGCCGTCGTGATGGCCAACACCGCCGACACCCGGGGCGACACGTTCAAGCTCGACGACAGTCCCTTCGGCCGGCCACAGCTTCCTCCCGGCGATCGGGGACGCGAGCTGTGAGCCTCGACGAGAAGACCGGGCAGGACCTCTGCTCGGCGAAGGGCTGCACCGCGCCGGGCGCGTGGGAGCTGCAGTGGAACAACCCCAAGATCCATACGCCGGAGCGCCGCAAGGTCTGGCTGGCCTGTGACGACCACAAGGGGTCGCTCGGCGACTTCCTGGGGGCGCGGGGGTTCCTGAAGGACGTCGTCAGCCACCAATAGCGGACATCGGGCGGTCCGGCTGCAGGAAGGTCGGGTCGTCGATGCCGTGACCGGCACGCTTGCCGGCCATCGCCACCACCCAGCGCCGCGCGATCTCCTCGTCGTCGGCGCCGCTCCGCAACGCCGTGCGCAGGTCGGACTCCTCGCGGGCGAACAGGCAGTTGCGCACCTGGCCGTCGGCGGTGAGCCGCACCCGGTCGCAGTCGCCGCAGAACGGGCGGGTCACGCTCGCGATGACGCCGACGGTGGCCGGGCCGCCGTCGACGGCGAACAGCTCGGCCGGCGCACTCCCCCGCGGTTCCTCGGCCGGGGTGAGGGTGAACTCCGCGGCGAGCCGGTCGAAGATCTCGTCGGCCGTGACCATGCGGGCGCGGGACCAGCCGTGCTGGGCGTCAAGCGGCATCTGCTCGATGAACCGCAGCTGGTAGCCGTGCTCCAGCGCCCAGCGCAGCAGCTCGGGCGCCTGGTCGTCGTTGAGACCGCGCAGCAGCACCGCGTTGATCTTCACCGGACCCAGGCCCGCCTCCTGCGCGGCCGCCAGGCCGGCGACGACGTCGTGCAGCCGGTCGCGCCGGGTGATCGCCGCGAACGTCTCGGGACGCACGCTGTCGAGGCTGACGTTGACCCGGTCCAGGCCGGCGGCGGCCAGCGACCGGGCGGTGCGGGCCAGCCCGAGCGCGTTCGTGGTCAGGGACGTCTCCACGCCCAAGGCGTGGGTTCGGGCGACGATGTCGACCAGGCCGCGGCGAACGAGCGGCTCGCCGCCGGTGAAGCGCACCTCACGGATGCCGAGCCGCTCCACGCCGATCGTGATGAGCCGGACCACCTCGTCGTCGCTCAGCACGGTCTCGTCCGGGAGCCAGTCCAGGCCCTCGGCCGGCATGCAGTACGAGCAGCGGAGGTTGCAGCGGTCGGTCAGCGAGACCCGCAGGTCGGTGGCCACCCGCCCGAACCGGTCCGCGAGAGGAGTCACCCCGCCATCCTAGGTGCTTCGCCGCGACGGTTAGCCTCGTCCGGTGCGGTCGTTCGGTTTCCTTCTCAGCCGGCGATGGGCGCTGTTCGCGCTCGTCGTCGTGGTCGTGGCGACCGCCACGTGGTGGCTGGGGCAGTGGCAGTTCGACCGCCTCGAGGACCGTCGGGCCGGCAATGACGTCGTCCGCACCAACGAGACCCGCGACCCCGAGCCGGTCGCCGACGTGCTGGCGGTCGGGCGTCGGGTCGCCGCCGACGACGAGTGGCGGCTGGTCACCGCGACCGGCAGCTACGACACCGCCAACACGATCGTCTGGCGCTACCGCACCGACGGTGACGGCGCCCCGGGGGTCGACGTCGTCGTCCCGCTAATCACCGCCGATGGCACGGCGCTGCTCGTGGACCGCGGGTGGCTGGCCGCGCCCAACAACGACGCACATCCGGAGATCCCCGCGCCGCCGGCCGGCGAGGTGACCATCACCGGGTACATCCGCCAGGACGGCACCGGCGACAGCATCCGGGTCACCGACCACTCCACCCGCGCGCTGTCCAGCGTGACCGCGGGCGAGGCGATCGGACGGCCGACGTACGGCGGCTGGGTGCACCTGCGCAGCGAGACGCCTCCGGCCGCCGAGCCGCTGCGCGCCGCCGAGCTCCCCGAGCTCGACAACGGTCCGCACTTCTTCTACGGGCTGCAGTGGTGGTTCTTCGGCGTGCTCGCCGTCGGCGGCTTCCTCTACCTGCTGTGGGAGGAGTGGCGCTCCGGCCGCGCCACTCGCGGGCCGCGGCCCACCGACCCCGTCAAGGCCGAGCGTCAGGCACGCAAGCAGGCGGTCCGAGACGCCTACAGGGCGGCGTACGAGAAGGAGAGGTCGGGACCCGGCCGGTCCTGATCTCCGTCCCTCTTCCGTTGGTCGAGCAGTGAGGCCGCTTCCCCCGTTGGTCGAGCAGTGAGGCCGCCCTCCCCGTTGGTCGAGCAGTGAGGCCCGCCAGGGGCCGAACGTGTCGAGACCACCGCAACCCAGGCACCCGCCGTACCCGGCACCCAGCCCCACCCACCGAGGTCTCGAGACGCCTCGCCTAGCGGCTCGGCGGCTCGACCAACGGAGAACGCCGCCCGGCCAGGTCCCGCTGGTCGAGCAGTGAGGCCGCCCCGCCATCTCGTTGGTCGAGCAGTGAGGCCGCCCGCGGCCGAACGTGTCGAGACCACCGCAACTGGCGCTCGCTGCTGGACGACCGAGGCGCCCGGACCAGAGTGTCGGTGACGGCTTGTAGCGTCACGAGCACTGGATGAACCTCTCTCTCGGGACTCGCTATGACCATCGCCTTCGCCCCCGGCCAGCCGCCGTTGCTGGGCTGCGCGCAGGTCATGGCCGAGGCGTTGGACGCGATCACCGACGCCGACGCGATCTACCTGACCACCAGCGACAAGGCCGACCTGCTGCGCCAGCTCGCCACCCTCGAGACCCGGCTGGCCGAGGTCCGACTCCGCGTCCTCGCAGCCGCGGGCGATGTCGCGGAGGCCACCGGCGCCCGCGACGCCGCCTCCTGGCTGGCCGCAGAGACACGGCAGGACGTCCGGGCACCGCGTGCCGACCAGCACCTCGCCCTCAGGCTCGACCAGCACTACGCCACACTGCGAGAAGCGCTGGGAGCCGGCAGCGTCAACCTCGCCCAGTCCCGCGTGATCGCCCAAGCCCTCGACGACCTACCGGACGACGTCGACACGGTGACCCGGAAGCGGGCCGAGCACGCACTCATCACCGCGGCCCAGACGCTGCGGCCGCAGGAACTGAAGATCGCCGGCCGCAGAATCCTCGAGATCACCGCCCCCGAAGCCGCCGAAGCCCACGAAGCCCGACTCCTCGCCGCCGAAGAAGCCCACGCCCGCGCCACGACCAAGCTCACCCTCAAGCCGCTGCCCGACGGCACCACCCGCCTCTCCGGCCTCCTGCCCAACGCCACCGCCCACCGCCTGGCGACCTACCTCGAGGCGTTCACCAACCCCCGCAAGACCGACCGCACCACCACCCAGGCCGGTACCGGCTCCTACCCCCGCCGCCTGGGCCAGGCCTTCTGCCAGCTCCTGGAGACTCTCGACCCGCAACGGCTCCCGCTCCACGGCGGAGACGCCACCACCGTGGTCGTCACCATCGGCCTGGACCAGCTCCGCCACGACCTCGGCACCGGCACGGTGATCGGCGGCGACCGGCTCACCGCCCACCACGCCCGCCGCCTGGCCTGCACCGCCAAGATCATCCCCGCCGTCCTCGGCGCCAGATCCGAGGTCCTCGACCTCGGCCGCGGCCAACGCCTCTTCACCCCCGCCCAACGCAAAGCACTCGCCCTACGCGACCACACCTGCCGCGCCGAAGGCTGCACCATCCCCGCCACCTGGTGCGAAGCCCACCACCGCACCCCCTGGTCCCACGGCGGCAAGACCGACCTCGCCGACGGCATCCTGCTCTGCAGCCACCACCATCACCGCGCCCAGACCCCGCCTGGCACACCCAACGACTCCCCAACGGCGACGTCCGCTACACCCGACGGCAATAGCTCCCACCTTCCAGCAGCACCTACAGAGGTCTCTACACGCTCGCTGACGCTCGCTGCTCGACCAACGAGAAGGCTGACGCTCGCTGCTCGACCAACGAGAAAGCAGGGCAGCGGACTCGACCACCCGACATTCGCCAGCCCGAGACGCAGCCCGGGTGGGATACTCGCGACGGTGTGGATCGATGACGACGGCGTCGTGCACACGGTCGCACTGCCGGACCCGACGACGGTCATGACCGACGAGTTCCGCCTGACCCCGACGTCCCTCCTGCAGACCCACCGGTCGGCAGTCCGAGAGGTCGTGGACGACGCCCAGACTCGCTACTTCGAGAGTGACTGGTCGGGACTCCGTGTCTCGGAGACAACCGTCGGCGCTGTCCCGCCGGCGGACCTGCTGCGCGGTTCGGTCGGCGCCCCCGAGGACATTGTCCGGATTGTCGAGGCGGTGGAACCCCGTTGGCGGCTCGACGCGATCCTCGCGCTGGACGATCGCATCGGCTGATCGTGCCGGAATTCGCCGACGAGGAGTCGGGCGGCACGAGGAGCAGTTACGGTGCGTGACGTGGATCGTGGACGCCGGTCGACCGTTGGTCGCCACCTCGGCTGGCTTTTGCTCCAGGGGACGTTCCTGCTCCCCATGGCGTTCACCGGCCTGCGCGAGTTCTCGGCCTACCCGTGGAGTGTCAAGGCGGCGGCGCTGGTCGCCACAGGCTGGGTCGCCTACTGCCTCGTCCGCAACGTCGTCTGCCTGTGGCGAGCGCCAGGTTCGGAGGCGAATGCCGGCTCCGTCCTCCGGCTTGGCGCGGTCGCGGCATGGTTCACCGTCATCGCGCTGGGTCCTCTCCTCGAAGGGCACGGCACCTCCCAGCCGCTCGGCGCCGTGGCAGCGCTGCTCGCCGTGAGCCTCTGGGTGCTGGCGGGGCGTGACGCCGTTCGGATGGGACGCCGACCCAGGTCGACTCCGCTCCTGCCGACCTGACCGACCTCAGCGACCCGGTGTCTCCTGGCGGTCGAACTGGGTGCGGTAGAGCTCGGCGTACAGCCCGCCGGCCGTGAGCAGCTCGTCGTGCGTACCGCGTTCGACGATCCGGCCGGCGTCGACGACGAGGATCTGGTCGGCGTTGCGCACCGTCGAGAGCCGATGGGCGATGACGAGCGACGTGCGGCCGGCCAGAGCAGCGTCGAGCGCGGCCTGTACGGCGGCCTCGGACTCGCTGTCGAGGTGGGCGGTGGCCTCGTCGAGGACCACGATGTTCGGCGCCTTGAGCAGCAACCGGGCGATGGCCAGCCGCTGTCGCTCGCCTCCGGAGAGCCGGTAGCCGCGGTCCCCGACCACGGTGTCGATGCCGTCGGGCAGCGACCTGACCAGGGCGGCCACCTGCGCCGCCCCGAGCGCGTGCCAGAGATCGTCCTCGCTGGCGTCGGGACGCGCGTAGGCGAGGTTGGCGCGGATGGTGTCGTGGAACATGTGGGCGTCCTGGGTGACGTACCCGACCGCGTGCTCCAGCGACTGCAGGGTGACGTCGCGGACGTCATGCCCGTCGACGCGCACTGCGCCGGTGCCGGCGTCGTAGAGCCGCGCCACGAGGTGGGTGATCGTCGTCTTGCCCGCGCCGGACGGCCCCACCAGGGCCACCATCTGCCCGGGCTCGGCGGTGAACGTGATCTCGTGCAGCACCGGACCCGAGATCCGCGACTCCGTGCGGGCGACCGCCTCCAGGGACGCGAGCGAGACGTCCTCGGCGCGGGGGTAGGCGAAGCCGACCCGGTCGAACTCCACGCGCGCCGCCGTGCGAGGCAGGACCACCGCGTCGGGCCGCTCCTGGATCGTGGACGGCAGGTCGAGCACCTCGAAGACCCGCTCGAAGCTGACCAGGGCGGTCATCACGTCGATGCGGACGTTGGACAGGCTCTGCAGCGGGCCGAGCAGCCGCACCAGCAGCAGGCCGAGCGCGGTCAGGGTCCCGAGCGTGACCCGCCCCTCGATGACGAGCCACCCGCCGACGCCGTACACCAGCGCGGTCGCAAGCGCCGGCACCAGCGTCATCGCCATGCTGAAGACCCGCGTGAGCAGCGCGATCCGCACCCCGATGTCGCGGACGGTCGCCGCCTTGGTGGCGAAGACGACGTCCTCCTCGGCGCGGCGGCCGAAGAGCTTGAGCAACAGCGCCCCGCCGACGTTGAACCGCTCGGTCATCGCGGTGGCCAGGTCGGCGTTGCCGTTCATCTGCTCGCGCGTGAGGCCGGCCAGGCGGGCGCCCACCCAGCGCGAGGCCCCCAGCAGGATCGGGAAGAGCAGCAGGCACAGCACCGTGACCTGCCAGCTCAGCGACAGCATCGTGATCCCGACGACCAGCACGGCGATCAGGCTCGCGACGGTGTTGGACAGCGTCGAGGTGAAGGCCCGTTGCGCGCCGATGACGTCGTTGTTGAGCCGCGAGACCAAGGCCCCGGTCTGGGTGCGGGTGAAGAACGCGAGCGACTGCCGCTGCACGTGCGCGAAGACCTGGGTCCGCAGGTCGAAGATCAAGCCCTCCCCGATCCGGGAGGAGAGGTAGCCCGACACGATGCCGAGTCCGGCGACGACCAGCGCGACCCCGCCCATGGCGAGGGCGAGCCACACGACGACGTCGAGATCGCCGGCGAGGATGCCGTCGTCGACCACGTGCTTGGTCAGCAGCGGCGTGACGACGACGAGTCCGGCGTCGACGACGGTGAGCGCCAGGAAGCCGGCGATCAGGCGACGGTGCGGCCGGGCGAACGAGAGCACCCGCCGGACGGTCCCCCGCCGCAGCCGCGCGTCGAGCACCCCGCGGTCGGCGCGCAGGTTGCGCCAGACTCCACCCATCCCCATGTTGCCGGCCATGGGGGCAAGTATCCCGGGATCAGTGACTGCGCCCGCGCCGGGATCCCCGGTAGGCCGCCTCGCGGACACCGGCGAGGAGCCGGACCGGCATCAGATCCGGGTGGTGGTGCAGGTAGGGATCGAACGGATCCTCGTCGTCCCCGACCGGTTCGGCCAGGCGGAGCGTGCCCACTGCGCACCAGCCGCCCGCTCCGGCGTACTCGCCGATGGCGTAGCCGCCCGGCTCGCTGCGCAGTCCGAGCAGGACCAAGCCGCCGGGCGCCCGGTAGGGCAGCAACGTGCTCACGACCCCGGCGCCCCCGCTGAACAGCAGGTCCACCCGGTGGCCGTCGGCCTCCATCCGGACCGCCACCCCGTGGACGTCGGGCAGCGGCCGCGGCAGGCCGAGTCCGCGCGACAGCCGTACGACGGCCGGGCGGCTGCCCGTCCCGAGCGTGCGCCCCAGCGCGCTGGTCGGGTCGTTCACCGTCCACGTCGCAGCGGCGACGGTCCCGTGCGGGTGCAGCGCCCGGGCGGAGCGCAGGCGGGCCAGGCGTGCGGAGAGGCGCTCGACGGCGCTCAGCAGGACGGACACGCCGCACCGGTACCCACGCGGCCCCGCGGATCAGACCCGGCGGATCAGGCCAGCGACACCAGGTCGCCGTAGGACTCGTTCCAGAGGTCCTCGACGCCGTCGGGCAGGATCAGCACCCGGTCCGGCTCCAGCGCGTGCACGGCGCCCTCGTCGTGCGTGACGAGGATGATGGCGCCCTCGTACCTCCGGATCGCGTTGAGGACCTCCTCGCGGGAAGCCGGGTCCAGGTTGTTCGTCGGCTCGTCGAGCAGCAGCACGTTGGCCTGGCTCACGACGAGCGAGGCGAGGGCGAGCCTGGTCTTCTCGCCGCCGGAGAGCACGCCGGCCGGCTTGTGGACGTCGTCGCCGGCGAACAGGAACGAGCCCAGCACCGAGCGCGCCTCGGTGTCGGCGAGCTGCGGGGCGGCGTACTGCATGTTCTCGAGCACGGTGCGGCCGACGTCGAGGGTCTCGTGCTCCTGCGCGTAGTAGCCGACCTTCAACCCGTGCCCGGGGATCACCATCCCGGTGTCGGGCTGGTCGACGCCCGCGAGGATCCGCAGCATCGTGGTCTTGCCCGCGCCGTTGAGCCCGAGGATGACGACGCGGGAGCCCTTGTCGATCGCGAGGTCGACGGAGGTGAAGACCTCCAGGCCGCCGTACGACTTCGACAGACCGGCCGCGGTGAGCGGCGTCTTCCCGCACGGCGCCGGCGTGGGGAACTTGATCGCGGCGACCTTGTCGGACTGCCGCTCCCCCTCGACGCTCGTCATGAGCTTCTCGGCGCGCTTGAGCATCTGCTGCGCCGCGGAGGCCTTCGACGCCTTGGCGCGCATCTTGTTGGCCTGGTCGGTGAGCGTCTTGGCCTTGTTCTGCGCGTTCATCAGCTCGCGCTTGCGGCGGGCCTCGTCGGTCTCGCGCTGGGTCAGGTAGTGCTTCCAACCCATGTTGTAGACGTCGATGACGGCCCGGTTCGCGTCGAGGTGGTAGACCTTGTTGACCGTCTCGGAGAGCAGGTCGTTGTCGTGGCTGATGACGATGAAGCCGCCGCGGTAGGACTTCATCCAGTCCCGCAGCCAGGTGATCGAGTCGGCGTCGAGGTGGTTGGTCGGCTCGTCGAGGATCAGCACCTCGGCGTGGGAGAAGAGGATGCGCGCCAGCTCGACGCGGCGTCGCTGGCCACCGGACAACGTCTTGAGCGGCTGGTCCATGAGCCGGTCCGGGATGCCGAGCGACTGCGCCATCTGCAGCGCCTCGGCCTCCGCGGCGTACCCGCCACCGGCGTCGAGCGCGTCCTGGGCACGCTGGTAACGCCGCATCGCCTTCTCGCGCACGCCCGGGTCCTCGGAGCCCATCTGCTCCTCCGCGGCCCGCATCCGGCGTACGGCGTCGTCGAGACCGCGCGCCGAGAGGATGCGCTCCCGCACCAGCACCTCGGGGTCCCCGACGCGGGGATCCTGCGGCAGGTAGCCGAGCTCGCCGCTGCGCGTGACCTCACCGGCGGCCGGGAGGAGGTCACCGGCCAGCACCTTGGTGAGCGTGGTCTTGCCGGCGCCGTTGCGCCCGACCAGGCCCACCTTGTCCCCGGGACCGACGCGGAAGGAGACGTTCTCCATGAGGAGTCGCGCACCGACGCGGACCTCGAGCTGGTGAGCGGTGATCATGAGGGTTACCAGTCTAGGGGCGAGCGGGACGACGTCCCGAATCGCCGCAGGACGACGAGAGGATCCCGATGCGCTTCAACCCGAAGGCCCGGCTCGACACCAGCCGCACGCGTGACGTCGGAGGGGGCGGCCGCGGCGGCGGCATGCGCCTCCCGCTGCCCGGGGGCAGGGCCGGCGGTGGCATCGGCGGCATCGTCCTGGTGCTGATCGTGCTCTTCTTCGGCTCCCAGCTCGGCCTCGACCCCGGCAGCGTGCTCGGGGGCGGCGGCTCCTCGGTGGGCCTCGACAGCAGCCGGTTCGGGGGCGCGACGGCGGCGGGCACGGACCGCTACGCCCAGTGCCAGAGCGGGGAGGACGCGAACGAGAACGCCGACTGTGCGCTGGTGGCGGTGGAGAACTCGCTCTACGAGTACTGGGAGGCCGGCCTCGGCGACCGGTTCCGGGGCGAGCAGGCGGTGATCACGTTCACCGGCGGCGTCGACACTCAGGGCTGCGGTTCCGCCACCTCCGACGTCGGCCCGTTCTACTGCCCGACCGACGAGACGATCTACCTCGACACCCGGTTCTTCGCCGACGTCCTCGAGCGCCAGCTCGGCGGGGAGGACGCGCCGTTCACCCGGTCCTACGTGCTGGCGCACGAGTACGGCCACCACATCCAGAACGTGCTGGGCTACATGGGCCGGGTGCGCACCCAGCAGGGCCCGACAAGCGACGCGGTGCGGCTGGAGCTGCAGGCCGACTGCCTCGCCGGCATGTGGGCGCAGGCGGCGCAGACCGTGCCCGACGCCGACGGCAACGTGCTGATCGAGGACATCACCGACCAGGACATCGAGGACGCCATCGGGGCCGCCACAGCGGTCGGGGACGACTACATCCAGCGCCGCTCCGGCGGCCGGGTCAACCCCGAGGGCTGGACCCACGGGTCCTCCGAGCAGCGCGTCCGCTGGTTCCGGACCGGCATGTCCGCCGGCAACGACCTCCAGGTCTGCGACACGTTCGCCGCGGAGCGCCTGTGAGCTCGGACGTCATACGGGGTGGCTCCTGGGGCGACCCCCTCGTATGACGCCTCACGCCTCCAGCAGCGCCTCCACGGCCGCATGCTGGCGCTGCAGCGCCCGGAGGTGCGGCGCGACGGCGGGGTGGCGGAACTTGCCGGCCAGCGCACCCTCGCCACCGGCCACGCGCGCCAACGCCCACTCGGCGCGCGTGACCACCGTGTAGACGGCCGTGACCTGCGCGCCGAGGACCACCTGCTCGCGGGTCGCCAGTCCGGCGGGCAGGCCGAGCAGGTAGGCGTCGAGCAGCGGCTCGAACTCCTCGCGCGCCATCAGCAGGTAGTAGCCCAGGTCGGCGCCGACCGGCCCGGTCCCCAGGCAGCTCCAGTCGATGGCGACCACGTCGTCACCATTCCGGCCGGGCAGGTTGGCCGGCGTCGGGTCGCCGTGCTGGGCGACCTGCGGCAGCGCGTCGACGGCGTCGAGCAGCCGCTCGCGCTTGCGCCACAGCGCGTCGGCGATGTCGGCGGCCGTCGTACGGCCCAGGGTGCGCCAGCCCCCACCGCGCTCGACCCGTGCGAGCCGGTCCCTGAGCTGGTCCCGGGCGAGCCAACGCAGCGGGCCCAGGTCCGCGGCGGCGAACCGCGCCATGGCGTGGGCGGCGAACAGCCCGCTCGTGGCGGCGTCCTCGACCCAGTCCTGCACCAGGGTGATGCCGTCGGCGTCCTCCTCCACGTGCGTACGGGGCGCCCGCAGCCCGGGCGTGGCGTCGACGACGCCGTACGTCGCCACGTCCGCCGGGCGGCGCCAGTAGGCGAAGTGCCGCGGGTTCGAGAGCTCCGGCGGATCGCCGGCTGCGGGAGCGGCGAGCCGCTTGACCACGACCGGGCGGTCACCGACGACGGTGCGCCACACGCCCAGGGTCGACATGCCGGTGCCACCCGGCATCGCCAGCCACCCAGGCGCGGGCTCCCACATGCTCGGGACGCTAGCCGATGTCGGCGCCCCCGACGGCGTTCTGCACATCGACGCGCACCGCGAGGGCGTCGCGGACCGCCTGCTCCAGGACGTCGCGACGCGGGTCGGGTACGGCGAGCCACGGCCCCGCCACTCGGAGATGACGCAGCCGGGCGTCCCCGAGCACGTCGTCGACGGCGGCTCGGTCACCTCCGACGACGACCGGCCCGGTCAGACCGCCCAGCACGCGGGCGGCATGCTCGGCGGCGGCCTCGAACGCGGCGCGCGCCTGGTTGTCACGGCGCCGGGCGAAGCGCTGCTGGCTCCAGCCGCCCGCCTTGGACCGGCCCTGGACGTGGCGCCGGCCGACCTTGCTGTCGACGATCCGCTCGCCGGTCAGCCGTGCGACGGCGAAGCCTCCCTTGCGCACGAGCAGGACCCCCCAGTCAGCGGGAGCGTCGAGAGCGGCGGCGAGGCGGGCGACGTCCGGCGGGCCGTCGTACGTCCGTGAGAACGGTGGGTGCGCGGTGAAGGTCGAGCCGTCGGCGGCGGTGCCACCCAGGGCACCGTCGGCCACCGCGAGCACGGTCTCCCCGTGGCGCGCCACGAAGTTCGCGACCCAGCGCTCGATCCGTGCGGACGGCACGAACACCGACGAGCTGCTCACCGCGGGCCTCCTTCTCGGTCTCGACCAGGCCGTCGTCCCGTCACTGGTCCAGACCAGCGTGAACCGATGCGGCCCTTCGCCACGACTAGTGACGCGGCCGGTCTCGGGCGAGGGACTGCATCGCTCGTGATCCCTCGTCCTCGCCGGAACCTACCGTCACCCCCCGACCAGGAGTACGCCCATGCCCCGACCCCGCCACCGCTCCGTCCGCACCCTGCGGCTCCTCCGCCAGCGGCGCATCCTGGTGATGCTCGGCGCGCTGGTCGTGCTCGGTGGGGCGTGGTCGGCCACGGCGGCGATGGGCGAGGCGCCGTCCCGAACCGGCGCGCGAGAGGTCGGATCGTCACCGGCACTGCTCGCCATCACCGAGGTCGACCCGACCCTGCGAGCGGTCGCCGAAGGCACATCGTCGTGGCTGGGGCTGGTCGGCCGGCTGGCGGTGGCCGACGACGAGGTCACCCGCAACGTCGTCTTCGGGGCGCAGCAGCTCGCGACCGACCGCTTCGCCCAAACCTTCGGGTTCGTGCCCTGGGCGCAGGGCCGGGTGGCCGAGGTCGTGCGCGAGCCCGGTCTGACGCTGACCGACCTCGACGAGCGGCTCGACGACCTCGACGGCGACGGCGACCCGGCGAGCGACTACCACGCCGTCGACGGCCTCACCGTCGACCTGGCAGCCGAGGTGGCGCCCGCCGGGGCGTCCGGCACGTACGACGTGGCCCTGAGCCTGGTGGCCGCCTCGGCGGACACCGCGCCGCTGCGCATCACGGTCAACGGGGTCGACGTCGAGGTCGACGCGGCACGCCTGGGTCTCGACCTTGACCTCTCGTCCACGGTCCGCGTCGACACGACGACGGGCACGGCCACGATGCCCGTGCCCACCGGAGCCGTCGGCGCGGTCCGGACCGCGGTGGAGGCGGCCCTCCCGGCCGGGTCGCCGGCCGACGTACGCATCGGCGTGCTGGCCGCCCGCGCGACGGGTGCCGCGACGGCGGAGGCCGGTGTCGCCGTCCGGCTGCGCGATCCCAACGCCGACGGTGTCCTCGACGCGGGCGAGCTGACGGCGGAGGCGAGCCCCTTCGCCCTCGACTGCGTTTCGAAGGGCGCGCAGACGTCCCTCGCGGTCACGACGGACCTGCCCGGCCTCGAGTCCGAGACCGGGCGGATCTCAATCGCGGACACCAGCCTCTGCAACGGCCTGGCCGCCCCGGAGGTGGCGCTCGGTGCCCTCGACGGCTTCCGGGCGCTCACCATCGGCGACGTCGTCAACGGACTGGCGCAGGCGACCCGCGCGCTGTCGTCCGCGCAGACGGCCGGTGAGCTGGACCTGCCGTTCGTGACCGAGCCGCTGCACGACCTGGTCTCCGCCGACGAGAGGCTGGTGAGCTTCTTCGTCGACAACGGCTTCACCGACGAGGCCGACCCGATGGCCTCGATCACGGTCGACACCGCCGAGGGCGCCGCGGTGACGACGCTCCAGGACATCGCGCCGCGGCTCGCCACATCACTCGGACTGTCGGTCGACGAGCTCGCGCTGAGGTACGACGCCGGCCGGGTGCTGCTCGATGTGGACACGAGCCACCAGGCCGGGCCGCAGGAGGCGTCGCTCGACTTCGGCGACACCTTCACCGGTGCCGGGGTGACGACGGTCCACGGCGGCGGGAAGGTGAGCGTCACACCGTCGTATGTGCTCGACGCCGGCCTCGGCATCGACCTGTCCCCGGGCAAGCCGTTCGACCAGCGGTTCTTCCTCACCAACGGGGCCGAGGGGCGCATCCTCAGCCTGGACGCGCCCGTCACCGCCGATCTCGACGTGCAGGCGGCGGTCTCCCTCCTCGGGCTCCGCCTCCGCGACGCGTCGGTCGACGGCGCCGTCCCGCTGCTGCAGCGCAAGGACGACGGCGCGCCGATGGTCTCGATCGGTCTCACCGACCCGAACGGCGACGGACACACCACGCTCGCCGAGCTCTCGGCGGCCGCCGCGCTACCGGTGACCGCCGCGGTCAATGCGACCGTCCCATCCACGACGCTGACCGCCACTGCCGACGCGGTCGGTCTGCCCGTCGCCGCCGGCTCGCTCAGGCTCGCCTGGCCCACCGTGCCCGACACGGCCGGCGCCGGCGCCCTGCAGGTGAGCGCCGACGAGGACTTCACCGACATCGCGCTGCCGTTCGCGTTCGACACCGACAACCCCCGCAAGCTCGTGACCGACGTGCTCACCGCCACCCGGGAGACCGTCACCAGGCTGCGGGCGTCGATCGCGGCCGGCAACGCGTCGACGAAGCAGCCGCTTCCGCTCGTCGGCAGGAGCATGGCCGACCTCGACCCGGTCCTGGTCGAGGTCCAGGGCGTCCTCGACGAGCTGATCCAGGTCAACGACATCGACACCCTGCCCGAGCTGCGCGACAAGCTGACCGAGGTCCTCGGGAGCGCGCTGGGACTGCGCGGGCTGGGCGCGGGCTCGATCGCGGCCGCGGAGCGCTCCATGGCGGCCGCGGCGGCCGCCTCGGACCTGGTCGAGGTCCGCTACGAGAAGAAGACCGCCGACTCCCCCGCCGCCGTACTGCTCCACCTCGACCTCGGCGTCTGCTCCACCGACCGCGCCACGAAGGTCGACGGCTGCGCCGTCACCGCCGACCCCCTCGCCCTGCCCTTCAACCTCGACCTGGGCAGCGGGTCCACCGCAGGAGGCGTCGCCGGACTCGGTGCCGACGGCAAGGTCACCGTGTCGTACGACGCGCGCGCCGACCTCACCCTCGGTGTCCAGCTCCCCGACGTGGTGCCCGGCGCGCCCGGTGCGCTGCCGAGCGTCAGCGGCACGCCGCGGCTCTTCCTGCAGGACGACGCCACTCTCGACCTGGGCGTGGGCGCGCGCGTCGACGGCGTGGTCGCAGCCGCCCTCGGACCGGTGCAGGTCAGCCTCGGCCAGGCCTCGGCCGACGGCAGCACCCACGCCAAGGCCGCCCTCGCCGCGCGGCTGCGGATGGTCGCGCCGGAGTCGACCGGCGCCCGGCACGTGATCGGCAGCACGGGGTTCGCGGACTACCTCGCGTCCCTCCTGCCCGCGAGCCTGGACCTCCACGAGTCGGTCGAGGGCTTCCGGCCGACCTGCGGCGCCACCACGGGCGTGGACGCCTGCGCCAGTCTGCCGGTGTACGCCGGCGCGACGTCGCTCGGCACCATCACGTTCAGCGCTCCGGACCTGCTCGCCCCCGCCGGCTGGAGCATCGACAGCTCCGCGGTCGAGGCCAGCCTGTCCAACGAGGCGATCCAGTTCTCGCTCCTCGTCGACGGCGTCCGCACGCTCGTGGCGCAGGTCGAGTCCGGCCTGCGCACCCTGCCCGCCGGAACGAGGATCCCGCTGCTGGGCACCGACGTAACGGCCGGAGCCGACGTGCTCGCGAGGTTCGACGACGCCGTCCTGGGCCGGGTCCAGGAGCTCAGCACGGCCGCGGCGGCGTCGGCGACCGTGGAGGCGCTGCGCGCACAGGCCCAGCAGATCCTGTCGACGACCACCGGACTGGCCGATGGTCAGAGTCCGACGATCCTCACCACCTGCCGGAATGCCGACGACGGCACCGTGGCCGCCTGCGCAGGCCCCGAGCCGATCGGCCGGCTGCAGAGCCTCGAGGTCGAGCTCCCCCTGCACTACGGCGACAGCGACGGCACCGCGCCGTTCGACATCGGCTTCCCGGGCCTGCGACTCGCCTCCCAGGGTGAGATCACCGGCGCTGCGGGCCTCGACGTACGGCTCCGGTTCGGTCTCGACCGCGACCTCGGCTTCTACCTCCCCACCGACGGCGACACGCCGGAGTACGCGCTCAGCGTGTCGGCGAGCCTGCCCGAGGTCCCGACGTCCGCCGACCTGACCGGCGACCTGGCGTTCTTCCCGATCACGATCGAGGACGTCCACGACGACGGACCCGACGTCAGCCTCAGCGCCGGCCTCGACCTCGGCAGCGACCGGGCGGACGGCCGGCTGCCGCTCGCCGACCTCGGCCGACTGCAGCTCACGCCGTCGCTACAGGCGAACGCAGGTCTGCGGCTCGACCTGCAGACGGTGAAGCCGACCGGTGCTCCGTCGGCGCTGCCCACCTTCAGCACGACGTTCGTCCTGGACGGCCGGCTCGGCTGGGACGGCAGCGCGGACGCACCGACCTCCGACCTCACGCTCTCGTTCCAGGACGTGGCCGTCGACGCCGGCAGCCTGGTGACGGACTTCATCAAGCCGGTGGCCGCGGGCATCCGCACCTACACCCGCCCCCTCGAGGAGCCGATCGCGGCGATCCGCAAGCCCATCCCGGGCGTCGCGGAGGCCGCCGAGCTGATCGGCGAGGAGGCGCCGACGTGGTACGACGCCTTCAAGGCCGCCGACCGGGCCGCGAACGGCGGCGAGTCCACCGGACTCCAGCTCATCGATCGCGTCGTCACGTTCATCGACCTCGTCAAGGCACTGGACCAGGGCGGCGTCCCCGGCGGCAAGATCGTCATCGGGTCCTTCGACGTGCTGGCGGAGAGGGCCAGCAAGCCGGTCGCCCTCAGCGAGGCCGACTCCCTCGTGGCGAACCCGCAGGCGCGCGACGCCAGCGTCCTGGACGCGCTGAGATTCGGCTCGAAGGAGACCGACGAGGCCCTCGAGAGGGCCGGCACCGAGGGCGGCTTCACGTTCCCGGCGTTCGAGAAGCCGTCGTCGCTCTTCGGCATGCTGCTCGGCAAGGACGTCACCCTCGCCCACTTCGACGCCGGCCGGCTCTCCGTCTCCCGCGGCTTCCAGTTCGACTACCCCGTCGGGCCCGCAAGCCTCTACATCGGCGGCAGCGCCGGCGTCTCCGGCCACTTCGCCGCGGGCTTCGACACCTACGGCCTGCGCAAGGCGTTCGAGGTCCTCAGCGACGACGACGCCACGAACAACGGCGTGTGGGAGGTGAAGAAGGGCCTGCTGCAGGGCCTCTACCTCGACGACTTCGACACCGCGGGCAACGACGTCCCCGAGATCCGGTTCGACGCCGAGCTCACCGCCGGCGCGTCCGTCGGCATCCCGGGGCTGAAGGCGGGCGCCGAGGGCGGCGTGCACGGCACCGCGGAGTTCAACCTCAAGGCCGACAGCACCGGCAAGCTGAGGTTCACCCAGATGGCCGCGCAGCTGCGGACCAACCCGAACCCGCTCTGCTTCTTCGACGCGCGTGCCTACATCGACGCCTTCATCCGCGCGTACGTCGACACGATCTTCGGCAAGGCGGAGTTCCCGATCGTCTCGGCGCGGATCTACGAGCAGGACAACCTCTTCGACTTCTGCAGCACGCCGGTGGAGGAGTACGTCAACATGCTCGCCGACGTCACCGACGGCGTGCTCGTGCTGCGGACCGACGCCTCGGCCCAGTCGATCCGGGTCGAGCAGACCGGTGCCGACACGGTGACCGTCCGGGCCCAGGGCCTGGTCGAGGACTACCAGGGCGTCCGCGAGGTCTTCGCCGACCTGCAGGGCGGTGCCGACGTCATGGACGTGGTCGCATCGGCCGGCCTGGACGCTCCCCCGCTGCCGGTCACCATGTGCGGCGGCGCCGGCAACGACCGGCTCGCGTCGGACGCCGGCCGGGCGAACCTGTACGGCGACGGCGGCGTCGGCTGCGGCGCCGTCACCGCCACGCAGGCCGGGTCCGACACGCTGATCGCCGGAGCGACGGCGGACGTGCTCGACGGCGGCCCGGGCGCTGACGCCCTCGACGGCGGGGCCGGGAACGACACCCTCGGCGGCGCGGCCGGCGACGACGTCCTGCGCGGCGGCGCGGGCGACGACACCGTCGACGGCGGCTCGGGGTCGGACACGACCGACTACCGGGACCACTCCGACGCCGTCACCGTCCGGCTGGCCGGCGCCAGCGGCTCGGCGGGCGAGACCGACAGCCATGCCGGTGTCGAGAACGCGTACGGCGGGTCGGGCAACGACCACATCGAGCTTCCCGCCACCGGCACGATGCGCGTCGACGGCGGCGCCGGCGACGACCGGATCACCGCCGGCACCGGGAACGGCCTGTTGATGGGCAACGAGGGCAACGACACCTTCCTCGGCGGGCACGGCAGCCTCCAGGTCATCGGCAGCGGCGGCGACGACACGCTGGTCGACGGACCCGGCGCCCAGACCTTCGTGGGGATGGGCGGTCGTGACACGGTCGACTACGGCGGCGCCTCCGGAACGGTGCGCATCGTGCTCGACGGGCAGCCCGGCGACGGGCCGCTCGGAGCCGCCACCGACAACGTCATCGACACCGACATCGTCATCGGGTCCGCACACGACGACCAGCTCACCGGCAGCGCCCGGGACGAGGAGCTGCGCGGCGGTGCCGGTGCGGACCTGATCGAGGGCGGCCCGGGTGCGGACGTCCTCGACGGCGGGGCCGGCAGCGACGACCTCTCGGGCGAGGCGGGCGACGACACCCTGACCGGGGGTGGCGGAGCGGACCGCCTGCACGGCGGTGCGCAGGCCGACGTACTCGCCGGCGGCGCCGACCTCGACTGGGTCGACTACGCCGACCGCACCTCGACCGTGCACGTCCACAAGAACGAGGCCGCCGACGACGGGGCGGACTTCGGCACCGAGGGCGACGACGTGCGCCGGGACGTCGAGCGCGTCGTCACCGGCAGCGGCGACGACCTCGTCGAGGGCTGGGCGGGCGACGAGGTGTTCGAGACCGGCGACGGTGCCGACACCGTCCACGGCCTCGGCGGAGCTGACTCCTTCGACGGCGGGGAGGGTGACGACCAGCTGTTCGACCTCGAGTTCAACGGGCGGCTCACGGCCGTCGAGGACCAGCCGGACGTCTTCGTCGGTGGCCCGGGCGACGACTCCGCGTGGGGCAACGGCGGGTCCGACGTCTTCGACCTCGGCGCCGGTGATGACGAGGTCGACGCCGGTGCGGGCGACGACCGCGTCACGATGGGCGACGGGTACGACCAGGTGCGCGCGGGCGCGGGTCGCGACGACATCGACGGCGGCGCGGGCGATGACGTGCTCGCGGGCCAGGACGGTGACGACACGATCGTCGCCGGGCCTTCCGACGGCGGCGGCACCGTCTACGGCGGTCGTGGTGCGGACACCATCTGGAACGGGCTGCAAGGTGGCTCGGTCTTCACCGGCACGGCAGGAGCCGAGGGCGACGAGGTCGAGACCGACACCAGCACCAACACCGTCCACGGCTACGCCGGCGAGCGGAACTTCTACGTCGGCGCGCTCGGGACCGACGTGATGCATCTGGGCGACGGTAACGACCTGGTCCGGGCCGAGGCGGGTGACGACCACGTCGAGCTCGGCGAGGGCGACAACACCTTCGCCGGCGGGGAGGGCGACGACGTCGCCGTGTCCGGCGGCGGCAAGGACCAGCTCTCAGGCGGGCCGGGCTCCGACACGCTGGACTCCGGCGCCGGGGTCGACGCGCTCGCCGGTGACGCGGGCGACGACACCCTGCGGGGCGGTGACGACGACGACGTCCTCGAGGGTGGCGCCGACGACGACCTCCTCGACGGTGGCCGTCACGCCGACGACCTGCTCGGCGACGCGGGCATCGACACCGTGAGCTACGCCGAGCGGACGTCGAGCGTCGTGGTCAAGGACGACGGCAACGACAGCGACGGTGGTGCCGAGGACGACAGCAGCCGCCCGGAGGAGAACGGCGGCCGCGACATGGTGCACCCGACCGTCGAGCGCATCGTCGGTGGTGCGGGCGACGACTCCTTCTCGATCGGTGACCACCGTCGTACGCAGCCCGTCACGCTCGTCGGCGGACCGGGACGGGACACCCTGACGACCCGGTCGGCGATCCCTACCGTGTTCGCCGGCGGGTCCGGGGACGACGTCCTGAGCGGTGGATCCGGGGCCGACACCTTCGACCAGGGTGCCGCGCCTGACGGCGCCGACGACATCACCGGCGGCCAGGGCAGCGACACGGTCGACTACACGGCGCGACCTGCCGGGAGCGTGCGCGTGTCCCTCGACGACATCGCTGACGACGGCGCCCCGGGCGAGGGCGACAACGTGCATGCCGACGTCGAGGCAGTGGGCGACGCCAGCGCCGAGCCACCCGTCGGGATGACCGTCGGCGACGTCAGCGTCGTCGAGGGCGGGGACGGAGCGCGGACGCCGGCGCGCTTCACCGTGACGCTCGGCGTCGCACCCGCGAGCGACCTGGTCCTGCCGTGGTCGGTCACCGGGCTGACCGCAGCGCCCGGGCAGGACCTGGGCGCCGACGGCGGCCAGGTGACGGTCCCGGCCGGCGCGACCACAGCGACCTTCGACGTCATGGTGCACGGCGATGCGGTCGACGAGGTGGACGAGACGGCGCTGGTCACCGTCGGGACGGCGCCCGACACGGCCACGGCGCAGCTGACCATCGTCGACGACGACGCACCTGCGGTGCCGGGTGGTCCGGGTCCGGCGCCCACGGCCGTCGCCCCGACCGTGACGGTCACCGGCGCCAGCCTGCGAGAGCCGGACCGCGGCACGAAGGCGCTCAGGTTCACGGTGCGCCTCTCGCAGCCCGCCACGGGAGCGGTCTCGGTGACGGTCGCGACCGCGAACGGCACCGCGAAGGCCGGCAAGGACTACGCCCGACGCCGTCAGGTGATCTCGTTCGCGCCGGGGCAGGTCACCGCCACCTTCACGGTCGCCGTCAAGGGCGACCGGAAGAGGGAGAAGCACGAGAGGTTCAAGGTTGTGCTCTCCGGAGCACGTGGCGCCACCGCCGGGCCGGCCGCGGTCGGCACGATCCGCAACGAGGACTGAACCCGAGGCGCGATGGGCTGGGGTCGCGACGGAGGTTGCTCCGCCGCGGCCCCGGCGGCAGCCTTAGAGGCCACGATCGAACTCCGCGAGAGCCTGAGAGGACGCGATCGAACTCGCCCGCTCGCACGACTGAGGTCTCGACCCGCCCGTCACGGCTTCGCAAGCTCAGCCGTGGGGCTCGCTCGACCTCTTCGGGTCGCGACCGAGCTCGCTTCGCTCGCTCGGTCGCGCCTCAGACGTTAAAGCCGAGGGCTCGCAGTTGCTCGCGGCCGTCGTCGGTGATCTTGTCCGGGCCCCACGGGGGCATCCAGACCCAGTTGATGGCGACGTCCTTGACCATGCCCTCCAGGGCGCTGTTGGTCTGGTCCTGGATGACGTCGGTCAGCGGACAGGCCGCCGAGGTGAGGGTCATGTCCAGCACGACGTTGGACTCCTGGTCGACGTGGACGCCGTAGACGAGGCCCAGGTCGACGACGTTGATGCCGAGCTCGGGGTCGACGACGTCCTTCATCGCCTCGGTCACGTCGTCGACGGACACCGACGCGCCCTCGGCGACGGTCACCGTCATCGTGTGGCCACCGACCGGGGCCTGGTCGTGCGCGTGGTCGTGACCGTGGTGCGCGTGGTCATGACTGTCGTGCCCGTGGTGACTGTGGTCGTGGGTGTGCTCGCTCATCACTTCTCCTCAGCGGCCGGGGAGCCCACCGACTGTGCGGTGGCGTCCTTCCAGGCCATCCAGCTCAGCAGGGCGCACTTCACGCGCGCGGGGAACTTGGCGACTCCGGCGAACGCGATGCCGTCCTCGAGGACCTCCTCGTCGGGCACGACGGTGCCCTTGCCCTGCATCAGGGTGAGGAACTCGCCGTGGATCGCCATCGCCTCGTCGAGCCGCTTGCCGACGACCAGGTCGTGCAGCACCGACGCGGAGGCCTGCGAGATCGAGCAGCCGACGGCGTCGTAGGAGACGTCGCTGACGACGCTCTCCTCGCCGTCCTGGGCGAGATGGACGCGCAGCGTGATCTCGTCGCCACAGGTCGGGTTGACGTGGTGCACCTCGGCGCTGTGGGCGTCGTCGGCGTCACCCCGCAGGCCCTTGCCGTGCGGGTTCTTGTAGTGGTCGAGGATGATCTCCTGGTAGAGCGCATCCAGGTCGGGTGACTGGGTCATCGCCTCATCCCAACTTGAAGTAGGAACGGGTGTATTCCAGGCCCTCGACGAGAGCGTCGATCTCCGCCGGCGTGGTGTAGAGGTAGGACGACATCCGCGTCGAGCTCTGCACGCCGAACCGGGCATGGGCCGGCCGCGCGCAGTGGTGGCCGGCGCGCACCGCGATGCCGCGCGAGTCCAGCACCTGCGCGACGTCATGCGGGTGGACGCCGGCGAGCTCGAAGGAGATCGCACCGCCGCGCGACGCGGCGTCCAGCGGGCCGAGGACACTCAGGCCCGGCACGCTCTGCAGCCCCTCCAGGGCGTACGCCGTGATGGCCTGCTCGTGCCGGTGGACGTTCTCCATCCCCAGGTGGCCCAGGTAGCTGACCGCGGCGCCGAGCCCGACGGCCTCGACGATCGGCGGGGTGCCGGCCTCGAACTTGTGCGGGATGCCGGCGTACGTCGAGCCCTCCATGCGGACGGTCTCGATCATCTCGCCGCCGCCGAGGAACGGCGGCAGCTGCTCCAGCACCTCACGCCGGCCCCAGAGCACGCCGATGCCGGTGGGGCCGACCACCTTGTGCCCGGTGAACGCCACGAGGTCGACCCCGGCGGCGGCCAGCGCCATGACGTCGACCGGCAGCTGCGGCGCGGCCTGGGAGGCGTCGACGACGACGAGCGCACCGACCGCCTTGGCCTTGGCGGCGATCTCGGCGACCGGGTTGATCGTGCCGAGCATGTTCGAGACCCAGGTCAGTGCGACGACCTTGGTCCGCTCGGTGATCAGGCCGTCGATGTTCGAGGTGTCGAGCCGGCCGTCCTCGGTGAGGCCGAACCAGCGCAGCCTCGCACCCGTGCGCTCGGTGAGCAGCTGCCACGGCACGATGTTGGAGTGGTGCTCCATCTCGGTGATGACGATGTCGCAGCCCTCGTCGACGGTGCCGACGCCCGCGGACCAGTCGCCACGGGCCCACGCCAGCGTCTGCGCCACCAGGTTGAGCGCCTCGGAGGCGTTCTTCGTGAAGATCACCTCGTCGCGGCTGGGCGCGTTGATGAAGCCGGCGACCAGGTCCCGGGCGTTCTCGAACGCCTCGGACGACTCCGCGCCGAGCTGGTGCATCGCCCGCGCGACGTTCGCGTTGTGCCGCTCGAGGTGGTCGACCATCGTGTCGATGACGATCTGCGGCTTCTGCGAGGTGTTCGCGCTGTCGAGGTAGACCAGCGGGACGCCTCCGGCGAGGGTGCGTTCGAGGATCGGGAAGTCCTTGCGGACCACCTCGAGCTCGGGAAGCAGTCCCGCCAGGCCGGACGTCGTGGCCATGGTCAGACCGCCGCGGCCTTCAGGAACCGGTCGTAGCCGTTGGACTCCAGCTCCTCGGCCAGCTCCGCGCCGCCCGACTCCGCGACCCGGCCGGCGACGAACACGTGCACCCGGTCGGGCTTCACGTAGCGCAGGATGCGGGTGTAGTGCGTGATGAGCAGGACGCCCTTGCCGTCGCGGGCACGGAAGTCGTTGATGCCCTCGGAGACGATCTTCAGCGCGTCGATGTCGAGGCCGGAGTCGATCTCGTCGAGCAGCGCGACCTTGGGGTCGAGCAGGTCGAGCTGGGCGATCTCGTGGCGCTTCTTCTCACCACCGGAGAAGCCCTCGTTGACCGAGCGCTGGGAGAAGGTCGGGTCGAGGTTCATCTTCTGCATCGCGCCGTTGACGTCCTTGACCCAGGTGCGCAGCTTCGGGGCCTCGCCGGCGAGCGCCGTCTTCGCGGTCCGCAGGAAGTTCGAGACCGAGACGCCGGGGACCTCGACGGGGTACTGCATCGCGAGGAAGAGGCCGGCGCGGGCGCGCTCGTCGACGCCCATCGCCAGCACGTCCTCGCCGTCGAGGGTCACGGTGCCGCCGGTGATGGTGTACTTCGGGTGCCCGGCGATCGAGTAGGCGAGCGTCGACTTGCCCGAGCCGTTGGGGCCCATGATCGCGTGGGTCTCGCCGTCGCCGATCGTCAGCGTGACGCCCTTGAGGATCTCCTTGGGACCGTCCTCGGTCTCCACGGAGACCTTGAGGTCCTTGATCTCGAGGGTGCTCATGTCTGGGGAACTCCGTTCAGGGTGGTACAGGTCAGCGGGTGGATGGCGCTCAGGCCTTGAGGACGTTCTTGGCCAGCTCGGCCTCGACGGTCGAGGTCAGCTTCTCCTCGAGCTCCGGTACGCCGATCTGGCGGATCAGGTCGTTGAAGAAGCCGTGCACGACCAGGCGGCGGGCCTCGTCCTCCGGGATCCCTCGGGACTGCAGGTAGAACAGCTGGGTGTCGTCGAAGCGGCCGGTCGCCGACGCGTGGCCGGCGCCCTCGATCTCGCCCGTCTCGATCTCCAGGTTCGGCACCGAGTCGGCCTGGCAGCCGTCGGTGAGCACCAGGTTGCGGTTCTCCTCGTAGGTCTCGATGCCCTCGGCGACCTTGCGGATCAGCACGTTCCCGATCCACACGGTGTGGGCGCCGTCGCCCTGCAGCGCGCCCTTGTAGACGACGTTGGACTTCGTCTTCGGTGCAGTGTGGTCGACGAACAGCCGGTGCTCGATGTGCTGGCCGGCGTCCGCGAAGTAGAGGCCGAGCATCTCGACCGAGCCGCCCGGCCCGGCGTACTCCGCGGTGGTGTCGTTGCGGACGACGTCGCCCCCGAAGGTGATGTCGATGTGCTTGAACTCCGCGTCGCGGCCGACCTTGACGTGCTTGTGGCCGACCCGCACGGCGTCGTCGGCCCAGTCGTCGATGCTGACGACGGTCAGCTGGGCGCCGTCGCCGACCACGATCTCCACGTTGTCGGCCAGCGTCGCGCTGCCCGTGAAGGTGAACACCACGGTGGCCTTCGAGAACGGCTCCGCGGTCAGCACGACGTGCGCGGCGGCCGCGTCGAGGCCGGTGCCGGCGACCGCGACGTAGACCGGCCGGTCCACGACCGTGTCGGACGCGATGGTGATCGTCGAGGTCTCGGCGGCCTCGGCGAGCGCCCGCGCGGCGATCCGGTCGGTCGGGAGGTAGCCGCTGACGCCCTTGAGCGCGGCGTCGCGGACCCGCTCGGTCCGGACGCCGTCGGGGACGTCGTACGTCACGTCGAGGGCACCGGTGAAGGCGGCGTCGGTGTCGACGCCGCGCAGCCGCTTGAGCGGGGTGAACCGCCAGATCTCCTCGCGGCCGGTCGGCACCGGGTGGTCCGCGATGTCGAACGAGCCCTCGGGGTGGAGGTGCGACTCCACCTTCTCGAGCTCGAGCACCTCACGCACCGAGTCCAGCGCGTTGTCAACGGCCGTCATCCGACAGCACCCTCCATCTGCAGTTCGATCAGGCGGTTGAGCTCCAGGGCGTACTCCATCGGGAGCTCCTTGGCGATGGGCTCGACGAAGCCGCGGACGATCATGGCCATCGCCTCGTCCTCGGCCATGCCGCGGCTCATCAGGTAGAACAGCTGGTCGTCGGAGACCTTCGAGACACTCGCCTCGTGACCCATGGACACGTCGTCCTCGCGGATGTCGACGTACGGGTAGGTGTCCGAGCGGCTGATCTGGTCGACCAGCAGCGCGTCGCACAGCACGTTGGACTTCGAGCCGTGGGCGCCCTCGTTGACCTGGATCAGCCCGCGGTACGACGTCCGGCCGCCGCCACGCGCCACCGACTTGCTCAGGATCGAGCTGGAGGTGTGCGGCGCGGCGTGCACCATCTTGGCGCCGGCGTCCTGGTGCTGGCCCTCGCCGGCGAAGGCGATGGAGAGCGTCTCGCCCTTGGCGTGCTCGCCCATCAGGTAGACGGCGGGGTACTTCATCGTGACCTTGGAGCCGATGTTGCCGTCGACCCACTCCATGGTGGCGCCGGCCTCGCACACGGCGCGCTTGGTCACCAGGTTGTAGACGTTGTTCGACCAGTTCTGGATGGTCGTGTAGCGGCAGCGGCCGCCCTTCTTCACGATGATCTCGACGACCGCGGAGTGCAGCGAGTCGGAGCTGTAGATCGGCGCGGTGCAGCCCTCGACGTAGTGCACGTAGGCGTCCTCGTCGACGATGATCAGCGTGCGCTCGAACTGGCCCATGTTCTCGGTGTTGATGCGGAAATAGGCCTGGAGCGGGATGTCCACGTGGACGCCCTTGGGCACGTAGATGAACGACCCGCCCGACCACACCGAGGTGTTGAGCGCGGCGAACTTGTTGTCGCCGACCGGGATGACGGTGCCGAAGTACTCCTTGAAGAGCTCCTCGTGCTCCTTCAGCGCGGTGTCGGTGTCGAGGAACAGCACGCCCTGGGCCTCGAGGTCCTCGCGGATCGAGTGGTAGACGACCTCGGACTCGTACTGCGCGGCGACGCCGGCGACCAGACGCTGCTTCTCGGCCTCCGGGATGCCGAGCTTGTCGTAGGTGTTCTTGATGTCCTCGGGCAGGTCGTCCCACGACGCGGCCTGCTTCTCGCTGGACCGCACGAAGTACTTGATGTTGTCGAAGTCGATCTCCGAGAGGTCCGAGCCCCAGGTCGGCATCGGCTTGCGGTGGAAGAGCTTGAGGCCCTTCAGGCGCAGGTCGAGCATCCACTGCGGCTCGTTCTTCTTCGCCGAGATGTCGCGCACGACGTCCTCGTTGAGGCCTCGCGTCGCGGCGGCGCCGGCGACGTCGGGGTCGGCCCAGCCGAACTCGTAGCGGCCGATGCCCTTCAGCTCGGGGTTGAGCTCTTCGATCGAGGTCATGAGGTGACCTGCTCCTTCTTCTGGTTCTCGTTGATCGAGCTTGTCGAGATCTTGGTGCTCGGGATGCAGGTGGTGCACACGCCGTCACCGTGCGCGATGGTCGCCAGCCGCTGGACGTGCGTGCCCAGGACCGCGCCGATCGCCTCGGTCTCCGCCTCGCACAGCTGCGGGAACTCGTGCGCGACGTGGGACACCGGGCAGTGCTGCTGGCACAGCTGCTCCCCCACGACCGGAAGCTCGCGGACGCTCGCGGCGTACCCCTCGTCGGTGAAGACCTGCGCCAGGACCTGCGCCGGGCTCTTCGAGGGATCGGCCGCCGCGACGACCGCGAACCTCTCCTTGATGAACGCCGCCCGACGGTGGGCGAATTCCCGTACGCCGGCGTCGCCGGCGGTCTCCCGCAGGAACCGCAGCGCGGAGACCGCGAGGTCGTCGTAGTGCTGGTCGAACCCCTCGCGACCGCGCTCGGTCAGCGCGAACACCTTCGCGGGGCGGCCCCGCCCACGGTGGGTCTGGTGCCGCGGCTCGCGCGCCTC
This sequence comes from Nocardioides sp., assembly GCF_036405735.1. Classification (GTDB taxonomy): domain Bacteria; phylum Actinomycetota; class Actinomycetes; order Propionibacteriales; family Nocardioidaceae; genus Nocardioides. The sequence goes on from NZ_DASWXC010000095.1 coordinate 37,641, forward strand.
GACCAGGCCCTCCTCCAGCAGCTGGTCGAGGTGACGGCGGACGGCCGCCGGGGTCAGGTCGAGCCGTTCGGCGAGCACCGCAGCGGTCGACGGACCGTCGAGGAGGATCGACCGAGCGACACGCTGGCGCGTGCGATCGGGTGCCTCGACGATTTTCACAACAACAGTGTGGCGATATTCGCGGACGCCGTTCAAGCAAGGTCACCCTTACCTGTCACGGGCATGAGACCCAGGCCACAGCCGGGCGACCCGATTCGGTGGCGCCTGCGCTCGTTCCTACACTTCTCGGGTGCCATCCCCTGCCGTCGAGGTCACCGACCTGGTGATGAGGTACGGCGCCAAGACCGCCGTCGACGGGCTGAGCCTCTCCGTGGCTCGGGAGAGCATCACCGCCGTCCTCGGCCCCAACGGCGCCGGCAAGACCACGACCCTCGAGACCTGTGAAGGCTACCGGCGCCCGCAGTCCGGGTCGGTCCGGGTGCTCGGGCTCGACCCGGTGCGCGACCGGGCCGCCCTGCTGCCGCGGATGGGCGTGATGCTGCAGGGCCAGGGCGCCTGGAGCGGCGTGCGCGCCATGGAGATGCTGCGCCACGTCGCCCGGCTGCATGCCCATCCGCTCGACATCGACCTGCTCTCGGAGCGGCTCGGTCTGGCCGAGTGCGGTCGCACCCCCTACCGCCGGCTCTCCGGCGGCCAGCAGCAGCGGCTCGGCCTCGCGATGGCGATCGTGGGCCGGCCCGAGATCGTGTTCGTGGACGAGCCGACCGCGGGGATGGACCCGCAGGCCCGGCGTACGACCTGGGAGCTGCTGCGTGAGCTGCGCGCCGACGGCGTGACCGTCGTGCTGACCACGCACTACCTCGAGGAGGCCGAGCAGCTGGCCGACGAGGTCCACATCATCGACCGCGGCCGGCTGGTCGCCTCCGGCACGCCCGTGGAGCTGACGCGCGGCTCAGCGGCGACGGCTCGGCTGGTCGTCGACCGCGAGCTCGGCACCGCGGCGGAGGCCGACCTGCGCGCCTCGGTCGCCAGCTGGGGCGAGCGCCACGGCGTCGGCGTGCAGTCGCTCACCTTCGGCTCCCGGACCCTCGAAGACGTCTTCCTCGAGCTCACCGGGCACGGCCTGGAGGAGGAGCCGGCATGACGAGCCCGACGACACCGACGAGCTCCGGCACGTTCGCCCCGCGCCCCGGCGGCGCGCCGCTGGGCAGGATGGTGCTCGCCCAGGCCGGCATGGAGGCGCGGCTGATGCTGCGCAACGGCGAGCAGCTGCTGCTGGCCCTGGTGATCCCGGTCATCGTGCTCCTCGCCGGAGTGAAGGGCGGTGCGCGCCTCGACCTCCACGACCTGGTCGGCGACCACCGGCTGGTCGACGTCTTCACCCCCGGCGTGCTCGCCCTGGCGATCATGTCGACGTCCTTCACCTCGCTGGCCATCGCCACGGGCTTCGAGCGGCGCTACGGCGTCATCAAGCGCCTCGGCTCCTCGCCGCTCCCCCGGCTCGGGCTGCTCGCCGGCAAGGTGCTGGCCCTGCTCGCCGTCGAGCTGGTGCAGCTGTTCGTCATCGGCGGCGTCGGGCAGCTGCTCGGCTGGACGCCACGCGCCGGTGCGCTGGGCTTCCTGCTCGCCATCGTGCTCGGCACGCTGGCCTTCGCCTCGCTCGGCCTGTTCGTGGCGGGTGTCCTGCGCGCCGAGGCCACGCTCGCCGCCGCGAACCTCATCTACCTGCTGCTCCTCGCCGGTGGCGCGGTCGTGCTGCCCGCCGGGGCGTACGGCGGCTTCGGGGACGTCGCCGGCTGGCTGCCCTCGGGTGCGCTGGGCGAGGCCGTCCGCACCGCCTTCCTCGACGGCGCGGTCGCCTGGCGCGACCTCGCCGTACTGCTCGGCTGGGCGCTGCTCGGCACTGTTCTGACCGCAAGGACCTTCAAGTGGGAATGACCCAGGCAAAGACGCAGACGGACCCGATCCCCGCCACGACCGAGCGGCTGCGCCGCTGGTTCCGCCGGGCCGCCGTCGCCAGCCTGGTCGCGAACATCGGCATCATCGTCACGGGAGGCGCCGTACGGCTCACGGACTCGGGCCTGGGCTGCCCGACCTGGCCGCGCTGCACCGAGGCGTCCTACACCCCGCACGGCGAGCTCGGCCTGCACGGCGCCATCGAGTTCGGCAACCGTCTGCTCACGTTCGTCGTCGCCGCCGTCGTGATCGCCTGCTGGGCGCTGGCGCTGGTGGTGCACCGCCGCGCCAAGGCCGCGAACGCCGACGCCGCGGACCGCCGGCCGCTGGTGCTGAGCACCCTCATCGCGCTCGGCGTACCCCTCCAGGCGGTCATCGGCGGCGTCACCGTCCTCACCGACCTCAACCCGTACGTCGTCGCCCTCCACCTGCTCGCCTCCATGGCGATCGTCGGGCTGTGCGTGTGGCTCATCGACCTGCTGGGGGGCCCCTCCCGCACGGCCGCGCCACCGGTGCTGCGGTGGCTCGCGATCGCGGTCTTCCTCGTCGGCTGGGTGGTGCTCTGGCTCGGCACCGTCGTCACCGGCTCGGGCCCGCACTCCGGCGATCTGGAGTCGCGTCGTACCGGCCTGGACCCCCGTCTGATGTCGCACGTCCACGCGTGGTCGGTCTACGCCCTGGTGGCCCTCACCGTCGCGCTGATCGTCCTCGCGCTGCGGGCCGAGCGCTCTGGCCGCTCCCAGCAGCAGCCGCTGCTCCCGGCAGCCGTCACGCTGCTCACCGTCGAGCTCGCTCAGGGTCTGATCGGCTTCGTGCAGTACTTCACCGACCTGCCCGAGCTCCTCGTCGGCCTCCACATGCTCGGCGCCGGCGTCACCGCCGCCGCCATCGCCTGGGTCCTGGTCCGCTCCCGCGCTCGTTGAAACCCGGGTTGGCGAGGGTTGAAACCCGGGTTGGCGAGGGTTGAGACCTGGGTTGGCGTGCGTTGAGACCCGGGTTGGCGAGAGTCACCCCTCAGGAACCCGACACTCACGCCTCGAGAACCCGCGACTCGACCCTCGAGAACCCGCGACTCGACGGGTCTAGCGTGAGATGAGCGGGTCGAGGGCGACCGCGACGAAGAGCAGCGAGAGGTAGAGGTTCGAGCTGTGGAACAGCCGCATCGGCTGGATCACGGAGAGGTCCTCGGTGCCCTTCGCTCGGGCGGCCAGCTTGTGGGCCTCGACGAGGAACACGGCACCGAGGACGATCGCGGCGAGCGGGTAGAACGCCCCGGTGTCGGCGACGGGCCACAGCACCAGCGAGGTCGCGACCATGACCCAGCTGTAGGCCACGATCTGGAGGCCGACGGCCCGGGCCGGCTTGACGACCGGGAGCATCGGGACGTCGACGTTCGCGTAGTCCTCGCGGTAGCGCAGCGCCAGCGCCCAGGTGTGCGGCGGTGTCCAGAAGAACACGACGAGGAAGAGCACGACCGGCACCCACGAGAGCTCGCCGGTCACCGCGGTCCAGCCGATCAGCGCCGGGAAGCAGCCGGCGATCCCGCCCCAGACGATGTTCTGGGTCGTACGCCGCTTGAGCAGCATCGTGTAGACGAAGACGTAGAACGCGTTCGCGGTCACGGACAGCACGGCCGAGAGCGGGTTCACGAACGCCCACAGGACGACCGTGGAGAGCACGCCGAGCACGGTGCCGAACACGAGCGCCGCCGCCGGCGAGACGATGTGGCGCGGCAGCGCGCGTCGGCGGGTGCGGCGCATCTGCTCGTCGATGTCGCGGTCGTAGACGCAGTTGAACACCGACGCCGATCCGGCGGAGAACGTGCCGCCGACGACCGTGGCGACCACGAGGCCGAGTCCGGGCACGCCGCGAGCGGCGAAGAACATGACCGGGACCGTGGTCAGCAGCAGCAGCTCGATGACCCGAGGCTTGGTCAGGCCGACGTACGCCGCCAGCACGTCCTTGGCCGTCGCCCGACCGGTCTCCTGTTGCAGGGCACCGGAGACCTGCTCGTCGACGTGGGACACGGTGTGAGTCTAACTCCGACGATGAGTAGGCTCGGAAACGCTGGCGCCCGTATCGAGAGGACAGTTGTGAGCATCACCCCCGACCTTGAGTGGAACGAACTCGACGACAGGGCGGTCGACACCGCCCGGGTCCTCGCGATGGACGCGGTCCAGAAGGTCGGCAACGGCCACCCCGGCACGGCGATGAGCCTGGCGCCGGCGGCGTACCTCCTGTTCCAGAAGGTGATGCGTCACGACCCCGCCGACCCGAACTGGATGGCGCGCGACCGCTTCGTCCTCAGCGCGGGCCACAGCTCCATCACGCTGTACACCCAGCTCTACCTCGGCGGCTTCGGCCTCGAGCTCGACGACCTCAAGAGCCTGCGCACCTGGGGCTCCAAGACGCCCGGTCACCCCGAGTTCGGCCACACCAGCGGCGTCGAGGTGACCACCGGCCCGCTCGGCCAGGGCATCTCCAACGCGGTCGGCATGGCGATGGCGGCCCGGCGTGAGCGTGGCCTGCTCGACCCCGAGGCACCCGAGGGCGCGTCGCTGTTCGACCACCACATCTACTGCATCGCCTCCGACGGCGACCTGGAGGAGGGCGTCAGCAGCGAGGCCTCCTCGATCGCCGGCACCCAGGAGCTGGGCAACCTCACCGTCATCTACGACGCCAACCGGATCTCGATCGAGGGCGACACCCACATCGCGTTCAACGAGGACGTCGCGAAGCGCTACGAGGCCTATGGCTGGCACGTGCAGACCGTCGACTGGACCGGCACCGACCACAACGACCTGGCCAACTACCACGAGGACGTGCCGGCGCTGTACGACGCGGTCGTCGCCGCCCGGGCGGTCACCGACAAGCCGTCGATCATCGTGCTGAAGACCGTCATCGCCTGGCCCGCGCCGAACGCCCAGAACACCGAGGCGGCCCACGGGTCCGCCCTCGGCGCCGAGGAGGTCGCGGCCACCAAGCGGATCCTCGGGTTCGACCCGGAGCAGGCCTTCGAGGTCCCCGACGACGTCATCACCCACACCCGCTCGCTGCTCGAGCGCGGCAAGGCCTGGGGCGCCGAGTGGGACAAGCAGTACGACGCCTGGGCGGCTGCCCATCCCGAGCGCGCCGCCCTGCTGAAGCGGATGAAGAGCCGGGCGCTGCCCGAGGGACTGGAGGCCGCGCTGCCGGTGTTCGAGGCCTCGGAGGAGGGTGTGGCGACCCGAGCGGCCTCCGGTCAGGTCATCAACGCGATGGCGCCGCTCATGCCCGAGCTGTGGGGCGGCTCGGCCGACCTGGCGGGCTCCAACAACACGACCATCAAGGGCGCGAAGTCCTTCCTGCCGAAGGACCGCTCGGTCGAGGAGTGGGAGGGCGACCCGTACGACGGCCGCGTGCTCCACTTCGGCATCCGTGAGCACGGCATGGGCGCGATCATGAACGGCATCGCCGTCCACGGCGGCACCCGCGTCTTCGGCGGCACGTTCCTGACGTTCTCCGACTACATGCGCGGCGCCGTGCGCGTCGCCGCGCTGATGCAGGCGCCGGTGGTCTACGTCTGGACCCACGACTCCATCGGCCTCGGCGAGGACGGTCCGACCCACCAGCCGGTCGAGCACCTCTGGGCGCTGCGCGCGATCCCCGGCCTCGACGTCGTGCGGCCGGCCGACGCCAACGAGACCGCCGCCGCGTGGCTGCAGATCCTCCAGCACACCGACCGCCCGGCCGGTCTGATCCTCAGCCGTCAGAACGTCCCGACGTTCCCGCGCGGGGAGCAGGGCTTCGCCACGACGGAGAACGTCGGCAAGGGCGGCTACGTCCTCGTCGAGGCCGACGGCGCTCAGCCGGACGTCATCCTCATCGGCACGGGCTCGGAGGTGCAGCTCGCCGTCGCCGCGCGCGAGCAGCTGAAGTCCGAGGGCATCAACGCCCGCGTCGTGTCGATGCCGTCCATCGAGTGGTTCGAGCAGCAGACCCAGGCCTACCGCGACCAGGTCCTGCCCCCGACGGTCAAGGCGCGGGTCAGCGTCGAGGCGGGGTTGCGGCTCGGCTGGCGGGAGTACGTCGGCGACGCCGGCCGGATGGTCAGCCTCGAGCACTTCGGCGCATCGGCGGACGGCGCCCGCATCTTCCGGGAGTTCGGCTTCACCCCCGAGGCGGTCGCGCAGGCCGCGAAGGACAGCATCGCAGCGGCCGGAGCCTGATTCTGGGTACCGGTAGTGTGGCAGCTTGGATCGTTCCAACCCCACGAGGAGTGCACCATGAGTGACCGCCTGAAGGCCCTCGCCGACGCCGGCGTCTCGATCTGGCTCGACGATCTCTCCCGAGAGCGCATCGAGACCGGGAACCTGGCGGAGGTCGTCGCGGAGAAGTCCGTGGTGGGAGTGACGACCAACCCCACGATCTTCGCCGCGGCGATCGCGAACGGCGAGCGGTACGACGCGCAGGTCCGCGACCTGGTCGCCGGGGGCGCCGACGTCGACACGGTGATCTTCGAGCTCACCACCGAGGACGTCCGCAACGCCTGCGACATTCTGGCGCCGGTCGCCGACGCCACCAAGGACGACGGCCGCGTCTCCATCGAGGTCGAGCCCACGTTGGCCAACGACACCGAGGCCACCATCGCCTCCGCGAAGGCGCTGTGGACGGCCGTGGACCGGCCCAACGCGCTCATCAAGATCCCGGCGACGCTCGAGGGGCTGCCGGCCATCACCGCGGCGATCGCGGAGGGCATCAGCGTCAACGTCACCCTGATCTTCTCCGTCGAGCGCTACCGCGCCGTCATGGACGCCTACCTCTCCGGGCTCGAGCAGGCGCGGGAGAAGGGTCTCGACCTGTCGACGATCCGGTCGGTCGCGTCGTTCTTCGTCTCGCGGGTCGACACCGAGGTCGACGCCCGGCTCGAGAAGCTCGGCAGCGACGAGGCGCTGGCGCTGCGTGGCCAGGCGGCCGTCGCCAACGCCCGGCTGGCCTACGCCGCCTTCGAGGAGGTGCACGCGGGCGAGCGGTGGCAGACGCTCGCCGCAGCGGGCGCCCACGCCCAGCGGCCGCTCTGGGCCTCCACCGGCGTGAAGAACCCCGACTACCCCGACACCCTCTACGTCACCGACCTGGTGGTCGCCGACACCGTGAACACGATGCCGGAGAAGACCCTGGCGGCGTTCGCCGACCATGGCGAGGTCAAGGGCGACCAGGTCAGCGGGCGCGCCGCCGAGGCGCAGGAGGTCTTCGACCGGCTCGAGGCAGCCGGCATCGACGTCACCGACGTGTTCCTGACGCTGGAGACCGAGGGCGTCGAGAAGTTCAAGGCCTCCTGGCTCGAGCTGATCGACACCGTGAAGGGCCAGATGGAGAAGGCGGGCGCCTGACCGTGGTCGGTGCCCCGGTGGACGCGACCGCGACCGAGGCCTGGCGCCGTCTCAGCGACCTCGCAGCGGGCTTCGCGCCCGATCTGCGCGGCTGGTTCGACGCCGACCCCGGCCGTGCCGAGAGACTGACCTTCCAGGCCGCCGACCTGTACGTCGACCTGTCCAAGGGACTCCTCGACGAGGCCGTGCTCGCCGCGCTGCTCGACCTGGCCGAGCAGGTGGGCCTGACCGAGCGTCGTGACGCGATGTTCCGCGGCGAGCGGATCAACGTCACCGAGGACCGCGCCGTGCTGCACACGGCGTTGCGGCTCCCCGCGGACGCGCCGGCCGGCCAGCGGCCCGCCGTCGACGGCCACGACGTCGTCCCGGACGTGCACGACGTCCTGCGTCGGGTCTACTCCTTCGCCGACCGGGTCCGCTCCGGTGAGTGGACCGGCGCCACCGGACAGCGGATCCGCACGGTCGTCAACATCGGCATCGGCGGCTCCGACCTCGGTCCCGTGATGGCCTACGAGGCGCTCGCGCCGTACCGGCACCCGGAGCTCGAGTGTCGGTTCATCAGCAACATCGACCCGACCGACACGGCGACCACGCTCGCCGGACTGGACCCCGCCACGACGCTGTTCATCGTCGCCAGCAAGACCTTCGGAACGCTGGAGACGCTGACCAACGCCCGGTTGTGCCGGAGCTGGCTGCTGGAGGGCCTCGGGGACGGTGTCGACCGGACGGAGGCGGTGGCACAGCACTTCGTCGCGGTGTCCACCGCGCTCGACAAGGTGGCGGACTTCGGCATCGACCCGGCCAACGCGTTCGGCTTCTGGGACTGGGTCGGCGGCCGCTACTCCGTCGACTCCGCGATCGGCACCTCGCTGGCAGTCGCGATCGGCCCGGAGCGGTTCACCGAGTTCCTCGCCGGCTTCCACGCGCTCGACGAGCACTTCCGAACCACCGAGACGGCCCGCAACGTGCCGGCCCTGATGGGGCTGCTCAACGTCTGGTACACCGACTTCCTGGGCGCCGAGACCCACGCGGTGCTCCCCTACGCGCAGCTGCTGCACCGCTTCCCCGCCTATCTGCAGCAGCTCACGATGGAGTCCAACGGCAAGGGCGTGCGCTGGGACGGCTCACCGGTCACCTCCCCCACCGGCGAGGTGTTCTGGGGCGAGCCGGGCACCAACGGGCAGCACGCGTTCTACCAGCTCCTGCACCAGGGCACCCGCCTCGTCCCGGCGGACTTCATCGCGTTCGCGACGCCGGCGTACCCCTTGCGCGACGTGCACGACGGGCAGGACGTCGACGTCCACGAGCTGTTCCTGGCCAACTTCGTCGCGCAGACCCGCGCGCTCGCCTTCGGCAAGACCGCCGAGGAGGTCCGTGCCGAAGGTACGCCGGAGCCGATCGTGCCGGCGCGGGTGTTCACCGGCAACCGGCCGACGGCCTCGATCATGGCCCCCGAGCTCACGCCGTCGGTGCTCGGCCAGCTGATCGCGCTCTACGAGCACATCACCTTCACCCAGGGCGTGGTCTGGGGCATCGACAGCTTCGACCAGTGGGGCGTCGAGCTGGGCAAGCAGCTCGCCCTGCAGGTCAGCCCGGCCGTCGCGGGGGACGCGGCGGCCGCTGCCGCGCAGGACCCGTCCACGCGCTCGCTCATCGAGTACTACCGCTCCCACCGGAAGGCCCGCCCGTGACCGAACCGCGCATCGAGGTCCACGACGGGCCCGACCAGCTCTCGACCGCCGTGGCGGGTGAGCTGCTCAACCGGCTCGCCGACCTCCAGGCCAGCGGCCACGTCCCGCACGTCGTGCTGACCGGTGGGACCATCGCCGAGACGATCCACCGCGAGATCGCCCGGCTCGCCCCTGCGTCGGGCGTCGACTGGGGCGCGGTGGAGGTCTGGTTCGGCGACGAGCGGTTCGTCGCCGGCGACTCCCCCGACCGCAACGTCGGCCAGGCCCGAGCCGCGTTCCTCGACGAGGTCGGCGTGCCCGCCCACCGGATCCACGCGATGGCGTCGACCGCGGATGCGGCAGACGTCGAGACGGGCGCGGCGGCGTACGCCGAGGAGCTGCGTCGCCACGGGCCCGGCCCCGCCGGCTTCGACATCCTGATGCTGGGTGTCGGCCCCGACGGGCACGTCGCCTCGTTGTTCCCCGGCTTCCCCCAGCTCGACGTCGAGGATGCCGACGCCGTGGGCGTCACGGGCTCCCCGAAGCCACCGCCGGAGCGGATCAGCCTCACCTTCGCCGCACTGAGGCGCTCCCACGCCGTCTGGTACCTCGTCAGCGGCGAGGGTAAGGCGGGCGCCGTCGCCAGCGCCCTCGGCGGCGCCGACCGGCACCAGACCCCCGCCGCAGCCGTGCAGGGCACCGAGGAGACGATCTGGTTCCTCGACCGCGGGGCCGCCTCGCAGCTGTAGCCGGCCCGTGAGGCGTTCACCACACCGAGGTTCCCTCAAGCCGGCCGGCGCGGCGACCGAACTGCACTGCGGAGGGTCGTGGGCCCTCGGCAGACCGGAGAGGCAGGCGAGCAGTTGTCCGCGTCCATCGCACCGTCGGGAGTCGAGCGCCGCTTCGGCCCCGACGAGGTCATCGTCAGCAAGACCGACCTCAAGGGCCGCATCACCTACGCGAACCCGGTCTTCTGCCGCGTCTCCGCGCTGACCGAGCCGGAGGTCCTCGGCCAGCCGCACAACGTGATCCGCCATCCCGACATGCCCCGCGGCGTGTTCCGACTGCTGTGGCAGACCCTCGCGGAGGGCCGCGAGATCTTCGCCTACATCCTCAACCTGGCCGGTGACGGCGCCCACTACTGGGTGCTGGCGCACGTCACGCCGAGCTTCGCCGCCGACGGCTCCGTCGTCGGCTATCACTCCAACCGGCGGCTGCCCGCCCCGGCGGCGGTCGGCGCGATCTGGCCGCTCTACCAGGAGATGCTGCGCGCCGAGGCGGGCCACGCGAACGCCGGAGACGCGGCCCAGGCCGGGCTCGAGGCGCTCGACCGGCTGCTCGCCGAGCGTGGCACCAGCTATGACGAGCTTGTCTGGTCGCTCACGACCGGGGCGGTTGCATGAGCCGGCGTACCCATCGCGAGGCCCGCCGCGACGCCGTCCGCGCAGACACCCCGGCGGCGTCCCGGGAGGCGATCCGGGCCTGGCGACAGGTGTGCGAGCGGGTGGCGAACGGCGACCTCGAGGCGCGCGCGATGGCTGTCGCCGGCACCGAGGGCGACCCGGACCTGCAGGGTCTGCGCTCGGCGATCAACGCGGTGCTGGACCAGGCCGACGCCTACGTCCGTGAATCGGCCGCCTCGTTGCAGGCGGCCAGCGAGGGCCGGTTCCACCGCCGCTTCCTGACCGCGGGCCAATCCGGCGCGTTCCGCAGTGGGGCCGAGACGATCAACCGCGCGACGACCGCGATGGCGACCACCCAGCGTGCGCTGGACGAGACATCAAACCGGCGAGCCGAGCTCGCCGACCGCCTCGACGACACCGTCGCGGCGGTCGCGCAGCAGGTCGCCGCCGCATCGGTCGAGCTGAGCGCCACGGCCGCCGGCCTGGTCGGGGCGGCCCACCAGGTCGGCAAGGAGGCCGAGGCGGCTTCGATGACGGTCAGCGTCCTGGAACGGTCCGCGCAGGAGATCCAGCAGGTCGTGGAGGTCATCTCCCGGATCGCCGCGCAGACCCGGCTGCTCGCCCTCAACGCCACCATCGAGGCCGCCCGCGCCGGCACCGCGGGCCTCGGCTTCGCGGTCGTCGCAGACGAGGTCAAGCAGCTCGCCGACTCGACCGCGGAGTCCACCGGTCGCATCACCACCCAGGTCGAGGCGATCCAGCAGGCGGCGCGGGCGAGCGCCAGCGCCATGGCGAGCGTGGACACCACCATGCAGGAGATGACGCCCATGGCGGAGGCCGTCGGCGTCGCCGTCGACGGCACCGGCAGCGGCCAGGGCCTGGCCCAGATGGCGGAGGTGCTGCGGGCGGAGGTGGGCGACTTCGTCGGCGAGCTGCGCCGCTCCTGACGCATCCGGTAGGTACGACGAGGGGCCGCCACCCCGACGGGTGGCGGCCCTTCGTCGTCGTCGCGAGGCGCTCTAGAAGATGATGTCGCCCGACTTGCGGCGCGAGCGCAGCAGCTGGACGGCCTCGTCGAGGATGTCGGCCGCCTCCTTGTCGGAGCGACGCTCCTTCACGTAGGCGAGGTGCGTCTTGTAGGGCTCGATCTTCGGTGCCGGCGGCGCGTTCTCCACGTCCAGGCCGGCCGGCAGACCGCACTTGGGGCAGTCCCACGAGTCCGGCGCGGTGGCCTCGACGGAGAACGTCACCACGGAGCGGTGCTCGCGGGCGCAGAAGTAGGTGACGGCCTTGCGCGGGGCGGCCTCGCCCCGCTCGGCCTCGCCCATCGGTCCGGCCCCGACCCGGCTACCTCGGATCGCGTTGCCTCCACCAGCCACTTGTGGGTCCTATCTCTCGAGGGAATCGCGTCGGTTACTCAGTAGGCCTTGATCAGGCCGAGCGCGATCACGCACGCGAACCAGATGACGCCGATGCCGACCGTGAGGCGGTCGAGGTTCCGCTCTGCCACCGAGGAGCCTCCGAGCGAGCTCGAGACGCCGCCGCCGAACATGTCGGAGAGGCCACCGCCCCGGCCCTTGTGGAGCAGCACGAGGAGGATCATCAGCCCGCTGGTGACCATGAGGAGGATGGTGAAGAGAAGTTCCACGCGGCGAATCCTACGTCAACGGCGGCGCTTCACAGCACCGGCATGTCGTAGTACCGGCAGATCGCCGCGAACTCGTCGGCCTGGAGGCTCGCGCCGCCGACCAGGGCACCGTCGACATCGGGCTGCGCCATGATCGCCGCGACGTTGCTGGCCTTCACCGAGCCGCCGTACAGGACGCGGACCGCGTCGGCCGCCTCGTCGCCGTGGCTCTTGCGGACGGACTCGCGGACGGCGTACGCCACCTCCTGGGCGTCCTCGGGCGTGGCGACCTCACCGGTGCCGATCGCCCAGACCGGCTCGTAGGCGATGACCATGCCGGCGACCTCCTCGGCCGTGAACCCGGCCAGGCCGCCCTCGACCTGGCCCGTGCAGTGCGGCACGTGGGCACCGTCCTGCCGGATCTCCAGGCCCTCGCCGACGCAGAGGATCGGCGTCATGCCGGCCGCCAGCGCCGCCTTGGCCTTGGCGTTCACGACCTCGTCGGTCTCGGCGTGGTACTCCCGCCGCTCCGAGTGGCCGACGACGACGTAGGAGCAGCCGAGCTTGGCCAGCATGCCGGCCGAGATCTCGCCGGTGTAGGCGCCCGACTCGTGGACGGAGACGTCCTGGGCGCCGTACTTGATCGCGAGCCGGTCGCCGTCCACCAGCGTCTGCACCGAGCGCAGGTCGGTGAAGGGCGGCACCACGACGACCTCCGCCTTGGCGAAGTCGTGGCGCTTGTCGGACAGCGTCCAGGCCAGCTTCTGGACCAGGACCACCGCCTCCTGGTGGTTCAGGTTCATCTTCCAGTTCCCCGCCATCAGCGGGGTCCGGCCCTGGTGAGGTGCAGCGGGCATGGTCAGGCTCCCTCGTCAAGCAGAACGTCGATGCCGGGCAGGGGCTTGCCCTCGAGGTACTCGAGGGACGCACCGCCACCGGTCGAGATGTGGCCGAACCGGTCCTCGGCGAAGCCGAGCGCGCGTACGGCGGCCGCCGAGTCGCCCCCGCCCACGACCGAGAGCCCGGGCACCCTTGTGAGGGCGTCGGCGACGGCACGGGTGCCCTCGGCGAACGCCGGCTGCTCGAAGACGCCCATCGGTCCGTTCCAGAACACGGTCCGCGCGTCCGCGAGCGCCGCGGCGAACGCGGCGCCGGACTCGGGGCCGATGTCGAGGCCGAGGGTGTCGGCCGGGATCGCGTCGGCAGCCACCACCCGGGCGCTCGCCTCGTCGCCGAAGCTGTCGGCGACCACGATGTCGGTGGGGAGCACGATCTCGACGCCGAGCTCCTGGGCGCGCTGCTGGTAGGAGCGCACGGTGTCGAGCTGGTCCTCCTCGAGCAGGCTCTTGCCGACCTCGTGGCCGGCAGCCTTGAGGAAGGTGAAGACCATGCCGCCACCGATCAGCAGCTTGTCGGCCTTGCCGAGCAGGTTGTCGATGACACCGAGCTTGTCGGAGACCTTCGAGCCGCCGAGCACGACGGCGTAGGGCCGCTCCGGGGTCTCGGTGAGCCGGCGCAGCACGTCGATCTCGGCCGCGACCAGGCCGCCCATCGCGTGCGGGAGTCGCTGCGCCACGTCGTACACGGAGGCCTGCTTGCGGTGCACGACGCCGAAGCCGTCGGACACGAACCCGTCCGCGAGTGCGGCGAGCCGGTCGGCGAAGGCGCCGCGCTCGGCGTCGTCCTTGCTGGTCTCGCCCGCGTTGAACCGGACGTTCTCGAGCAGCGCGACCTGGCCGTCGGTCAGCCCGCCGACGACCGCCTGGGCGGACTCGCCCACCGTGTCGGTGGCGAAGGCGACGTCGCGGCCGAGCAGCTCACCGAGCCGCTTCGCCACGGGGGCGAGGCTGTACCTCGTCTCGGGCTCGCCCTTGGGGCGGCCCAGGTGGGCGGTCACCACCACCCGCGCGCCGGCGTCGGCCAGCGCGCGGATGGTGGGGACGGAGGCCCGGATCCGGCCGTCGTCGGTGATCCGGTCACCGTCGAGGGGCACGTTGAGGTCCGACCGGACGAGGATGCGCTTGCCGCCGACCTCGCCCAGTCCCGCGTAGGAGCCCATGCGTCAGAGAGTCTCGCCGACGTAGGCGATCAGGTCCGCGAGGCGGTTGGAGTAGCCCCACTCGTTGTCGTACCAACCGGCGACCTTGACCTGGTTGCCGATGACCTTGGTCAGCGGCGCGTCGAAGATGCACGACGCCGGGTCGGTGACGATGTCGGAGGAGACGATCGGGTCGGTCGAGTAGCGCAGGATCCGGCCGTCGGCGGCCGCCTTGACGATCTCGTTGACCTCCTCGACCGACGTCTCGCGGGACGCCTCGAAGGACAGGTCGGTGAGCGAGCCGGTCGGGGTGGGCACGCGCAGCGCGTAGCCGTCGAGCTTGCCCTTCAGCTCGGGGAGCACCAGGCCGATCGCCTTGGCCGCACCGGTCGAGGTCGGCACGATGTTGAGCGCGGCGGCGCGGGCACGGCGCAGGTCCTTGTGGATGTTGTCCTGCAGGTTCTGGTCCGCGGTGTAGGCGTGGATGGTCGTCATCAGGCCCTTGTTGATGCCGAGGCCGTCGTTGAGCGCCTTCGCCATGGGCGCCAGGCAGTTCGTGGTGCACGAGGCGTTGGAGATGACGGTGTGCGTCTCGGCGTCGTACTGCTCGTGGTTGACGCCCATGACCACCGTGATGTCCTCGTTGGAGGCCGGCGCCGAGATGATGACCTTCTTCGCGCCGCCACCGTCGACGTGGGCGCGCGCCTTCGTCGCGTCGGTGAAGAAGCCGGTCGACTCGACGACGACGTCGACGCCCAGGTCCGCCCACTTCAGCGCGGCGGGGTCACGCTCGGCGAACGCGCGGATCTCCTGGTCGCCGACCTTGATCGCGTCCTCGGTGGCGGAGACGTCGGCGTCGAGGCGGCCGAGGATCGAGTCGAACTTGAGCAGGTGCGCCAGGGTCGCGTTGTCGGTGAGGTCGTTGACGCCCACGATCTCGATGTCGAGACCGGACGCGCGAACCGCGCGGAAGAAGTTGCGGCCGATCCGGCCGAACCCGTTGATGCCTACACGAACGGTCACTGCGGTAGCTCCTGCTCTGATGCGATGACGGAGGGTCGGTGGGTGCAGCCCGGTAGGGCCGACCACCCGACCCTACCGACTCGGCTTCGCGAACCAGAGCGCCCCCGAGGCCGTGTCCCGGCTGCTGGGACCGTTGGCACGATCCAAGGGACGCGACGCTGGTCACACCCGTCGCGAGTCGCAGGGTCAGGCGTCTTCCGCGAGCATGTCGGGCGTCAGCGACGCCTCGGTGTCCGGGATGCCGAGGTCCTCGGCCCGCTTGTCGGCCATCGCCAGCAGCCGGCGGATCCGGCCTGCGATGG
Source organism: Nocardioides sp. (assembly GCF_036405735.1). Classification (GTDB taxonomy): domain Bacteria; phylum Actinomycetota; class Actinomycetes; order Propionibacteriales; family Nocardioidaceae; genus Nocardioides. The sequence continues at coordinate 53,032 of NZ_DASWXC010000095.1, forward strand.
CGTCCTTGGTGAGCACCGGGTCGTGGAGCTGGCCGAGCTCCTCCAGGGACGCCTGCTTGTGCTCCAGACGAAGCTGCCCGGCCTGGCGCAGGTGGTCGGGGATCTGCTCGCCGAGGATCTCCAGCGCCCGCTCGACCCGGGCCCCGGCCGCGACCGCCGCGCGCGCGGAGCGGCGCAGGTTGGCGTCGTCGAAGTTGGCGAGCCGGTTGGCCGTGGCGCGGACCTCGCGCCGCATCCGGCGCTCCTCCCAGGCCATCAGCGACTCGTGCGCGCCCAGCCGCGTCAGCAGCTGGCCGATGGCGTCTCCGTCGCGGATCACGACCCGGTCGACGCCGCGCACCTCGCGGGCCTTGGCCTGGATGCCGAGCCGCCGCGCGACGCCGACGAGGGCGAGCGCCGCCTCCGAACCGGGGCAGGTGACCTCGAGGGAGGAGGAGCGGCCCGGCTCGGTAAGCGAGCCGTGCGCGAGGAAGGCGCCGCGCCACGCCGCGACGGCGTCGCACGACCCGCCGGCCACGACCGCCGGCGGCAACCCGCGGATCGGACGGCCCCGGCCGTCGAGCAGACCGGTCTGGCGGGCCAGCGCCTCGCCGTCCTTCACGACGCGGACGATGTAGCGGCTGCCGCGCCGGATGCCGTTGCCCTGCACGATGGCGACCTCGGCGGCGTGGCCGTAGACGTCGGCGATGTCGCGGCGCAGCCGGCGCGCGGCCGCGCCGGTGTCCAGCTCGGCCTCGACGACGATCCGGCCGCCGGCGATGTGCAACCCGCCGGCGAAGCGGAGGGTGGCGGCCACCTCCGCCTTGCGGCAGCAGGGCTTCGTGATCTGGGTGCTCGAGAGCTCCGCCTTCACCTGACCCGTCATCGCCATGCGGGAATCCTTTCACGCGCGTCAATCAGCGACTCAATCATCGGGACCCCCGTCCCGGGCCATGATCCGGGCGTACGCCGCGGCCAGCTTGTCCGGGTCGTGCCGTGCGGTGCCGTCGCCGACGCTGACGTCGTCGAGCACCAGCGCGGCGCCGCACGCCGCGACGATCTCACGCAGCTCCGCGAGCCCGTCGGCCACGGAGCCGCGGTCGGCCAGCACGGTGTGGACCGTGAGGTCGGGCGCATGCTCCAGGAGTACGGCGAGATGGTCGGCCGGACCGAAGCCCGGGGTCTCCCCTGCCTGCTCGGCGAGGTTGAGCACCACGACGACGTGCCCGTGGGTGGTCGTGAGCGCCTCGCGCAGGCCCGGCACCAGCAGGTGCGGGATCACCGACGTGAACCAGGAGCCCGGACCGAGGAACACCCAGTCCGCCGCACCGATGGCGGCGACCGCCTCCGGGGCCGCCGGCGGGTCGGCCGGGACCAGCGCGACGGAGTCGATGACGCCGTCGGTGGTGGCGACCTGCACCTGCCCCCGGACAGAGGTCAGGGCGTGCGGGTCGTCGAGCAGCAGGCCGCGCACCTGGGCGCTGATGTCCATCGGGACCAGCGCCATCGGCAGCACCCGCCCCTTGGCGCCGAGCAGTCGTCCCACCCAGTCGAGCGCCTGGACGTGGTCGCCCAGGCGTTCCCACAGTCCGACGATGAGCAGGTTGCCGAGGCTGTGGCCCTTCATCTCGCCGTCGCCGGCGAACCGGTGCTGCAGCACGTCGGCCCAGGTCTGGCCCCAGTCGTCGCTGCCGCACAGCGCCGCGAGCGCCATGCGCAGGTCACCGGGGGGCAGCACGTCGAACTCGCGCCGCAGCCGGCCCGAGGACCCGCCGTTGTCGGCGACGGTGACGACGGCGGTCAGCTCGTCGACCGTGAGGTCGTCGACGAGGCGCCGCAGCGCCGACAGGGACGCGTGCAGGCCGTGGCCGCCGCCGAACGCGACCACGGCCTGGGCGCGGTCGTGCCGGGAGTCCCGGCTGGAGGTCGCCGTCACTCGCGCCCCAGGTCCCGGTGGATGGGCCGCGCCTCGAGCCCGAGCTCGCGCAACCGGCGCACGATCTCCTCCGCCATGGCGACGCTGCGGTGCTTGCCGCCGGTGCAGCCGACGGCGACCCGCATGAAGCGCTTGCCCTCCCGCAGGTAGCCCTCGGCCACACCGGCCAGGACCGGGACGTAGCCGTCGAGGAACTCCTGGGCGCCGGGCCGGGAGTAGACGTAGCCGGCCACCTCCGGGCTGTCGCGGCCGTTGCCGGGCCGGAGCTCGGGGATCCAGTGCGGGTTGGGCAGGAAGCGCATATCGGCGACGAAGTCGGCATCCACGGGGATGCCGTACTTGAAGCCGAAGCTGACCACCGACACCTTCAGGCGGGTCGTCTCCGGCGTACCGAAGGCCTCCGCGATGCGCGCGGTCAGCTGGTGCACGTTGAGGCTGCTGGTGTCGATGACGAGATCGGCCATCGACCGCAGGTCGGCGAGCACCACCCGCTCGCGCTGCAGGCCGTTGAGCAACCGGCCGCTGCCCTGCAGCGGGTGCGGTCGGCGGGCGGCCTCCTGGCGGCGCACGAGCACCTCGTCGCCGGCGTCGAGGAACAGCAGCGTCGCGTGCCGGCCCTCCACGCCGGCGTGGACGGTCGCCTGCAGCTCCTCGAAGAACGAGCCCGACCGCACGTCGACGACGACTGCGATGCGCTGCGCAGGACCGCGGGACTGGTCGACCAGTCGCACCACGTCGGGCAGCAGCGACGGCGGCAGGTTGTCCACGACGTAGAACCCGAGATCCTCCAGCTCCTTGGCGGCCGTGCTCCGTCCGGCACCGGTCATGCCGGTCACCACGACCAGCTCACCGGGCTCGGCCGGCTCGGGCTGCGCGGGATGCTCGGGCTCGCTCATCAGGACTCCTCGATCTCTCCGGTCGCCGTGTTGACCGCGACACCGGGAGCATTCTGGTCGACCGCGGCCTTGATCGCTGCCGCTGTGCCGGGTCCGATGCCGGGCACGGTGGCGATCTCCTCGATCGACGCCGCGCGCAGCTTCCTGAGCGACCCGAAGTGCTTGAGCAGTGTCTTGCGGCGCACCTCGCCGAGGCCGGGCACGTCGTCGAGGAGGCTCTCGACCATGGTCTTGGAGCGCCGGTTGCGGTGGTGGGCGATCGCGAACCGGTGCGCTTCGTCGCGGACCCGCTGCAGCAGGTAGAGGCCCTCGGAGCTGCGCGGCAGGATGACCGGGTCCTCCTGCGACGGCAGCCACACCTCCTCCAGCCGCTTCGCCAGGCCGCACACCGGGATGTCGTCGATGCCGAGCTCGTCCAGGGCGCGTACGGCGGCCGCCACCTGCGGCGCGCCGCCGTCGACGACCACCAGGCCGGGCGCGTAGGCGAACTTCCGCGGCCGCCCGGTCTCGGGGTCGACCAGCATTGGTCCCTCCCGAGAGCCCGACCCGGCGCCACCGATCTCCGAGGACGGCACCGACGTCGCCTGCTCGTCGAGCAGCCGCCGGAACCGCCGCGTGATGACCTCGTGCATCGCTCGGACGTCGTCGGACCCCTCCTGGCCGCGGATGACGAACCGGCGGTACTCGTTCTTGCGCGGCAGGCCGTCCTCGAAGACGACCATCGAGGCGACGATCTCCGAGCCCTGCAGGTGCGAGATGTCGTAGCACTCGATGCGCAGCGGTACCTCGGGCAGCTCCAGCGCCTCCTGGATCTCCTCCAGCGCCTGGTTGCGGGTGGTCAGGTCGGAGGCGCGCTTGGTCTTGTGCAGGGCGAGCGTCTGCGCGGCGTTGCGCGCGACGGTCTCCTGCAGTGACCTCTTGTCGCCACGCTGCGGCACCCGCACCTGGACCCTGCTGCCGCGCAGCTCCCCGAGCAGCTGCTCCACCTCGGCGTGGTCGGTCGGGAGCGCCGGCACCAGGATCTCGCGCGGGATGGCGTCGGGCTCGTCGGCGTAGAACTGGAGCAGGAAGTCCTCGACGAGCTTGTCGGTCCCGCCCTCCTCGACCCGGTCGGCCACCCAGCCGCGCTGGCCCCGGATCCGGCCGCCACGGACGTGGAAGATCTGCACCGCCACCTCGAGCGGGTCCTCGGCCAGCGCGATCACGTCGGCGTCGGCACCGTCGCCCAGCACGACCGACTGCTTCTCCAGGGCTCGCTCCATGGCACCGAGGTCGTCGCGCAGCCGAGCGGCCCGCTCGAAGTCGAGGGCGTCGCTGGCGGCGTACATCTCCTTCTCGATGCGCTTCATGAAGGCGGAGGTCTGACCGCCCATGAAGTCGCAGAAGTCCTCCACAATCCTGCGGTGGTCCTCGGCGCTGATGTTGCCCACGCAGGGAGCCGTGCACTTGTCGATGTAGCCCAGCAGGCAGGGTCGGCCGATCTGCTGGCTGCGCTTGAACACGCCGTTGCTGCACGAGCGCATCGGGAAGACCCGCAGCAGCACGTCGACGGTCTCCCGGATCGCCCAGGCGTGGCTGTAGGGGCCGAAGTAGCGGGTGCCCTTGCGCTTCGCGCCGCGCCCGACCATGACCCGGGGGAACTCCTCGCCGACCGTCACGGCCAGCCACGGGTAGGACTTGTCGTCGCGGTACTTGACGTTGAACCGCGGGTCGAACTCCTTGATCCAGGAGTACTCCAGCTGGAGCGCCTCGACCTCGGTGTTGACCACCGTCCACTCCACGCTCGCGGCGGTGGTGACCATCGTGGCCGTGCGCGGGTGGAGGCTCGGCAGCGGCTGGAAGTAGTTGGCGAGCCGGGCGCGGAGGTTGACCGCCTTGCCGACGTAGATCACGCGACCCTTCGGGTCCCGGAAGCGGTAGACCCCGGGCTGGGTGGGAATGTCCCCCGGCTTGGGCCGGTAGCTCCGCGGGTCAGGCACGTTCCAACCCTACGGTCCGCCGCCGACAGCCCCAGCGGCGACTCAGCAGCGACCCAGCGGCCCCGGAGGTACGGTCGACCCGTGAGCGAGCCCGGTCAGAACCTCGCCGTGCCGGCCGCCCCGGGACTCCCGACGGGCGCGACCATCCCGGCCGCCGAGCTGATCGAGCGCTTCTCCCGCTCCCCCGGCCCCGGCGGCCAGTCGGTCAACACGACCGACACCCGCGTCGAGCTGCTCTTCGCGCCGGGGCGCTCGACCGCGTTCACCGAAGCCCAGCGTGCTCGTCTGGTCCGCAACCTGGCCGGGGTGATGACGCAGGGCCACGTCGCGGTCGTGGCCTCCGAGCACCGCTCCCAGCTGCGCAACCGGGTCGCGGCCCGGGAGCGCCTGGTCGCCCTCCTGCGGGAGGCCGTCGCGCCACCCCCACCGCCCCGGCGCGCGACGAAGCCGAGCCGCGCCTCGCAGCGCCGACGCGTCGAGGCCAAGAAGCAGCTCGGGCGGACCAAGGCGCTGCGCGGCCGGGTCCGCGACGAATGAGTCGAGCGGCGGGCGGGTCGGAGCCCGGCGTCAGTGCGTCTCAGTGGGCCAGCTTGAGACCCACCACGCAACCGACCAGGCCGGCCAAGAGCAGCAGCTTGACCACTGTGACGGACTCGGCGCCGGTCGCCATCCCGTAGGCCACGGTCAGCGAGGCGCCGATCGCGACCCACACGGCGTACGCGGTCCCCACCGGCAGGGTGCGCAGCGCGTAGGCCAGGCCGCCCATGCTGAGGACGAGCCCGACGACGAAGACCAGCGAAGCGGTCGGCCGGGTGAACCCCTCGGACTTGCCGAGGGCGACCGCCCAGACGGCTTCGAAGGCACCGGACAGAACGAGCACGAACCACGCCACGACGAACTCCTCGAAGGCCGTCTTGTCGCGTTCCGGGTACGGCTCCCTCGTCCGGTGAGCCGGTTCGGCCCGCGGCCAAGTCTACCCGCGGCGCTGGCCGGTCGGTGGAGGGAGCGGTGCCGGGAGCTGCGTCGGGCGCGGCGGGTCGTCGGAACGGCTCAGGCGAGGCTGATCTCCCCGTTGGCGACGGTGATCGGCACCTCCGGCAGCGGGCTGCGCGCCGGGCCGCCCTCGACCGCACCGTCGCTGATGGAGAACCTGCTGCCGTGACACGAGCAGCCGATGGCGCCGTCGCTGACCCGGGTGACCTGGCACTGCTGGTGGGTGCAGGTGGCGTCGAACGCCTTGAAGACGCCCTTCTCCGGCTGGGTGACGACGACGTTGTCCTCGGGGAAGATCCGGCCGCCGCCCACCTCGATGTCGGCGGTGCTGGTCAGCGGCTCACCTCCGGCGGGCTCGGAGGAGCCTCCCGGGGACGGCGCGGTGGTGGACGTCGCGCCCGCGGAGGAGGACGCGGCCGGTCCGGCGGGCTCCTCGTCGGAGGCGCAGGCGGCCAGCAGTGGCACGGCGAGCGCCCCGGTGACCGCGGAGCGGCGGGTCAGGCTGTGGTCCGGCACGTCCATGTCCTTCTGGCTCCTTCCGGCCTGTCCGGCCCGTCTGCTCCGTGAGCCGGCTCTGCCGGCTGCTTGAAAATTCACCTTAGAGCAGGTGGCGGTGCGGTGCCTGTGACGAGCCTGAGAATCACTTCTTCCGCGTGCGCTTCGGGGCAGGAGGCTGCTGCGCCTCGCGCCCCTCCAGCAGCGGGCGCAGGAAGCGTCCGGTGTGGGAGGCGGCGACCGCCGCGACCTGCTCCGGCGTCCCCTCCGCCACCACGACGCCACCCTTGTTGCCGCCCTCGGGACCCATGTCGACGATCCAGTCGGCGGTCTTGATGACGTCGAGGTTGTGCTCGATGACGAGCACCGAGTTGCCCTTGTCGACGAGGCTGGACAGGACGCCGAGGAGCTTGCGGATGTCCTCGAAGTGCAGCCCCGTGGTGGGCTCGTCGAGGACGTAGATCGTGCGACCCGTAGAGCGCTTCTGCAGCTCGGCCGCGAGCTTCACGCGCTGCGCCTCGCCGCCGGACAGCGTCGTGGCCGGCTGTCCGAGCCGCACGTAGCCGAGGCCGACCTCGACGAGCGTCTTCATGTGCCGGGCGATGGCGGGTACGGCGGCGAAGAACTCCACCGCCTCCTCGATCGGCATGTCGAGGACCTCGGCGATCGTCTTGCCCTTGTAGTGCACCTCGAGCGTCTCGCGGTTGTAGCGCGCGCCGTGGCACACCTCGCACGGGACGTAGACGTCGGGCAGGAAGTTCATCTCGATCTTGATCGTGCCGTCACCGGCGCACGCCTCGCAGCGACCGCCCTTGACGTTGAACGAGAACCGGCCCTGCAGGTAGCCGCGCATCTTCGCCTCCGGGGTGGAGGCGAAGAGCTTGCGGATGTGGTCGAAGACGCCGGTGTAGGTGGCGGGGTTGGACCGCGGCGTACGCCCGATCGGGCTCTGGTCGACGTGGATGACCTTGTCGATGTGCTCGAGCCCCGTGATGGTCCGGTGCTTCCCGGGCACGGTCCGGGCGTTGTAGAGCTGCTTGGCCAGCGAGGTGTAGAGGATGTCGTTGACCAACGTCGACTTGCCGGAGCCCGAGACGCCGGTGACCGCCAGGAAGACGCCGAGCGGGAAGGCGACGTCGATGTCCTTGAGGTTGTTCTCCCGCGCCCCGATGACCTTGAGCTCGCGGCCCTTCGTGGTGGGACGGCGTACGGCGGGCACGGGGATCTCGCGCTTGCCGGCGAGGAACTGCCCGGTGAGCGACCTCTCGTTGGCGTAGAGCTCCTTCACCGTGCCGCTGTGCACCACGTGGCCACCGTGCTCACCGGCGCCCGGGCCGATGTCGACGACCCAGTCGGCCACCCGGATGGTGTCCTCGTCGTGCTCGACGACGATGAGCGTGTTGCCGAGCTCCTTGAGCCGCACCAGCGTCTCGATGAGCTTCTGGTTGTCGCGCTGGTGCAGGCCGATCGAGGGCTCGTCCAGGACGTAGAGCACGCCCACCAGGCCGGCGCCGATCTGTGTGGCGAGCCGGATCCGCTGCGCCTCACCGCCGGACAGCGACCCCGACGGCCGGTCCAGCGACAGGTAGTCCAGACCCACGTCGAGCAGGAAGTTGAGCCGCTCCTGGATCTCCTTGAGCACCCGCTCGCCGATCTGCCGCTCCCGCGCGGAGAGCTCGACGGTGCGCAGCCACTGCGCCGCCTCGTCGATCGGCAGGGCGCAGACCTCGGCGATGTTGCGGCCACCGGCGTCCTTCGGGCCGAGGGTGACCGCCATCGAGACCGGCTTGAGGCGGCTGCCGCGGCAGGTCGGGCACGGGACCTCGCGCATGAAGCCCTCGAACCGCTCCCGGCTGGTGTCCGACTCCGCCTCCTGGTGACGCCGCTCGACATAGCCGCGGACCCCCTCGAAGTCGGCGTAGTAGGCGCGCTGGCGCCCGTAGCGGTTGCGGGTGACGACGTGGACCTTGGTCGGGTGGCCGTCCAGGATCGCCCGCTGGGCGGTGGCCGACAGCTTCTCCCACGGCGTGTTGAGGTCGAAGCCGAGCTCCTCGCCCAGCGCGCCCATGAGCCGCAGGAAGTAGTCGGCGATGTGCGCGTGGCTCCAGGGCTGGATCGCGCCCTCCCCCAGCGTGGCCTGCGGGTTCGGCACGACCAGCTCGGGGTCGACCTCCATCCGGGTGCCGAGACCGTGGCAGGCCGGACAGGCGCCGAACGGGCTGTTGAAGGAGAACGAGCGCGGCTCGAGGTCGTCGGTGTCGATGACGTGGTCGTTGGGGCACGACATCTTCTCCGAGAACTTCATCTCGGAGACCTCGTCCGGGCCCGCGTCGACGAAGTCGATGAGCACCAGCCCGCCGGCCAGCTCGAGCGCGGTCTCGACCGAGTCGGTCAGCCGCCGCTTGCTGGACGCCTTGACTTGGAGCCGGTCGACGACCACCTCGATCGTGTGCTTCTTCTGCTTGTCGAGCTTCGGCGGGTCGTCCAACGTGTGGGTCTCGCCGTCGACCCGCGCGCGGGAGTAGCCCTGGCTCTGCAACTGCGCGAAGAGGTCGACGTACTCACCCTTGCGGCCGCGGATCACCGGCGCGAGGACCTGGAACCGCCTGCCCTCCTCCAGGGTGAGGATCTTGTCGACGATCTGCTGCGGCGTCTGCCGCTCGATCGGTGCCCCACAGGTCGGGCAGTGCGGACGGCCGGCGCGGGCGTAGAGCAGGCGGAGGTAGTCGTAGACCTCGGTGATGGTGCCGACGGTGGAGCGGGGGTTCTTGCTCGTCGACTTCTGGTCGATCGACACCGCCGGCGAGAGACCCTCGATGAAGTCGACGTCGGGCTTGTCCATCTGGCCGAGGAACTGGCGCGCGTACGCCGACAGCGACTCGACGTAACGGCGCTGGCCCTCGGCGAAGATCGTGTCGAAGGCGAGGCTGGACTTCCCGGACCCGGACAGGCCGGTGAAGACGATGAGGGAGTCGCGCGGCAGGTCGAGGGAGACGTCCTTGAGGTTGTGCTCCCGAGCGCCTCGGATGATGAGCTGGTCCGCCACGCGGCGCGGTCCTCTCGCGGTCAGGTCGACGAGGGTCGAGTCGAACAAGTGTTCGCCATGCTAACAGGTCGCACCTGAGGGACCCGCTTCCCCGGATGGGTCAGGATGGGTGCTGTGACCACGATCCCACCCACAGGGCCGACTGAGGGCCCGACCGAGGGCCCCACCGAGGGCGCACCTGAGAGCGCACCGGACCTGCGCGGTGACACCGTCGCCGCGGCCGAGGCACTGCGCGCGGCCTCGCAGCGACTCGTCCGCACCGTCGACGCCCTGGGCGAGGAGGACTGGGGCGGGCCGAGCCTGCTGCCGGGCTGGACGCGCGGGCACGTCGTGGCCCACCTCGCGCTCAACGCCGAGGGCCTGGCGGGCGCCGTGCGCGGCGTGGTCACCGGGCCGGCCGCCCCGATGTACGCCTCGCAGGAGCGGCGCGACGCCGACATCGCCACGCTCGGCGAGGCCGACCCGACGGTCCTGCGCGAGCGGCTGCTCGGCGCGGTCACGGAGCTGGCCGACGCTCTGGTGGCGCTCGTCGCCCGGCCACCGGCGCTGCTGGACGCCACCATCGAGCGCACGCCGGGTGCGCCCAGCCCGTTCCGGGCCGGAGCGGTCGCCTGGATGCGACTGCGGGAGGTGGAGATCCACCACGTCGACCTGGCCCGGGACTACTCCCCCGGCGCATGGCCGACGACGTTCACCCTGGCGCTGCTCGACGACCTGGCCGGGCGCCGCGCCACGGAGACGGCGGTCGACCTGGTCGCCGGCGACCTCGACCGCCGCTGGCGGATCGGCGCGGGCGGCCCCACGGTGAGCGGGCCGGCGGCCGGGCTGGCGTGGTGGCTGACCGGGCGGCCGCCGTACCCGGGCCTGGACGTGACGAGCGAGGGCGGCGCGCTGCCGGAACTGGAGGGGATGTGAGCTACACCGGCTCCGTGCGGCCCGGCGGACTGTACGACGGACGGGACCTGACCCATATCGCGATCCACAAGGTCGCCGTGGACCCGGCGATGTCGAACAACTGCTACCTGCTGCGCTGCCGCCACACCGGCGAGCAGCTGCTGATCGACGCCGCCGCCGAGCCGGAGCGGCTGGTGCCGTGGATCGGCGCCGGCGGGCTGTCGACCGTCGTGACCACCCACCAGCACTGGGACCACCACCGCGCGCTCGCGGCGGTCGTGGCCGCGACCGGCGCGGAGGTGATCGCCGGCGAGCCGGACGCCGCGGCGATCACCGAGCAGACCGGTGTGCCGGTCACCCGCACGGTCGGCCAGGGCGACCGGATCCGGCTGGGCGAGTCGGAGCTGGAGGTCATCGCCGTGCGCGGCCACACACCGGGCTCGATCTGCCTGCTGTACGACGACCCCGCCGGCCCGCCGCACCTGTTCACCGGCGACTCGCTCTTCCCCGGCGGCGTCGGCAACACCTTCGGCGACGAGGCGGCCTTCGAGCAGCTCATCAACGACGTGGAGGAGCGGATCTTCCAGCGGCTGCCCGACGACACCTGGTTCTACCCCGGCCACGGCGACGACTCCACCCTCGGCCGGGAGCGACCCTCGCTGGCGGAGTGGCGTGAGCGCGGCTGGTGACCGCGATCCCGCGGGGCCGGCCCGGACGGACGTGATTCCGCCGTTCGCCCTGGTCGTCGGCGAGGCCCTCGTCGACGTCGTCCGGCGCCCTGACGGCTCGGTGAGCGAGCACGCCGGCGGCAGTCCGGCGAACGTCGCGGTCGCGCTGCGTCGGCTCGGGCGGTCCGTGAGGCTGCTGACGCAGTACGCCGGTGACCGGCTCGGCACCGTGCTCGACGGGCACCTGCGCGCCGAGGGGGTCGACGTGGATCGCCAGCGGCCGCGATCCGGGCGCACCTCGTCGGCGGAGGCGCTGATCGGCCCGGACGGGTCGGCCAGCTACGCCTTCGACCTGGAGTGGAGCCTCGAGTGGCGGCCCGAGCGGACGCTGGAGGGCGACCTCGCCGGGGCGGCCGCCGGCCGGCCGCTGGTCGTCCACACCGGCTCCCTCGGCGCGGTCCTGGAGCCGGGCGCCGCGGCGGTCCTCGACCTGCTCGACGAGCTGCGCCCCCACACGACGGTGAGCTACGACCTCAACATCCGCCCCGGCGCGATGGGCCCGCTGGCCGGCGTACGCGCACGGGCGCTGGCCGTCGTCGCGCGCGCCGACGTCGTCAAGGCGTCCGACGAGGACCTCGCCCATCTGTTCCCCGACGCCGACCCTGTGGCCGCCGCCCGGGTGCTGCTCGAGCACGGACCGGCCGCCGTGGTGCTCACGCGGGGCGGTGCCGGGGCGACGGCGGTGACGCCGGCGCTGACGGTCGATGTCCCGGCGCCGCCCGTCGCGGTGGCCGACACCATCGGGGCGGGCGACTCCTTCTGCGCCGCGACGCTGGACGGCCTGGGCCGGCTCGGCGCGCTGGGCGGCCCCGAGCGTCCGGCGCTGCGCCAGCTGGATGAGCCCGGGTGGCGGGAGGTGCTCGCCCATGCGGCGGCGGTCGCCGCGATCACCGTCGCCCGGCCGGGGGCCGACCCGCCCACGCTGGCCGAGCTGCGGCACCTCGACTGACCCGAGGCCCTTGCCGGCCGGCCTCCCCAGATTTTGGCGGGTGTGGCGAATGCCCCGGTGCGACGCGGCTACCGAGCCAAGGACCACCAGCGACGATGGGGAGGCAACATGACCACCGACTCGGGCTCCACCGAACGGGTCAAGACGGCGGCGTCGACCGCCGCCGACGAAGGCAAGCACGTGGGCAGCGTGGCCACCAGCGAGGCGCAGAACGTCGCCTCGACGGCGGCGTACGAGGCCAAGCACGTCATGAACGACGCGATGGGCCAGGTGAGCTCCCAGCTCAACGACCAGGTCACGTCCCAACGCGACAACCTGGTGGGCACGTTGCGCTCGCTGGGCGACGACCTCGAGAGGATGGCGACGCAGGGCGGGACCTCCGGCCTCGCCGCCGACCTCGCGCGAGAGGTCTCCCAGCGCGCGAGGGCACTGGGTTCCCAGCTCGACGGGCGCGAGCCCGGGCAGCTGCTCGACGACGTCCGCGACTTCGCGCGCCGCCGTCCGGGCACGTTCCTGCTGGGGGCACTCGCGGCGGGCGTGGCGGCCGGCCGCATCTTCCGTGCCGCAGCGGACGGTACGGCGGGCGCCGCGGTCGCGGCCGAGCGCCAGTCCACCACGGCGCCGGTCGGCACGACCTCGCCGCCGCGGCCGACGGTGACGCCGGGCTATCCCGCAACGCCCGCGCCGACCACCACGACGACCCCGACGGGGACGACGGGGACGACGGGGACCACCGGGCCCACGACCGGCACGACGGGGACCACCGGCCTGACCGGGAGCGGTGAGCTGCCGTGACCGAGCAACCACGCCACGTCGACCCGCCGCTCGGCACCTCGCCGGCCGGTGCACCGCCGAACGAGGACCAGCGCAGCCTGGGCGAGATCGTCGGTGACATCGCCGACAACCTCTCGACGCTCGTCAAGCAGGAGATGGAGCTGGCCAGGACCGAGCTGAAGCAGGAGGCCGCCAAGGCCGGGAAGGGCGCCGGGATGCTCGGCGGTGCCGGCGTCGCCGGGCTGCTGACCCTGTTCTTCGCCTCACTGGCGCTGACCTACCTGCTGGACAACTGGATGCCGGTCGAGCTGGCCGCCCTGATCACCACCGTGCTGTGGGCGGTGGTCGCGGGCGTGCTGGCGATGACCGGCCGCAAGGCACTGAAGCAGAGCCACCCCGAGCTGCCCCGCACGCAGCAGACACTCAAGGAGGACGCGGCATGGGCCAGAGCACAGAAGAGCTGAACACCGACATCCGGAGCACCCGCGAGTCCCTGTCCTCGGACCTGGACGCGCTGCAGGACCGGGTCAGCCCGTCGGCGATCATGGAGCGCCGCAAGACCGCGGCGCGCAACCGGGTCCGTTCGATGCGCGACCGCGTGATGGGCACCGCCCACAGCGCCCGCGCCACGACGACCGGCACCGCCCAGTCCGCGGCCGGCTCGGTCCAGGACGCGGCGAAGGGCGCGGTCGACCAGGCCGAGCAGCGGTTCGAGGGCGCTCCGCTCGCCGCGGGCCTGATGGCCTTCGGCGCCGGCATGGTCGTCGCCTCGCTGTTCCCGGCCACCGAGAAGGAGGCCAGGGCCGGAGCGGGCCTGGTCGAGACCGCCCAGCAGAACGCCCAGCCGGTCATGGACAAGGCCAAGCAGGTCGGCCAGGAGATCGCGCAGGACGTGAAGGACACCGCGATGGAGGCCACCCAGCAGGTCAAGCAGACAGCTGCCGAGGGAGCCGAGCACGTCCGCTCGGAGGGCAAGTCGGCCGCCGAGTCGGTCCGCTCCGACGTACAGCAGAGCTGAGCCGACCCCACCTCGCGAGGCCCGCCGGGAACCCCGGCGGGCCTCGTGCTGCCCGGCCGTCGGCGAACCTGCCCGGTCGAGGCGGCTGCTGCGGCAGCGTCGGCGTAGGGTTTCGCTGTGATCGAGCTCCGCACCCCCACCCAGATCGAGCAGATGAGGCCGGCGGGCCGGTTCGTCGCCGACGTCCTCGCGGCCCTGCAGGAGGCGGCCGACGTCGGCGTGAACCTGCTCGAGCTCGACGAGCTCGCGCACCGCATGATCAAGGAGCGCGGCGCGGAGTCCTGCTACATCGACTACCACCCGTCCTTCGGCGCGATGCCCTTCGGCAAGGTGCTGTGCACCAGCGTCAACGACGCCGTGCTGCACGGGCTGCCGTTCGACTACGAGCTGCAGGACGGTGACCTGCTCAGCGTCGACTTCGCGGCCGCGGTCGACGGCTGGGTCTCCGACTCCGCGCTGAGCGTGGTCGTCGGCACGCCGCGGGAGGAGGACCTGCGGCTGATCGACGTCACGACGCGGGCGCTCGAGGCGGGTATCGCCGCGGCGCAGCCGGACAACCGGATCGGCGACATCTCGGCGGCCATCGCCGAGGTCGCGCGGGGTGCGGGGCTGAAGATCAACACCCAGTTCGGCGGCCACGGGGTCGGTCGGACCATGCACGGTGACCCGCACGTGCCCAACGACGGCCGCGCGGGCCGCGGCTTCAAGCTGCAGCCGGGGCTCGTCATCGCGATCGAGCCGTGGTTCCTCCACACCACCGACGAGATCTACACCGACTCCGACGGCTGGACGCTGCGCAGCGCCGACGGGTCCCGCGGCGCCCACATGGAGCACACGGTGGCCGTGACCGCCGACGGCCCGCTGGTCCTCACCGCACGCTGATGCACCGCCACGACGACGGGGCCGCCGAGCTCGCCCGGGCACTGGCCGAGCTCTGCCTGGACCGGCTCACGATGGAGGCGCCGCTCGACACGTCGCTGTCCCCCGACGAGCTGCTCGCCCGGGCCGGCCAGACCGTGACGCCCGACGGGATCGGCGGCGCCGAGGCGATGCGGCTGTGGGAGCACGTGCTCGCCCCGGCGTGCCTGTCCATCGACCACCCGCGCTACCTCTCCTTCATCCCCGGCGCGCCCACCCGCGCGGCGGCGGCCTTCGACATGCTCGTCGGCGCCTCGAGCGTGTACGGCGGCAGCTGGCTGGAAGGCGCCGGGGCCGTGTTCGCCGAGAACCAGGCGTTGCGCTGGCTCGCCGACCTGGCCGGCTTCCCGACCGACGCGGGGGGCGTGTTCGTGCAGGGCGGCACCATCGGCAATCTCTCCGCGCTGGTCGCGGCCCGCGCCGCCGTGCAGCACCGCCGTGGCGGACGCCCGCCGCGCTGGTCGGTGCTGCTCACCGACGAGACGCACTCGTCGGTCAAGCACGCGCTGGAGTCGGTGATGGACGTCGACGTCGTGCTGATCCCGGGCGACGAGCGAGGCCGGATGACCGGCGCCGCCGTGCAGGCCTGGGTCGACGCCGCCTCGCCGGCCGATCTCGACAGCGTCTTCGCGGTCGTGGCCACCGCGGGCACCACGAACGTCGGCGTCGTCGACGACATCGCCGGCATCGCCGACGTCGCACAGGCGCATGACTGGTGGCTGCACGTGGACGGCGCGTACGGCGGCGCCGGGCTGGCCGCCCCCTCGGTACGCCACCTGTTCGCGGGCGTCGAGCGGGCCGACTCGTTCATCGTCGACCCCCACAAGTGGCTGTTCGCGCCGTACGACTGCTGCGCGCTCATCTACCGCGACCCCGTCCTCGCCCGGGCCGCGCACACGCAGAAGGCCGGCTACCTCGACCCGGTCACCGTCGAGGGCGAGTGGAACCCCAGCGACTTCGCCATCCAGCTCACCCGCCGGGCCCGCGGCCTGCCGTTCTGGTTCTCGCTGGCGGTGCACGGCACCACGGCGTACGCCGAGGCCCTCGAGCAGACCCTGGCCACCGCCCGCGCCGGCCGCCGGCTCATCGACGACGCCGAGCACCTGCGCCTGCTCGTGGAGCCGGACCTCACGGTGCTGATCTTCGAGCGGATCGGCTGGGAGACCGCCGACTACCAGGCGTGGAGCAGTCGACTGCTCGACGAGCAGGTCGGGTTCGTGACCCCGTCACGGCATCACGGCCGGGTGTGCACGAGGTTCGCGATCGTCAATCCCCTCACGACTCCCGAGGACCTCGCGCAGCTCGTCGCATCGATGCGGTGACCGGCGCCCACCCCGGGTCCGGGCGCGAGGAGCGCGGCTGGGAGACTCGTGGCCGTGACGCACGTGGCAGGACAGCTCGGGACGCACGCTGCGGCGATGCTGGCCTTCGAGCGGTCCTGGTGGACCGCGGGCGAGGCCAAGGACGCCGCGATCCGCGAGCGCTTCGGCCTGACGGCCGCGGAGTACTACCAGCGGCTCAACGCGCTCATCGACACCGACGACGCCCTGGCCGCCGACCCGCCGCTGGTCCGCCGCCTGCGCAGGCAGCGGTCGGCCCGTCGGCAGGACCGCTCGGCTCGACGCGCCGACGGCTGAGCCAGGCGCGCCGGTGCGTCAGGGATCGGCCAGTCCCGCCTCACTGATCCCGACGGGCCAGCCGACATGACCCGGCCGGATCATCTTGGTCCCGATCCTCGCCCGGGACCTTGGCCGGACGCGTACCGGCGGGTAGATTCTTCCACGTCGAGCCGCTGGTGACCCGAGACGCCAGCGGCTCGATCTCATTTTCCCCGGCTCAGTCGTCCCCCGAGGCCAGGTCCTCGTCGTGGGTGCCGGGCCGTGGCGCCCACGGCAGCTCCTTGGCGGGGCGCACCACGATCAGCCGGTCGCCACGGGCGAGCTGGGTGACCACAGGGTCGAAGTAGCGGAACACCTTCTCGTCGCGCACGACCGCGATGACCTGGTCGGGCAGCGTCTGGGGCTGCTTCCCCACCTCGCTGACGAGCAGGTCCCGCTCGGCCACCTCCAGCCCCTCGCCGTAGGTCAGCAGGTCCTCCATGACCGATCCCAGCGTCGGGCTCAGCGAGGACAGCCCGAGCAGGCGGCCGACGGCGTCGGAGGAGGTGATGACGGAGTCCGCGCCGGACTGCTTCATCAGCGGCGCGTTCTCCTGCTCGCGCACCGCGGCGACGATCCAGGCGTCCGGGTTGAGCTGGCGGGTGGTGAGCGTGGTGAGCACGTTGGTGTCGTCGCGGTTGGTGGTGATGATGACCTGGTCGGCGTTCGCGACGCCGGCGCGGCGCAGCACCTCGCGCCGGGTCGCGTCACCGCTCACGACGGCGAGCCCGTCGGCGTGGGCGTCCTCCAGCGCCAGCGGGGTCGGGTCGACCACGACGATCGACTCCTTGTCCAGACCGTTGTTGACGAGGGTGTCGACGGCGGAACGGCCCTTGGTGCCGTAGCCGACGATGACGACGTGGTGGCCCATGTGCTTCCTCCAGCGGGCGATGCGGATCAGCTCCCGGCCCCGGGTCGCCAGCACTTCGAGCGTCGTGCCGATGAGCAGCACGAGGAAGGCGATGCGCGCCGGGGTGATGATGAACGCGTTGATGAGTCGGGCGGAGTCGGTCATCGGCGCGATGTCGCCGTAGCCCGTCGTGCTGAGCGTGACGGTCGTGTAGTAGATCGCGTCGATGAGGCTGATGCCGTCGCCGTTGGCGTCGCGGTAGCCCTCCCGGTCGAAGTAGACCAGCAGCACGGTGCCGACCAGGATGCCGACGGCGGCCAGCACCCGGCGACCGAGCTCCCACCATGGGGAGCGGGTCCGCTCGGGCAGCGCCACCCGGCCCCGCCGGTGGCCGTCGACGGCTGCGGCGGGAGTCAGGTCGGGCTCGGACACGTCGGCAATCTAGTGCACGTCCCTCATCGGTCCTCGCGCGCCACGGCGGCGCTGGCTGCATTGATGGCCGCGTTGATCGAGGCGCCGATCAGGACGGCGATCGCCAGCAGGTAGAGCCAGAGCAGTACACCGATCGGCGCCGCCAGCGGACCGTAGATCGACCGGGAGTCCTGCGCGGTGGCGGTGAGGAACCAGCGCAGCAGCATGGAGCCGAGCACCCACGCGGCGAACGAGAAGGCGGCACCGGGCAGATTGGCCCGCCACGGCGTCCGGCCCGGCAGCGAGACGTGGTAGAGCGTGGCGAGGAAGCAGACGCACAGCGCGACGACCGCGGGCCAGTAGAGCGCGTGCACGACGGTCGCGCCGACCGGCAGCGCGTCGGCGGCCAGCCGCGGCCCCGCCACGAGCAGCGGGATGGCGAAGACGCCGGTCACCATGGCCAGCAGGTACAGCACGAACGACAGCGCCCTCGCCCGGACGATGGGCCGTACGCCGCCGAGCCCGTGCATGATCGTGATGGTGTCGACGAAGACGTTGAGCGCCCGACTCCCCGACCACAGCGCGAGCACGAAGCCGATCGAGATGACGTCGAAGCGGCCGCCACGCAGCACGTCGTCGACGGTGGGGGCGATCACGTCGGCGACGGCGTCCTCGGTCAGGAACCGGCCGGCCACCTCCAGAATCGCGTCGCGGATCTGCACGACCTGGGCCGGAGAGAACCGCGCGGTGACGTAGCCGACGGCCCCGGCGAGGGCGAACACGAGCGGCGGGATGGAGAGGACCGCGAAGAAGGCCGCCTCAGCGGCCAGCCCGGTCACCCGGTGCTGCAGGCAGGAGCGGGTCGCGGCCACGACCAGCCGCCACAGCCAGGCGCGCAGCCGGTGCCACGGCGCGGGTACGGCGACGGTCGCCGGCTGCTGCTGCGTCCCCGTGGTCACGGCTCTACGGTAGGCGCATGAGCGACCAGATCCCGGCAGCCGCCGCCGACCGCAGGCGCGTCCTCAACCAGGCGCCGCTCCTGGCCGGACACAACGTGGTGACCTCCGACCATGCCCTGGTGGAGGCCGTGCTCCGGCACGGCTCGGCGGAGGTGCTGGAGTCGCTGGTGCCGCTCGGCTTCGAGGCCGGTTCCGCGGAGGCCCGCGAGCACGGCCTGCTCGCCAACCACAACGAGCCGGTCCTGAAGCCGTACGACCGGTGGGGCAACCGGGTCGACGAGGTCGAGTTCCACCCGTCGTGGCACTGGCTGATGGAGCGGGCGGTCGGTCACGGGCTCGCCGCCGCGCCCTGGGAGGACGCCGCCTCCGGGGTCCCCCACCCCCACCTGCGCCGCGCCGCCGGGTTCCTGGCCTGGTCGCAGACCGAGCCGGGCCACGGCTGCCCGATCTCCATGACGTACGCCGCGGTGCCCGCGCTGCGCGCGGACCCGGAGAACACCGCCCTGGCCAAGGAGTGGACGCCGCTGCTCGCCTCCCGGCGCTATGACCCCGGCGTCCGACCGGCGGCCGACAAGCTCGGCGCCCTGGCGGGCATGGGCATGACCGAGAAGCAGGGCGGCTCCGACGTACGCGCCAACATCACCGAGGCCCGGCCGCTCGGGGACGGTGGCGGGTCCTACACGCTGCACGGCCACAAGTGGTTCACATCGGCGCCGATGAACGACGTCTTCCTCGTCCTCGCACAGGCGCCCGGCGGCCTGACCTGCTTCGTGCTCCCCCGGGTCCTGCCCGACGGCACCCGCAACCGGCTCGACGTCGTGCGCCTCAAGGACAAGCTCGGGAACCGGTCCAACGCCTCCTCGGAGCTGGAGTTCGACGGCACGGTGGCGTTCCGGCTCGGTGACGAGGGCCGGGGCGTGCGGACGATCATCGAGATGGTGGCCGCCACCCGGCTGGACTGCGTGCTCGGCTCGGCCTCACTGATGCGCCGCGCTGTCGCGGAGGCCTCCTGGCACGTCGCCCACCGCTCCGCGTTCGGCGGGCTGCTGGCCGACAAGCCGCTGATGCAGAACGTCATCGCCGACCTCCACCTGGAGTCCGAGGCGGCGACCGCCCTGGCGCTGCGGCTGGCCGCCGCCGTCGACGCGTCCGATGACGCCCATGAGTCGGCCCTACGGCGGATCGCGCTGCCACTGGCGAAGTTCTGGGTGTGCAAGCGGACTCCGGGGCTGGTGGCCGAGGCGTTGGAGTGCCTGGGCGGCAACGGGTACGTCGAGGAGTCCGGCCTGCCGCTGCTCTACCGCGAGGCCCCGCTCAACTCGGTGTGGGAGGGGTCCGGCAACGTCAACGCGCTCGACGTGCTGCGGGCGCTGTCGCGGGAGCCCGAGGCCCTCGACGCGTGGATCACCGAGGTCGGCCGCGCGCGTGGCGGCGACAGCCGGCTGGACCGGGCGATCGAGGAGACGCTGGCGCTGCTCGGCTCGCTCATGGGCTCACCGGACCAGCTGGAGGTTTCCGCGCGCCGCCTGGCCGGCCGGATGGCGGCGGTCCTGCAGGGTTCGCTGCTGGTGCGCTTCGCGCCGGCCGAGGTCGCCGACCTGTTCTGCTCCTCGCGGCTCGGGTGGGCCGACGGGCGCGGCCACGACGGCACCTACGGGATGCTCGAGGGCGGCGACCTGCACGCCGTCGTCGAGCGTGCGACGCCGGTCCTCTGATCGGGCCGGAGCGACCATGCGCATCGCACGACCCGGTCACCGCGGGCGCGTCGCGGCCGGCATCCTCATGGCGCTGCTCGTCGCCGTGACGCTGCCGGTCGCGGTGGCCGGCACCGGCACCGCGGCGCCGGTGCAGCTGCCGCCCACGACGCCGTTCGACTACCAGCTCGGCGGGGCCTACCCGCCACCCGTAGGGGTCGGCGTCGTCGTGCGCGACCGGACCGAGCCGCCGGTTCCGGGCGCCTACAACATCTGCTACGTCAACGCCTTCCAGACCCAGCCGCACCGGACGGGATGGTGGCGACGGCACCACCCTGGTCTGCTGCTGCGCGCCCACGGCAGGGAGGTGCGCGACGCGGCGTGGGGCGAGACCCTGCTCGACACCTCCACGCCGCGCAAGCGGCGCGCGATCGCCCGCATCGTCGGGCGGTGGATCGACCGATGCGCGGCCGCCGGCTTCCGCGCCGTCGAGCCCGACAACCTGGACTCCTACGCCCGCTCCCGCGGCCGGCTCGCGCCGGTGCACAACCTCCGGCTCGCGGGCCTGTTGGCGCGCCGGGCGCACCGGCACGGGCTCGCGATCGCGCAGAAGAACGCCGCCGAGCTGAGCGGGCGCGCCCACCGGCGCGGTCTCGACTTCGCGGTGGCCGAGGAGTGCGCCGTGTGGCGCGAGTGCGGCGCCTACACGCGGGTCTACGGCGACCACGTGCTGGAGATCGAGTACACCGACAACGGCCTGGCGACGTACCCCGCGGCCTGCCGGGCGGCCGCGGGCCGACGGGCGGTGTTGCTGCGCGACCGCGACCTGGTGCCTGCCGGGCGCCCGGGGTACGTCTACCGCAGCTGCTGAGGAGCCCCCGACCCAGGCCCGGCCCCGGCCCGGGCCGCAACCTCAGCTGAGGTCGAGGCCGGGGTAGAGCGGGAACTTGTCCATCAGCTCCGCGGCGGCGGACTTGGTCCGCTCGGCGACGCCGTCGGCCATGACGTACGACGCCTTGCTGGGCGCCCCGGCCGAGGTCGTGCCGGGCGTGGTGCTCTTGAGGACACCGGCGATGAGCTCGGCCACCTGGTCGAACTCGTCGGCGCCCAGGCCGCGCGTGGTGAGCGCCGGGGTGCCGAGCCGGACGCCGGAGGTGTACCAGGCGCCGTTCGGGTCGGCGGGGACCGAGTTGCGGTTGGTCACCACACCGGACTCGAGCAGCGCCGACTCCGCCTGCCGGCCGGTGAGGCCGAGCGGCGAGACGTCCAGGAGGACGATGTGGTTGTCGGTGCCGTCGGTGACCAGCTTGATGCCGCGCTTCTTGAAGCTCTCGGCGAGGCTCTGGGCGTTGTCGGCCACCTGCTGGGCGTAGGTCTGGAAGGACGCCTGCTTGGCCTCGGCGAAGGCGACGGCCTTGGCGGCCATCACGTGCGACAGCGGGCCGCCCAGGACCATCGGGCAGCCGCGGTCGACGCTCGGGGCGTACTCCTCGGTGGCGAGGATGAAGCCGCCGCGCGGGCCGCGCAGTGACTTGTGGGAGGTCGAGGTGACGACGTGGGCGTGCGGCACCGGGTCCTCGTTGCCGGTGAAGACCTTGCCGGCTACCAGGCCGGCGAAGTGGGCCATGTCGACCATGAGGGTGGCGCCGACCTCGTCGGCGATCTCGCGCATCTTCGCGAAGTCGATCCGGCGGGGGTAGGCGGAGTAGCCGGCGACCAGGATGAGCGGCTTGAACTCACGGACCTTGGCGCGCACCGCGTCGTAGTCGAGGAGCCCGGTCTCCGGGTCGGTGCCGTACTGCTGCTGGTGGAACATCTTGCCCGAGATGTTGGGGCGGAAGCCGTGGGTGAGGTGGCCGCCCGCATCGAGGCTCATGCCGAGCAGGCGCTGGTTGCCCAGCTCGCCGCGGAGCCGCTCCCAGTCGGCCTCGGAGAGCTCGTTCATGTTCTTCACGCCGGCGTCCTTGAGCCAGGGGCCCTCGACGCGGTGCGCCAGGATCGCCCAGTACGCCGTCAGGTTGGCGTCGATGCCGGAGTGCGGCTGGACGTAGGCGTACTCGGCGCCGAACAGCTCGCGGGCGTGCTGGGCGGCGAGCGCCTCGACGGTGTCGACGTTCTGGCAGCCGGCGTAGAACCGGTGGCCGACCGTGCCCTCGGCGTACTTGTCGCTGAACCAGGTGCCCATGGTGAGCAGCACGGCCGGCGAGGCGTAGTTCTCGCTGGCGATGAGCTTGAGCGAGGCGCGCTGGTCGGCCAGTTCGCGCCGGGTCGCCTCCGCGACACGGGGCTCGACGGAGGCGATGACCTCCAGGGCCTGGGTGTAAGCGCTGCTCGTCAGGGCGTTGAGGTCGGCCATGGCACACAAGCGTAGTGAGCGGCGCGCGCCGGCGACCAATCCCGTCCGCGGCTCGGTCGCCCGGCGGGCGCGCGGCAGCGGCTCACTGCGACCTCCGTCACACCTGCGGCGGGGGTCCCGGAGATTCGTCTCGAATGTCGGACAAAGGTCTCGCATCACGAGATTCGCGGTTGTGGACAGCCCGTCCGAGCCCTGAGACTCCTTGACATGGTCACTGCTGCCACCCATGCGCACCTCGTGGTTCGCCGCCACGTGGACTTCGGGCGCACCCGCAGCATGATGTGTTGGCCTCGCTGACGCCTGACCCCCGACACCCGGACGTCTCCGCGCACCTGCGCGCCCCTTCAGCGAAGGACCTCTCCGCCATGCCTGATCTGCGCTTCAAGCCCCAGCCGCCCCAGCACACCGAGATCCCGCGCACCAAGCGTGGCGAGGGGCAGTGGGCGCTCGGCTACACCGAGCCGCTCAACAAGAACGAGCAGTCCAAGAAGGACGACGACCCGCTCAACGTGCGGGAGCGGATCCTCCACATCTACTCCAAGCGTGGCTTCGACTCCATCGACCCGGCCGACCTGCGCGGTCGCTTCCGCTGGATGGGCCTCTACACCCAGCGCCGTCCCGGCATCGACGGCGGCAAGACCGGGGCGCTGGCCGAGGAGGAGCTCGACGACCGCTACTTCATGATGCGGGTCCGCTCCGACGGCGCTCTGCTGGGGCCCGCGCAGCTGCGCACCCTGGGCGGGATCTCGTCGGACTTCGCCCGCGGCACCGCCGACATCACCGACCGGCAGAACATCCAGTACCACTGGATCGACATCGAGAACGTCCCCGAGATCTGGGACCGGCTCGCCGCGGTCGGCCTCGACACGACCGAGGCCTGCGGCGACAGCCCGCGCGGCTTCCTCGGCTCGCCTCTCGCCGGCGTCGCCGCCGACGAGATCATCGACGGCACGAGCGCGCTGGAGGAGATCAAGCGCCGCTACATCAACCACCCGGCGTACTCCAACCTCCCGCGCAAGTTCAAGACCTCCGTCTCCGGCCACCCCTCGCTCGACGGCGCGCCCGAGATCAACGACGTCTCGTTCGTCGGGGTGGTCCACCCCGAGCACGGGCCCGGCTTCGACCTGTGGGTCGGCGGCGGCCTGTCGACGAACCCGATGCTCGCCCAGAAGCTCGGCGTCTGGGTCCCCCTCGATGAGGTCCCCGACGTGTGGGAAGGCGTCATCGGGATCTTCCGCGACTACGGCTACCGCCGGCTGCGCTCGCGGGCGCGGCTGAAGTTCCTGGTCGCCGACTGGGGTGTGGCGAAGTTCCGCGAGGTCCTCGAGAAGGAGTACCTCGGCCGGTCCCTGGTCGACTGCGAGTCGCCCCGGACCGCGGCCCGCAACGGCGACCACATCGGCGTCCACGAGCAGAAGGACGGCCGCTTCTACGTCGGCGCCGCCCCCACGGTCGGCCGCGTCAGCGGTGCCATCCTGACCGCTCTGGGCGACCTGGTGGAGCGGTACGCCGCCGACGGCGTGCGACTGACGTCGTACCAGAAGCTCGTGGTCCTGGGCGTGGAGGGCGACAAGGTCGAGGCGCTCCTCGACGACCTCGAGGTCATCGGCCTGACCGGCCGACCCTCGAACTGGCGCCGCTCCACGATGGCCTGCACCGGCATCGAGTTCTGCAAGCTGGCCATCGTCGACACCAAGCAGCGGGCGAGCGACCTCATCGACGAGCTCGAGCGCCGCTTCCCGGGCCTGGACACGCCGATCACCGTCAACGTCAACGGGTGCCCGAACTCCTGCGCCCGCACCCAGGTCGCCGACATCGGCCTCAAGGGCCAGCTGGTCCTGGACGAGCGGGGCGAGCAGGTCGAGGGATTCCAGGTGCACCTGGGCGGCGGGATCGGGCTCACGGCCGGCTTCGGCCGCAAGCTGCGCGCCCACAAGGTCACCAGCGCCGGCCTCGACGACTACATCACCGTGGTGGTGGGCAACTACCTCGCCGACCGGACCGACGGCGAGGCCTTCGCCGCGTGGGTCGCGCGTGCCGACGAGGCGCTGCTGCGCGGCGACCAGCGGCTCGACGAGCTCGGCGAAGAGCAGCTGGTGACGGTATGACCGGCTCGCGCGTCACCCCGTTCCTCTGCCCGTTCTGCGGGGAGGAGGACCTGCGCCCGCACGAGGTGGTCGACGAGGCCGGCGAGGTCACCTCGCCGCACGGGTCGTGGGAGTGCCGCGCGTGCCTGCGGGCGTTCTCGCTGAAGTCGCTCGGCATGATCCCGCGGCCGGGCGGGGTGACCCCGTGAGCGCCTCCACCGCCACCGCCCGCGCGAACCGCGCCATCCACACCGGCGGTCGCTCGCCGGAGGAGCTGCGCGAGATCGTGTCGCACTGGGGCGCCGAGCTCGAGCTGGCGCCGGCGGAGACCATCATCGAGTGGGCCGCCGCCACCTTCGGCGAGCGGTTCTGCATCACCTCGTCCATGGGCGACGCGGTGCTGGCGCACCTGGCCGCCAAGGTGGTCCCGGGTGTCGACGTCGTCTTCCTCGACACCGGCTACCACTTCGTCGAGACCATCGGCACCCGCGACGCGGTCGCCGCCACGCTGGACGTCAACCTGATCACGATCACGCCGGTGCAGAGCGTGGCCGAGCAGGACGCGGCGTACGGCCAGGACCTCTACCGCACCGACCCCGACCTGTGCTGCCGGCTGCGCAAGGTGCAGCCGCTGCAGGACTCGCTGGCGGGGTACGACGCCTGGGCCACCGGGCTGCGGCGCGCCGAGACGCACAACCGGGTGATCGCGCCGGTCGTCGGCTGGGACGCGAAGAAGGGAAAGGTCAAGGTCTCCCCCATCGCACGATGGTCCGACGAGCAGGTGGAGCAGTACATCGTCGAGAACGGCGTGCTGGTCAACCCGCTCGTCTACGACGGCTATCCGTCCATCGGCTGCGAGCCGTGCACCCGCCGGGTCGCGCCGGGCGAGGACCCGCGCAGCGGACGCTGGGCCGGCACCGGCAAGACCGAGTGCGGCATCCACACCTGACGGCCGCCCCGAGAACCCACCGACTCCCCCGCAGCACGAAAGGCACACGAACATGGCTGCTCCCGCCCTGATCGCCCTGGCCCACGGGTCGCGGGACCCGCGCTCGGCCGCCACCATCACCGCCCTGGTCGGCGAGGCGCGCGCGATGCGCCCAGACCTCCGCATCGAGCAGGCGTTCCTGGAGCTCTCCAAGCCGTCGCTCCAGACGGTCGTGGACCGCCTCGTCCGCGCCGGCCACGACGAGATCGTCGTGGTCCCGCTCCTGCTCACCGAGGCCTACCACGCCAAGGTCGACGTCCCGTCCGCCATCGCCGCGGCAGCCGCCAAGCACCCCGGGGTGCAGATCCGCGCCACCGACGTGCTGGGCCTGGAGCCACGCTTCCTGGAGGTCCTCGACGTGCGGATGCGGGACGCCCTACGCCAGGCTCGCGTGCGCGAGCTGGACGCGCTCGTGCTGGCCGCCGCCGGCTCCAGCGACCCGCTGGCCAACCAGTCGGTGGCCCGGCTGGCCCGCACGTGGGGCGCCCACCACAAGCTCCCGGTCGTGGCGGCCTACGCCTCCGCCACCCCGCCGGCCACCGGCGAGGCGGTGCGAGCCTTCCGCGCCGAGGGTCGTCGGCACATCGCCGTGGCGTCCCTGTTCCTCGCGCCCGGGTGGCTCCCCGACCGAGCCGCCGAGCTCGCGCTCGAGGCCGGCGCCGTCGCGGTCTCCGAGCCCCTGGGGGCGCACCCCGAGCTGGCCCGGACCATCCTCGCGCGCTACGCCGTCGGGGCCGTCGAGCTCGTTCCGGTCTGACGGCGACGGCGGACGCGCCAGCGGACGACGTGATCGGTGGTCGAGCAGCGCCCGCGACCGAGGAACGAGGTCGCGACGGCGCGTGTCGAGACCCAGTAGCCTCAGCGAACGAGTCCCTGCACCAGCCGTTCCAGCTCGACGGCGGGATCGACCGTGATGCCGCCGTGCACCGGCCCCGGCTGCAGCACGGTGCTGCGCGGCGCCTTGAGGAACCCGAAGCGCGAGCTCTGCGTGTCACTCAGGACGCGGACGCCGTACGCCGTGGCGCGGACCGCGCCGGCATAGCCGGTATGCGCCTCGCCGGCACAGACCAGGTCGACGGCCTGCAGCGCCGCGCGCACGGCGGGCACGTCGAGCTCCGGCGCAAAGGCGCGTAGCCGGGCCTCGTCGAGGTGCCAGGCGGCGCCGAGAAACTCCCGACCGGGGCAGTAGAGCACCACGCCGACGTTGACGAACTCCTCGCGCTCCACGCGCGGCACGCAGCGCAGCACGGTGTACTGGTAGGGATGCTGGTCGGGGTGCTGGTCGGGGTGTTGGGTCATGCCGGCAGCCACCCCCGTCCGCCGTCGAGGCGGGCGCGCAGGAACGCCGCGTAGCGCGCCCGGACGGCGGCGGCGTTCTCCGCCCCGGGGACCGGCTCCAGCCACGCGTCGGGTACGGCGGCCGCGACCGCGGCCAGGACGTCGTCGCTCAGCCGCTCGGCCAACGAGGCGTCCTGCGACCGCGCCTGGGCCGTGAACGCTCGCAGCACGTGCTCAGAGGCGTCGTAGGGCTGGGCCGCGAAGCGCTCCGCGCTGGCGCTGCCACCGGGCCAGGAGTGGTGGAAGTAGAGCGAGGCCCCATGGTCGATGGCCTGCACGGTGCCGCCCCAGACCAGCAGGTTGGGATTGCGCCAGCTGCGGTCGACATTGGCGCACAGGGCGTCGAGCCACAGGATCCGCCCTGCCAGGTCGGGGTCCGGCTCGCACGCGGCGTCGTACCCGAAGGAGCCCGGCAGGAAGTCGATGCCGAGGTTGGAGCCGCTGCTGGCGTTGAGCAGGTCCTGGACCTCCTCGTCGGCCTCGTAGCGCGCGAGCTGCGGATCCAGGTCGAGCTCGACCTGGTCGGGCGTGGGGATGTCCAGGGCACGAGCCAGGCCGGCCACCACGACCTCGGCGACCAGGACGCGGAGCCCCTGGCCGGCTCCCCGGAACTTGCAGACGTAGGTGCCCAGGTCGTCGCCCTCCACGATCCCGGGCAGGCTGCCGCCCTCACGCAGCGGCGTGACGTAGCGCGTGACCGTGATCCGCGGCAGGGTCACCGCGAGCGGGATCAATGAGCCAGCCCGCCGTGGCGGTTGACCAGCGGCGGGGTCGATGACCACGGGAAGTCGATCCACCGGTCGGTGCGCTTCCAGACGAAGTCGGCGTTGATGACCGTCCACGGCTTCTCGAAGATCACCGCGGTACGGGCCTCGGCGACGTGGCCCTCGCAGAACTGGTGCACGATCTCGAGCGTCTTGCCGGTGTCGGCGACGTCGTCAGCGATCAGCACCTTCAAGCCGGTCAGGTCCACGGCCGCGGGCGTCGGCGGCAGCATGATCGGGACGTCGAGGCGCTGCTCGATCCCGGTGTAGAACTCGACGTTGACCGCGGAGAGGTTCTTGACGTCGAGGGCGTATCCCAGGCCCATCCCGAGGCCGAGCCCGCCCCGCGCGATGGAGAGCACCAGGTCGGGCTCGTAGCCGGCGTCCACCACCTGCTGGGCGATGTCGCGGACCGCGGTGCCGAAGAGCTCGTAGGTGAGGATCTCCCGGTCGGCCGGGGCGGGTGTGGTCACACCTCGGATTCTGGCACGTCGGCCATCTCGCTCCGGATCGCGGCCATCGCCAGCGAGCCGGGGTACCCCTTGCGCGCCAGCATGCCGAGCAGCCGGCGGGTGCGGACCTCGGGCGCCAGAGAGCCCATCGAGCGCAGCTTGCGACGCACCAGCGCGCGCGCCGCGGCCTCCTCCTCGGCGGGATCGATCTCGTCGAGCGCCTCACGGGCCACCTCGTCGGCCACGCCCTTGCGGCGCAGCTCCTGCGCCAGCGCACGCCGCGCGAGCGCCCGGCCCTCGGCACGACCGCGGCTGGCCACCCAGGCGCGCGCGAAGGCCGCGTCGTCGATGAGGCCGACCTCCTCGAACCGGTCGAGCAACCGGGCTGCGAGGTCGTCCGGGACGTTCTTCTTCGCCAGCCGCTCCGCCAGCTCCTTGCGGCTGCGGGCCTGCCCGGTCAGCTGGTCAAGCAGGATCTTGCGGGCGAACGCCTCGGCGTCACTTCGTGATGCCTCGTCCCCCGGCTCCTCCGGGCGGGCCTCCGGTGGCGGCGGGGTCGTCCCCTCGCCGCCACCGCGCCTGGTCCAGGCGTCGACGCCGACGCTGACATCGCCGAGCCACTCCCCTTCGACGAAGTCAGGGATGTCGCCCGGTGGTCGAGCGCCGTCGAGACTCGGCGGTCGAGCGCCGCCGAGACTCGGTGGTCGAGCGCCGTCGAGACTCGGTGGTCGAGCCTGTCGATCAGAAGTCATCGACACCGATCGGCGCGGCCGGCGCCTCGGCCTCCGGCATGTCGACCGACGGCCCCACACCGAGCTTCTCGAGGATCTTCTTCTCGAGCTCGTTGGCGAGATCGGGGTTGTCGCGCAGGAAGTTACGGGCGTTCTCCTTGCCCTGGCCGAGCTGGTCGCCCTCGTAGGTGAACCAGGCGCCGGCCTTGCGGATCAGGCCGGCCTCGACGCCGACGTCGATCAGCCCGCCCTCACGGCTGATGCCCTGGCCGTACATGATGTCGAACTCGGCCTGCTTGAACGGCGGGGCGACCTTGTTCTTGACGACCTTGACGCGGGTGCGGTTGCCGACCATGTCGGTGCCGTCCTTGAGCGTCTCGATGCGGCGCACGTCGAGGCGGACCGAGGAGTAGAACTTCAGCGCCCGACCACCCGTGGTGGTCTCCGGCGAGCCGAACATCACGCCGATCTTCTCGCGCAGCTGGTTGATGAAGATCGCGGGCGTCTTGGAGTTGTTGAGCGCCCCGGTCATCTTGCGCAGCGCCTGGCTCATCAGGCGGGCCTGGAGACCGACGTGGCTGTCGCCCATCTCGCCCTCGATCTCGGCGCGGGGCACGAGCGCGGCCACGGAGTCGATGACGATGAGGTCGAGGGCGCCGGAGCGGATCAGCATGTCGGCGATCTCCAGCGCCTGCTCACCGGAGTCGGGCTGCGACACGAGCAGGGCGTCGGTGTCCACGCCGAGCGCCTTGGCGTACTCCGGGTCGAGCGCGTGCTCGGCGTCGACGAAGGCCACCACGCCACCGGCGCGCTGGGCGTTGGCGACCGCGTGCAGGGCGACCGTGGTCTTACCGGAGGACTCCGGACCGTAGATCTCCACGACGCGGCCGCGCGGGAGGCCGCCGATGCCGAGCGCGACGTCGAGCGCGATCGCACCGGTCGGGATCACCTCCAGCGGCGCACGGGAGTCGTCGCCCAGCCGCATGACCGAGCCCTTGCCGAACTGCCGCTCGATGTTGGCGAGAGCGGCGTCCAGCGCCTTCTCGCGGTCTCCACCAGCCATGATGTTCCTTCCTTCGGAGCCCTTGGCCCCAGCCGTCTTCTTCACTTTTCCTCGTGTCGTCGTCATCAAGGCTGGACGCTAGACGCAGCCACCGACAGTGTCGGTGCGCCACCTCTGGCCCCTGTGGACCGCGTCGCCAGCGCGCCATCTGTCGCTCCACTGTAGCCCGAACAGATGTTCGATCCGGGTTGTGGGGCGACGGCGTGTCGTCGTACCTCCGGCATCGCTCGACGCGCTGCGGGAGGTCAGCGGTCGCGGGCGGGAAGGTCGAGCGCGCGCCAGACGGCGGCCCACACCTGCTTGGGCTGGACGCCGGCGTCCAGCGCCTCCCGGGCGGTGCGGCCGCCGAGCTCCGCCATGACGTACTGCTCGGCCCACACCTCGGCGTAGCCGGAGCCGAGCGCCTCGCTCATCCGGTTCCAGAACTCGGTGTGCCTCATGCCCCCATCATGGCTCGCGCCGACGACGCAGCGCTGGGCGGCCTCAGCCGGCACGCACGCCGGCGACGTCCCCGCGGTGGTGCACCACGTCGTGCAGGTGGTAGCGCCCGAGGGTCTCGACGGTGAACTCGCTGCCGTTGCTGCGGATCCCGCGTCGGCCCCACGCGTCGGGCGGCACCGCGTCGTAGGCGTCGGCCACGGCGGCGGCCGCGTCGAGCAGCTCGCGCGCGACCACCGAGGGGTCCTGCTCCGCGTACCGCCCGACGACAGCCGCCTCGTCCTGGTCCCAGTTGGGGAAGCGTGGCTCGTCCTCGGTGAGCATCAGGCGGATCCGCTCGGCGAAAATGCGGTGCACGTCCCGCACGTGGCAGGCGTACTCCAGCACCGACCACCGCCCAGCGGACGGGCGGGTCGCCGCGCCAGGAGCGCCGAGTGCGGCCTCGAAGGCGGTCGCGGTGTCGCGGACCATCGGGCCCAGCAGGTCGACGCCGACCTCGGCCGCCACGAAGCCGCACTCGGGACACGGCGCGTCGAGCACCCAGGTCCAGTCCTTGGTGTCCGGGACGATCTCGCTCTCACTGGTCACGGCGCGATCCTCCCAGCGCCCGGCGGCCGGCCGCCGTACCCGTTCCGGCCAGGCTCCGTCGAGATGGAGCCAGACCGGCGCCGGTCAGCGCGCCCGGCCGAGCCGGAGGACCTTCACGTACGACGCGTGGCCTGGCTTCGTGACGGTGACCCGCACGGCCACGGCCTCGCCCCGCAGCCGCGGCCCGATGCGGTACGCCGGCCTCGTGGTCCGCTTGACCGGCTTGCCGTCGGCCAGCCACTGGTAGGACACCGTCGCGCCTGCGGCGACCACCGGAGCGCTGACCTTCGCCACGCTGCCGATCCTCGCCGCCGCGACCGGGGCCGGGGCCTGGACGACCGGAGCGGCGTGGCGCGGCTTGCCCGGCTTCTCGGGCTTCCCCGGCTTGACCGGCTTGGGCGGCTTGACCGGCTTCTCCGGCTTGCCGGGCTTGGTGACGGGTCCGCGCGGCCCTGTCACCGTGCCGACGAGGATCTCCTGGGTGCGCGTGCGGTGGCCAGGCAGGGTCGAGACCAGCGCGACGCGCAGTACCGCGCCGGCGTACTGCCTGGCCGGGACGAAGCTGACCGTGGTGGCGACCGGCTTGCGGCGCTCGCCGGCGAACCATGCCACGGTGGTGTGGACGCTCGGGTCCGCGAAGGTGGGCAGGGTCACCGTGACCGGGGAGCCGACCACCGGGGTGGCGGTGGAGACCGTCGCCGGCGCGGTCGGCACCAGCTCCGGCAGCAGCTCGAGGGGGATCTCGCCGGTGTCGACCGTCTGACCGGCCTCGACGACGACGGGGGCTGCCAGGTGGTGTGCGGCGCGCTCCGCGGCGCGCAGGCGGACGACGTAGGTACCGGCGTGCACCGGCAGCGTGAATGCTCCTTCGGCGTTGCTCCACCGGCAGCTCCACACGTCGGGGACCGCGCCGTCCTCGCCGGCCGCGGCGGCGCAGACCTCGGCCCAGTGCAGCGGCTCGCCCGTCTCGGCAGCGACCACGGCGCCGGTGACGGCGCCCTTGAGCGGGGGCAGTGCGACCGCGACGGCCTGGCCGGCCGTGGCGTCGAAGGCGTACGCCGTGGCGAGCGCGAGATCGGACGCGTCGGCAGCCCACCGGGTCTCGTGCCCGGCGGCGCTCACCTGGATGGCGTACGGACCCGCGGGCGCGAGCAGGGTGCCGTCCAGATCGGCGTGGCCGTCGGGGTCGGTCGTGACGGTGGCGAGCGGAGCGGCGAGACCGTCCCAGTCGACCGGGTGGAGCGCCACCTCCGCGTCGGGCAGCGGCGCGTCGGTGCGCTCGTCGGTCACGGTGACGACGATGTGCCCGGGACTGGGATCGGGATCGACGGTGGCCTCGACGGCGGCGGCCGGCGCGAGCGGCGCCAGGGCGATGACGAGTGCGCTCACGAGGGCCACGGCCGCCGGTGTGCGGCGTCGGCGGGCAGGGACGGCAAGATGCATGAGGGTTCCTCCGAGAGAAGCGGTCTCCTCTCCTGTCGGCACAGGACGGTCGGTCCTGGGTGGTTCCACCACACCGATCCTTGGTCTGCGCCATCCACCGCACCCGTCGCGGCGCTGGCAGCGGGGGCGGGCGTCGGGTGTGCGTCCATATCCGCGCGCACACCGGCGGTGCGCACGCGTAGGTTTCCGCCGTGACCACGTCCCCCCACCACGGGAGCGACCCGCTCTCCTCGATCTCCTGGCCGGTGCGCACCGACCGGCTGCTGCTCCGCCGCGCGGGCGAAGCCGACCTCGACCTCATCTGGGCCTACCGCGGGCGCGACGACGTCACGCGGTGGATCTCCGCCGCGCCCGCGACGCTCTCCGACCATCGCGCCGCCTTCGTCGAGGGCGACTTCGCGCATCGCCTGGTCATCGTCGAGCGTGACGGCATCGTCGTGGGCGACGCGATGATCAAGGTCGAGGACGCCTGGGCCCAGGCGGAGGTCCGGGAGGCCGCCCGCGGCACGCAGGCCGAGCTCGGGTGGTGCTTCGACCCGGACCATGGTGGCCGCGGCTATGCGACCGAGACGGTCCGCGCCCTGGTCGACCTGTGCTTCGGACCGCTGGGACTGCGGCGGGTCTACGCCCTGTGCTTCGCCGACAACGAACCCTCGTGGCGGCTGATGGAGCGCGTCGGCATGCGCCGTGAGCAGCACCTGGTCAAGGAGTCGCTGCATCGCTCGGGCGCCTGGCTCGACGGTCTCGGCTACGCGCTGCTGGCCGAGGAGTGGCCGCCGCACCGGTAGCGGACGGGCCGGTGTCGGCACCGTGGGGAAGGATGGGGGCAGGATGGAGAGCATCGACCCGATGGCCCGCTTCAGCGCCCCGACCCGCGAGTGGTTCGGGGCGGCTTTCGCCGCGCCGACGCCCGCCCAGGTCGGAGCGTGGACGGCGATCGGTGCCGGTCGCAACGCGCTCGTGGTGGCTCCGACCGGGTCCGGCAAGACGCTGAGCGCGTTCCTGTGGGCGATCGACCGGCTGCTCACCGAGCCGGCGCCCGACAAGCAGCGGCGGTGCCGGGTGCTCTACATCTCGCCGTTGAAGGCGCTCGCGGTCGACGTCGAGCGCAACCTGCGCTCGCCGCTCACCGGCATCCGCCACACCGCCGACCGGCTCGGCGTCGCCACCGGTGACGTGCGGGTCGGAGTCCGGTCCGGTGACACGCCCGCGGCCGAGCGCCGACGGCTGACGACGTCACCGCCCGACATCCTCATCACGACGCCGGAGTCACTGTTCCTGATGCTGACCAGCCAGGCGCGGGAGGCGTTGCGTGGGGTGCAGACGGTCATCCTCGACGAGGTCCACGCCGTCGCCGGCACCAAGCGCGGCGCTCACCTGGCCCTCACGCTGGAACGGCTCGACGCACTCCTGCCGCAGCCCGCCCAGCGGGTGGGTCTCAGCGCCACGGTGCGGCCGCTGGAGGAGGTGGCGCGCTTCCTCGGCGGCACGGCCCCGGTCGACATCGTCGCACCGCCGGCCGACAAGCGCTGGGACCTGCGCGTCGTCGTGCCGGTCGAGGACATGACCGAGCCCCAAGGCGGCCCGGACGGCCCGGACGGCCAGGACGGCCAGGACGGCGCGGACGGCGGCGACGGCGGGAGGTCGCTGTGGCCCCACGTCGAGGAGCGGGTCGCCGACCTCATCGAGCAGCACCGCTCCACCATCGTCTTCGCCAACTCCCGGCGGCTCGCCGAGCGGCTGACCGCACGCCTCAACGAGATCGCCGCCGAGCGCGCCGGAGCCGAGGCAGCGACGATCATCGCGAAGGCCCACCACGGCTCGGTGTCCAAGGAGCAGCGTGCGCTGATCGAGGACGACCTGAAGTCCGGCCGGCTCCCGGCCGTGGTCGCGACCAGCAGCCTCGAGCTGGGCATCGACATGGGCGCGGTGGACCTCGTGGTGCAGATCGAGTCCCCGCCGAGCGTGGCCAGCGCCCTGCAGCGCGTCGGCCGGGCGGGGCACCAGGTGGGTGAGGTCTCGCGCGGCGTGCTGTTCCCCAAGCACCGCGGCGACCTGGCCCAGACCGCGGTCGCGGTGGAGCGCATGCGCACCGGCGCCATCGAGTCACTCGCCGTCCCGAGCAACCCCCTCGACGTGCTCGCGCAGCAGGTCGTCGCCGCCACCGCCCTGGACGCCTGGCAGGTCGACGACCTCTACGCGCTGGTCCGCCGCGCGGCGCCGTACACCTCGCTGCCTCGCAGCGCCTTCGACGCCACCTTGGACCTGCTGGCCGGGCGCTACCCCAGCGACGAGTTCGCCGAGCTGCGACCGCGGGTCGTGTGGGACCGGGTGACGGGCACCCTCACCGGGCGCCCCGGCGCCCAGCGCCTGGCCGTGACCAGCGGAGGCACCATCCCGGACCGAGGTCTCTTCGGCGTCTACCTGGTCTCGGCGGGCTCGACCCACGAGAACGCCGGTGCCGGCCGCCGGGTCGGTGAGCTCGACGAGGAGATGGTCTACGAGTCGCGCGTCGGCGACGTCTTCGCCCTCGGCGCGACCAGCTGGCGCATCGAGGACATCACCCATGACCGGGTGCTGGTCACCCCGGCGCCGGGTGTCCCCGGCCGACTGCCGTTCTGGAAGGGCGACAGCCTCGGCCGGCCGGCCGAGCTCGGCGCGGCCATCGGCGCCCTCACACGCGAGCTCGCCGCGTTGCCCGCGGGCCGTGCCGAGGAGCGTGCGCGCGAGGGCGGTCTCGATGCCTGGGCGGCGGCCAACCTCGTCGGCTACGTCCGCGAGCAGGCCGAGGCGACCAAGGTGCTGCCCAGCGACACCACCCTGCTGGTCGAACGCTTCCGCGACGAGCTCGGCGACTGGCGGCTGGTCGTGCACTCCCCCTACGGCACCCCCGTGCACGCACCCTGGGCGCTCGCCATCAACGCACGGCTGCGGGAGCGTCTCGGTGTCGACGGTCAGGCCGTCGCCAGCGACGACGGCATCGTGATCCGCATCCCCGACACCGACGCGGAGCCGCCCGGAGGCGACCTGGTCGTCTTCGAGCCGGGCGAGATCGAGGACATCGTGACCACGGAGGTCGGCGGCTCGGCGCTGTTCGCCAGCCGGTTCCGCGAGTGCGCCGCCCGTGCGCTGCTGCTGCCCCGGCGCGACCCGGGCCGCCGGTCCCCGCTGTGGCAGCAGCGACAGCGCTCGGCGGCACTGCTCGAGGTCGCCTCGCAGTACCCCTCCTTCCCGATCGTCCTGGAAGCCGTGCGCGAGTGCCTGCGAGACGTCTACGACCTCCCCAGCCTCGTCGCGCTGCTGCAGCGGGTCGAGCGCCGGGAGGTGCAGGTGGTCGACGTGGCGACGCAGCAGCCGTCGCCGTACGCCCGCACCCTGCTGTTCGGCTACGTCGCCCAGTTCATGTACGAAGGCGACTCCCCCATCGCCGAGCGCCGCGCCGCCGCGCTGTCACTCGACCAGGGGCTGCTGGCGGAGCTGCTCGGCCGTGCCGAGCTGCGCGAGCTCCTCGACCCCGCCGTCCTGGCCGAGCTCGAGGAGGAGCTGCAACGGCGCGTGCCGGAGCGCAGGGCGCGCGGCACCGAGGGCGTCGCCGACCTGGTCCGGATGATCGGCCCGCTCAGCACCGAGGAGATCCTCGAGCGGTCCTACGACGGCGAGCAGGCGATCTCGGAGCTGGCCGCCGCCCGGCGCATCGTCGAGGTGCGGATGGCCGGCGAGGAGCGCTGGGCGGTCATCGAGGACGTCGCCCGGCTGCGGGACGGGCTCGGGGTGCCCGTCCCGCCCGGCACGCCCTCGGTCCTGACCGAGCCGGTCGAGGACCCGGTCGGAGACCTCGTGGGTCGTTACGCCCGCAGCCACGGGCCGTTCACCGCCGACGAGGTGGCCCAACGCCTCGGCCTCGGCAACGCGGTCGTGCGTCACACCCTGGAGCGGCTCGCCGCCCGGGGGCGCGTGCTCGACGGGGAGTTCCGCCCGGCGGGGTCCGCCGACTTCCTGGGCGGCGAGGAATGGTGTGACGCGGAGGTGCTGCGCACGCTGCGCCGCCGCTCGCTGGCGCGGCTGCGCAAGGAGATCGAGCCGGTCGAGCCCACCACGCTCGCTCGCTTCCTGCCCGCGTGGCAGGCGGTCGCGGCCAGCAGCGGCCGAGGTCGCCTCCACGGCGTCGACGGCGTGCTCACCGCGATCGACCAGCTCGCCGGGGCTCCGGTGCCGGCCAGCGCGCTGGAGCCGCTGGTGCTCGCGGCGCGAGTGAGCG
This sequence comes from Nocardioides sp., assembly GCF_036405735.1. Lineage (GTDB taxonomy): Bacteria > Actinomycetota > Actinomycetes > Propionibacteriales > Nocardioidaceae > Nocardioides. The sequence goes on from NZ_DASWXC010000095.1 coordinate 89,715, forward strand.
ACTACGAGCCGGCGTACCTCGACGAGCTGACCGCCTCCGGCGAGGTCCTGTGGTCCGGCCACGGCGCGCTTCCCGGCTCCGACGGCTGGGTGTCGCTGCACCTCGCCGACAGCGCCGACCTGACGCTGCCCGAACCGGCCCTCCTGGAGCACTCCGAGCTCGCGCAGTCGGTCCTCGACGCGCTGGAGCCCGGCGGTGCGTGGTTCTTCCGGCAGCTCAGCGACAACATCGGCAGCACCGACGACCCGGCGCTGGCGCAGACGCTGTGGGACCTGGTCTGGGCGGGCCGGGTCAGCAACGACACCCTCACCCCGCTGCGGGCCCTGACCCGCACCGGCACGCCGACCCACCGCAGCCGCCGGCCGCCGCCGCGCATCCGCACGGCCGGGAGCCGGCCCCGGATGCCCGTGCGCACCGGACCGCCCGAGACCGCCGGACGATGGTCGCTGCTCCCGCCGATCGACCGCGACCCGACGCGCCGGGCGCACGCCGCGGCCGAGCGGCTGTTGGACCGGCACGGCATCGTCACCCGCGGTGCCGCCGTGAGCGAGCGGACGCCGGGCGGGTTCGCGGCGGTCTACAAGGTGCTCGCGGCCTTCGAGGAGTCCGGTCGCTGCCGCCGGGGCTACTTCATCGAGGGCCTGGGCGCCGCCCAGTTCGGCACCGCCGGCGCCGTCGACCGGCTGCGCACCTTCGCCGTCCCGCCGGGCTCGTCATCGGACGACCACAAGCCGACCGCCGTCACGCTGGCGGCCACCGACCCGGCCAACCCCTACGGCGCCGCGCTGCCGTGGCCGGCCCCGACGGGCGCCGGCGAGGGCGACGGCGGTGGCCACCGCCCCGGCCGCAAGGCCGGCGCGCTCGTCGTACTCGTGGACGGCGCGCTCGCGCTCTATGTCGAGCGAGGCGGCAAGACCCTGCTGACCTGGTCTGAGGACCCCGCCGTCCTCACCCCGGCGGCCGCCGGGCTGGCCGAGGCCGTGCGCCGCGGGGCGCTGGGCAGGCTGACGGTCGAGAAGGCCGACGGCGCCCAGCTGCTCGGGGGTGGGGAGACGCCGCTGCGACAGGCGCTGCAGCTGGCCGGGTTCGTGCCCACGCCTCGCGGCCTGCGGATGCGCGATGCCCGAGGGTGACTCCGTGCTGCGCACCGCGCGCCGGCTCGACACCGCCCTGACCGGCAAGGTGCTGACGAGCACCGACGTGCGGGTGCCGCGGTTCGCGACCACCGACCTCGCCGGCGAGACGGTCATCGGCACCGTGGCGCGCGGGAAGCACCTGCTGACCCGGATCGGCGAGCGGTGGACGCTGCACACGCACCTGAAGATGGAGGGCACCTGGGTGGTGCTCGGCCCGGGCCAGCGCTGGCCCCGGCCGGCCCACACCGCACGTGTGGTGCTGACGGCCGGTGACACGCAGGCGGTCGGCTTCGCGCTCGGCATCACCGAGCTGCTCCCCCGCGACCGGGAGCGGGACGCCGTCGGCCACCTCGGACCGGACCTGCTGGGCGAGGACTGGGACGAGCAGGAGGCCGTACGCCGCCTGCTGACCCATCCGGAGGAGCCGGTCTTCGACGCGCTGCGCGACCAGACGAGCCTGGCAGGACTCGGCACGATCTGGGCGGCCGAGACCTGCTTCACGATGGGCCTGCATCCGCTCGTGCCGGTCGCGGCGGTGCCCGACCTGGTCCGCACCGTCCGGGTCGCCCGGCTCAAGCTCCGGCAGGCGGCCGACGGGCGCGGGCGCGCCGCACCCCTGGCGGTCTACGGGCGGCAGCGGGCCGCCTGCCGTCGCTGCGGCACGCCGGTCGCGGCGCTGGAGACCGGCCCGCAGGGGCAGCAGCGCACGGCGTACTTCTGCCCGGCGTGCCAGCCGGAGCGCGTGCCGTAGGTCAGGCGGCGGAGGCGACGACGTCGCCGGCCGTGCGGACCGCGACGGGGATCGGCGTGGGGAGCGTGGCGGCCTCCTCGACGGCGACCGCGTCGGAGACCTCACGCAGGACGTCGGACAGCCGCACGTCGAGGGCGCTGCACAGGGAGGCGAGCAGCTCGGAGGAGGCTTCCTTCTGGCCGCGCTCGATCTCGGAGATGTAGCCCAGGCTCACGCGCGCCTCGGCGGAGACCTCCCGCAGCGTCATCCCGCGCTCCATCCGCTGCGCGCGCAGCACGTCGCCGAGAAGCCGGCGGAACAGCACCATGCGGACTGCCTCCCTCGTCATCGGGGTCATCGGGGGTGTGCGGGTTGTGTCCACGCTACCCGAGTCACTGGCCACAACGCCCGCAACCCCGTCCGGTTATTCCGCGACGGCGAGCTGGGCGCCCTCCGCCTCGATCAATCGGGCCTCCAGCGCCGACAGCGCTGCGGTGCAGGCCTCCTCCTGGATGTTCGTCCGGTTCCCGCTCAGGCTGAGCGGAACCGAGCCGACGAAGCCGGGCCCGGCGACGCCGATGTACACCGTCCCGACCGGCTGGTCCTCCTGCGGCTCGGGTCCGGCGACACCGGTGGTGGCCAGGCCGTACGTCGCTCCGGTGAGAGCGCGCACTCCGCTGGCCATTGCCTCGGCGCACTCGGGCGAGACGACCCCGTGGTCGGCCACGAGGTCCTCGGACACGCCGAGCATCGCCACCTTGAGCTGGGTCGCGTAGGTGACGGCGCCGCCGAGGTAGGTCTCCGAGGCGCCGGGGACGTCGGTGAGCCGCGTGGCGAGCCGGCCCCCCGTGAGCGACTCGGCCGTCGCGACGGTGGCGCCCTCCGCGCGCAGCAGCAGGTGCACACGCTGGCCGAGCCCGACGGTGCCGGAGGACCCCGGGGAGCCTGAGGAGGCTGTCATGGTCCCGATCGTAGACAGCCGCCCGAACCGACCGGGGGCTGCTGGGACGGTCAGGCCGACCGCAGGGCGTGCCGCTGACCCCACACGCCGGCGAAGAACTGCCAACCGGACCACAGCGTGAGCACGACAGCCACGGCCAGCGTGGCTTGGAAGCCGTAGAAGAGGACCTCGCCGGGGACCTGGGCCCACGAGGGCAGGTCGTCGTCCCGCAGCGGCACGCACAAGCCGGCCAGCGCGACCGCCTGCACGCTGGTCTTGACCTTGCCGAGCTGGTCGGCGGGGATCACGACCCGCTTGAGGATCGAGAGCCGCAGCAGCGTGACGCTCCACTCGCGCAGCAGGACGACGATGGTCACCCACCACCAGATGTCGCCCACGATCGACAGTCCGACGAAGGCCATTCCGGTGATCGCCTTGTCCGCGATCGGGTCCGCGATCTTGCCGAAGTTGGTCACCAGGTTGTGCTTGCGGGCCAGGTCGCCGTCGATCTTGTCGGTGACCATGGCGACGAAGAACAGCGCGTAGGCCACCAGCCGCCACGTGGCGTCCTCGCCACCGTCCACCAGCAGCGCGGCCCCGAAGAACGGCACCATCAGGATCCGCAGCGACGTGAGCAGGTTGGGCACGTTCCAGTTGCTGGGCCGGGTCTGCGTCATGTCAGATCGCCTTCGCGATCAGGTCGACGCCGTCGGTCGCGACGACCTCGGCCCGGACCAAGTCGCCGACCTGGGCGTCCCGGCCGAGCAGCGAGGTGGTGCCGTCGACCTCGGGGCCCTGGTGGGCGGCCCGGCCGACGACAGTGACATCGGGGCCGTCGGGGCCATCGGAGACGGACTCCACGAGGACGTCGACGTACTCCCCGATCCGCTCCTCCGCGCGCTGGGCGTTGAGCTCCTCCACGAGCCCCTGCACGTGCTCGAAGCGGGCCCGCACCTCGTCCTCGTCGAGCTTGAGCGCCGCGTCGAAGCCGGCCGCCTCGGTGCCGTCCTCGTCGGAGTAGCCGAAGACGCCGGTGACGTCGAGGCGCGCTGCGACGAGGAAGTCGCACAGGATCTCCAGGTCCGCCTCCGTCTCGCCGGGGAAGCCGACGATGACGTTGGAGCGGACGCCCGCCTCGGGCGCCAGGGCACGAACCTGGTCGAGCAGGCCGAGGAAGCTGTCGGGGTCGCCGAACCGCTTCATCCGCCGCAGCACGGCGTTGGAGGCGTGCTGGAACGACAGGTCGAAGTACGGCGCCACGCCCGGCGTGGTCGCGATGCGCTCGATCAGCCCGGGACGGGTCTCGGCGGGCTGCAGGTAGGACACCCGCACTCGCTCGATGCCGTCGACGGCGGCCAGCTCGGGCAGCAGCGTCTCGAGCAGCCGCAGGTCACCGAGGTCCTTGCCGTACGACGTGGAGTTCTCGCTGACCAGGAACAGCTCCTTCACGCCCTGCTGGGCCAGCCACTGCGCCTCGTGCAGCACGTCGCTGGGCCGGCGGCTGACGAACGAGCCGCGGAACGTGGGGATCGCGCAGAACGTGCAGCGACGGTCACAGCCGCTGGCCAGCTTGAGCGGCGCCCAGGGCGCGTCGTCGAGCCGGGCACGGACCTCGGAGAAGGCGGCGACCTCTCCCCCGCCGGCCGAGCCCGTCGAGACCCCGGGCACCGAGATGGCGCTCGCGTCCCGCTCGACGGGTGAGATCGGCAGCAGCAGTCGGCGGTCCTGCGGGGTGTGGGCGTGGTGCGTCTCGCCGCCGACGATCGCGCGCAGCTTCGCGGCGATATCGGGGTAGTCGTCGAAGCCGAGCACGGCGTCGGCCTCGGGCAGCGAGTCGGCGAGCTCCTTGCCGTACCGCTCCGCCATGCAGCCGACCGCGACGACCGCCTGCGCCTTGCCACCGTTGTCGGCCGACGCCTTGAGATCGGCCGCCTCGAGCAGCGTGTCGACGGAGTCCTTCTTGGCCTGCTCGACGAAGCCGCAGGTGTTGACCACCACCGTGTCGGCCTCGGCGGGATCGGCGACGAGCCGGAACCCGCCCGCCTGGAGCCGACCGGCCAGCTCCTCGGAGTCGACCTCGTTGCGGGTGCACCCGAGGGTCACCATCGCGACGGAGAGGAGTGGCTGGGTGTCAGTCGTCATGTTGCGTCGAGGATAGTGCGGGCCACCCCGGCCCGGCGAAACCCGACCGGTCGCCTCGGCCGCGGTCAGGCCGGTCGGCTCCCCGGCTTGACCGCCAGCACCGGGCAGTGCGCGCCGAGGAGCAGCCGCTGCGCGACGCTGCCCATCAGCAGCTTCCCGACCGGCGTACGACGGCGCAGCCCCACCACGATCATCCGGGCGTCGAGCTCGTCGGCGACCGCCAGCACCTGCTCGGCCACGTCAGGGCCGATGCCCTGCCGCACCTCGTGCGGCACGTCGAGGCCCGCCAGCCGGTCCTCGAGCGCGGCGAGCGAGTCGGCGCCGGCGTACCGGTCGTCGACCAGGGCGTCGCCGCGGGTGCCGTTCACCACCGCGACGCCCGCGTCCCGACCGCGGGCCTCGGCGATGCCATGCTCGAGCGCAGCCTCCCCGAACTCGTCGGGCGTCCATGCCACCACGATCCAGCCGCTCATCGCGCCACCGCCTCCGTCGTCGTCAGGTCCGAGCCGTCGCCACCGTCGCCGCGCCGGCCCTGCCACCACGACAGCAGCGGGCGGCCGACGAGGAAGAGCACGATGACGACGTAGATGCCGACGGCGAGCGGCTCGTCGACCAGGCCGCCGTAGTCACCGCCCGAGATCGCCATCGCCTCGCGCAGCTTGGTCTCCATGAGCGGGCCGAGGATGACGCCGAGGATCAGCGGCAGCACCGGCAGGCCGAAGCGCCGCATCGCCAGTCCGAGCAGACCGAAGGCGAGCAGCAGCCCGATCGCGAACGGGTCCTGGTTGGTGGCGTAGGCGCCGAGGCAGGCGAAGAAGATGATGCCGGCGTACAGCTGCGGGCGCGGGATCCGCAGCAGCCTGGCCCACAGGGGCGCGAGCGGCAGGTTGAGCACCAGCAGCAGCGCGTTGCCGATCAGCAGGCTGGCCAGCAGCGTCCACACCAAGTCGGAGTGGTCGGTCATCAGCTGCGGGCCGGGCTGGATGCCGTAGCCCTGCAGCGCCGACAGCATCACCGAGGCCGTGGCCGTCACCGGCAGACCGAGCGCCAGCATCGGCACGAACATGCCGGCGGCCGAGGCGTTGTTGGCGGCCTCCGGGCCGGCGACGCCCTCGATGGCGCCCTTGCCGAACTCGTCGTGCTTGGCGAAGCGCCGCTCGGTGACGTAGGACAGGAACGTCGGGATCTCCGCGCCACCCGCCGGCAGCGCGCCGAACGGGAAGCCGTAGGCGGTGCCGCGCAGCCATGGTGCCCACGAGCGCCGCAGGTCGCGCTTGCCCAGCCACGGCTGTCCCACCGGGATGACCCGCACCGGACGGCGGCGCAGGTGGGCGGCCACCCACAGCGCCTCGCCCAGGGCGAAGATGCCCACGGCGACCACGACGATGTCGAGCCGGTCGACCAGCTGGGTGATGCCGAGCGTCAGGCGCGGCTGGCCGGTGTTGAGGTCGAGGCCGACGAGCCCGACCGTCAGCCCGATGAACAGCGCGGCGAACCCGCGCAGCGGCGAGGCGCCGAGGACCGACGTCGTCATCACCAGGGCGAGCACCATGAGCGCGAAGTACGACGGCGCGCCGATGTCGACGGCGACCTCCGCCAGCGACGGGGCGAAGAACGCGACCAGCAGCGTGCCGATCGTGCCCGCTACGAACGAGCCGACCGCGGCCGTGGCCAGCGCCTGCGCGCCGCGGCCGGCCCGCGCCATCAGGTTGCCCTCGAGCGCGGTCATCACCGACGCGGACTCACCCGGGGTGTTGAGCAGGATCGAGGTCGTCGAGCCGCCGTACATGCCGCCGTAGTAGAGGCCGGCGAACATGATGAAGGCCGCGGTCGGCTCCAGCCCGTAGGTCACGGGCAGCAGCAGCGCGATCGCCATCGCAGGGCCGATGCCGGGCAGCACGCCGACGAAGGTGCCAAGCAGCACGCCGATCGCCGCGTAGAGCAGGTTCTGCGGCGAGGCAGCGGCCTCAAGGCCGGTCCAGAGCAGGTCGAGGTTGTCCATCACGCGTCGCCTCTCACAGGATTCCGTCGAGGACGCCGGGCGAGAGCGGGATGCCCAGGCCGACGAAGAAGCCGTACCAGCTCGCCACGGCGAGCACGAGGCCCACCAGCACGTCATGGATCGTGGTGCGGCTGCCGAGCGCCCAGGCGGCACCGGCGAACAGGACCGCGCCCGTGACCGCCCAGCCGAGCAGGTTGACGGTCGCGATCGTGAACAGGACGACACCCACGAGCTTGGCGACGGTGAGCCAGTCGGCCGGCTCGGTCAGGTCGACGTCCTCGCCCGCCTCCGGCTCGGGGCGCGAGCCGCGCGCCGTGGCGATCGCCAGCAGCACGCCGACGAGGGCCAGACCGGCACCGATGACGTAGGGGAACACGCGCGGGCCGACGGGATCGGCGAAGCCGACGTCGAGCCGGCTGCCGTCGAGCACCGTGTAGGCGCCCGCGACGACCATCGCGGCGGCGAGGAGGTACTGCGCCCGGTCGGTGCCACCTGACGAGGTGGCACCGGACGGGGTGGGGGCGGAGGTGCTCACAGCAGATCCAGCTCCTTCAGGGTGGTCGCCACCCGCTCGTCCTGCTCAACCAGGAAGCGCTCGAACTCGTCGCCGGTCGCGAAGGCGTCGGCCCAGCCGTTGTCGGCCAGTGCCTGGCGCCACTCCGACGAGTCGTGCATGCGGGCGAGGTAGTCGATGAGCTCGGCCCGGCGCTCCTCGGAGATCCCCGGAGGAGCCACCACGCCGCGCCAGTTGGTGAAGACGAAGTCGATGCCGCTCTCCGTGAGCGTCGGCACATCGGCGATCGCGGGGCTGTCGACCCGCTCCTCGCCCGAGACCGCGAGCGCCCGGAGCTCGCCGGCCTCGATCTGGCCCTCGAACTCGGCCAGGCCGGAGAAGCCGACCTGGATCTTGTGGCCCAGCAGCGCGCTGGTGAGCGGGCCGCCGCCGTCGTACGCCACGTAGGTGACCTCACGCGGGTTGATGCCGACCGCCTTGGCGAGCTGCATGGGGAACAGGTGGTCCGGACCGCCCGGCGAGGAGCCGCCGCCGACCACGATCGAGGACGGGTCGGCCTGCCAGGCCGCCACCAGGTCCTCGATGGTGCGGTACGGCGAGTCGCCCGGGACCAGCACGCCCTCCTGCTCTTCGATCAGCTGCGCGATCGGGGTCGCGTCGTGCGGCCGGGCGTCGACCCCGAAGGAGTACGTCGAGCCGACGACGCCGAGGCCGAGGGTCATGAGCAGGTTCTCGTTGCCCTCCTCCCCCATCAGCCTCGACATCGCGACGGACCCGCCGGCGCCCAGGATGTTGGTCACCTGGATGTCGCCGCCGGTGATGTCGTCGCGCTCGAGCACGCCCACCGCGGCCCGACCGGTCTGGTCGTAGCCACCGCCGGGGCTGTTCGGGATCCACATGTCGAGGTCGCGGGAGTCGTCGCCCCGCGTCACCCCGCAGCCGCACAGCACGGCTGCGAGCGTCGTGGCGAGGGCGACCACGGCCAACCGGCGTGCGCGCCGGTGGCGTGACGGTGCTGTCGTCGTCGACAAGCGCTGCCTCCAGACTTGGTGTGTGATGTCGGTACGGGCCGCCGGCCCGGACGCCTCGCGCGTCCTGTGCCGATGCTCACAGCAGCCGGTGACGGCCGTCACTCTTAGGCAACCAAAGGAGGTAGTGGAACTTGTGGTCACGTCCGGCCACGCGTCGCCGGCACCTCTCTCTTGCAGGGCAGTTCCTCGTCCTGCAGCTCGCCGTGCTGCTGGTCGTGCTGGTCGTCACCAGCGTCGTGTCGCTGCGGCAGAGTGACGCCGACTTCCGGGACTCGCGCGAGGACCGTCTGCGCGCCGCCGCGGAGAGCCTCGCCGGAATCCCCGCGGTCCGGGACGGCCTGCTCGAGCGCAGCGGCATGGCCGCGCTCTCCTTCTACCTCCAGACCCGGCGCGCCGACGTCGGGGCGAGCGACGCGTACCTCACCGACCTGGACGGCCGTGTGCTGGTCGCCACCGACCCCACCCGCGTGGGCGAGACGCTGCCCCTCGGCGGCCCCGCCGAGCGGGCGTGGAGCGGTGACATCGACGACGTGGGTGGCCGGGCCATCGCCGCCCAGGTGCCGGTGTACGCCGGCGGCGACGCCGCTCCTGCCACACGGACGGCACCGGCGCCGGTCGGCGTCGTGGCCGTCACCGAGGACTATCCGCCGCTGACCGAGCGGCTCGCCCACGTCCGGGCCGACGTCGTCGCCGTCCTCGGCAGCGGCCTCGCCCTGGGTCTGCTGGGGTCGTGGCTGCTGGCGCGCCTGATCAAGCGGCGCACGCGCGGCCTGGAGCCTGCGGAGATCGCGGCGCTGGCCGACCACCGCGAGGGACTGCTCCGGTCGATCCGGGAGGGCGTCGTCGCGGTGGGCACGGACGGGCGGATCTCGCTGATGAGCGACAGCGCCCGTGAGCTCCTCGGCCTGGCCGAGGACCCCACCGGGCGGCGGCTCGACGACCTGCCGGTCGGCTCCGACGTCCGTGAGCTGCTGCGGGGGCCGGACGAGGTGCGCGACGCGGTGCTGGTCGCCGGCGCCCGGGTCCTGGTGCTCAACCGCAACCGCGTGCTGCACGACGGCCGGCCGGCCGGCACGGTCACCACGCTGCGCGACCGCACCGAGCTGCTCACGCTCCAGAGCGAGCTCAACGCGCGCGAGAGCATCACCGACACGCTTCGGGCGCAGACCCACGAGTTCAGCAACCACCTGCATACGATCTCGGGGCTGATCCAGCTGCAGGAGTACGACGAGGTCGCGCGCTTCGTCGACGGTCTGACCCGTCGGCGCGCTGCGCTCAGCGACTTCGTCACCGCGCGCGTCGGCGACCCGGCCGTCGCCGCGCTGCTGATCGCCAAGGGCAGCGTCGCCGCCGAGCGACGGGTGGCCCTCGACCTCGACGAGGACAGTGCCCTGCCGCGCCTGGATGCCGACCTGGCCGCCGACGTCGGCACCGTGGTCGGGAACCTGGTCGACAACGCCGTCGACGCGGCGTACGCCGGTGCGACCCGGCCCGCCCGCGTGCTGGTGCATGTCGGCCTGGCCGAGCCGGGCCCCGACGTCGTCATCCGGGTGGCCGACACCGGCGCCGGTGTGGCGCCGGAGCGCGTCGCCGAGCTGTTCCGGCGTGGCTACAGCACCAAGCCGGGCGGCCCGAGCGGGCGCGGGGTCGGGCTGGCGCTCGTGCGGGTGCTGGCGGAGGGTCGCGGCGGGTCCGTGACGGTGCACAATGACGAGGCGCTCGGCGGCGCCGTCTTCACCGTGCGGCTCCCGGTGGCGCCCTGGGCCACGGTCCGGACCGACCCAGCAGTTGAGCCACGACCTGAGCCACGACCTGAGGAGGAGCGCGCGTGAGCCTCGGAGTCCTCGTCGTGGAGGACGACTTCATGGTCGCCTCGATCCACACCCGGTTCGTCGAGCGGATACCGGGCTTCCGGATCCTCGGCGTGGCCTCCACCGGAGAGCAGGCGCTCGCCGACATCGCGCGCCTCACGCCCGACCTGGTGCTGCTCGACGTCCACCTGCCCGACGTCAGCGGGACCGAGGTGCTCCGTCGGCTGCGCGGCGCCGGCAACGACGTCGGCGTCATCGTGATCACGGCGGCGCGCGAGGCCGACACGGTGCGGGCGGCCGCGGCCGCCGGCGCGGCGCACTACCTGGTCAAGCCGTTCGCGTTCGAGGACCTCGCCGAGCGGCTCGACGCCTTCCGCCGGGCACACGAGGCGCTCCGCGGGCTGCAGCGGCCGGGGCAGGCCGACATCGACGCGGTCTTCGCGCGACAGCCCTCGGTCCGCGACCAGCTGCCGAAGGGACTCAGCAACGAGACCGCCGAGGCCGTGCTCGCCGCGCTCGGGGACGGCGCCGAGCTCAGCGCCGCCGAGTGCGCCGCAGCGGTCGGCATCAGCCGGGTGAGCGCGCGGCGCTACCTCGAGCACTTCAGCAGCGTCGACCGGGTCGCCGTACGGCTCAACTACGGGACGTCCGGACGCCCCGAGCGGCGCTATCGGCTCCGGACCGCCGCGGGCACCTGACGCTGCTCCCCGCGACACGCCGCAGGCGTGTGAGAGGCGTCAGGTGCCCGGGGCGGATCAGTCGACGGTGAACGTCCGCTGGGCCTGCTCGCCGGTGGCGCCGAGCGGGACGCCCTGCCCGCCGTCGACGGCGACGGTCGCCGAGCCGTCGGAGGACTGCACCCGCACCGGCGGGGAGGCCTTGAGCAGCTTGGTCTCGCCAAACGCCAGGTCACCGGTGTAGACGATGGTGCCGCCACCGTCGCGTACGACGACGTGGGCACCGCCGCCCGCCGCGGTGATCGACACCGGGACGGGCGCCGGGAGGTTGCCGTAGGGGTTGGTCGTGCCCTGCGAGCCACTGCCGAGGCTGGGCGCCGGTGGCGGCGTGGTGGCCGAGCCGTCGAAGACCAGGCGCGCGATCGACCAGGCCAGCACGACCGCCATCACGGCGGCGACGAGCACCGACCAGTTCGGGCCGCCCTTCATGCGCCGGATCGGGCCGCCGGCGCCGGTGGCCAGCTCGGCCTCGAACACGCGGCGGGGGTTGATCGGCGCGTCGGCGTACGTCGCGTCGTAGGTCCGCAGCAGCGGTGCGGCGTCCACGCCGAGCACCCGGCCCAGCGTCCGCAGGTGGCCGCGGGCGTAGAAGTCACCGCCGCACGGCCCGAAGTCGTCGACCTCGATGGACTCCAGCACGTGGGGGCGGATCCGGGTCCGCTCGGCGAGCTGGTCGATGCCGAGGCCGAGCCGCGTCCGCGCCGCGGCCAGCTCGGGGCCGATCACCGGCTCGACGGCCGGCGTCGCGCCGAGCCCGTCGATGACGATCGGCTCGACGGCCTCGCCGGGGCGGGCGATCGGCGTGATGCCCGCCCAGTCGACGTCGCGCGCAGGACGGAGCTGGTCGGCCTCCGGCAGGCGGCTCGCCGTGCCGTCCTCGGCATCGGCGGTGTCGAGCTTGAGCGCGTTCGCGCCAATCGTGTAGTCGCGGGTCAGGTCGCGGGTGACTTCGGCACGGACGGCCGCGATCGGCTGTCGCAGCGGCGACGGCGTCGGGCTCGCGAAGACCGGTCGCTCGGCGGTGTCGGTCATCGGGTCGGCGACCGGGTCGGGGGTCTCGACGACGCCCTCGCCTAGCGGCTCCGGCTGCTCGACCGACGAACGCTCGTCGGACAGATCGTCCTCCGCGAGGGGGTCGATCTCGACGATCGTCGCGGCGTCGCCGGCCAGGTCGGCGAGGCGGATCGACAGCTGGCCGCTGCCACCGGTCACGGCGGTGCCGAGTCCGAGCGGGAGGGCGAACGGCGCGCCATAGAGCCGGCGAGCGACCGCGGCCTGGCGTCGTCCGGCGGACCCGAGCGCGGCCACGTGGCGGTCCTCCTCGACCGGGAGCACGACGAGCCGGCCGTCGCGCCACCACGAGCGTCGCGGCAGGTGCTCGACCTCGTCGATCTCGTTCCAGCGCAGGCCGGTCCAGGAGCCGCCGAGGCGGATCCGGACGCCGTGGGCGTCGGCGAGCAGCACCGGCGTCCGCGCGTCCCAGGCGGTGAAGAGCTGGTAGCCGGCCAGCGCCGCCAGCACGATCCCCAGCGCCAGGTCGAGCGCGCCGGAGCCGCGCACCAGGAACGCGACGGCCAGCACGGCCGCCAGCCCGCCGGTGACGGCCGCGAGCCGGCCGTTGCGGTGGATCTCGACAGGCTCGATCGACGAGGTCGGCTCGATCAACGAGGGCGGCTCGATCGACGAGGTCGGCTCGGTCATGATCTCGGTCTGCTCGGTCACAGCTCCCCCTGCAGTGTGGCGATGACGCTGTCCAGCTCGTCGGGCTTCACGAGGACGTCGCGCGCCTTGGAGCCCTCGCTGGGCCCGACCACGCCGCGGCTCTCCATGATGTCCATCAGGCGACCCGCCTTCGCGAAGCCGACGCGCAGCTTGCGCTGCAGCATCGACGTTGAGCCGAACTGGGTGGTGACGACCAGCTCGATGGCCTGCACGACGAGCTCGAGGTCGTCGCCGATGTCGTCGTCCAGCTCCTTTTTGGACGCGGCCGGCGCGGTGACGTCCTCGCGGTAGGACGGCTCCAGCTGGCTCTTGCACGCCTTCACGACCGCGGCGATCTCGGCCTCCGAGACCCAGGACCCCTGGACGCGGATCGGCTTGGAGGAGCCCATCGGGAGGAACAGCCCGTCACCCTGTCCGACGAGCTTCTCGGCGCCGGGCTGGTCGAGGATGACGCGGCTGTCGCCGAGCGACGAGGTGGCGAACGCGAGCCGCGACGGCACGTTGGCCTTGATCAGGCCGGTGACCACGTCGACCGACGGCCGCTGCGTGGCGAGCACCAGGTGGATGCCGGCGGCACGGGCCAGCTGGGTGATGCGGACGACGGAGTCCTCGACGTCGCGCGGGGCGACCATCATCAGGTCGGCGAGCTCGTCGACGATGACGAGGAGATAGGGGTACGGCGCGAGCTCCCGCTCGCTGCCCGGGGGCACCTGCACCTTGCCGGCCCGCACCGCCTTGTTGAAGTCGTCGATGTGGCGGAAGCCGAAGTTGGCCAGGTCGTCGTAGCGCATGTCCATCTCGCGCACGACCCAGGCCAGCGCCTCGGCGGCCTTCTTCGGGTTCGTGATGATCGGGGTGATCAGGTGCGGGACGCCCTCGTAGGCGTTCAGCTCGACCCGCTTGGGGTCGACCATGATCATCCGGACCTCGTCCGGCGTGGCCCGCATCAGGATCGAGGTGATCAGCGAGTTGATGAACGACGACTTGCCGGATCCGGTGGCGCCGGCCACCAGCAGGTGCGGCATCTTCGCCATGTTCGCGACGACGAAGCCGCCCTCGACGTCCTTGCCGAGGCCGGCGACCATCGGGTGGTGGTCGTTGCGCGCGATCGTGGAGCGCAGCACGTCACCGAGGGAGACGATCTCCTTGTCGGTGTTCGGGATCTCGATGCCGATGGCGGACTTGCCCGGGATCGGGCTGAGGATGCGGACGTCGGCGCTGGCCACCGCGTAGGCGATGTTCTTGCTCAGCGCGGTGACCTTCTCGACCTTCACCGCCGGGCCGAGCTCGACCTCGTAGCGGGTGACCGTCGGGCCCCGGGTGTAGCCGGTGACCTGGGCGTCGATGCCGAACTCCTCCAGCACCCGGGTCAGGCTGCCCACGACGTCGTCGCTGGCCTGCGAGCGCGCCTTGTGGGGCGAGCCGGCCTTCAGCAGGTCGTTGCCGGGCAGCGTGTAGGTGACGTCGCCGGCGAGCGTCAGCTGCTCGACGCGCTGCGGCAGCGGCGTGTGCGGGGGCGGCTCGAGCTCGCCCTTCTCCTCGACCGGCTCGGCCGTGGCGCCCGGCCTGCGGCGCGACACGGTCGGCTCCGGCACGGCGGCAGCAGCGACCGCGGCAGCAGCCGTCGGGACCTCGTCGGCGAAGAGCGCAAGACCGAGGTCGCCGTCCGCGGTGCCCTCCTCGAGCGCCACGTCGAGGGCGTCCTTGCGACGGCGGCGCCGCTTGGCGATCTCGCGCTCGGCGAGCACGGGCGAGTCGTACGCCGGGTCGCCCATGTCCGGGTCGATGAAGCTGTCCTCGAGGGCGGCGTCCTTGGCCTTCCGGCCACGCCGCCCGATGGGCTGGGTGTCGTGCGGGCCGACCTCGTAGGCATCGCCGAGGTCGTCGTGGTCGTCGAGGTGCTCGCGACCCAGCGCCCGGTCCCGGATCGCGGCGAGCTTCTCGGGGACCTGGTAGAGCGGGGTGGAGGTGACGACCAGCACGCCGAAGAAGGCGAGCAGCAGCAACAGCGGCACGACGACGTAGGCGGACCGGAGCAGGTCGAGCAGCAGCGCGCTGACGACGTACCCGACCGCGCCGCCGGCGGTCTGCAGGGACTCGGCGTTGCCGCCCTGGGGCTGCGGGTTGCCGTTCGCGATGTGGACGATGCCGAGCACCCCGAGCGACAGTGCGGACCATCCGATCACCTGACGGCCAGCGGGACCGTTGCCGACCGGGTCACGCATGGTGCGGGCGGCGACGTAGACCAGCGCGAGCGGGACCAGCCAGCCCACCTTGCCGACCGAGCCGGTGACCAGGGCGCCCACGAAGCCGAGCACGCCGCCGTCGATCTGGAACCAGACCGCGCCGGCCACGACCAGCGCGAGGCCCAGCACGAACAGGCCGGCGCCGTCGCGGCGGTGCTCCGGCTCGAGCTCGCGCGCACCGTGACCGATGCTGCGGGCCAGTGAGCCGATGCCGTTGGCGACGGCGAGCCAGACCGCGGCCACGCCGCGGAAGAGCGCGAGGAAGAGGCTGGCGATCGGCCCGCGCCCGG
>NZ_DASWXC010000096.1:0-121898 GCF_036405735.1 Nocardioides sp.
CGTCAGACGCCCTGGCTGCTTCGGCAGCCAGGGCGTCTGACGTTGTGACGGCGGTGACGGCGGTGGTACGCCGGGCGGCGGGTCAGCCGCCGTACGTGGACGCCATCGCGTCGACCGTGTCGGCGAGCTGGCGCTGCTTCAGGTCGACCATCTCCTGCACGACCGCCGGGTCGCCGGCACCGCCGAAGTAGCTCTGCAGCAGCACGAGCGCGTTGCCCTCCCGCACGACGACGTAGAGCGTGCCCTCGCCGGTCGGGTAGCCGGAGTCCTCGTCGAGATAGGTGTCGACGTAGGCGACCGCCTCGTCACCCAGGTCGGGGGCGGGAGCCGCGACCGGGTAGGGGCCGATCTGGCCGAGCCCCGGCTTCGTGCAGGCCGCCACCGTCGCGGAGATCTCGGACACCAGGCTGCTGGCCGTCGCCTCATCCGGGTAGGTGGCCAGCGTGCGGGCCTCGCCACCGGAGTTCTCGGCGGGGTTGGACCAGGTCGCCACCAGGGCGTCGCTGGCCTGCGACGCGTCCCAGGCCAGGTTGTCGCCGGCCGGACCGGTGCAGATGTGCAGCGAGAGCAGGCCGTCGCCGAGGTCGGGCTGGTACGGGTACACCTTCGCCGGCACACCGGACTCGCCGCCCATCCCCGCGTCGAGCGGGAAGTCGTCGGCGATGGTCGTGACGACCCGGGCAGGCGTGCTAGGGCCCTCGGTCGCGATCGGCGCGTTGCGGGCGGGGTCCGAGCCGCCCGAGAGGGCGAGGACCGGCGTGATGACGGCCGCCGCGGCGGCGACGCCAGCGACGCCCACCGCGACCTGGGTGCGGCGCCGGCGGCGGTCGCCGCGACGACGAACCTCCGACGGGGGGAGCGGGGTCGGCGCGGACATGTGGTCGGTGAACCCTTCGAAGAGCTGGTCAGGCATGGTTGGCCTCCGGAGCGATGGCGGGGTCGGAGAGCAGGGCGGCGAGCGCGGCGCGCCCACGGCTGAGACGGGCCTTGACGGTCCCCTCGGGGACGCCCGTCTCGCGGGCGACGTCGGCCACGGAGAGATCGGCCAGGTGGTGCAGGACGATCGTGCGGCGCTGGGCGTCGGGCAGCTGCTTGAGCGCCGCGACGAGCGCGACGTGCGCCTCGGACGGCGCCGGCGCGCTGACCGGCGCGGAGAGGGCCCGGTCGGCCGGTCGGCGGCCACGCGTCACGCGCCGCCAGCGGGAGACCGCGAGGCGGTAGGCCGTGGTGCGGACCCAGGCCTCGGGATGCTCGGCCGTGGAGAGCTGCCGGCGGTGCGCCCAGGCCCGGACGTACGCCTCCTGCACGCACTCCTCGGCCTCGTCGCGGTTCCCCACCATGGCGTAGACCTGCGCTGTCACGCGGGCGTACGACGCGGTGTAGAACTCGTCGAACTCGTCGGGTTCCATGGATCGTTCCTTGTCGCTGGGATGGTGAATCTCAGCAGGAATACGCCCGGGGTGGTAGCCCGGTTGCATCGGTTGCCCGGAATGTTTCCTGGTCCAGATGGGTCTCGACGCGCGGTCACGGCCTCGCAAGCTCGGCCGTGCGCTTGCTCGACCTGGCTGACCGTCGCGTCGGGCTCCTTCGTCGCCCGCCGCTGGTCAGCCAGCCTGGGCGAGGCGCTCGGCGGCGCGGTGCGTGAGCGCCACGAAGTCGGCCTCGGCGATCGTCGCGGAGTCCGACGGCACGAAGCCGAGCTGCGCGACGTTGTCGCCGGCCCGGATGATCGCCATGAGGAAGACCACCGACCGGGTCTCGGTGAGCTCGACGGTGACCCGCCACACCGTCGCGTCGAGCCGGCCCGTCGGCGTGGCGACCGCCTGGACGTCGGTGCCCAGGTCGCGTTGCGGGCAGGTGGCGAGCCGGTCGCGGACCGTCGCCACGAAGCGCTGCGCCGCCTTGGGGGTGCCGAAGGAGCCGACGGTCTGGGTGAGCCCGAACTGCGGCGGCAGCCCGCTCGCCTCGGGGATCACGAAGGTGCGCGTCAGGTCGCCGGTGACGCCCTTGCGGTGGAAGACGGAGCTGTCGCAGCGGGTGGCGGCGACGTTCGTGGTGGCCGGCGTCGGCGTGGTGCCCTCCCACGGGTGCGGCACCCCCGGCACCGGCGGCAGGTCCAGCTCGGTCAGCAGTCCGGGGTGCGCCCCGACGGGGAACGGAGGGATCTCCTCGGTGACCGGGGTGCCGGCGCAGGCACCGCCTCCGGGGAGCTCGCACAGCTTGCCGACGGCCTGGGCCAGCAGTCGGGTGGTGCGCGGGACCGGCCGCGGCAGCGAGGCCGGCACGGTGCTCGCCACGGTGGTGGTCGCGAGCCCGGTGCGGGCCACGCCCACGACGATCGCGCGCACCGGCTCGTCCCAGTCCCGCAGCACGAGCGCGGCCGCCTCGTCGCCGACCCCGCCGACGATGCGGGTGGAGACCAGCTGGACCCGGGCGTCGCGGCAGCCGGCGTACCACTTCAGCGTGGCGGCGTAGGCGTGGTGCGCGGCCTCGGGGGTCACGGCGATCTCGGTGGCCTGCGCGGCGGTCCGGCCGTCCGGGTCGCTGCCGGTCGGGTCCGTGGTGAAGGTCCGCAGCAGGGAGGCCTGCCGGCTCCGGTCGGCGAACCGCTGCTGGCACGGCATCACCATCCCGTCGCCGGTGTTGTCGGAGGTGAGGTCGGTGGTCCAGGACCCGGGCAACGCCTCGGCGACCTGGGCGTCGGCGAGCAGTCGCTCGGAGGTGAGCGGGTAGGCCGGCGGCGGGCCGGTGGTCTCCGGGGTGAGCAGGTGCATGCTCTGGAGCCGTGGGCGGACGCCGTCGGTGTCGCTGACCGCGACGCCGGAGCCGAGCAGCGCGGCGACGGCGGCGAGAGCGCCGACCGCCGTGTGGGCGCGCCGCCGGGCTCCACCGGCTCGGGTGAGGATGGAGGGCCGCGGCCAGCGCACGTCGGTGAGCTCGGCGGCCAGTGGCTCGAACAGCGCCAGGATGCTGGTGGTCGGCACGCCACGGTGCAGCGAGAACGCCGCCGTCGCGGTCTGCAGCTCCCGCTCGGCGCGGGCCTGGGTGATGCCCACCTCACGGGCGAGCTGGTCGAGCGGCAGCGTGGTGAGGTGCGCGAGCAGCAGCACCTTGCGCTGCAGCAGCGGCAGCTTCCCGAGCGAGGCCAGGGTGGCGCGGACGTCGTCGGCGATGCCCTTCTCGCGGTGGAAGGGCCGGGTGGAGTGCCGGCGCTGCGCCCGCGACCAGGCCAGCGGGCGCACGTAGCTCTCGGGGTCGGCCAGCCGGCTGATCTTGCGCCAGTGGTGCCAGCCGATGACGAGCGCGTCGCGCACGGCCTTCTGCGCGGCCGGCAGGTCGCCGGTCAGGGCCCAGGTCTGGAGGAGGAGGCGACCACGGACGTCCTTGTAGAACGCCTCGAAGTGGTCTGGATCCGGCCTGTTCCTCATGAGCATCGGACAGGTTACCCGTCGGTCCCGCGGCGTGCCTTGTCCGCGTCGACCCGGCGGCGCGGTGATGATGGGGGCGATGTCCTCGCTGCTCACCTCCCCGACCCGGTCCGCCGCCGAGCTCCAGGCCGAGCTGCGGCACCGCCGCCCGCTCGCGCTCGTGGCGACGCTCGGGGGGGCCTGGGCGGCGCTGGCCACGCTGGTCGTGTGCCTGGCGATCGGGGTGGTCGGGTGGTTCCTGACCGATTCCGGCGCGTACGGCGCGCCCCGGGACGCCCTGCGTGCCGGAGCGACCGGTTGGCTGATGGCGCACGGCTCCGGGCTGCACGTGCGCGGCGTGCCCGTGACCGTCGTGCCCCTCGGCCTGACCCTCGTCTGCGCCTGGGCGCTGTGGCGGGTCGGCCACAAGGTCGGCGACTCGATCTCGGGCCACGGGCCGGACGCCGACCGGATCGCCGACGGCGAGCGCGACCTCACCGTGCCGCTCGCGGCGCTGCTGTTCGCCATCGGGTACGCCGTCAGCGCGATCGTGGTCGCCTCGGTGGCCGGCACCGCGGCGACCGGCCTCGACGTCGGCCGGGTGGGCCTGTGGGCGACGCTGCTGTCGGCCGGCGTCGGGGGCGCGGGCATCGCCGTCGGCTCCGGCCGCGCCGCGATCTGGCTGACCGGCGTCCCGGCGACGCTGCGCGCGGGCGCCGCGGCCTGTCGTGCGGTGCTGCTGGCCTGGCTCGCGGTGAGTGCCGCGGTGCTGGTGGTGAGCCTCGTGGTGGACGCCAGCACGGCGGCGAACATCCTGTCCCAGCTGCACACCGACGCCGGCGCGAGCACGCTCTACTCGCTGCTCACCGCCAGCGTGCTGCCCAACGCGACCCTCTTCGCCGGCTCCTACCTGCTCGGCCCCGGCTTCACCGTCGGCGCCGGCACCCTGGTCAGCCCGTCGGCCGTCGTGATCGGGCCGCTGCCGATGTTCCCGCTGCTCGCCGCGCTGCCCGGCTCGGGGGCGACGCCGGGATGGGCGCCCTGGCTGATGGTGCTGGCGCCGCTGTCGGCCGCACTCGGCGTGGCACGGGTGCAGCGCCGCTTCCCGACCCCGCGGTGGGAGGACGGCGCCGTGCGTGGTCTGGCGGGCGGTGTGACGGCGGGGCTGGCCTACGGCGTCCTCGCGGCGCTGGCCGGCGGTGCCGTCGGACCGGGGCGGATGGCCGACGTCGGCCCGCTCGTCGGCGAGGCCACGCTGCGCGCGGTGGTCGGTTTCGGCGTCGGCGGCCTGGTCGCCGGGCTGGCGATGACGTGGTGGCAGCGCCGCCGCTTCCTCGCCGACGCCGACGCTGACGCCGGTGACGCAGCGACCTCCTAGACTCCCCGCCGTGGCCGAACCCTCCGCAGGATCCTCCCGAGAGCTCTCCGCAGCTCCCGCCCGCCTCGTCGTGCTGGTCTCCGGATCCGGCACCAACCTGCAGGCGCTGCTCGACGCGTGCGCCGACCCGGCGTACGGCGCCGAGGTGGTGGCCGTCGGCGCCGACCGGCCCGGCATCGAGGGCCTGGCCCGCGCCGAACGGGCCGGGATCGCGACGTACGTCCTGCCGGTCAAGGACTTCGCCAGCCGGGAGGAGTGGGACGCCGCCCTCATGGAGACCACCGCCGGCCACGCGCCCGACCTCGTCGTGTCGGCCGGCTTCATGAAGCTGCTCGGCCCCTCGTTCCTCGCCCGCTTCGGCGGCCGCACGATCAACACCCACCCGGCGCTGTCGCCGGCGTTCCCCGGCACCCGCGGACCGGCCGACGCGCTGGAGTACGGCGTCAAGGTCTCCGGCTGCACGCTGTTCGTCGTCGACGAGGGCGTCGACACCGGCGCGATCGTCGCCCAGACGGCGGTGCCGGTCGAGGACGACGACACCGTCGAGACGCTGCACGAGCGGATCAAGGTCGCGGAGCGGGCGATGCTCGTCGACACGGTCGGCCGCATGGTGCGCGAGGGCTTCGCGGTGGAGGGGCGCCGGGTTCGCATCGGCCGCTGAGTTCACGGCATGATGGGTGCACACGACTGGCGCGGGTGGGTGACCACCAGGGAGTGTGTGAGCCGGCATCGACCGCCTGGGTGCCCCTCGTCGAAGAACGACCCACCGATGAGGAAGTGAGCCGCACATGGCTGGCCAGCAGGACAAGATCGCGATCAAGCGGGCCCTGGTGTCCGTCTTCGACAAGACCGGGCTCGAGGACCTCGTCCGCGGTCTGCACGAGGCGGGCGTCGAATTGGTCTCCACCGGCGGCTCGGCGGCGCTCATCGAGTCGCTCGACCTGCCGGTCACGAAGGTCGAGGACCTGACCGGCTTCCCCGAGTGCCTCGACGGTCGGGTCAAGACGCTGCACCCGCGGGTGCACGCCGGGATCCTCGCCGACCGCCGCCTCGACGACCACGTGGCGCAGCTGGCCGACCTCGGCGTCGAGCCGTTCGACCTGGTCGTGGTGAACCTCTACCCGTTCGCCGCGACGGTGGCCTCCGGCGCGAGCATCGAGGACTGCATCGAGAAGATCGACATCGGCGGCCCGTCGATGGTCCGCGCCGCGGCCAAGAACCACCCGAGCGTCGCGATCGTCACCGACGGCGCCGACTACCCGTCGGTCCTCGACGCCGTCCGGGCCGGCGGCTTCACCTACGAGGCGCGCAAGGCGCTGGCCGCCAAGGCGTTCGTCCACACCGCCACCTACGACGTCCAGGTCGCGTCCTGGATGGGCAACGTGCTCACGGACACCTCGGTGGTCGACGGTCGGAGCACCGGCTTCCCGGCCTGGGTCGGCGCGACCTGGGACAAGGCCGCGGTGCTGCGGTACGGCGAGAACCCGCACCAGCCGGCGGCGCTCTACACCTCCGGCTTCGGCCCGGCCGGTCTCGCGACCGCCGAGCAGCTGCACGGCAAGGAGATGTCGTACAACAACTACGTCGACAGCGACGCGGCCCGCCGCGCGGCGTACGACCACGGCGACCAGCCCACGGTCGCGATCATCAAGCACGCCAACCCGTGCGGCATCGCCGTGGGGTCGGTCGAGGGGGGCGTCGCGGAGGCGCACCGCCGCGCCCACGAGTGCGACCCGGTGTCGGCCTTCGGCGGCGTGATCGCCACCAACGTCCCGGTGTCCGTGGCGATGGCCGAGCAGGTGGCGGAGGTCTTCACCGAGGTCATCGTCGCGCCCGCCTACGAGGACGGCGCCGTGGACGTGCTGGCGCGGAAGAAGAACATCCGCATCCTCGTCGCCCCGCCGCTGACGTCCGGCGGCGCGGAGATCCGGCCGATCTCGGGAGGCCTGCTGATGCAGCAGGTCGACCGGTTCCAGGCCCCCGGGGACGACCCGGCCAACTGGACCCTCGCCACCGGTGAGGCCGCCGACGAGGCGACCCTGGCCGACCTGGCCTTCGCGTGGCGTGCCGTGCGGGCCGCGAAGTCCAACGCGATCCTGCTGGCCAAGGACGGCGGCGCCGTCGGCATCGGGATGGGCCAGGTCAACCGGGTCGACTCCTGCCGGCTGGCGGTCGAGCGGGCCAACACGCTCGCGGTCGAAGGTGAGCGCGCGCTGCGCCGATCCGAGGGCGCGGTCGCCGCCTCCGACGCGTTCTTCCCGTTCGAGGACGGCCCCCAGATCCTCATCGACGCCGGCGTCAAGGCGATCGTCCAGCCCGGCGGCTCGGTCCGCGACGAGCTCACGATCGCGGCCTGCGAGGCGGCCGGCGTCACGATGTACTTCACCGGCACCCGGCACTTTTCCCACTAGAGACGGAGCTTGCTCCGGCTCGTAGGTGGGAAGGTCGAGCAAGCGCCGCGACTGAGGAACGAAGTCGCGACGCGCGTGTCGAGACCCATCCACGCCAAGAGACACAGGCGTGGGGACATAGGCGCGAGGGACAGTAGTTCAAGGACAACAGGGAGCAACGATGACCGCACACAAGCTCGACGGCACCGCGACGGCGAAGGCCATCAAGGACGAGCTGAAGCTCCGCGTCGCAGCGCTGCACGAGCAGGGCGTGAAGCCGGGTCTCGGCACGATCCTGGTGGGCGACGACCCCGGTTCGCGGTGGTACGTCAACGGCAAGCACAAGGACTGCGCCGAGGTCGGCATCGAGTCGATCCGGATCGACCTGCCCGCCACGGCCACGCAGGACGAGATCGAGGACGCCGTCCGGGCCCTCAACGACGACCCCGCCTGCACCGGCTACATCGTCCAGCTGCCGCTGCCCGCGGGGATCGACGAGAACCGGGTGCTCGGCCTGATCGACCCGGCCAAGGACGCCGACGGCCTGCACCCGACCAACCTGGGCTGGCTGGTGCTCGGCAAGGAGGCGCCGCTCCCGTGCACGCCCTTCGGGATCGTGGAGCTGCTGCGCCGCCACGGCGTGGAGCTGCGCGGCGCCGAGGTGGTCGTCGTGGGCCGCGGCGTGACGGTCGGCCGCCCCCTCGGGCTGCTGCTGACCCGTCGCTCCGAGAACGCCACCGTGACCCTGTGCCACACCGGCACCCGCGACCTCGCCGCCCACACCCGCGCCGCCGACATCGTCGTGGCTGCGGCGGGTGTGCCCGGCATCATCACCGCGGACATGGTCAAGCCGGGCGCCGCCCTGCTCGACGTCGGCGTCTCCCGGGTCGACGGCAAGCTGGCCGGTGACCTCGCCGAGGACGTCTGGGACGTCGCCGGCTGGGTCTCCCCGAACCCCGGTGGGGTCGGGCCGATGACCCGCGCGATGCTGCTGACCAACGTGGTGCAGGCGGCGGAGCAGTCGGTCGGTCGTTGAGGACCCACTAGGTTGAGCGTCGTGCCCGAGCCCACCGAACGACCCGCCGCGGGGGAGGAGCCCCGGGACGAGCGCGTCCCCACCCCGGAGGAGGTCGCCGCCGAGCTGGTCGCCGCGGGGGTGCAGGCGCCCGAGGACGACGTACGCCGCTACCCGTCCACCATCGGCGGTGTCTGCTACCTGCTGGTGCTCGCGGCGACCCTCGTCGGCCTCGGGGTCGTCACCACCGGGCACTGGCGCGGCGGTGTCCATGTCGTGGCGGGCGCGCTGCTCGCAGCGGCCGGGCTGCGACTGGTCCTCCCGGCCAAGGACGCCGGCATGCTCGCCGTACGCCACCGGCTGCTCGACAGCGGGCTGCTCGCCGCGGTCGCGGTGGCGTTGTGGTTCCTCGCCAGCACGATCCCCGAGCAGGTCTAGAGCCCGGCGCCCACCTCGGGTCGCGGGCTGAGCACCAGGTCGGCGGGGATGTCGAGGCCGAGCTCCTCGGCGACGTCGCCGAGGATGCGGGTCACGTGCCGGGAGAGGCGCACGGCGACGGCCGCCTGGGTCTCGTCGCGGTGGTCGAGCCACCACACGATGCCGGCGTCGACCAGCCCCATCAGCGAGGCGAGCACGCCACTCGGCACCTCGGCGCGCATGCCGCCGGCGGCCAGGTAGGACTGGATCGCGCCGACGAACTCACCCAGCAGCCGGTCCCAGCCGATGCGCACGCCGCTCGAGCGGTGGTGCTGGGTGGCCAGCAGCCGGTAGAGCTGCGGATGCTCGTCGGCCCACGCGACGCCGGCACCGATGACGCCGGCGACGAGCTGTGCCATCGTGCCGCGCTCGGACAGGTGCGGTCGGACCGCGGCGTTGAGCTGGGCGCCGGCGTACCGGGCCACCTCGGCGTCGAGCTGCTCCTTGCTCGTGAAGAGGCGGTACAGGTTGGGCCGCTGGATCCCGCTGCGGGCGGCGACCTCGCCGAGCCCCACGCCCGGGCCGAGCTCCTCGACGGCGGCGACCGCGGCGAGCACCACCTGGTCGCGCCGGTCCTGCTCGCCGCCGCCCCGGGCCGCCGTCGTGCCGCTCACCGGTCGGCCGCTCAGGAGCGCGCCGAGGCGACCGCGCCCCGGAACCGCGAGGGTCGCCCGTCGATGCCCATCCGCCGCCACGCGAACCGGGCGACCGGACCGCGCAGCCCGAGGTCGTCGAAGAGCATCCGCACGTCGCCGTACAGGTCGCGCAGGAACTTGCGCGACTCCTCGGAGTCCCACCAGATCTCGCGCGCGACCTGGTCCGGGATGCCCATGGCGGCGAGGTCCTCGCGGCTCGGCTTCATGATCACGTCGCCCAGCAGCCGCATCACCAGCGGCGTCGCCACGCCCAGGAGGCTGCGCGAGACCGCGCCGAGGTAGGGGACGTACTGGGTGAGGTAGTGGTGGGCGAACCCGATGTGGCGGGCCTCCTCGGCGACGTGGATCGACATGATCCGCTCCAGCAGGGGGTGCAGGTCGCCGTTGCTGCGCAGCAGCCGCTTCTGCAGGTGGTCGATCGGCTCCTCGCCGGCCAGCACACCCATCCAGAAGCCGACGGGCGCCCACTTCGCTGCGCTGGCGATGAGCGGCGACCAGCGGCGGAACCAGGCCGGTCCGCCCTTCACGTCCAGGCCGGTCCGGTTGACGAGCTCCTGGAACATCTGGATGTGGTGGCACTCCTCGGTCGCCTCGTGCATGGCGTACCGGAACTCCGGGTTGCGGTTGCGCAGGTCCGCGTTGCCGAACATGATGCCGGCGATGAGCAGCTGCTCGAACGTCAGCCCGACCTTGGTGAGCAGCGCCCAGCGGTAGATGCCGATCTCGATCTGGCGCTGCTTCGGCAGGGAGCGGTACCACGGGTGGGCGCCGAGGTTGTCCTCCGGGCCGAGGATCCAGCGCTCGTCGTCGCGGCGTACGACGAAGTCGGGGTTGTCCCAGTCGATGTCCTCGAACGCGTCGAAGTGCTGGTGCACGGACGCCTCCGAGAGCGTGGCGAGGTTGCGGCGGTACTCCTCGCGGGAGGTGCGAGGACGGGTGGCTGCGGGCATGGGGGCTCGTCTCCTGGCGTTGATACAGCGTGTATCCGCTAGGGATGATACGCCATGTATCAACGCCTCACACCAGTCCGAGCGCCTTGACCGCGTCCGCCTCCTCCTGCAGCTCGGCGACCGAGGCGTCGATGTGCTGGCGGGAGAAGTCGTCGATCGCCAGGTTGGGGACGATGTGCCAGCTGCCGCCGCCGGTCGTCACCGGGAACGAGGAGACCAGCCCCTCCGGCACGCCGTAGGAGCCGTCGGAGACCACCGCCATCGACCCCCAGTCGTCGGCCGGCGTACCGAAGAGCCAGTTGCGGGCGGCGTCGATCGTCGCCGAGGCCGCCGAGGCGGCCGAGGACAGTCCGCGGGCCTCGATGATGGCCGTGCCGCGCTTGGCGACGGTGGGGATGAAGTCGTTCTCCACCCAGGCCCGGTCCACCAGGTCCAGGGCCGGGCGGCCGTCCACGAGGGCGTGCGAGAGGTCGGGGTACTGCGTGGCGGAGTGGTTGCCCCAGATCGTCATGCGGGTGATGTCGTGTGCCGGCACCCCCGTCTTGCGCGAGAGCTGGGCGATGGCGCGGTTGTGGTCGAGCCGGGTCAGCGCCGAGAACCGCTCCCGCGGGATGTCGGGCGCGTTGGCCGCCGTGATGAGGGCGTTGGTGTTGGCGGGGTTGCCGGTCACCTGCACCCGGACGTTGTCGGCCGCCACGTCGTTGAGCGCTCGGCCCTGTGCGGTGAAGATCGCGCCGTTGGCCTCGAGCAGGTCCTTGCGCTCCATGCCCGCGGTGCGAGGGCGGGCGCCGACGAGCAGGGCCAGCTCGACGCCGTCGAACACCTTCTTCGGGTCGTCGCCGATCTCGACCTTCGCCAGGTGCTGGAACGCGCAGTCGTCGAGCTCCATGACGACCCCCTCCAGCGCCCGGAGCGCCGGGGTGATCTCGAGGAGCCGGAGCTCGATCTCGCGCTCGCCGCCGAGGGCGCCGGAGGCGATGCGGAACAGGAGGCTGTAGCCGATCTGGCCGGCGGCGCCGGTGACGGCCACCTTCAGGGGAGTAGTCACGGCGGCCACGCTAGCAGCGCCGTGACGCGGCTCACAGCCTCTCGCGACCTGCGATGCTGGCGCCGTGCGGGTACGACGGATGGCCGGAGCGGTGCTGCTCCCGCTCGTGCTGCTCCTGGCGGCCGGCTGCGGGACCTTCGCCCAGGAGTACCCGCCCACCGGGGTGGACCAGCTGACGATCCCCACACCCAGTCCGAACCCCGCCGACTTCGTCGCCGGCGTCGACAACCCGTGGCTGCCGCTGCCCGCGGGCGGCGTCCGTCCGGTGCGGGTCACCCGTCCGGGACTGCCGGTGGCCGAGGGGGCCGTGACCGTGCTGGCCGACCCCGTAGAGGTTGCCGGCGTCCCCGCGACGGCGGTCCGCACCGCCGTCGGTGCGACGGTCGCCACCGACTACTTCGCCCAGGACACCGACGGCAACGTCTGGTGGCTCGGCCACGACGATCCGGTCCCGGCGCTGTCGTGGCGCGCCGGGACCGCCGGCGCCCGCGCCGGCCTGGCGATGCCGGCGACGCCGCGGGTCGGCGACGGGTTCCGCCGTGCGCTGGCTCCCGGTGTCGAGGAGCGGGTCGCGCGCGTCGTCGAGATCGCGCCAGAGGAGCCCCGGGCGCCCGAGCAGGTGGTCCTGGAGGTCACCTCGCCGCTCGACGCGGCGTACGAGGCCCGCGAGACCTACCGGCGCGGCGCCGGGCTCGTCAGCCGCAGTGGCAGCGAGGGGCTGCAGCGACTGGACTAGTCGCCGGGCTGGTCGCTGGTCTGGTCGCCCCCGGCCGCGCGCTCCCGCTGCTCCCGCCGCTCCTGCAGGCGCTGCTGGGCTGCGGTGAGGTAGGCCAGACAGGGGGCCTCCGCCCCCGGGTGCCGCTCGGTCAGGTGGAGGATCCAGCGGTCCATGGCCGCCAGGTAGCCGTTGTCCTCTCCGGGGCGGTACGTCGACCACGGCCGGTCACCCTTGGTCAGGCACGTGGTGCACGCGACCTTGTAGACGAACTGCCGGTCGGCGCCGAGGTCGATCCGGACCCTCGCCAGCGGGCCGGCCTCGACAGCCGCCTTCCGCTCGCGCGCCGAGCGGGTCGCGGTCATCGGCCGATCCCTGCGTCGGGGTGGCTCAACCGCGCTGCTCCGGCGTGTCCTGGACCGGCTTCCACTGCTGGGCGGCGTAGTCCCACTCCCAGCCGTCCTGCACGATCCGCGGCGGGGTGCCGGCCGGCTCGGCGGCGGGGTAGTAGCCCGCGCCGGTGGCCGTGTCGTCGCGGACGGTGGTGGTGCCGGCCTCGGCGTCGCCCACGGCGGGGACGACGCCGGTCGCGTCCTGGTTCCACTGCTGCTGGAACGCGTCGGACGCGCCGTACGCAGGCGCCGCGGCGGTGGTGGACCGGCGCCGCGCCAGGCCCGATCCGGGGACGGGCTCGCCGGCACGGCCGAAGAGCAGCGGGTAGGTGATGCCGGCGACGGCGGCTCCTGCCAGCGGCGCGAGGATGAACAGCCACAGCTGCGCGATGGCGTCCCAGCCGGCGAAGAGGGCGGGGCCGAGGGAGCGTGCGGGGTTGACCGAGCCGCCGGTCATCGGGATCGCGACGAAGTAGATTGCCGTCAGCGTCAGGCCGATCGCCGCCGGCGCGAGCGCGGGGTGCTCGTGGCGCTCGTCGGTGACGCCGAGGACGACGTAGACGAACAGTGCGGTGAGCACCGCCTCCGCCAGGAAGGCCGCCCACCAGGCGTAGTCGTTGGCGTTCTGGTCGCCGAAGCCGTTCTGGCCCATCGCGGTGCCGGCCTCGTAGCCGGGGAAGCCCTGGAGGAGGACGAACAGCACCAGCGCGCCGAGCACCGCGCCGACGACCTGCGCGCCGACGTACCACGGCACCTGCCGCCACGGGAGCCGGCCGCCGAGGGCGGCGCCGACCGTGACGGCGGGGTTGAAGTGGCCGCCGGTGATTCGTCCGACGACGTAGGTCATGGTCAGGACGGCGATGCCGAAGGCCAGGCCGGTGGCGACGACGTCGGCGCCGGTGGTCACGGCCGCGCCACAGCCCAGGGCGACGAGGACGAAGGTGCCGAGGGCCTCGGCAGCGATCTTCTGGACCGAGGAGGGAGTCTCTGCCATGGGCAGCACCCTAGTCCTTTGGTCCCAGCCGCGGAGGATGCCAAGGTGGCGGGGGAGCGACGGTCAGGTATCTTGACGTCAAGGAACTTTCTCCCGACCCGAAGCAGTCGACACCCAGGAGTGACGCCGCATGGCTGGAAACGCCCGGATCATCTACACCCACACGGACGAGGCGCCGCTGCTGGCGACGTACTCCTTCCTGCCGATCGTCCAGGCGTACGCCGGCAAGGCGGGCGTCGAGGTGGAGACCCGTGACATCTCGGTGGCCGCGCGCATCCTCGCGCAGTTCGGTCTGGCCGACGACGCGCTCTCCGAGCTCGGCGAGCTGGCCAAGACGCCCGAGGCCAACATCATCAAGCTGCCCAACATCTCGGCCTCGATCCCGCAGCTGAAGGCGGCCATCAAGGAGCTGCAGGCGCAGGGCTTCGCCGTCCCGGACTACCCCGACGACCCGCAGACCGCGGAGGAGAAGGAGATCCGGGCCAAGTTCGACAAGGTCAAGGGCTCCGCCGTCAACCCGGTGCTGCGGGAGGGCAACTCCGACCGTCGCGCGCCCGCCTCGGTGAAGAACTACGCCAAGGCGCACCCGCACACCAACAAGCCGTTCGCCGCCGGCTCGAAGACCAACGTCGCCACGATGGGCGCGCACGACTTCCGCTCCAACGAGAAGTCGGTGACGCTGCCGGCCGACGACACCCTCTCCATCGTGCTCGAGACCTCCGGCGGTCAGCAGATCACCCTCAAGGAGGGGATCAAGGTCCTCGAGGGCGAGATCGTCGACGCCACCAAGATGGAGGTCGCGCACCTGCAGGCGTTCCTGCGCAACGCGATCGCCCGGGCGAAGGCCGACGACGTGCTGTTCTCGGTGCACCTGAAGGCCACGATGATGAAGGTGTCGGACCCGATCATCTTCGGCCACGTCGTGAAGGCCTTCTTCGCCGACGTGTTCGCCCAGTACGGCGAGCAGCTGGCCGAGGCCGGCCTCTCGGCCAACGACGGCCTGGGCGCGATCCTGTCCGGCCTGGACGCCCTGCCGAACGGCGCGGAGATCAAGGCGGCCTTCGACGCCGCCCTCGCCGAGGGTGCGCGGCTGTCCTACGTGAACTCCGACAAGGGCATCACCAACCTGCACGTGCCGTCGGACGTCATCGTCGACGCCTCGATGCCGGCGCTGGTCCGCAACGGCGGCAAGCTGTGGGGCGCCGACGGCGGCGAGGCCGACACGCTCGCGGTCATCCCGGACTCCTCCTACGCCGGCGTCTACCAGACCGTCATCGACGACGTGAAGGAGCACGGCCCGCTCGACCCGGCCACGATCGGCAGCGTCCCGAACGTCGGCCTGATGGCCCAGGCGGCCGAGGAGTACGGCTCGCACGACAAGACCTTCGAGATCCCGGCCGCCGGGACCGTCCGCGTCCTCAACTCCGCGGGCGACGTCCTGCTCGAGCACGACGTCGAGGCGGGCGACATCTGGCGGGCCTGCCAGACCAAGGACGTGCCGGTCCGCGACTGGGTCAAGCTGGCCGTCACCCGGGCGCGCGCCTCGCAGACGCCCGCGGTGTTCTGGCTCGACGAGTCCCGCGCCCACGACGCCGAGCTCATCAAGAAGGTCGCCACCTACCTGACCGAGCACGACACCGAGGGGCTGGAGATCAAGGTGCTCAGCCCCGAGCTCGCGACGGCGTACTCCCTGGAGCGGATGCGCCGCGGCGAGGACACCATCTCGGTGACCGGCAACGTGCTGCGCGACTACAACACCGACCTCTTCCCGATCCTGGAGCTCGGCACCTCGGCGAAGATGCTCTCGGTCGTCCCGCTGATCGCGGGCGGCGGCCTCTTCGAGACCGGCGCCGGCGGCTCGGCGCCCAAGCACGTGCAGCAGCTGGTGGAGGAGAACTACCTGCGCTGGGACAGCCTGGGTGAGTTCTTCGCCCTGGTGCCGTCGCTGGAGAAGTACGCCGAGCAGGCCGGCAACCCGCGGGCCCGGATCCTCGCCGACGCGCTGGACCGCGCGACCGGGACGTTCCTCAACGAGGACCGCTCCCCGGGGCGCAAGCTCGGCACCATCGACAACCGGGGCTCGCACTTCTACCTGGCGCTCTACTGGGCCCAGGAGCTGGCCGCCCAGACCGAGGACGCCGACCTCGCCGCCGCCTTCGGGCCGCTCGCGGAGTCGCTGGCGGCCGACGAGGCGACGATCGTCGAGGAGCTTCTCGCGGTGCAGGGTCAGCCGGCCGAGATCGGTGGCTACTACCGACCCGACGCCGAGAAGACCGCCGCGGTCATGCGTCCCTCGCAGGCCTTCAACCAGGCGCTCGCCTCGCTCTGATCGATCCCGCTGCTGACTGAGCAGCGCCCTCGGACCGTCGACGTGCGTCGCGGAATCCCCGGTTAACCGGGGATTCCGCGACTTCGGGGGCGTTGCAACGCCCCCGAAGTTCAAGTTTCGCCGGTTAACCGGGGATTCCGCGGCGGGGAAAACCAGGGGCGAGATGTCGGTGGTCCGACGTAACGTCGTGTCGATGGCCGACACGATCACGCTCGGGCCCCCGCCGGTCTCGACCCCTTCCTCCACGCCGCCGGCCGACCCCTCGCGTCAGGTCGACTGGCGCCGGCTGCGCGGCCCGCTGACGGTCGCCGCGCTCACCGCCGCGGCGGTCGCGGCGGTCATCGCCACCCTCGGCACCGTCATCGCCGGACGGCTCGCCGAGGACCCCGGCAGCCGCCTGGTCGCGCTGCTCGCGCTGTGCGTCGTCGGTGCCGCCGTCATTGACACGGCCGGCAAGGTGGCCTGGGTCGGCATCTCGGACCGTGTCGAGGGCCGGCTGCGCGAGGACGTCCTGCACGCCGCGCTGCGGCAGCCGCTCGGCGCGCTCAACGAGCAGGCCGTCGGCGAGATCCTCGACCGGGTCGACGACGACTCCCACGAGGTCGGCAACCTGATGCGCTGGCAGCTGTGGATGATGTTCCGCTCGCTGTTCGGCACGCTGCCGATGTGGGTCGTCGCGGGCCTGACCTGGTGGCCGGCGTTCCTGCTGTTCCCGCTGCTGGGCGGCGTGACCTGGCTCGCGATCCGCCGGCTGCTGCGCGAGATCTCGACCCGCAAGGTCGTCGAGGAGATGGCCTGGACCGACCACGCCGCAGCGCTCGAGGAGGGCATCGCCGGCCGCGACGACCTGCGCACCAGCCTGGGGCAGGCGCACGTCCTGGCCCGGGTCGCCGCGCTCTCGGCGGGGGTGCACACGACCTTCCGCGCGGTGGTCGACATCGAGAGCAGGCTGGCCCGCCGGGCCGGCGTACTCCTGCACGGACTGCTGGCCGGCATCGGCGTCGCCGGCGTCGCGCTCGCGGTCGACGGGGACCTCTCGGTCGCGCGACTGGTGACGCTGTTCCTGGTCACCTCGACCTTCGTCGGCCAGATCGCGATGCTCGCCAACCACCTTCCGGACCTGCAGGCGGGGCTGGGCGCCGTCATCCGGCTGCGGCAGATGCTCGCCGTCGAGCCGGAGCCCGAGGGCGGCCTGCCGCTGCCGACCGGATCCGCGCTCGGCATCGAGATCCGTGGCCTCGACTTCGCGTACGCCGAGGGACCGTTCGCACTCCAGGGCATCGACCTCACCGTGCCCGCCGGCCAGACGATCGCGCTGGTCGGCCGCACCGGGTCGGGGAAGTCGACGCTGGCCTCGCTGATCTCCCGGGCGGTGGAGCCGCCCCGGGGGACGGTGTTCGTCGCGGGCGCCGACGTCCGCGACGTCGACCTGCAGCGGCTGCGGGCGGCGGTCGGCGTCGTCACGCAGCGCACCGAGATTCTCGCCGGCACGCTGGCGGAGAACATCGCGCTCTTCGACGACGACCTGCCCCGCGCGGCGATCGAGGCGGCGGTCGCCGAGCTCGGACTCGCCGGCTGGGTCGCCGGCCTGCCCGACGGCCTCGACACCCTGCTCGGGCCGGGCGGCACGTCGCTGTCGGCCGGCGAGGAGCAGCTGGTCGCGTTCGCGCGGCTGCTGGTGCGCGACGTCCGGGTCGTCATCCTCGACGAGGCCACGGCGCGCATGGACCCACTGACCGAGCGCCGCGTCGTCGCAGCCTCCGACCGGCTGCTCACCGGGCGCACCGGCGTGCTCATCGCGCACCGCCTCTCCACCGTCGAGCGGGCCCCGCTCGTGGCGGTCCTCGACCACGGCAGGGTGGTCCAGCAGGGCCGCCGTGCTGACCTCGCGGCCGACCCCGGCCCGTTCCGCGACCTGCTGCGGGCCAGCCGCGACACGCGTGAGGACCCCGTGCCGCCGGGGCCGCCGGCGCCGGCGGCGGTCCCCGACCGGTCCGACGACATCGCTGGCGTCGGCGGCCGGCGGCGGTCCGGCTCGCCCCCGGCCCCGCCGGAGATCGGCAGCGGCCCGTCCCTGGCCCGCGGCATCGCGCATGCGCTGTTCGTCCGGCCCGAGTGGGGGATCCTGGGCGCCGCGATGTTCCTGATCGCGTCGCTGAGCGGCGCGCAGGGCGCCGTGACCGGCCTGGTCTGGGGTCACGTCGTCGAGTCGCTCCAGGACGGCGGTACGCCGCGCTGGCTGCTCGTGGCGCTGGTCGCCAGCCTGCTGGCCGCCCCGGTGGTGCTCGCCGATGCGTTCTGGCGCTACCCGCGCTGGTGGATCGAGGTCATGCTGCGCGCGCGGATGGCGGTCCTGCACGGCCAGACCACGCAGCGCCGCCTGGTCCGCACCCCTGCTGGCGAGGTGGTGGCGCGGTCGATGGACGCCGACCGCTACGCCCGGTACGCCGACCGCTGGGTCGACTTCGTCAACGGCCTGCTGATCGCGTCGGTGACGGCCCTGCTCGGTGGCACCTGGCTCGCCGGGGCCGTGCTGCTCGTCGTGATGGTGACCTCGGCGGTGGCCTCCAGCATCGGCCGTCCGATCGCGGGTCGCTCGGCGGCCGCCTCCTCGGCGGCTCGGGCCCGGTTCGGGCGGGCGCTGGTCTCGGCCCTGGAGTCGGCCCGCACCGTCAAGCTCGCGGCGGCCACCCCGCAGGTCCAGGCGCACCTGAAGAAGGTCGACGGCGGGCGGGTGGCCGCGGCGATCAGGGAGCACCGGGTGCAGGCCTTCCTCGACGGCGTCCCCACGGTGATGGTCCAGTGTGGCGTCGTGGCGGCGTGGGGGATCTACGTCGGCGGAGGCTGGTCGTTGGCCACCGCGCTGCTGGTCGCCAACGCGGTCTCGGGCTTCGACTGGTTCGGCCGGGTCGCCGGCATGGTCGTCACCGAGGCGCCCGGCACCCGTGCCTGGCAGAAGGAGACCAGCCGGTTCGCCGGTGGCGCCGACCTGATGGACCTGCCGCCCGGGGTCGACCTGGTCTCCGGTGCCGCTCCCCGGCCCGCGCCCGTGGAGCGGGTGCCGCTGCGCCGGCTGGAGCTGTCCGGCTTCGCCGCCGTGCACGAGGACGGCACCATCGGCGTCACGGGCGTCGACCTCACCGTCGCGGCGGGCGAGCTCGTGCTCCTGCTCGGCCAGGTCGGGGCGGGCAAGTCCAGCCTGCTGTCGGCGCTGGCGGGGCTCATCGACCACACCGGCACGATCCGGTGGAACGACGCCCCCGTCACCGACCCGCAGGTCTTCCTGCGGCCGGCCCAGGTGGCCCACGTCGCGCAGGTGCCGCGCGTGCTGTCCGGCACCTTCTCCGACAACGTGCGCCTCGGCCACCAGCGCGCCTTCGACGGGCCGGTGGCCGACGCGCGGCTCGAGCCCGACATCGCGGAGGCCGGCGGCAAGGACGCCCTGGTCGGACACCGCGGCGTGCGGCTCTCCGGCGGTCAGGTGCAGCGGCTCGCGCTGGCCCGCGCGCTCGCCACGGACGCCGAGCTGCTGCTGGCCGACGACGTGTCCAGCGCGCTCGACGCCGCCACCGAGCTCGAGCTGTGGGCGGCGCTGCGCGCCCGCGGCGCCACGGTGATCGGCGCCACCTCGAAGCGCGCCGCGCTGGGTCTGGCCGACCGCGTGGTCGTGCTCGCCGACGGCGAGGTCGCCGCGACCGGTCCCTGGCACGAGCTCGCCGCGGACTGGTCCCACCTCGCCGGGTGAGCGCGCGGCCTTGCCCCGGCCACGGGGGCCGACCGCGCCGTCCCGGGCGTGGCGCCGTCAGTACCGGAAGGTGGCGACGAGCTCCTGGAGCCGGAGCGACATGCGGGAGAGCTCGCCGACCGCGGTGCTGATCTGCTGGACGCCGTCGGTCGTCGCCTCGGAGGCCCCGGCCAGTGTGTCAGTCGCGGCGGCGATCTCACCGGTCCCGCCGGCGGCGTCGGACACGCTGCGGTTCATCTCCTTGGTGGTCACCGACTGCTCCTCGACCGCCGCGGCGATGGTGTGCTGCGACTCGCTGATGCGGGCCACCACCCCGCCGATGCGGTCGATCGCGGCGACGGCACCACTGGCGTCGGCCTGGATGGCGCCCACCCGGGAGGAGATGTCGTCGGTGGCCTTGGCGGTCTCCTGAGCCAGGTCCTTGACCTCGTTGGCCACGACCGCGAAGCCCTTGCCCATCTCGCCGGCGCGGGCCGCCTCGATGGTGGCGTTGAGCGCGAGCAGGTTGGTCTGCTCGGCGATCGAGCTGATGAGCTTCACGACGTTGCCGATCTCCTGGCTGGAGACATCCAGCTGGTCGATGGTGCGCCGCGTGGTGTCCGCCTCCGCCACGGCCTCCTGGGCGACGCTGACGGCGTGCTGGGCGCTGCGGGAGATCTCTCCGATGGAGGCGCCCATCTCCTCCGAGGCCGCGGCCAGGGTCTGCACGTTCTCGGAGACCTGGCTCGCCGTGGAGCTCACGCCCCGGGCGCGCGCCGATGCCTCCGCCGCGGAGCTCGAGATGCGCACCGACGTACGCTCGATGTCGTCGGCGGTGCTCGCCATCGTCCGTGCGGAGTCCGCGAGGGTCGAGACGATCGTGCGCAGCGAGGCCATGGTGGTGTCGAACGCCGCCGCCAGCCGGCCGACCTCGTCGCGCTGGTCGAGCTGGGGCGAGGCCGTGAGGTCGCCCTCGGCGACCTGCGTCAGCGCCGTCACGCACCGACGCAGCGGCAGCACGATGGAGCGGGTGACGACGACGCCGAGGATGACCGCGGCCAGCAGCGCGAGGAGCGCCGCGCCCACCACGGCGGTGCGCGCGAGGCCGGCGACCTCGTCGGAGCGCTCGGCGAGCTCCTGTCCACGCGCGTCGACGGACGCCGCGATCTTCTCGGTGCTCTCGAGCAGGTTCGACCACGCGCTGTCGAGGTCGTTCTGGAGCAGGTGCCAGGCCCGCGCCATGCTGGTGTCCGAACCCTCCCCGATCGCGGCGAGCATGTCGTCGTTGATCGCGAAGTAGTCGTCCCAGAGCTCGTCCATCGAGTCGAACTCGGCGCGTTCGGTCGTGCTGAACGCCTCGGTGTCGATGTCGTGCAACAAGGCGTAGACGGCGTCCTTCGAGGCCGTCAGCCCGACGATGTTGTAGGCGTCCGGTGCGATGGCCGCGGCCGGGTCGTTCACCATCGCATCGGCGTAGATGTAGCCCTGCCAGCCACTGATGTCGGCGTCGAGGTAGCGCAGCTCCTGCACGTCGTCTCGCAGTGCCTGCAGCTGCTCGGTGTCGGTGCGCAACTGCTGTTGCACGCTCATGCCGTAGGCGCCGGCGGCGGCCACGGCGACCAGCAACAGGCAGACGATGCCGAAGGCGATCGCCAGCCGACGTCCGATGGCGACATTGCTCAGGAGCCTCTTCACGTACGGCACCATCGGCAGGGTGCGTCAGTGGTCTGAGTCACTGAGCCCCAGCAGTTCGCGTCAGCGTGCCGCCAGGCGGGCCGCCGCCTCGGACACGCCGAGCGCCACACCGACACCGAGCACGAGCCCGGCCACCGCGTCCGTCGGATGGTGGGCGCCCTGGTGGACGCGGACGTACGCCGACAGGCCGGTCAGCGCCGCCAGCGCTGCTCGTGCCCATGGCGGCACGGCCGGCAGGAGCAGGGTCGTGCCGCAGGCGGCAAGCGCCGCGTGGCCCGACGGCATCGCACCACCCTCCAGCGGGGCGTCGTCGCGCAGGTGGGTCGGCAGCACGTAGAGCGGCCGTGGCCGAGGGCGGAGCTTCTTCGTCGCGACCTCCAGCCCCTTCTCGACGGGCAGGCAGGCGAGTGCCACCGCCGCGTCGACGGGCCGTCCCCGCGCGGTCGCGACCGCCGCGACGGCGGGGAGGGTCCACGGCGTGCCCCACTGCTGCGGGACGCGCAGCCACGGCCGGCGTCCGCCGCCGTTCGCGCGGGTGAAGACGGCCTGCTCACGCCGTCCCGGCTCTCGCGCGAACCCGACCGCCAGGCCGGCGTACGCCAGCAGCAGGCCGCCCGCTGCGTACGCCCGCGCTCTCCCCATGGCAGGCCGTTGCCCGGCGCGCGGGTGACGCATGCCGGTCCCTGCCGACGGCTGTCGGGGAATACCGCGGATCGCGGGCCGGTTGCGTCGGGGCACACCTCGGATCGACGAAAGCGACGGATGACGAGCCCCGTATCGAGCCCTGCCACCAGCGAGTCGACAGCCGCCCCGGCGGCCAGCGCGACCGCCACCCCGCTCAGCAGCGCTCGCGTCAGCGTCGCGATCCTGGCCCTGGCCGTCGGTGGCTTCGCGATCGGCACGACCGAGTTCATGACCATGGGCGTGCTGCCCCAGATCGCCGACGGTCTCGACATCTCGGTCCCGCAGGCCGGGCACGTCATCTCGGCGTACGCCCTGGGCGTCGTGGTCGGCGTCCCGATCCTGTCGCTCTTCGTCGCGCACCTGCCGCGCAAGGGCCTGCTGCTGACGTTCATGGGCGTGTACGCGGCCTTCAACCTGCTCTCGGCCGCCGCACCCGACTACGAGGTGCTGATGCTGGCGCGGTTCCTCGACGGGCTACCGCACGGCGCCTACTTCGGCGTCGCGTCCCTCGTCGCCGCCAGCCTCGTCTCACCGGAGCGGCGCGGTCGGGCCGTGGCGATGGTGATGCTCGGCCTCTCGGTCGCCAACGTCCTCGGCGTGCCGGCGGCCACCTGGCTGGGGCAGCACGTCGGCTGGCGCGTCACGTACGCCGTCGCCGCCGCGCTCGCGCTCGCCACCGTCGCCCTGGTGATGGCCGTGGTCCCGACCAGCCCCGCGGCCGAGAGCACCGGACGGTCCGAGGCGCGCGGCTTCTTCACCAACGCCCAGGTCTGGCTGACGATGGTCGCCGGCGCAATCGGCTTCGGCGGCCTGTTCGCCGTCTACTCCTATATCGGCAAGATCGTCCCCGACGTGGCCGGACTCTCCGAGGGCACCGTCCCGGTGTTCGTGCTCGCGCTCGGCCTCGGCATGGTCGTGGGCACGATCCTGGCCGGGGAGCTGGCGCGCTGGTCGGTGTTCAAGTCGCTGCTGCTGTTCAGCGCGCTGTCGGCCGTCATCATGGGCGTCGTCTGGGTGGTCGCCCCGCACGGCTGGCTGCTGCTGCCGGCGGTCTTCGCGACCACCGCGATCGGCTCGGTCGTCGCGGTCAACATGCAGATCCGCCTGATGGACGTGGCCGGCGACGCGGTCACCCTCGGCGCGGCCATGAATCACGCCGCCCTCAACATCGCCAACGCCCTCGGCGCCTGGCTGGGCGGGCTGGCAATCGCGTGGGGCTACGGCTACCGCTCGACCTCGCTGGTCGGCGGCGGCCTCGCGGTGCTCGGGGTGCTCATCCTGCTGTGGAGCGCAGCCGTGCACCGGCGTACCGCCCCGCGCGCCGCTGACCCGGGCACCTGACCTGGCTCACCGCGACACGCCGGAAACCGGTTGGTGAGGTCAGGTGCCCGCGGCCGGGTCGGTCGCGAGCAGGTCGTACGACGCCAGGTCGACCACCTCGCCGGCACCCGTGCGGGCGGCACGTCGGGCGATGCCGATCTGGCGCATGCCGATCCGCTCCAGGACACGTCGCGAGGCGAGGTTGGGCGCCGCGGCGTTGCCGGTGATCCGCTCCAGCCCGAGCGCGCTGAACCCGTGCCCGACCGCCGCGGCGGCCGCGCGGGCCGTCAACCCCCTGCCGCGGCTGTCGGGATGCGTCCAGTAGCCGACCTCGGGCTCGGGGAAGCGGTAGAGCCCCACCACGCCGGCGAGCCGCTCGTCGCCAGGGGTGCAGAAGGCCCAGGTGACGGTGTGGTCGGTGGCGAGTCGCTCGGTGACCTGCTCCAGGTAGGAGCGGGCGTCGGCCTCGTCGGGGTCGCGCGGCAGGAACGACAGCCAGTACTGCGTGTCGGCGTCACCGATGCCCTCGACGATCCGCGGCACGTCCGCCTCGGTGAGCGGGCGCAGCACGACGCCGTCGGCCGCGATCCGGGGATTGGCGAGCCAGCGCGTCCGCGGCTCGCGCGGGTCCTCGCGCAGCAGCGTGCCGACCCACGCGTCCGTCGGCTCGCCGCGGTGGTCCAGCCACCGCCGCACGGTCCCGTCGAGCGAGAACCCGACCCTCCACGCCAGCCGGCGGCTGGCCCAGTTGCCGCGCGGTGCCCACCACACCACCGTGTGCAGGCCGAGCTCCTCGAACCCCCACGCCAGCAGCAGCCGGACGGCACGCTCCATCACGCCGGTCCCGCGCACGTCCGGGTGGGAGCCGTAGGCGAGCTCGGCCCGGTGCGAGCCCTCGTTGCGCAGCGAGACGGTGCCGGCGTACCGGCCCCCGAACTCCACGGCGAAGCCCCACTCACGGTCCGAGACCCAGCCGCCCGGCATCACCTCGCCGAGGAACGCACGCGCGTCGTCGAGGCCGTATGGCGACGGCACGGTCGTCCACCGCACCGAGTCCGGGTCCACCGACTGCTCGACGATCCGCTCGGCGTCGGAGGGCCGGTGCACCCGCAGGGTCACGGTCCCGTCGGTCAGCGTCGGCGGGATGCGGAGCGTCATGGCCGCACCCTGCCAACCGCTCGACGGCGCGGCAACCCGATTCGGCGCGGCGCCCCGTGTCCGGCGCCCGCACCCAGCGACGGGCGTCGCGTCGCGATCAGGGAGAATGACCGCCATGTCGTCGACGCAGGAGCCCCAGGCCCGGCCCCGGATCCTCTCCGGGATCCAGCCGACCTCCGACACCATCCACCTCGGCAACTACCTCGGTGCGGTGCGGCAGTGGGCGCAGCTGCAGGAGGACTTCGAGCCGTTCTTCTTCATCGCCAACCAGCACGCCATCACCGTCGAGCACGATGCCAAGCTGCTGCGGGAGCGGACCTACCGCGCCGCCGCGCAGCTCGTCGCGGCCGGCGTCGACCCCGAGCGGTCGGCGATCTTCGTCCAGAGCCACGTGCCCGAGCACGCCCAGCTCGGCTGGATCATGGAGTGCATCACCGGCTTCGGCGAGGCCCGCCGGATGACCCAGTTCAAGGACAAGTCGGCCAAGATCGGCGAGGGCTCGGTCTCGGTGGGGCTGCTCACCTACCCGATGCTGATGGCGGCCGACATCCTGCTCTACCGGCCGCAGTACGTGCCGGTCGGCGAGGACCAGCGCCAGCACCTGGAGCTCACCCGCGACCTGGCGCAGCGGTTCAACCACCGCTTCAAGAAGACCTTCCGGCTGCCGGAGGCCTACATCCCGAAGGCCACCGCGAAGATCATGGACCTGCAGGACCCGACCTCGAAGATGTCGAAGTCCGCCTCCTCGCCCGCCGGACTCATCGACGTCCTCGACGACCCCAAGGTCACGGCCAAGAAGATCCGCAGCGCGGTCACCGACTCCGGCTCGGAGGTGCGCTTCGACGAGGCCGAGAAGCCGGGCATCGCCAACCTGCTGCGCATCTACAGCGCGCTGTCCGGCACCGAGATCGAGGCGCTCGAGAAGCAGTACGCCGGCAAGGGCTACGGCGACTTCAAGAAGGACCTGGCCGACGTGGTGGTGGAGTTCGTGACGCCCTTCCGCGACCGGACCCTGGCGCTGCTCGACGACCGGGCCGAGCTGGACCGGATCCTCGCCGCGGGCGCCGAGAAGGCGCGCGCGGTCGCGGCCCGGACGCTCGTCGACGTCTACGACCGGGTCGGCTTCGTGGCCCCGGTCCGGTCCGCGGACCAGTAAGGTCGCTGGCGTGCGGACCATCGGTGTAGCCGTCGCGATCCCCGAGCCCTGGGCAACCCAGCTCCAGGACTACCGTGCGTCGGTCGGCGACGCGACCGCCTCGATGATCCCCACGCACATCACGCTGGTCCCGCCGACCGAGGTCGACGACGCCCTGATGGCCGAGATCGAGGCCCACCTCGCCGACGTCGCGGCCGGCGTCGAGGCCTTCAGGGTCCACCTGCGCGGCACCGGCACCTTCCGCCCGGTCTCGCCGGTCGTCTTCGTGGCCGTGGTGGAGGGCATCTCCTCGTGCGAGCAGCTCGCGGCCGCCGTACGCCGGGGCCCGCTCGCCGTCGACCTCGCCTTCCCCTACCACCCGCACGTCACGGTCGCCCACGACCTGCCCGAGGAGCGGCTGGACCAGGCCTTCGCCGAGCTGGCCGACTTCGACGCGTCCTTCGAGGTCGCCGAGTTCCATCTCTACGTCCACGAGGACGGCAGCGGCTGGCGGCCCACCAGGGACTTCGCGCTCCGCACGGTCTCGGACCGCTGACCGGCGCCGGCCACTGGGGTACCAGGGGGCCATGGCAGCACTCACGGAGCGACTGACCGGCCGACTGCAGGCCGTGCGGCAACGGCGTCCCTTCCTCGACCACCTGGTCCGCATGCAGGAGCACTACGGCGCGGTCACCGCCTCCCAGCAGGCGGGTGCCATCACCTACTTCGCGTTCCTCTCCTTCTTCCCGGTGCTCGCCCTCGCGGTCTTCTGCGTCGGCCTGCTGGCGGGCGTCTATCCCGACGCCCAGGACCAGCTCGTCGAGACGATCGACCAGCTCATCCCCGGGCTGGTCGGCACCGAGGAGGGCCAGATCTCGCTGGCCGACGTCGAGCGGTTCCAGGGCCTGGCCGGCGTGGTCGGCCTGGTCGGCGTCCTGTACGCCGGCCTCGGCTGGATCGGTGCCCTCCGCGAGGCGCTGGAGGTGGTCTTCGAGCAGCCGAGGTGGCGCCAGCCCGGGTTCGTCGCCGCGAAGCTCCGCGACCTGGTCTCGCTACTGGTCATCGGCGTGGTGCTGTTCGTGAGCGTGGTCGTGGCCGGCTTCCTGACCGGCTTCTCCACCGACGTGCTGGACTGGCTGGGTCTCGACGACGACCTCGGCTGGCTGCTCTACGTGGTGACGCGGGCGGTGGGCCTGGTCGTCAACGCGCTGCTGTTCTTCGTGATCTTCCGGCTCGTGGCCCGGCCGCGGACGCCCGCGCGCTCGCTGTGGCAGGGCGCCGCGCTGGGCGGCATCGCCTTCGAGGTGCTCAAGGCGGTCTCCTTCCTCGTGCTCGGCTCGGCCAAGGGCAGCCCGGCGTTCCAGGCGTTCGGGGTCGCCCTCGTGCTCGTGGTCTGGATGAACTACTTCTCGCGCGTGGTCCTGTACGCCGCGGCGTTCGCGCACACCTCGCCGCAGGCCCGTGCCCAGCGGGCGGCGGAGGCGCCGCCGACGGTCGTGCAGGGCCCGCAGACGCCGTCGCTGGCTGTGGGCGAGCCCACGCCCGCGATGGCCACCGGTCGCCCCGCCGGTGCCTTCCTGGCCGGGGCTGCCACGATGGTGGCGGCCTTCGGCATCTTCAGGAAGTGGGGACGATCATGAGGTTCGAACGCAAGCACGCGCTGCTGCTCGTCGGGGTGGCGGTGTGGAACTTCGTCACCTGGTTCATGTTCGCCAAGAACCTCTCCGAGGCTCACTCGGCGGGGGAGGACCGGCCTACCGGCTACTGGGTCGCGCACTCGGTGCTGATCGTCGTGAACCTCGTCATCGGCGGCGTCCTCGGCGCCCTCGGCGTCAAGGCGTTGCGAGCGGCGAAGCGCGACTGAACATGCACGACGGCCCGCCCCCATCGGGAGCGGGCCGTCGTCGTGCTACGTGAGGCTCAGAGGCCCTGCTTGATCGCGGTGCGCAGGTCCTTGTTGAGCTGGGAGATCACGTCGAGCGGGATCTCCTTGGGGCAGGCGGCGGTGCACTCACCGATGTTGGTGCAGCCGCCGAAGCCCTCGTGGTCGTGCTGGGCGACCATGCCGGCGACGCGGGTGTAGCGCTCCGGCTGGCCCTGCGGCAGCTCGCCCAGGGCGGTGATCTTGGCGCCGAGGAACAGCGAGGCCGACCCGTTCGGGCAGGCCGCGACGCAGGCGCCGCAGCCGATGCAGGTGGCAGCGCTGAAGGCGCGCATCGCCTTGTCGCGCGGCGCCGGCACCGAGTTGGCCTCGGGGGCGGAGCCGGTGTTGGCGGAGATGTAGCCGCCGGACTGGATGATCCGGTCGAAGGCCGACCGGTCCACGACGAGGTCCTTCATCACCGGGAACGTCGAGGCGCGCCACGGCTCGATGGTGATCTCGTCGCCGTCCTTGAACGAGCGCATGTGCAGCTGGCAGGTGGTGGTGACCTCCGGGCCGTGCGCCTGGCCGTTGATCATCAGCGAGCACATGCCGCAGATGCCCTCACGGCAGTCGGAGTCGAAGGCCA
The DNA here is from genome assembly GCF_036405735.1 of Nocardioides sp. GTDB lineage: Bacteria > Actinomycetota > Actinomycetes > Propionibacteriales > Nocardioidaceae > Nocardioides. The sequence continues at coordinate 27,978 of NZ_DASWXC010000096.1, forward strand.
CCGGCTCCTCGCCGCTGGTGACCAGCTGCTCGTTGAGAAGGTCGAGCATCTCGAGGAAGCTCATGTCCTCCGACACACCGTTGAGCTGGTAGCTGTGCATCGCGCCCTCGGAAGACGCGTTGGCCTGACGCCAGATCTTGAGGGTGAGGTTCACTTGTAGCTCCGCTGCTTCATCTCGATGGCCGTGTAGATCAGGTCTTCCTTGTGCAGGACCGGAGCGCCGTCCTCGCCGCCCCACTCCCAGGCCGCCACGTAGGCGAACTCGTCGTCGTGGCGCAGCGCCTCGCCGTCCTCGGTCTGCGACTCGGCCCGGAAGTGGCCACCGCAGGACTCGCGACGGTTGAGCGCGTCGATGCACATCAGCTCACCGAGCTCGATGAAGTCGGCGACGCGGCCTGCCTTCTCGAGGTCCTGGTTGATGTTGTCGGCGGAGCCCAGCACGCGGACGTTGGTCCAGAACTCCTTCTTGAGCTCCCGGATCAGGCCGATGGCCTTCTTCAGGCCCTCCTCGGTCCGCTCCATGCCGCAGTACTCCCACATGATCGCGCCGAGCTCCTTGTGGATGGAGTCGACGGTGCGGGTGCCGTTGATCGAGAGCAGCTTGTCGATCCGCTCCTGGACCGCCTGCTTGGCCTCAACCACGGCCGGGTGCGACTCGTCCACGGCCGGGAACGGCCCGTCGGCGAGGTAGTCGCGGATGGTGTTCGGCAGCACGAAGTAGCCGTCGGCCAGGCCCTGCATCAGGGCGGAGGCGCCGAGCCGGTTCGCACCGTGGTCGGAGAAGTTCGCCTCACCGGCGCAGAACAGGCCCGGGATGTTGGTCTGCAGCTCGTAGTCGACCCACAGGCCACCCATGACGTAGTGCACGGCGGGGTAGATCCGCATCGGGACCTCGTAGGGGTTCTCGCCCGTGATCCGCTCGTACATGTCGAGGAGGTTGTCGTACTTCTCCTCGACCTTGTCCTTGCCCAGCCGGCGGATCGCGTCGGTGAGGTCGAGGTAGACCCCGCGCCGCACCAGACGCTTCTCGCCGTCGGGGCCGGTCTCCTCGATCTCGGGGCCGACGCCGCGGCCCTCGTCGCACATGTACTTCGCGGCGCGCGAGGCGATGTCGCGGGGGACCAGGTTGCCGAAGGAGGGGTAGATCCGCTCGAGGAAGTAGTCGCGGTCCTCGTCGGGGATCTCGCGGGGGTCCTTGTCGCAGTCCGCGGCGTTCTTCGGCACCCAGATCCGGCCGTCGTTGCGCAGCGACTCCGACATCAGCGTCAGCTTCGACTGGTGCGCTCCGGTCACCGGGATGCAGGTCGGGTGGATCTGTGTGTAGCAGGGGTTGGCCATGTAGGCGCCCTTGCGGTGCGCGCGCCACGTGGCGGTCACGTTGGAGCCCATGGCGTTGGTGGAGAGGAAGAAGACGTTGCCGTAGCCACCGGTCGCCAGGACGACGACGTCGGCCAGGTGGGTCTCCAGCTCGCCGGTCACCATGTCGCGGGCGATGATGCCGCGCGCCTTGCCGTCGACGATGACGACCTCGAGCATCTCGTGACGGGTGAACTGCTCGACCGTCCCGGCCGCGACCTGCCGCTCGAGCGCCTGGTAGGCACCGAGCAGCAGCTGCTGGCCCGTCTGGCCGCGGGCGTAGAACGTGCGGGAGACCTGGACGCCGCCGAAGGAGCGGTTGTCGAGGAGGCCGCCGTACTCGCGGGCGAACGGCACGCCCTGTGCGACGCACTGGTCGATGATGTTGGCCGACACCTCGGCGAGGCGGTAGACGTTCGACTCGCGGGAGCGGTAGTCGCCGCCCTTCACGGTGTCGTAGAAGAGACGGTAGATCGAGTCGCCGTCCTCCTTGTAGTTCTTCGCCGCGTTGATGCCGCCCTGGGCGGCGATCGAGTGGGCGCGGCGCGGGGAGTCCTGGTAGCAGAAGACCTTGACGTTGTAGCCGGCCTCGCCGAGCGTGGCGGCCGCCGCGCCACCGGCGAGGCCGGTGCCGACGATGAGGACGTCGAGCTTGCGACGGTTGGCCGGGTTGACCAGCCGGTTCTCGAACTTCCGGTTGCTCCAGCGGGTCGCGATCGGACCGGTGGGGGTCTTCGGGTCCACGAGCTTCTCGCCCAGGACGTAGTAGCCGGCGGCGTCGTCGGACTTCTGGACCGGGGGCTCGTTGGTCTCGGTGAGCCCCGGGAGAACGGTGAATGCCATCTTCAGTGGTCCCTTACTAGTCGATGACGCCGAAGAGGATGAACAGGGGAGTCAGCGAGAAGCCGCCGGCGATCACGACCGCGACCACCCAGCCGGCGATCCGCGCGCGGATCCGCGACTCTGCGCTGTTGGTCAGACCCAGCGTCTGCAGGGCGCTGAACGTGCCGTGGTGCAGGTGCAGGCCGAGGGCGACCATCGCGACCAGGTAGATCAACGTCATCCACCACAGGTCGAAGCTGTCGACCAGGAGCCGGTAGGGGTCGTCGGTCTCCCCGCCGGCGGGGTTCACCTTGCCGATGGTGAAGTGGAGCAGATGCCAGATCACGAAGACCAGCAGCGCCAGGCCGCCCCAGCGCATGGTGCGCGAGGAGAACGACGAGCCGCGGTTCTTCTTGACGGCGTACTTCACGGGACGGGCCTTGGCGGCACGGCGCCACAGCGCGACGGCGCAGGCGACGTGGACGACGAGCGAGACGATCAGGCCGACGCGGATGATCCACAGCAGTCCGGTGTGCGGGAGCATCGGCTCGCCGAACTCGCGGAGGTGGTGCGCGTAGTCATTGAAGGCGTCGTGCCCGGCGAAGGCCTTCAGGTTGCCGTACATGTGAACCAGCACGTAACCGATGAAGACGATGCCGCTGACCGCCATGAGCAGCTTCAGGGCGATGGTCGAGCGCGTTGCTCGCGCGCCGTTGACGAGAGTGGTTGCCACGGAACAGCACCGTACTCGCCGTGACGGCCGCCATGGACGGCGGGGAGTGTGACATATGCCCGGTCGGGTCTCGGGACACGTGTTGCGCTCGTCATAAACCTCACACTCGGTGGTCAGCGCCACGTCGCGCTCCTAGGGTTCGCGACATGACCGACCCTCAGACGGACGGCGAGCGCCTCGCGCTCGCCCAGCCCGGGGACGAGCACAGCCTCGCCGAGTGGGAGGCCGCAGCCGCGGCCGTGCTGCGCAAGACGCGCCGGCTCGGCGAGGACGATGCCGACGCCGCGGTGTGGGACCAGCTGACCCGCTCGACGCTGGACGGCATCGCCGTCACCCCGCTCGGCGTGCCCGGTGGTGACGCCACCGCCGTCCGGCCCACCCGCGAGGGCGCCTGGGACATCCGCTCCCTGGTCGCGGACCCGGAGACCAAGCTGGCCAACGAGGCCGCGCTGGTCGACCTCGACGGTGGCGTGACGAGCCTGTGGCTCGCCGCGGACGAGAGCACCGACGTGGCCGGAGTGCTGGCCGGCGTACTCCTCGACCTCGCGCCGGTGGTGCTCGACGCACCCACCGCGACCGCCGCGGTGGCCGACGCCTTCCTGGCGCTCCCGGGGGCCAAGCACCCCGACTCCAACCTGGGCATCGACCCGCTCGGCGCGCTGCTGCGGGCCTCGACGAGCACGCCCTCCGGGGAGCGGTCGCTCGACGAGGCCGTCGACGAGCTCGCCACCTATGCCCGCAAGGCGTGGCAGGCCGACGTCCGGGCCATCGTGGTCGACGCCACCGCCGCCCACGACCTCGGCGCCAGCGACGCCCAGGAGCTGGGCTGGGCGGTCGCCGCCGGCACCGCCTACCTGCGCTGGCTGACCGGCCCGGGCGGGTTCTCGGTCGACGAGACCGCCGCTCTCATCGAGTTCCGCCTCGCCGCGACCGACGAGCAGTTCCCGACGATCGCGAAGTTCCGCGCGCTGCGGACGCTGTGGGCGAGCGTGCTCACCCACTCCGGGGTCTCGACAAGCTCGACCAGCGGAAGCAGTTCGACCAGCGGAAGCAGTTCGACCAGCGGAAGCACCGAGGCCCGGATCCACGGCGTGACCAGCCGCCCGATGCTCAGCAAGTACGACCCCTACGTCAACATGCTGCGCGGGACGGTGGCGGCCTTCGCCGCCGGCGTCGGTGGCGCGGACGCCGTCACGGTGCTGCCCTTCGACAGCACGCTCGGACGCCCGGAGGCCTTCGGCCGGCGGATCGCGCGCAACGTCAACCATCTCCTGATCGACGAGTCGCACGTCGCGGCGGTCGCGGACCCGGCCGGCGGCGCGTACGCCGTCGAGCGGCTCACCAACGACCTGGCCCTCACGGCGTGGAGCGAGTTCCAGGCGCTCGAGGCCGAGTGGGAGGGCGGCCACGACTTCGCCCCGTTCAAGGAGCGGGTCGCCGCGGTCGCCGCCCGACGCGAGGCGGAGATCGCGAAGCGCCGCCGTCCGATCACGGGCCTCTCCGAGTTCCCGAACCTCGCCGAGGTGCTCCCCGAGCGGGAGGCGGACCCGCTCAACGACCGGGTCCGCCGTTACGGTGCCAGCTTCGAGGCGCTGCGCGACGAGCCGGCCGGTCGGCCGGTCTTCCTGGCCACGCTCGGCCCGGTCGCGCACCACACCGCCCGGGCGACCTTCGCCGCCAACCTGCTCGCAGCCGGCGGCGTCGCCGTCACGGTCGCCGGTGCGACGACCGGTCCCGACGACCTCGTCGCGGCGTACGACGGCGAGCCGGTCGTCATGCTCGCCGGCACCGACGCCGCCTACGAGGAGTGGGGCGCCGCCGCGGCCGAGGCCCTGCGCCAGGCTGGTGCCCGCCACGTCGTCATCGCCGGCAAGCCCGTGACGTACGCCGACGGCTCGGCCGCGATGGGCGTCGACGCGCTGGCCTTCCTCACCCAGATCCGAGAGGAGCTCGCGAAGTGAGCATCCCCGCCAACTTCTCCCAGATCCCGCTCAGCGTCGAGGAGCTCGCCGAGCCGGTCGTGCCGACCGGCGCGGGGTGGCAGTCGCCCGAGGGGATCGAGATCAGGCCGGCGTACACCGGCTCGGACCTGCTCGGTCTCGACGCGCTGGACACCTACCCGGGGCTGAGCCCGTTCCTGCGCGGCCCGTACCCGACGATGTACACCACCCAGCCGTGGACGATCCGGCAGTACGCCGGCTTCTCCACCGCCGAGGAGTCCAACGCCTTCTACCGCCGCAACCTCGCGGCCGGGCAGAAGGGGCTGTCGGTCGCCTTCGACCTCGCGACGCACCGCGGCTACGACTCCGACCACCCGCGGGTGCGCGGCGATGTCGGCATGGCCGGCGTGGCGATCGACTCGATCTACGACACCCGGACGCTGTTCGACGGCATTCCGCTGGACCAGATGTCGGTGTCGATGACGATGAACGGCGCGGTGCTGCCGGTCATGGCGCTCTACATCGTGGCGGCCGAGGAGCAGGGGGTGAAGCCTTCGCTGCTCGCCGGGACCATCCAGAACGACATCCTCAAGGAGTTCATGGTCCGCAACACCTACATCTACCCGCCGGCGCAGTCGATGCGGATCATCTCCGACATCTTCGCGTTCACCTCGCAGGAGATGCCGCGGTTCAACTCGATCTCGATCTCCGGCTACCACATGCAGGAGGCCGGGGCGACCGCCGACCTGGAGCTGGCCTACACGCTGGCCGACGGTGTGGAGTACATTCGGGCGGGCCTGGCGGCGGGCATGGACGTCGACGCGTTCGCGCCGCGGCTGTCGTTCTTCTGGGCGATCGGCATGAACTTCTTCATGGAGGTCGCCAAGATGCGCGCCGCCCGCGCGCTGTGGTCGCGGCTGGTGCGCGACTTCGACCCCAAGAACCCGAAGTCGCTCTCGCTGCGGACCCACTCGCAGACCTCCGGCTGGTCGCTCACCGCGCAGGACGTCTTCAACAACGTCGGCCGCACCTGCATCGAGGCGATGGCCGCGACCCAGGGCCACACCCAGTCGCTGCACACCAACGCCCTCGACGAGGCCATCGCGCTGCCGACCGACTTCTCGGCCCGGATCGCCCGCAACACCCAGCTGCTGCTGCAGCAGGAGAGCGGCACCACCGGCACGATCGACCCGTGGGGCGGCTCGTACTACGTGGAGCGGCTCACCCACGACCTCGCCGAGCGCGCCTGGGCGCACATCCAGGAGGCCGAGGCGGCCGGCGGCATGGCGAAGGCCATCGAGCAGGGCATCCCGAAGATGCGCATCGAGGAGGCTGCCGCCCGCACGCAGGCGCGGATCGACTCCGGCGCCCAGAAGGTCATCGGCGTCAACACCTACCGGCTGGCCGCGGAGGACGCCCTCGACGTGCTCAAGGTCGACAACGACGAGGTCTACCGCCAGCAGGTCGCCAAGCTCGAGCGGCTCCGGGCGGAGCGCGACGACGACGACGTACGCCGCGCGCTGGAGGCGCTGACCAACAGCGCGTCCCAGGCCAACAGCGGGCCGGGACTGGACGGCAACCTGCTCAAGCTGGCCGTCGACGCGGCGCGCGCCAAGGCGACCGTCGGGGAGATCTCCGACGCCCTGGAGAAGGTCTGGGGTCGCCACCAGGCCGTCATCCGTACCATCTCCGGCGTGTACCGCGACGAAGCGAGCGAGGCTGGGGACCCGAAGGTCGCCGAGGTGCTGCGGGCGACCGAGGAGTTCGAGGAGGCCGAGGGGCGCCGTCCCCGCATCCTCGTGGCCAAGATGGGCCAGGACGGCCACGACCGCGGCCAGAAGGTCGTCGTCTCCGCCTTCGCCGACCTCGGCTTCGACGTCGACGTGGGCCCGCTGTTCTCGACGCCGGAGGAGGTCGCCCAGCAGGCCGTCGACGCCGACGTCCACATTGTCGGGGTCTCCTCCCTCGCGGCCGGGCACCTGACGCTGCTGCCGGCGCTCAAGCAGGCGCTGGCCGACCAGGGCCGGCCCGACATCATGGTCGTCATCGGCGGCGTGATCCCGCCCGACGACGTACCCACGCTCAAGCAGATGGGGGCCGCGGAGGTCTTCCTGCCCGGCACCGTCATCGCGGAGTCGGCGCTGGACCTGCTCGCCCGGCTGCGGGAGCAGCTCGGTCACTGACCAGCGTCAGTCGCGGCGGCTCCCCACACTGTCACCGTGACACTTCGCGTCGGGAGTGACACCTCCAACTGTCACTCCCGGCGCCAACTATCACCGTGACACTTTGGCGACACTTTGGCGGGCCGGGAGGAGAGGCAGATGGCGCTCGACGTCGCGGAGCTGCTCGAGGGGATCGCCGCGGGCAAGCGGGCGGCGGTCTCGCGCGCGATCACGCTGGTCGAGTCCACCAGGCCCGCCCACCGTGAGTCGGCGCGCGAGCTGCTCGTCGGCCTGGAGTCGCTCGGTAACCGCGCCAGCGGGGGCGCCGTACGCGTCGGGATCTCCGGCGTGCCCGGCGTCGGGAAGTCGACCTTCATCGAGGCGCTCGGCTCCCGGCTGACGGCCGATGGTCACCGCGTCGGCGTGCTGGCGGTCGACCCCTCGAGCGTGCGCACCGGCGGCTCGGTGCTCGGCGACAAGACCCGGATGCCCCAGTTGGCGGTCGACCCGAACGCCTTCATCCGGCCCTCCCCGTCGGCCGGCACCCTCGGCGGCGTCGCCCGGGCGACGGTGCAGGCGATGGCCGTGCTCGAGGCGGCGGGGTACGACGTCGTGCTGGTCGAGACCGTCGGCGTCGGTCAGTCCGAGGTGACCGTGGCCGGCATGGTCGACACCTTCCTGTTCCTGACGATCGCCCGCACCGGCGACCAGCTGCAGGGGATCAAGAAGGGCATCCTCGAGATCGCCGACGTCATCGCGGTCAACAAGGCCGACCCCGACGACCCGGCCCGCGAGCAGGAGGCCCGGGCGGCCGCCCGCGAGCTGGCCGGGGCGCTGCGCCTGGTGCGCGGCCGGGAGGAGTGGGCGCCGCCCGTCGTGACGGCGAGCGGGCTGACCGGTCACGGCGTGGACGGCGTCTGGGAGCAGGTCATCGCTCACCGTGACCACCTCGGCGCCGACGGGCTGCGCGACAAGCGCGCCCGTCAGCAGCTGGACTTCACCTGGGCGCTGGTCCGCGACGAGCTCGAGCAGCGGCTGCGGCACAGTGCGTCGGTGCGGGCGATCCGCGAGGCGCTCCGCCAGCAGGTGCTGGCCGGCGAGGTCCCCGCCACCGTCGCGGCCGACCGGATCCTCGCCGCCTACGACGCGGACGAGTAGCGGGCTAGGCCGCGCGCTCGTCCAGCATCGCGAGCAGCTTGGTGGTGGTGTTCCAGTTCCGGATCGTCATCTGCTGGTAGATCGGGGTGCCGATCACCTTGGTGAGCCGGCTGCGTGTCGCCTGCGCCGTCAGCCGCCGGAACAGCACCGCGCCGGGAGCGGGCCACACCTCGTCGACCCCCTCGGCCAGCGTCGGGAAGCTGGCGAGCGCCTCGTCGGCGGTGACGGGATGCTTGAGGAACAGCACGTCGCAGCGGTGGTCGGGACCGCCGAAGTCGGCCGGAGCTGCCGCGACCGTGGCGGCGAGCTCGGCGTGGGACCGGACCACGACCCGCAACGGCAGCCCGAACCGGTCGACCAGGGTCTGCTCCAGCTCCTGCTCGAGGGCAGGACCGCCCACGTGCTCGGCTGAGAAGAGGACGTTGCCGCTCTGGATGTAGGTGCGGACGTCGGCGTACCCCGCCTCGCCGAAGCAGGCGGCGAGATCGGTCATCTTGACGATGTTCTTGCCGCCCACGTTGATCCCACGGAGCAGCGCCAGGAACTGGTCGGCCACAGCAAGAAACTACCCGCCCGATAACCTGCAGGTGATGGACACGGTGGCCCTGATCAGTGACGTCGTCGACGAGCACGCCGACGAGCTGGTCGGCCTGCGCCGCGACCTGCACGCCCACCCCGAGCTCTCCTGGCAGGAGCAGCGCACCACCGAGGTGGTCGCCCACTGGCTCGAGCGGGCGGGCTGGACCGTCGCCCGGCTGCCGCGCACCGGCCTGGTCGCCGACATCGGCGACCAGGGCGACAAGGAGGCGACGGTCGTCGCGCTGCGCGCCGACATGGACGCCCTGCCGGTCCAGGACATTACCGCCGACCCGTGGGCGAGCGGTGTGGACGGTGTCGCCCACGCGTGCGGCCACGACGTCCACGTCGCCTGCCTGGTGGGGGCGGGCGTCGCGCTCGCCGAGACCCACGCCCGCGGCCTGCTCGACGGCCGGGTGCGGCTCCTGCTGCAGCCGGCGGAGGAGGTCATGCCCGGGGGAGCGGTGCACCTGATGAGCCTGGGCGTCCTCGACGAGGTCGACCGCATCTTCGCCCTGCACAGCGACCCCGGCGTCGACGTCGGCAAGGTCGGCCTCAAGCTGGGGCCGCTGACCAGCGCGTCGGACCGGGTCGAGGTCACCGTGACGGGTCCCGGCGGCCACACCAGCCGCCCGCACCTCACCGCCGACCTCACCTTCGCCCTCGCCAAGCTGACGACCGAGCTGCCGGCGGTGCTCTCCCGCCGGATGGACCCGCGCGCCGGGGTCAGCGTCGTGTGGGGCGTGCTGCAGGCCGGCGCCGCCCCCAACGTCATCCCCCAGAGCGGGCTGGTCGCCGGGACGGTGCGCATCCTCGACGCCGTCGCCTGGGCCGACTGCGAGCGGGTGGTGCGCCAGGCCGTCGCCGAGATCGTCAGGCCGTACGGCGTGGAGGCGCTCGTCGACTACCACCGCGGTGTCCCGCCGGTGGTCAACGACGAGACCTCCCACCGCATCCTCGTCCGCGCCGTGGCCGACATGCTCGGCGTCGCCGGCCAGGTGTCGACGCCGCAGAGCCTCGGCGGGGAGGACTTCGGGTGGTACCTCGACCAGATCCCCGGCGCGATGTTCCGGCTCGGCACGCGTACGCCGGGCGGGCCGACGTACGACCTGCACCAGGGCAACCTGCGCGTAGACGACCGCGCGGTCGCGGTCGGCGCGAAGGTGCTCGCCGGGGCCGCCGCCACGGCGCTCGCGCACGGCAAGGACTGAGCCGCGACGCGGCGCCGACGCGGGACCCGGCTGCCTCAGGCCTTGCGGTACGGCACCCCGTCGGCGGCCGGTGCCCGCGAGTGACCGACCAGGCCGGCGACCGCGAAGACCGTGACGACGTAGGGCAGCATCAGCATGAACTGACTGGGCACCGGCGAGCCGAGCACGGACAGCACGCCCTGCAGGTTGGACGCGAACCCGAACAGCAGCGCCGCCAGCGTCGCCCGGATCGGGTCCCACTTGCCGAAGATGACCGCGGCCAGGGCGATGTAGCCGGCGCCACCGGTCATCTCCCGGTTGAACTGCGAGACCGAGACCAGGGTGTACGTCGCGCCGCCCGCCCCGGCGATCAGGCCGCCGAGCAGGAGCGTGCGGTAGCGGGTGCGGTTGACGTTGATGCCGACGGTGTCGGCCGCCTTGGGGTGCTCGCCGACCGCGCGGACCCGCAGGCCCCACTTGGTGCGGTACAGCGCCCAGGCGACCAGCGCGACGGCGGCGTACATCAGGTAGACCAGCACGGTCTGCCGGAACAGGATCGGCCCGACGACCGGGATGTCCCCGAGCACGGGGATCGGCATCCGCTCGAAGCGCGGCGGCGAGTTGAGCTCGGCGGAGTTGGGGGCCAGCACCTGGCTGAACATGAAGCTCGTGATGCCGATGACCAGCACGTTGAGCACGACGCCGACGATGACCTGGTCGACGTAGTAGGAGATCGCGAAGACGCCGAGCAGCAGCGCCACGAGCGCACCGGCGGCCATGGCGCCGGCCAGGCCGGCCCACGTAGAGCCGACGATCGAGCCGACCAGCGCGGCCGCGAAGGCGCCGAACAGCAGCTGGCCGTCGATGGCGATGTTGACGACGCCGGCTCGCTCGCCGAGCACGCCGCCCAGGGCGCCGAACGTGAGGGGTACGGCGAGCGCGACCGCTCCGCCGAGCAGCCCGATCACCGGCAGGGTGCCGCCGGCGGCCGCCCAGCACAGGAACGCCGTCACGGCGGCGACGGCGAAGACGACCGTCAGCCACAGCGGCGTACGCCGCCCGGTGGCGCGCTGCCAGACCGCGAGCGCGGTGCAGGCCGCGAGCAGGAGGACCAGCACCCAGGTCGCGGCGTCGGCAGGGACGGTGATCTCGGGGAGCTGGACGAAGTCGGAGTCCGTGGCCAGCCGGAACGTGGTGTCCTCGTCGCGCGGGGCGAGGAGGACCAGCACGCCGAGCAGCACCGTGACGATCCCGAAGAGGATCGACGGCTTGGCCGAGGTCGGGGTGACGACGGCCGGGGTCGCCGCGGCCGGGACGGGGGTCTTCACGCTGAGGTCGGACATCACACGGCCTCCTTCGCAGGCAGCCGGAAGATCGCGCGCACCAGTGGCGGTGCGGCGATGAAGAGGACGATGAGGGACTGGACGACCAGCACGATGTCGACCGGGATGTTCTGCGACGCGCTCATCGCGAAGCCGCCGGCCTTCAGCGCTCCGAAGAACAGGCCGGCGCCGAGGATGCCGAGCGGCCGGGAGCGGCCGAGCAGGGCGACGGTGATCGCGTCGAAGCCGATGCCGGCGTCCAGGTCGACGGTCACGCCGCTGGTGACGGTGCCGAGCACCTGGTTGACGCCGCCGAGGCCGATCAGCGCCCCCGAGATCAGCATGACGGTGGTGTAGGTGCGGCCCACATCGATGCCGGAGGCGCGGGCGGCGTCGGGGTTCTCACCGACCGCGCGGAAGCGGAAGCCGAGTGCGGAGCGGTTCAGCAGCCACCACACCAGCGCCACGGCGACCAGCGCCAGCACGAAGCCGAGGTGCAGGTTGAACCGGTCGCCGAGGATCTTCGGCAGCACCGCGGAGTCGGCCATCGCGGCGGACTTCGGGTTCACCGAGCCCGGGGCCTGGAGGATCTCCTGGCGCGAGAGGGCGAAGAAGACCAGGTAGAACGCGACGTAGTTGAGCATGATCGTCACGATCACCTCGTGCGCCCCGGTGCGGGCCTTGAGCAGGCCCGCCAGGCCGCCCCACAGCGCGCCGGCGAGCAGGCCGGCGACCAGGGCGAGCGTGATGTGCAGCGGCGCCGGCAGGTCGAGCTCGACGCCCACCCAGCCGGCCGCCGCACCCGCGAGGAGCATCTGGCCGCGACCGCCGATGTTGAACAGTCCGGCGCGGAAGGCGAGACCGACGCCGAGGCCGGCCGCGATGAGCGGTCCGGCGAACTTCAGCGTCTCGGTCAGCGGCCGGATGGCGGTGACGAAGGAGTCGGCCCGGGTGTTGAAGACGGCTCCGCGGAACAGCGCCGAGTAGGCGCCGGTGATGGCGTCCCACGACGCGCTCAGGAAGTCGCCCGGCCGGGCGGTGACGTAGCCGACCGTCTCGCGGACCCGGTCGTCGGTGAAGATGATCATCAGTGAGCCGGCCAGCACGGCCAGCACCACCGACAGCACCGCGACCATGGCGTTGCCGCTGGTGATCTCGCGCAGGGTCGCGCGCCACTGCGGCCGCGGCTGCTCCTGCTCAGGAGCGGGAGGAGTGGTGGTCTGCTCGGTCATGCCGCGCTCCCCTCGGGGCGCTCGCCGGCCATCATCAGGCCGAGCGTCTCACGCGGTGTGTCGGCCGGGACGATGCCGACCACCCGGCCGCGGTAGAGGACCATGATGCGGTCCGACAGGGCGATCACCTCGTCCAGCTCCGTGGACACGACCAGCACCGGGACGCCCCGGTCGCGGGTGGCCACGATCTCCTTGTGGATGAACTCGATGGAGCCGACGTCGACGCCACGCGTCGGCTGCGCCGCCACCAGCAGCCGCAGCTCGCGGGAGAGCTCCCGCGCGACCACGACCTTCTGCTGATTGCCACCCGACAGCTGGCCGGCGGGCGTGTCGATGCCGGGCGCGCGGACGTCGTACTCCTTGAGCTTGGCCCGCGCGAAGTCGCGCAGCGCCTTGATCTGCAGGCCACCGCGGCGTACGAACGGCGCGCCGTGGCTGCGGTTGAGCATGAGGTTCTCCGCGATGGTCATGCCGGCGACGAGGCCGTCGGCCTGCCGGTCCTCGGGGACGAACCCGACGCCCGCGGCGAGGATCTGCCGCACCGAGCGGCCCACCAGCTCGCGGCCGTCGAGCCTGATCGATCCCTGGACCCGGCCCGCGAGACCCAGCAGCGCCTCGGTGAGCTCGGTCTGGCCGTTGCCCTGCACGCCGGCGACGCCGAGGATCTCCCCGGCGGCGATCGTGAAGCTGAGGTCGTCGAGATGCACGTGGCCGGTGGCGTCGGTGACCCGCAGGTCGCGTACGACGAGCGCGTCGTCGCCCGCCCGGGCCGGCTCCTTGTGGACCGTCAGCTCGACGGGACGGCCGACCATGAGCGCCGCCAGCTCGGCGTTGCTCGCGGTCGGCTGGGCCTCGCCGACGACCTTGCCGAGCCGGATCACGGTGATCCGGTCGGCGACCTCCCGGACCTCGCGCAGCTTGTGGGTGATGAAGACGATGGCGGTGCCCGACTCCTTGAGCTGACGCATGATCGCCATCAGCTCGTCGGTCTCCTGCGGCGTGAGGACGGCGGTCGGCTCGTCGAAGACGAGGACGCGGGCGTCGCGGGAGAGGGCCTTGATGATCTCGACGCGCTGCTGCACGCCGACCGGGAGGTTCTCGACGACCGCGTCGGGGTCGACGTCGAAGCCGAAGCGGTCGGAGATCTCCCGGACCTTGGCGCGTGCGGCCTCGAGGTCGAGGGTGCCGCCGAAGCCGGTGCTCTCGTTGCCGAGCATGACGTTCTCGGCGACCGTGAACACGGGCACGAGCATGAAGTGCTGGTGCACCATGCCGATCCCGGCGGCGATCGCGTCGCCGGGGCCGTCGAAGCGCTGCGGCGTGCCGTCGATCAGGATCTCGCCTTCGTCGGCCTGGTAGAGGCCGTAGAGGACGTTCATGAGCGTGGACTTGCCGGCGCCGTTCTCGCCCAACAGGCAGTGGATCTCACCGGGCTCGACCGTGAGCGAGATGCTGTCGTTGGCGACCAGGGTGCCGAAGCGCTTGGTGATGTCGCGCAGGGCCAAGGTCATGGGGGAACCCTACCTAGAAGTGTGGGCGTGGAAATGCCACGTGGGGGCCGACCGGAGCCGACCCCCACGTGAGCAGGTGGATCAGTGCCGAACCGTCACTCGGCGAGGTACGAGGTGACCTTGATCGAGCCGTCGATGATGCCGGCCTTCACCTCGTCGAGCTCCGACTTCAGGGTGTCGGAGATCTTGTCCTCGAAGTTGTGGAACGGCGCCAGGCCGACACCGTCGTTCTCGAGGGTGCCGACGTAGGCCTCGGCGTCGAACTCGTCGTTGCCCGCGGCCATGATGGCGTCGTACGTCGACACCTTCATGTTCTTCAGGATCGAGGTGAACACGACGTCGGCGGTGTTCGGGTCGGTCTCGAAGAAGTCGGCGTCGACGCCGACCAGCGCGACGTCCTTGCCGGAGTCGGCGATCGCGGTGAGCGCGCCCTGGTAGATCGGGCCACCGACCGGCAGGATCACGTCGGCGCCCTGGTCGAGGATCTGCTTGGCGGTGTTGGTCGCGGTCTCGTTGGCCTCGAAGCCACCGGTGAACACGCCCTTCTCGCCGCCCTCGAAGCCGACGACCTTGACGTCCTTGCCCTTCTCCTTGGCGTAGTACTCCGCGCCCTGCTTGAAGCCGTCCATGAAGATGGTGACGGTCGGGAACGGCTGGCCGCCGTACGTGCCCACCGTGCCGGACTTGGTGTAGTCGGCGGCGGCGTAGCCGGCGAGGAACGCGGCCTCGGCGGTGTTGTACAGGACCGGCTTGATGTTCTCCGCGTCCTTGGTGCCGTCGAAGTCGTTGTCCGCGGCGTCGTCGATGAGGACGTAGTTGACGTCCGGGTTGGCCTTGGCCGACTCGACGGTCGCGGCCGAGAGGGCGAAGCCGACGGTCGCGATCACGTCGCAGCCCTCGGCGACGAGGCTCTCGAGGTTCGGGCCGTAGTCGTTCTCGCTGTGCGACTCGACGGCCTTGAAGTCGGCGCCGAGCTCGTCGGCGGCCTGCTTCACGCCCTCGTAGCTGAGCTGGTTGAACGACTTGTCGTCGAAGCCGCCCGCGTCAGAGACGATGCAGGGCAGGAAGTCGCTCTTGGCGTCGCTGCCCGACTCCTCCTCCGGCGCGTCGCCGCACGCGCTCAGCGTGGCCGAGGCCAGGAGCGCCACGAAACCAGTGGCAGCGGCGCGCTTGATGTTCTTCTTCACAGACGTCCTCCCAATCGATGCTCCGCCGGGGCGGCGGGGCGAAAGCGTTCCGGTGCATGATGTCGCCGTCGCCGTCCGCGCACATCGGCTTGGGCAAAACGGTTACCAACTTGCGACCGAGGCGCAGCCTAGAGGCTGGTCGCCGACAGTGGGCATCGGCCCTGCCAGCTCCCGTGCCGCGCCTGTGGGGACCACGGCCTCGTCCTGGCGCGGCGGCCGTGACTAAGGTGGGCCGACCATGACTGGCGACGTTGACTTCGACTGGCAGGCACTCCGTGACGAGGCGGTCCGGGCGGCGGGGCATGCCTATGCGCCGTACTCCGGCTATCGGGTCGGCGCGGCCGCCCGCGTGGAGGACGGCCGGGTGGTGACGGGCTGCAACGTCGAGAACGCGGCGTACGGCGTCACGCTCTGCGCCGAGTGCGGCCTGATCGGCCAGCTGCACCTGACCGGCGGCGGCCGGCTCACCCACTTCGTGTGCGTCAACGGCGAGGGCGCGGTGATCATGCCGTGCGGCCGCTGCCGGCAGCTGCTGTGGGAGAACGGCGGTGCCGCCCTGGAGGTGTGGACGGTGTCCGGGGTGAAGCCCATGACCGAGGTGCTGCCGGACGCCTTCGGGCCCGACGACCTCGCGGAGGTGGCGCGATGAGCGCGGCGACCCGGCACGACGCCGTCGAGGTGATCGTGGCCAAGCGGGACGGCGGCGAGCTGTCCGACAGCCAGATCGACTGGGTGGTCGACGCCTACACGCGGGGGCAGGTGGCCGACGAGCAGATGTCGGCGCTGGCCATGGCGATCCTGCTGCGCGGCATGAACCGCCGCGAGATCGCCCGCTGGACCGGCGCGATGATCGCCTCCGGCGAGCGGATGTCCTTCGCCTCGCTGAGCCGGCCGACCGCCGACAAGCACTCCACCGGCGGGGTCGGCGACAAGATCACGCTGCCGCTCGCGCCGCTCGTCGCGGCCTGCGGCGTGGCGGTGCCGCAGCTGTCGGGCCGCGGGCTGGGCCACACCGGCGGCACGCTGGACAAGCTCGAGGCGATCCGCGGCTGGCGGGCGGCGCTCTCGAACGAGGAGATGTTCGCCCAGCTCGAGGACGTCGGCGCCGTCATCTGCGCCGCCGGTGCCGGCCTCGCGCCGGCCGACAAGAAGCTCTACGCGCTGCGCGACGTCACCGGCACGGTCGAGGCGATCCCGCTCATCGCCTCCTCGATCATGAGCAAGAAGATCGCCGAGGGCACCGGTGCGCTCGTCCTCGATGTCAAGGTCGGCACCGGGGCCTTCATGAAGTCGCTCGACGACGCCCGTGAGCTCGCCCGGACCATGGTCGACCTCGGCACCGACGCCGGCGTCCACACGGTCGCGCTGCTCACCGACATGTCCACGCCGCTGGGCCTGACCGCGGGCAACGGCCTCGAGGTGGCCGAGTCCGTCGAGGTCCTCGCCGGCGGCGGCCCGGCCGACGTGGTCGAGCTGACGCTCGCGCTCGCCCGGGAGATGCTCATCGGAGCCGGCGTGACCGACGTCGACCCCGCCGACAGGCTCGCCGACGGCTCGGCCATGGACGCCTGGCGCCGCATGATCGCCGCGCAGGGCGGTGACCCGGACGCGCCTCTTCCGGTCGCGAGGGAGCAGCACGTCGTCGCCGCACCCGCCTCCGGCGTACTCACCCGGCTGGACGCGATGGCCGTCGGCCTCGCCGCGTGGCGGCTGGGCGCCGGCCGGGCCCGCAAGGAGGACCCGGTGCAGGCCGGCGCCGGCGTCGTCTGGCACGCGCGACCGGGTGACGCCGTGACCGAGGGGCAGCCGCTGTTCACGCTGCACACCGACGAGCCGGAGCGGTTCGAGCGGGCGCTGGCCTCGCTCGAGGGTGGCTGGGACATCGCCGCCCCGGGCACGGCGTTCGCGCCGTCGCCGCTGGTGATCGACCGGATCAGCTGATCGCTCAGCCCTCCAGGAGGAGCACGACCGTCTCGGCGACGCAGGCGGGCTTCGTCTCGCCCTCGATCTCGACCGTGTAGTCGATGATCAGCTGCTTGCCGGCCGGCAGGTCGGTGACCGCACCGAACGCCGCGCGGCCCTTGACCCGCTTGCCGACGCGCACGGGGTTCGGGAAGCGGACCTTGTTGAGCCCGTAGTTGAGCTTCGCGCCCGGCGTCTCGAGGCGGAAGATCTGGCTGCCGAGCCAGGGCAGCAGCGACAGCGTGAGGTAGCCGTGGGCGATGGTCCCGCCGAACGGGCCGTCCTTCGCGCGCTCGACGTCGACGTGGATCCACTGGTGGTCGCCGGTGGCGTCGGCGAACCGGTCCACCCGCTCCTGGGTGATCTCGATCCAGTCGGTCTCGCCGAGGGTCTCGCCGCTCGCCGCGGCGACCTCGTCGAAGGTGGTGAACACGCGCATCCCGCAGCCCCTTCCTCGCGGGCCGGGGGTGGCCCTTTGGTTGGATGTCGTCATGGAACCTACCGCCGTCGTCACGCCCTCCCGCGAGCTGGTGCAGCAGGCGCCGAAGGTGGTGCTCCACGACCACCTCGACGGCGGGCTCCGTCCCCAGACGATCATCGACCTCGCGGTCGGGATCGGGCATCCGCTGCCGGCCTCGGACGCGGGAGCGCTGGAGGAGTGGTTCGTCGAGAGCGCGACCTCGGGTTCCCTGGAGCGCTACCTGGAGACCTTCAGCCACACCGTCGCCGTGATGCAGGACGCCGACGCGATCGCGCGGGTCGCGCGCGAGTGCGTGCTCGACCACGCCGCCGACGGCGTGGTCTACGCCGAGATCCGCTACGCGCCCGAGCTGCACGTCGAGCAGGGACTCACCCTCGACGAGGTGGTCGCCGCCGTCCATCGCGGCTTCGACGACGGTATGGCGGCCGCCGCCTCGGCCGGCCGCAGGATCGTCGTCCGGCAGCTGCTCACCGCCATGCGCCAGGCCGCGCGCGCCACCGAGATCGCCGAGCTCGCGATCACCTGGCGCGACCGCGGCGTGGTCGGCTTCGACATCGCCGGTCCGGAGAAGGGCTTCCCGCCCACCCGGTTCCTGGGTGCCTTCGAGCGGCTCGCCGCCGAGAACGTCCGCTTCACCATCCACGCGGGCGAGGGCTTCGGCCTGCCGTCGATCTGGGAGGCCGTGCACCCCTGCGGAGCGGACCGGCTGGGGCACGGCGTGCGGATCGCCGAGGACATCACGACGGGATCCGACGGCGTCGCGCGGCTGGGCCGGCTGGCGGCGTACGTCCGCGACCGGCGCATCCCGCTGGAGATCTGCCCCCGCTCCAACGTGCAGACCGGGGCCGCCGCGTCGATCGCCGAGCACCCGATCGGACTGCTCAGCGACCTCGGCTTCCGGGTCACCGTCAACACCGACAACCGGCTGATGTCGCGCACCTCGATGACCGAGGAGCTGTGGGGCCTGGTCGACGCGTTCGGATATGGCTGGGACCAGCTGGAGAGGTTCACCGTCAACGCGATGAAGTCGGCGTTCCTGCACTACGACGAGCGGGTGGACCTGATCCACGCCATCAAGGACGGCTACGCCGCCCTGCGCGGCTGAGGTTGTGCCCGCACAGTCTCGCAAAGTGTCTCCGTGACACTTGCAAACTGTCACGGTGACACTTGGCCGCAGGGGTGACACGTTGAACTGTCACTCTCGGCGCGAACTGTCACGGTGACACTTTGCGGCTGTGGCTCAGGGTGCGGCTGAGGCCGTTCGGTCTCAGCGCGGAGCGACGACGAACCACGGCATCGGCCAGCCGCCGAGCCGCAGCGTGGCGTCGGCGAACGCCTGCCGGGTGACCGTGACGAGCCGGCCGTTGGCGGGGTCGTAGCAGCGCAGCGCGTCCGTGCCCGGCTCCACCGCCGAGACCGCCAGCACCACGTGGCGGGGGAGCGTGGGCGAGCCGACGTACAGGGCGACCGGGTGGCGGGCGGCCGCCGTGAGCGCGCGGTCGAACGCGTCGGAGCGGTCCCAGCGGGCCAATGACGACCGGTAGTCGACGCCGTGGATCGCCCCGAGCGCGCCGGCCACCGCCCAGGGCGGGGTGCCGAGTGCGCGCGGCCAGGGCAGCTGCGTGCGTCCGGTGATCCCGCCGAGGCCCGTGAGGCGGCGATGGGCCTCCAGCACCTGCAACCCGAAGGCGGCCGCCAGCCGCCGGTCGTCGCGTCCGGCGCTCCCGTCCGCCAGGATTTGGGCCACGACCACGCAGGCAGCGCCGCAGGACCGCTGGTCCGGTTGGCGCAGGGCGGGCCCGAACATCGGGGTCACGGCCTGCTGCCGACCCGTCGCAGTCGCTGTACGCCGGCGTACGCCTGGTCTGGTGTCACCTGCTCGCAACCCTTGGCCACGGCGTCGGCGACCACGCGCCCCTGGTCCCGCATCAGCTGCCACCCCCGGCGCAGCAGCACCAGCGGCGGCTTGCGGTGCTCGCGCAGGTCGCGGGTGAGCCGGCGCCAGAAGGTGCGCACCGGGTGCTGCGTCACGCAGTACGCCGCCGCGAGGATGCCCTCGTCGCGGCAGTCGGCGACGATGTCCTGGGCGAAGATCCCCTCGGCCAGGAAGAGGTCCTGCCCGTCCAGTGACAGCTCGTGCCAGCCGACCCGGCCGCTGCGGGAGATGTCGTAGGCCGGCACCTGCGCCCGGCCGTCGCGGCACAGCGCGTGCAGCGCCGTCATCGCGTCCTCGGGCAGCCAGGAGTCCGGGTGGTCCCAGTCGACGATGCCGGCGTTCGGGCCCTCGGTGATCAGGGGGAGCGTGGGGTCGCCCTCGCTCTTGTAGAAGTCGTCGAGCCGCAGCACGGGAAGGGCGAGCCGCTCGGCGAGCCGGGACTTACCGGCCCCCGAAGGGCCGGCGAGGACGATGACGCGAGCGGGCATCGCTCAGTAGGAGCCGGCGGACGACTCGCCCGCCAGCAGCGCGCGGGAGCCGGAGACGCCGAGCCGGGTGGCCCCGGCGGCGATCATGGCGCGTGCCTGGTCCAGGGTGCGCACGCCGCCGGAGGCCTTGACCTGCAGGCCCGGCACGGTCTCATGCATCAGCCGCACAGCGTGCTCGGTAGCGCCGCCCGCGGGGTGGAAGCCGGTGGAGGTCTTCACGAAGTCGGCGCCGGCCGCCTCCGCCGCGCGGCACACCCCGACGATCTCGTCGTCGGTGAGGGCCGCCGACTCGATGATGACCTTCAGCACCGTCGGCGACGGTGCGGCGGCACGGACCGCGGCGATGTCGTCCCGCACGTCGGCGTACCTGCCCTCCTTGGCAGCGCCGACGTCGATGACCATGTCGATCTCGTCGGCGCCGAGACGGACCGACTCCGCCGCCTCGGCGGCCTTGACCGCGGAGGTGTGCTTGCCGCTCGGGAAGCCGCACACCACGGCGACCTTGAGGGTGTCGGGCACGTCGACGGGCAACATGGAGGGGGAGACGCAGACGGAGTAGGTGCCGAGCTCGACGGCCTCGGCGACGAGCGCGGCGACGTCCGCGCGGGTCGCCTCGGGCTTGAGCAGGGTGTGGTCGATCATCCGGGCGACATCGGCGGCACTGGGGGTCACCGACCCAGCATAGGTGGCGACATAGGGTGACTCGTCATGAGCGCACAGCCGGTGGAGTGGTTCAAGCCGACCAGTGGTCGCGTGACCGGGGTCCTGGCGATCGTGGTGGCTGCCGTCGTGCTGGTGATGGCGGTCGTCGGGAAGGCGCCGGCCGTCTTCGCGGTGGGGGCGCTGCTGTTCGGTCTACTGGCCTGGGTGACGTTGCTCCGACCACGGCTCGGCCTGCGTGGCGACACGCTGCTGATGCGCGGGATGGTGTCCACCGTCGAGATTCCCGTCGCCGCTGTCGACAGCGTGGCGGTCCGGCAGGTGCTAGCGGTGTGGGCGGGGGAGCGTCGCTACGTCAGCGCCGCCGTCGGGCTGCCGTACCGCGACATCGCCCGCGAGCGCCGCCGTCCCGACCACCTCGCCCCGGAGCGGCCCGGGGCGGACGCGGCCTACGCCCACCACGTCGGCGACGCGATCACCTCCCGCGCCCGGCAGGCCCGGGCGGACGGCGTTCCTGGCGGCGACGTACGGCGTCACTGGGCGCGCCCCGAGCTCGCCGGCCTCGCCGTGCTGGCCGTGGCGTTCGTGGTGGCACTCGTCCTCTGACGCACCCGTTCGCTCGGGGCCGGCGAGCCGGCGGTTCTTCGTTGGTCGAGCCGGCGTTTCTCGTTGGTCGAGCCGGCGAGCCGCTAGGCGAGCCGTGTCGAGACCTGCCGGGGGCGTGCGGATGGCCCCGCTACCGAGTGGGGGTGGCGGGGTCAGGGGCGGGACGGATGTCGAGTGGTCTCGATGCTGGTGGTGCCGTCGGGATCGACGTGGAACGTCAGCCCGTGTGGGCTGCGCCAGACATAGCGACCGGTGTCGAGGAGGTCGTAGGTCCAGGCGGTGTGGGTCTTGATGCGGTGGTGGCGTCGGCACAGGGGTGCGAGGTTGCAGGAGCAGGTCGGCCCGCCGGCGGCATGACCGGTGGCGTGGGCGGTGATGTGGTCGGTGTCGCAGCCGCGGGCGGGGCGGGTGCAGTGGGGGAACACGCACCGGCCGTTGACCATGGCCACCTGCTCCCGCAGCCGGTGGGTGGGTTGGTAGCCGGTGGTCTCGAGGTGTTCGTTGAGGTCGAGTACCGGCCGTACCGTCATGGTGGTGTTCTGGATGGTGAGCCACTCGCGGAGCTGGTCGAGGGTGATGAGGCTGCGGGTGTTGTCCACCCGCACGAACGGATCCAGCCCGTGGCTGTTGACCGTCAGGTGGGCGTAGAGCATCACCTGGCGCCGCGGCACCGGCACCTTCTCAGCCGAGGCCATGGGTTCGGCGCCAACCTCGTCGGTAACCGGCAGCGTGAGGTTGAGGGTGAGGTCGTTGCGGGCGATCTCGCCCAGTGCTTTGGCGCGGCGCACGTCCAGGGAGTCGGCCGAACCGAGGCGGGCCAGGGTGGTGGCGACCGCGTGGAGGGCGTCGTCGAGGTCGAGGGCGTCGGCCAGGTCCAGGATGCCGTGGACCTGGACGCAACCGTCGGTGGTGACGTGCCGGGTCTCCACGGTCACGTACCGCGACTCCCGCGCGGCCCGGGCTTCGGCTTCAGCCCGGTCGGGGTCGAAGCGGGTGAGGGCCTCGGTGATGGTGCGGTCCAGCTGAGCGGGGCCCACCTTGTGCGCCACCGGCGCCAGCTGCCGGTCCACCCACGCCGCGGCCTCGAACGACAGGCCGAGGGTGGCCTCGGCGACGCGGCGGGCCTGCCAGGGCTGCACCCGACCACCGGTCAAACCCGGCCCAGATGCGAGGGAGCCGGTAGCGGCACTCCATGACCTGCCCGAGCCAGATCCGGCCGGAGTCGGTGGACCGGCCCAGCACCGCCGCCAGTTCGGCGACGGCGAACTCCGCCACCAACGGCGCCCCCACACCCGCGATCGCCACACAGCCTTCGGTGCCCGGCAGCGTCGCCGCCCGGTCTAGGGAGTCGACCGAGTGCATCGCCGCCCAGGCGATCGCATCCACCATCATTTGCACCTCGGCGGCCCGGGCGGTCTCCCGGTGGGTGCGCAGGTCGGCCAACACCCCGGCCGGGGAGTCCGGCGTGGTGTCGACATCGATGCCCGGGCTGGTCATGAGTCCACTCAAGCACCCGCCACCGACAGTCACCGCGAGCCGACCGCCGCACTTGTGGAGGGCCCATCACGGGTCCGACACCCTGGCTCCCAGCCGCATCACGGGTGGTCTCGACACGGCTCGCTAGCGCTCGCCGGCTCGACCAGCGAGGGGACGCGGCTCGCCGGCTCGACCGACGAGGCGGTGCGGTGGTCTCGACACGGCTCGCCTGGCGGCTCGCCGGCTCGACCAACGAGAGGCGGCGGCTCGCCGGCTCGGCCGGCGAGGGACGGGCTCGACTGACGACGGACCCCGTCAGATGCCGGCGGCGGCCCTGATGTCGCGGCCGAGGGCGGCGAGCCGGTCGGCGGCGGTGGCGCGGGCGGCGTCGAGGCCCTCGGGGCCGCCGGTGACCGGGATGACGACCTCGAGGTAGCACTTGAGCTTGGGCTCCGTCCCGGAGGGCCGCACGATCACGCGGGCGCCGCCGTCGAGGCGGTATCGCAGACCGTCCGTCGGGGGCAGCTCGGCCGAGCCGAGCGCGAGGTCGTCGACGCCGACGACGTCGTACCCGCCCAAGGTCGTCGGTCCCGCGGCCCGCAGTCGCGCCATCGCCGCGCCGATCTCGGCGAGCTCCGTGACGCGGACGGAGACCTGGTCGGTGGCGTGCAGGCCGTGGGCGAGGGCGATCTCGTCGAGCAGGTCGAGCAGGCTGCCGCCCGCGGCCTTCTGCTCGGCGGCCAGCTCGCAGAGCAGCAGCAGCGCCGAGACGCCGTCCTTGTCCTTCACGTGGGCGGGGTCCACGCAGTAGCCGAGCGCCTCCTCGTAGCCGAACACCAGCCCGGGGACGCGGCCGATCCACTTGAAGCCGGTCAACGTGTCGACGTACGGCTGGTCGAAGGCGGCGGCGAGCTTGCCGAGCAGCGAGGACGAGACGATCGAGGCGGCGTACGTGCCGGCCACGCCGCGCCGCAGCAGCGCGTAGCCGAGCAGCGCGCCGACCTCGTCGCCGCGCAGCATCCGCCAGCCGTTACCGGCGACCGGCACGGCGGCGGCGCAACGGTCCGCGTCGGGGTCGTTGGCGACCACCAGGTCCGCCCCCGACGAGGCGGCCAGCGCCATCGCGAGGTCCATCGCGCCGGGCTCCTCCGGGTTGGGGAAGGCCACGGTCGGGAAGGTGCCGTCCGGCTCGGCCTGCTCGGCGACCACGCGCGGCCGGGGGAACCCGGCCTCCTCCAGCACACGCGCGGCGACGTCGCCGCCGACGCCGTGGAGCGGGGTGTAGACGATGTCGAGGTCGCGCGGCCCGGCACCGGCCAGCCCGACGACGGTGGCCAGATAGCGCTCGAGCACCTCTTCGCCGAGCACGGTCCCGCCGTCCCCCCGCGGTACGCCGGCCAGCGGGCCGACCTCGTCGATGCGGGTCGCGATCCGGGCGTCGGCGGGGGAGACGATCTGGGAGCCGTCGCCGAGGTACACCTTGTAGCCGTTGTCCTGCGGTGGGTTGTGGCTGGCGGTCACCATCACACCGGCCGCGCAGCCGAGCTCGCGGATGGCGAACGCGAGCACCGGCGTGGGCAGCGGCCGCGGCAGGAGCAGCGCCTCGAACCCGGCTCCGGTCATCACCTCGGCGGTGTCGCGGGCGAACACGTCGGAGTTGCGGCGGGCGTCGTACCCGATGACGACGGGGCCCGAGGCGCCGGTGTCGCGCAGGTAGGCGGCGAGGCCGGCGGCGGCGCGGGTGACGACCACGCGGTTCATCCGGTTGGGGCCGGCGCCGAGCGCGCCGCGCAGCCCGGCGGTGCCGAACTCCAGCGGCGCGGCGAACCGGTCGGCGAGATCGGCTGCCGCCTCGTCCGACGACGGCGCGGCGTCGATCAGGTCGGCCAGCTCGACCCGGGTCTCCTCGTCGGGGTCCTCGGCCAGCCAGGCGCGGGCGGTGTCCAGCAGGTCCTCGAGGCGGGTCATGGACGCAACCTACCTGCCGGCCCACCTGTCAGGATGACGGGCGTGACGACGGTCTTCGCGTTCACCGAGCGGTGGTGGCTGCCGGCCCCGCCGGAGCGGGTGCGCGACGTGCTGGTCGACCTCGAGCACTACCCCGACTGGTGGCCGCAGGTCGTGGCGGTCGCCTCGCTAGGCCCCGACGATGCCCGGGTGCTGTGCCGCTCGACGCTGCCCTACACCCTCGACCTGACCCTGCACGCCGTCAGCCGGGAGCTCCCGCTGCTCGAGGTCGCCCTGGGCGGTCACCTCGACGGCTGGGTGCGTTGGCGACTGGAGCCGAGCAACGGTGGGACGGCGATGTCACTGGAGCAGCAGGTCACCGTGCACGGACCCGTCGCGCCGCTCGCCCGGGTGGTCGCGCCCCTGGCGCGCTGGAACCACCGGCGGATGATGGCCGGCGGGCGCGCCGGCCTCCGCGCGCACCTGGCCCGGCCCGCCGAGCAGGAGCAGTAGCGGCGAGGAGCAGGGTGAGGTGACAGCCCGACACCTCACGTAGCGGCGGATCGGGCCGATGGTCCTGGGACGTTCGACCCAGACCCTGAGAGGGCAGCACCATCCGAGCCACCGTCCTGTTCCTGACCCTGTTCGCGAGTCTGCTTCTCGTCGACCTCGCCCCCGCGCGCGTGGCGCAGGCGGCGCCGCGGCACGACGGTACGCTGGTCACACCGCGTCCCAGCCGGTTCGTGCCGGTGCCGCTCGACCCGGTGGAGGCGCGGTCGCCGGCACGGAGCGCGAACGTGGTCGTGGCGACGTTCAACGTCCTGCAGTACCGCTCCGCCCGGAAGGTGCGCCGCGACATGCTGCGGCTGGCGCGTCGTCGCGACGTGGGCGTCATCGGCTGGCAGGAGGCCGACGGCCGGCGGCCGGTCTTCGCCCGGATGCGGGGTCGCGGCTGGCGGACCATGCGCTTCCGCGGGCCGGCCGCGGAGCTGCCGGTCTCGTGGCGGACCCGGGAGTTCACCCTCGTCTCGGCGGCGCAGCACCGGATGCACGGTGGCCGGGACCGGGTCGTCTTCCCGTTCCCCGCGCGCTACGTGACCCGCGTGACGCTGCGGCACCGGGTGACCGGCCGCACGATGACCGTCCTCAACACCCACGTGAACCACCGCACCACGCAGCTTCGGCACCCGGGTCGGTGGCGTCGCGGCGTCAACGCCGCGCTGGCGCGGCGCCACCTCGCGCGGCTCGCTCCGATGTGGCTGGCATCGCCCGGCCGCTACGTCGTCGGCACGGGTGACTTCAACATCGACTACCGGTCCGATCGCCGTCGCCGGCCGCACGGCGGCCCGACCCGGGTGTTCCGCGGTCGCGCGGTCGCCAACTGGACCGCCCTCGGCTCCCGTGGCGTCCGCCGCACGATCCGGTCGAGCAGTGCACCACACAACCGCTGGCTCTACGACACCGTCTACGCCTCGACCCGCTCGGTGAACAACGGCTGGCTGCGCTTCACCGGCCAGCGGGTGCTGCGCGGCTACCGCTCCGACCACCTCCCGGTGCTGGTGCGGTTCCGCCTGCGCTGAGCCGTACGCCGCCCGGCGGCCTCAGATGCTGGGGACGATGCGGGCGAGAAGGTCACCCATCCGGCCCGCGGCGAGTCGGCCGGCCTCGAGGACCTCCTCGTGGTTGAGCGGCTGGTCGGAGACGCCGGCGGCGAGGTTGGTGACGAGGCTGATCCCGAGGATCTCCAGGCCGGCCTCGCGGGCGGCGATCGCCTCCAGCGTGGTGCTCATGCCCACCAGGCTGCCGCCCATGATGCCGGCCATCCGAACCTCGGCCGGGGTCTCGTAGTGCGGGCCGGGGAACTGCACGTAGACGCCCTCGTCCAGGCTCGGGTCGAGCTCCCGGGCGAGGCCGCGCAGGCGGTGGGAGTAGAGGTCGGTCAGGTCCACGAAGTTGGCCCCGACCAGCGGCGAGGCGCCGGTGAGGTTGATGTGGTCGCTGATGAGCACGGGCGTGCCGGGCGACCAGGACGGGTCCAGGCCGCCGCATCCGTTGGTGAGCACGATCGCGCGGCAGCCGGCGGCCGCCGCGGCGCGCACCGGGTGCGCGACGGCGGCGACGTCGCGCGCCTCGTAGTAGTGGGTGCGGCTGAGGAACACCAACAGGTTCTTCTCACCGGACCGGATGCTGCGGATCTTGCCGGAGTGGCCCGCGACCGCCGCCGCCTGGAAGCCGGGCAGGTCGGTCGTCGCGATCTCCGCGGTCGCCTCCCCGAGCGCGTCCACGGCGGGCAGCCAGCCCGACCCGAGCACGAGCGCGACGTCGTGCTGTTCGATGCCGGTCAGCTCACGGAGCGTGGCGGCGGCGTCCTGGGCGAGGGAGTACGGCGAAGTCACGGCTCGACTCTAGTGGTCTGGACCGGCCACGTGTTCCTCGCGGGCTACTCGACCAGCGAGCTGACGAGGGACTCGGGCACCCGGCCGAGGCGCACCCGCTGCGGGTGGTCACCCACCGGCAGGTAGGCGATCTCCCGCTTGGTCTCGACGTCGAGCACCGCCACGTGGTCGCTTTCCGCCAGCGAGACCCAGCACGTGCCGTCGGGCCCTTCGGTGGTCCAGTAGGGCTTGCGGTAGGTGTGCCCGGTCGTCGCCTCGTCGAAGAAGGTGGGCCGGGACGTCGCGCGGTCGACCAGGGCGACGTAGTCGTCCATCGTGCCCGCCACGCACAGCGTCGTGCCCTCGTCGTCGATCGACAGGCCATGGTGGGCCGAGTCGTTGACGTACTGCTCCCGCGGCATGCTCGGCACCCGGTTCGGCAGTGGCACGAGCCGCGTCACCGCCCCCGTGCGCGGCTCGGCGACACCGTCGGTGGTGTAGTCCACCGTGCCGTTGAGGTCGGCGGCCTGGGTGTCGAACTCGACGTACCCGTGGAAGAAGGACACCTGGTAGTAGACGAACCGACCGCCGGGGGCGATCGCCATCGGCCGCACCGCGGCGCTCATCCGCGGGTAGCCGGCCTCGGCCAGCTCCTTGCCCATGTCCCAGCGCCGCTGGATCGAGAAGTCGCTGTTGCGGACGATCTGGAACCAGCGGTCGCCCTTGAGCCCGTCGAGCAGCGGGCTGTCGCCCGGGGTGTACACCAGCCCGATGGAGGCGTGGTAGATCAGCGACCCGTCGGCGCTGTAGTTGTTCTCGTGCGGCGTCTCGCCGGTCGAGAACGTGCGGAGCCGGTCGCCCATCCGGACGGCGCGCCCGTCGACGGTCTCGTCGACCATCGAGAACTCGATGACCTGGCGCTCGGTCGAGTCGGAGATCAGCAGCCGGCGGCCGTCGGGGGAGAGGCCCATGTGGTCGGCGCGGCGACCGTCGAGCGACTGCTCACGCACGATGCTGTCGCTCGCGCCGGCGGCGGCCTTGGCGATGTCGACCCAGACCACGTCGGCGAAGCTCGGACGGCTCACCGCGAGGTAGCGGCCGTCGCGCGTGGTGAACATGTCGTCGACGTACTGGTCGTGACCCTCGCCCGGGCCCTGCTGGATCGCGAGGTAGAAGGCCAGCTTCGCCGGGTCGAGGTGGATGTCGCGCAGCTCCTGGTCCTTGTCCGGCACCAGGTCGATGCCGGTCCGGAGCACCTCGTGGGTGCGCGCGTCGACCACGCTCGCCGTGCCGGCCCAGTTGTTGCCGACGAACATCACCTCCCGCAGCTTCACCGGCCCGCCGCTGACCGGCGGGGCGGTCAGCACGGCCAGCGCGACGGCGAGGACGAGGGCCAGGACCTGGAGCCTGGGCCGGGAGGCACGGTGGCGACGCATGTCCCACCAACGAGCCGCGAGAAGGTCGGTCACGCCCTGTGGAGAGCCGTTCGACAGAACCGTCCCGCTGGCGCAGCGTGAGCCCATGACGACATCACCCAGCGACCCGCCGTACCGTCCGCTGCTGCGCAGCCAGGCCGACGTCCAACGGATGTGGGCCACGCTGATGCGGCCGCTGGGCTGGCGCCGCCCAGCCCTGTGGTTCGCCGTGGTCGACGAGGACGACCGTCCGCTGCCGGTCCTCAACGAGGTGGACGACCTGCCGGCCGACTTCGACGCCGAGATGGCCCGCAGCCTCGCGCTCGTGCTGCGGTCCGTGCTCGACGACGTCGCCCCGGGTGGACGGGTCGCGCTCCTCTACTGCCGGCCCGGACGCGGCGCGGTCAACCGAGAGGACCAGCGGATCGCCGCCGCCCTGTACGCCGGCTGCCGGGCGGGACGCGTGCCGGTCGAGGTGGTGCACCTCGCCACCGACGACCAGGTCCGGCCGCTGCCGCTGGACGAGGTGGGGGTCCGCTCCGCCTAGAGCCCCACCGAGCGGCAGGGCCGGTGCCGCAGCGCGGTGACGTAGTCGGCCGGTGCGTCGGCCGCCTCCGCGGCGTCGGCCAGGGCGCCGAGGAAGTGCGCCGAGGGCAGCCCGCCCTCGTAGGCGTCGAGCACGTAGGTCCAGGCGACGATGTCGCCCGCCATCGTGTTCACGCGCACCTTCGTCTTGCGGTAGAGGCCGGAGTCGGCCGCCTCCCACGCGTCCAGGGTCTGCTCGTCGGGCGCCGCCACGTCGTAGATCGCCACGAAGACCTGCTCGCGGGGCTCCTGGACGATCGTCGCGAGGGCGCCGTCCCAGCCGTGCTCCTCCCCGCCGAACGTGAGCCGCCACCCGACCAGCCAGCCCGTCGTCCGCAGCGGGGAGTGCGGGCAGCGCGCGCTCATCAGCGACGGGTCCAGGTTCGTCCCGTAGGCGGCGTACGGCATCACGGTTCGCAGCCTACGTAATGATCCTCGTCATCGCCCCGCGCGGCGGTCGGGCCGTGTTACGTTCCGCCGATCGGCACAGCGGCCGGCGAGAGGCAGTCAGATGGGAAGCAGGCGCGACACCCCCGGTGCCTGGGCGGCCCGGAAGCAGGAGCTCGCGCTGGTGCGCGAGTTCGTCCGCGACGCCCGCCGCTACCTGCGGTACTCCATCCCCTCGGGCGGCGCGGAGCGGTTCACGTCGATGGACGGGATGAACCTCGACGCCGCTGCCACCCGGCTCTACCACCGGATCGAGAAGGCGCTGACCTTCCCGCAGCCCAAGCAGCCGTTCGGCGCCCGGATCGCCGGGCCGCTGCGCCGGGCCCTGGACAACCCGGCGGCCGAGGGCACCTTCTTCGCCGCCCAGGTCTCCTCCGCGCTGGAGGCGCTGGCGACGTGGAACGCCGCCGGGGAGGTCGACCAGGAGATCGCGCCGTTCGGGGACGGTGCCGGTCACCGGCTCGATCCCGCGGCGGTCGCGGCGCTCTTCGAGTCGCGCCACAGCGTGCGCAACTTCGGCCGGGACCGCCCGGTCGACCGGGCCCTGATCCAGGAGGCGGTCCGGCTCGCGGGCACCGCGCCGTCGGTGTGCAACCGGCAGAGCTGGCACGCCTACTACTTCGACGACAGGGAGGACGTACGGCGGCTGCTCGCGATCCACCACGGCTCCGCCGGGTTCCAGTCCACCGTGCCGGGCCTGTTCGTGGTGACGGCCGACCTGCGCGGCTTCGGTGACCTCCGTGAGCGCAACCAGGGCTGGATCGACGGCGGGCTGTTCTCGATGTCGCTGCTGCTCGCGCTGCACGGGCTCGGGCTCGGCGCGATCTCCCTCAACTGGTCGCGCAGCAACGCGTCGTCGGACCGGCTGCGGGCGGCAGCCGGCATCCCGGAGCACGACAACATCATCATGCTGGTGGCCACGGGCTATCCCGCGCCGGGCTACCGGGTCGCCCGTTCGCCGCGCCGGCCGCTCGCCCAGATCCTGCGCATCGGCATGCCGCCGGGCTGACCGCCGGAGGTTACCCGGCAGTGTCGAAGGCGACATCGGGCGCCGAGGAGCCCCGCATTAGGCTGGCGTCGTGACCCACTTCGATGTCCTCGTCCTCGGTGCCGGCCCCGGTGGGTACGTCGCCGCGATCCGTGCCGCCCAGCTCGGCAAGTCCGTTGCCGTGGTGGAAGAGAAGTACTGGGGCGGTGTCTGCCTCAATGTCGGCTGCATCCCCTCCAAGGCGCTCCTCAAGAACGCGGAGCTCGCCCACACGCTGACCCACGAGAAGCAGAAGTTCGGCATCGAGGGCGACGCCACGATGTCCTTCGGCCCGACGCACGCGCGCTCCCGCCAGGTGAGCGCCGGCATCGTCAAGGGCGTCCACTTCCTGATGAAGAAGAACAAGATCACCGAGATCGACGGCTGGGGGACCCTCACCGGCCCGAAGGCGATCGACGTCAAGGGCAAGGACGGCGCGACGACGTCGTACACCTTCGACAGCCTCATCATCGCCGCCGGTGCCACCGTCCGCCTGGTGCCCGGCGTGACGCTCAGCGAGAACGTCGTGACCTACGAGGAGCAGATCCTCACCGACCAGCTCCCCGAGTCGATCGTCATCGGGGGCTCGGGCGCCATCGGCGTCGAGTTCGCCTACGTCATGAAGAACTTCGGCGTCGACGTCACCATCGTCGAGTTCCTCGACCGGATGGTCCCGACCGAGGACGCCGACGTGTCCAAGGAGCTGCTCAAGCACTACAAGAAGCTCGGCGTGAAGGTGATGCTCTCGACCGCCGTGAAGAAGGTCGAGGACACCGGCTCCGGCGTCCGGGTCACCGTGGCCCCGGCCGCCGGTGGCGACGAGCAGGTGCTCGAGGCCGGCAAGTTCCTCGCCGCGTTCGGCTTCGCGCCGCGGCTGGAGGGCTACGGCCTGGAGAACACCGGCGTGGCGACCACCGACCGCGGCGCGATCGCGGTCGACGGGCGCGGCCGCACCAACGTCGAGGGCGTCTACGCCATCGGCGACGTCACCGGCAAGATGATGCTGGCCCACGTGGCCGAGGCGATGGGCATCGTCGCCGCCGAGACGATCGCGGGTGCGGAGACCCAGGAGATCGACTTCGACATGATCCCGCGGGCGACGTACTGTCAGCCGCAGATCGGGTCGTTCGGCTACTCCGAGGCGCAGGCCAAGGAGAAGGGGTACGACGTCAAGACGGCCACCTTCCCGTTCTCGGCCAACGGCAAGGCCATGGGGCTGGGCGAGGCCGTCGGGTTCGTCAAGGTCGTCGCCGACGCCGAGCACAACGAGATCCTCGGCGCGCACATGATCGGCCCCGACGTCACCGAGCTGCTCCCGGCGCTGACGCTGGCCCAGCAGTGGGACCTCACCGCCGACGAGGTCTCGCGCAACGTCTTCGCCCACCCGACGCTGTCGGAGGCGGTCAAGGAGGCCGTCCACGGCATCGCCGGCCACATGATCAACCTCTGACGTACGCCTTCCCAGGACGCCCCGGCCGACTCGGCCGGGGCGTCCTGGCGTTCGGTGCCGAGGTGCGCCCCCGTCGTGTCCCGGTTGTGGCCGGCCGTGACGCCTCGGGGAGAATGGTCTCCATGAGCGGCGTGGTGATCATCGGTGGCGGTCCGGGCGGCTACGAGGCGGCGCTGGTCGCCAAGCAGCTCGGCGCTGAGGTCACCGTGATCGACCGGGACGGCCTGGGCGGCAGCGCGGTGCTCACCGACTGCGTGCCGAGCAAGACCCTCATCGCCACCGCCGAGGTGATGACCGACATGGCGGCCGCCGGCGAGCTCGGCATCAACTTCCACGACGCCCACGGTGACGCGGCGACCACGATCCGGGTCGATCTCGGCACGGTCAACGCGCGCGTCAAGGCGCTGGCCGCGGCGCAGTCGGCCGACATCGAGGAGCGGCTGACCCGGCGCGGGATCCGCATCGTGCGGGGCACCGGACGGCTCGGGGACGGCGCCGGCCGGGGCGGCGGCGAGGTCGTCGCCAGCCTTGCCGACGGCGGTGAGGAGGCGATCCACGCCGACGCCGTACTCGTCGCCACTGGCGCCCACCCGCGCGTGCTCCCCACGGCGCAGCCCGACGGGGAGCGGATCCTCACCTGGGAGCAGGTCTACGACCTCACCGAGACGCCGACCCACATGATCGTGGTCGGCTCCGGCGTCACCGGCGCCGAGTTCGCGAGCGCCTACCTCGCACTGGGCATCCCGGTCACGCTGGTCAGCAGCCGCGACCGGGTGCTGCCCGGTGAGGACGCCGACGCCGCGACCGTGCTCGAGGACGTCCTGGAACGGCGCGGGATGCGCATCCTCGGCCAGTCCCGGATGCTGTCCGTGACGCGCGAGGGTGACGGCGAGGACGCGGTGACGGTCACCCTCACCGACGGCCGCACGGTCACGGGATCTCACTGCATCCTCGCGCTCGGCTCCATCCCCAACACCGCGGGCCTCGGCCTGGAGGAGGCCGGGGTCCGGCTCGACGACGGCGGGTTCGTCCGCGTCGACCGGGTCAGCCGCACCACCGCTCCGGGCGTGTACGCCGCCGGCGACTGCACCGGTGGGTTCATGCTCGCCAGCACGGCCGCCATGGCCGGCCGGATCGCGATGCGCCACTTCCTCGGCGACGCGGTGCAGCCGATGGACCTCAAGCAGATCGCCTCGAACGTCTTCACCAGCCCGGAGATCGCTACCGTCGGCTGGTCGGAGGCGGCGGTCGAGAAGGGCGAGGTCGTCGCGGACGTCGTCAAGCTGGACCTGCAGGGCAACCCGCGCGCCAAGATGCAGGGCATCCACGACGGGTTCGTGAAGCTGATCGCCCGCCCCGGCTCGGGCGTGGTCATCGGTGGCGTGGTCGTCGGCCCGCGCGCCAGCGAGCTCATCCACCCGATCAGCCTGGCGGTGGCGGCGAACCTGACCGTCGACCAGGTGGCCAACACGTTCACGGTCTATCCGTCGCTGAGCGGGTCGGTCGCCGAGGCGGCCCGGCGCCTGCACCAGGTGTGACGCGGCGGGCTCTGCGGCGGGCTCGTGGGGTGGGCGGGCGCGCCCGCAAAGTGTCACCGTGACAGTTCGCGATGGGGGTGACACTTCCAACTGTCACTCTCGACGCAACGTGTCACGGTGACACTTTGCGAAGACGTCGCGCGCGGCCGGGGTGACCACCCGACCGGTGCGGGGATGGCACACAGGCGCGGGCTGCTCGTCCCGCAGGGCGGAAGGCGAAGGATCTCACGGACTTTCCCTTCATTCCGCTAGCGACACGCCGTAGTCTTCGGTGGTCCCATCCATCACAGGAGACTCTCATGTCACAGCGGTCACTCCGTCTGCTCGTTCCGGTGGCGCTCGCGTGTCTGGTCGCGACCCTCACGGGCGGGCCGGTCCGCGCGGCGAGCGAGCCTGTGGTCGTCGTACCCGCGGGGTCGGGGCTGGTGCTGACGGGCCACGGCTACGGCCACGGCCGGGGCATGTCGCAGTACGGCGCCGAGGGTGCCGCCCGCAAGGGCCTCTCCGCCGCGCAGATCCTGGCCTTCTACTACCCGGGCACCGTCCTGGGCGCCAGCGCCGGCCAGATCCGGGTGAGGATCACCGCCGACACCGACGACGACACCGTGGTGGCGCACCGGCCCGGCCTGGTGGTGCGGACCGTCGGCAAGCCAGCGCAACGGTGGGACCTCGGTCGGCTGCGGTCGGGGGCGGCGTCCTGGCGGATCAAGCCGCTCCGGAACGGCCGGTACGCGGTGTCCGCCCGCGCCGCCGGCGCCCGCTGGGCACGCGTGCTCGTCTCCGGTCGCCCGCTGGCGTTCTGGGCGGGCGGGGCGCCGATCACGCTGCAGTATGCCGGCGGCAGCGCCGCCTACCGCGGCCAGCTGCGCAACGCCGGCCGCGACACCGTCAACGTGCTGTCGCTGGAGAACTACCTGCGCGGCGTGGTCCCGCGCGAGGTGCCGTCGGGCTGGAGCCCGGCGACGCTGCAGGCCCAGGCCGTGGCGGCCCGGACCTACGCCGCCTACGAGCGCGACCACACGCCCCGCGGCCGGGCGTGGCAGACCTGCGACACGACGTCGTGCCAGGTCTACGGCGGGTACGCCGCGGAGCGGCCGAGCACGAACGCGGCCGTCGACGCCACCCGCGGCCAGGTCGTCACCCACGGCGGCCGTGCCGCCTTCACGCAGTTCAGCTCGAGCAACGG
Source organism: Nocardioides sp. (assembly GCF_036405735.1). Taxonomy (GTDB): domain Bacteria; phylum Actinomycetota; class Actinomycetes; order Propionibacteriales; family Nocardioidaceae; genus Nocardioides. The sequence continues at coordinate 62,746 of NZ_DASWXC010000096.1, forward strand.
CGGGTGGACCGTGCAAGGCGGGTTGCCCTACCAGCGGGCGCAGGCCGACCCCTACGACCCGTGGCCGGGCAATCCGATGCGCAGCTGGACCACCCGCGTATCGGCCTCCAGGATCGCGGCCGCGTGGCCGTCGATCGGCACGCTGACGGGGGTTCAGGTGCTGGGCCGGGACGGGAACGGCGAGTGGGGCGGCCGCGTCCTGACGCTGCGCCTGACCGGCACCGCCGGCCGCGCGGTGGACGTCGACGGCTCGACCTTCCGGACGAAGCTGGGACTGCGGTCCCAGTGGTTCTCGGTCGCCGCCGGCTGATCTGGTCGGACGTCATGCGAGCTGGCTGCCGGAGCGACCAGCTCGTATGACGTCGCGCTCGGTCAGCTCAGGACGAGGACCAGGTCGCCGCCGTCGACGGCCTGGGTGCCGCCCAGGGCGAGCCGCCGGACGGTGCCCGCGATCGGGGCGGTGATGGCGGCCTCCATCTTCATGGCCTCGATGGTGGCCACGGTGTCGCCGGCCGCGACCTGGTCGCCCTCGGCGACGGTGATGGTCACGACGCCCTGGAAGGGTGCGGCGACCTGGCCCGGGACGGTGGGATCGGCCTTCTCCGCCGCTGCGGCCTCGGCCTCCACGGAGCGGTCGCGCACCGAGATCGGCCGCAGCTGGCCGTTGATGGTGCACATGACGGTGCGGTAGCCGCGCTCGTCGGGCTCGCTGACCGCCTCCACACCGAGGTAGAGCTGCTTGCCCTCCTCGATCTCGACGACGTGCTCCTCCCCGTTGCGCAACCCGTAGAGATAGTCCAGCGTGGGGAGCACCGACACGTCGCCCCACTGGGAGCGGGCCTCGGCGAAGTCGCGCGTCGGGCCGGGGAAGAGCAGCCGGTTGAGGGTGGCGCGCCGACCCTGGGAGTCGGCCCCGAGTGCCTGCGCGTCGTGGGGCGAGAGCTGCTCCTCCGGCGCCTGCCAGGGGCGTCCGGCGATGGCCTTGCCGCGGAACGGCTCCGGCCACCCCCCGGGCGGGTCGCCCAGCTCCCCGTGGAGGAAGCCGACGACGCTGGCGGGGACGTCGTAGGAGGAGGGGTCCTCGGCGAACCGCGCCGGGTCCGCGCCGGCGGCGACCAGGGAGAGCGCCAGGTCGCCGATCACCTTCGAGGACGGCGTGACCTTCGGGACGCGTCCGAGGATCTCGTTGGCGGCGGCGTACATGTCCTCGATCTGCTCGAACTTCTCGCCCAGGCCCAGCGCGATGGCCTGCTGGCGCAGGTTGGACAGCTGCCCACCGGGGATCTCGTGGCGGTAGACCCGCCCGGTCGGTGCCGGCAGGCCGGACTCGAAGGGCGCGTAGAGGCGGCGCACGGCCTCCCAGTAGGGCTCCAGCGAGTTCACCGCCGCCAGCGACAGGCCGGTCTCCCTCTCGGTGAAGTCGGTCGCCGCGACCAGCGAGGACAGCGGCGGCTGGGAGGTGGTGCCGGCCATCGCGGCGCAGGCGGCGTCGACCGCGTCGACACCCGCCTCGATGGCCGCGGTGAGCGTGGCGAGCTGGCCGCCGGGGGTGTCGTGGGTGTGCAGGTGCACCGGCAGGTCGAACTCCGCGCGCAGCGCGCTCACCAGCCGACGGGCGGCCGGCGCGCGCAGCAGGCCGGCCATGTCCTTGATCGCGAGGACGTGGGCGCCGGCGGCGACGATCTGCTCGGCCAGCCGCAGGTAGTAGTCGAGGGTGTAGAGCCGCTCGCCGGGATCGGAGAGGTCGCCGGTGTAGCACAGCGCCACCTCTGCCACGGCCGTTCCGGTCGCACGGACCGCCTCGATCGCTGGCCGCATCTGGTCGACGTCGTTGAGCGCGTCGAACACGCGGAACACGTCGATCCCGGTGGCCGCGGCCTCCTCGACGAAGGCGGTGGTCACCGACGTGGGGTACGGCGTGTAGCCGACGGTGTTGCGACCGCGCAGCAGCATCTGCAGGCAGATGTTCGGCACCGCCGCGCGCAGCGTCTCCAGTCGCTCCCACGGGTCCTCGGACAGGAACCGCAGCGCCACGTCGTAGGTGGCGCCGCCCCAGCACTCCAGGGACCACAGCTGCGGGGTCAGTCGAGCCACGTGGCCGGCGACGCCGACCAGGTCCCGGGTGCGGACCCGGGTCGCGAGCAGCGACTGGTGGGCGTCGCGGAAGGTCGTGTCGGTGACCGCGACCTGCCGCTGCTCGCGCAGCGCGCGGGCGAACCCCTCCGGGCCGAGCTCGAGCAGACGCTGCCGGCTGCCGTGGGGCACCGCCAGGTCACCGAGGTCGGGCAGCTTGGTCAGCGGGTCGACCGAGACCGGTGCGGCGCCGTACGGCTGGTTGACGGTGACGTCGGCCAGGAACGTCAGGAGCTTGGTGCCGCGGTCGCCACTGGCGCGGGCGGTCAGCAACTGCGGATGGGTCTCGATGAAGCTGGTGGTGACCCGGCCGGCCGCGAAGTCGGGGTCGTCGAGCAGCGCCTGGAGGAACGCGATGTTGGTCGCCACGCCACGGATCCGGAACTCGGCGACCGCCCGGCGCGCCCGGCGTACCGCGTCGGTGAAGGTGCGGCCGCGGCAGGTCAGCTTGGCCAGCATCGAGTCGAAGTGGGCGCTGACCTCCGCGCCCGAGTAGGTCGTGCCGCCGTCGACGCGGACGCCGGCGCCGCCGGGGGAGCGGTACGTCGTGATCACGCCGGTGTCGGGGCGGAAGTTGTTGGCCGGGTCCTCGGTGGTGATGCGGCACTGCAGGGCCGCGCCCCGCAGCCGTACCGTCTCCTGCGACAGCCCGAGGTCGGCCAGCGTCTCGCCCGAGGCGATCCGCAGCTGCGACTGCACCAGGTCGACGTCGGTGACCTCCTCGGTCACGGTGTGCTCCACCTGGATGCGGGGGTTCATCTCGATGAAGACGTAGTTGCCCTCGGGGTCGAGGAGGAACTCCACGGTGCCGGCGTTGCGGTAGCCGATCGCCTGCGCGAACCGCACCGCGTCGGCGCAGATCCGCTCGCGCAGCGCCGGGTCGAGGTTGGGCGCCGGGGCGATCTCGACCACCTTCTGGTGGCGGCGCTGCACCGAGCAGTCCCGCTCGAAGAGGTGGATCACGTTCCCCTCGCCGTCCGCGAGGATCTGCACCTCGATGTGGCGCGGCTCGACGACGGCCTGCTCGATGAAGACCGTCGGGTCGCCGAAGGCGCCCTCGGCCTCGCGCATGCAGGTCTCGACCGCCTCACGGAGCCTGCTCGCGTCCGGACCCGGCTCGTCGACGCGCCGCATGCCGCGGCCACCGCCGCCGGCGACGGCCTTGACGAACAGCGGGTAGCGCAGGCCCTCGGCGGCCGCCACGAGCGCGTCCACGTCGGTGGAGGGCGCGACGCTGGCCAGCGTCGGTACGCCGGCCGCCTGGGCCGCGGCGATGGCGCGGGCCTTGTTGCCCGTCAGCTCCAGCACCTCGGCCGACGGACCCACGAACGCGATGCCCGCCGCCGCGCACGCCTCGGCCAGCGCCGGGTTCTCCGAGAGGAACCCGTAGCCGGGGTAGACCGCGTCGGCACCGGCCTGGACCGCCGCCTGCACGATGGCGTCGGGGTCGAGGTAGGCGCGGACCGGATGCCCGCGCTCGCCGATCTCATAGGCCTCGTCGGCCTTGAGGCGGTGCTCGCTGCCCCGGTCCTCGTAGGGGAAGACCGCCACCGTCTTGGCGCCGAGCTCGTAGGCGGCACGGAAGGCACGGATCGCGATCTCGCCACGGTTTGCCACGAGGACCTTGGTGAACATGCGGTCAACGTAACCGGCAGATCGGTTACCCATCAGTCACGCGTCTCAGCGGACGCGCCGACGCCCCGTCCCGCAGGGGGACGGGGCGTCGAAGTTGTGCTTCAGTCCTTGAGCTCGCAGATGACCGCGCCGTTGGTGACGGTGGCGCCCACCTCGGCGGCCAGGCCGGTCACGGTGCCGGCCTTGTGCGCCTTGAGCGGCTGCTCCATCTTCATCGCCTCGATGACGACGATGGTGTCGCCCTCGGCGACCGTCTGGCCCTCCTCGACGACGACCTTGACGACGGTGCCCTGCATCGGGGTGGTGACGGCGTCGCCGGAGACCGCGGCGCCGGCCTTCTTGGCGCCGGAGCGCTTCGGCTTCTTCGCAGTCGCCGCCGCCGAGCCCGCGGACAGGCCGCCCAGTCCGGCCGGGATGACGACCTCGAGACGCCGGCCACCGACCTCGACGACGACCTTCTGCTTGTCCTCGGCCTCAGTTGCGTCGGCCGTGTCGCCGGCGTACGGCTGGATCTGGTTGTCGAAGTCGGTCTCGATCCAGGTGGTGTAGACGTCGAAGGAGCCCTTGCCGGTCGGGTTGGAGGCGCCGACGTACGCCGGGTCCTCGATGACGGCCTGGTGGAACGGGATGACCGTCGGCATGCCGTCGACCTGGAACTCCGCCAGTGCGCGGCGCGAGCGCTCCAGCGCCTGGGTGCGGTCGCGGCCGGTGACGATGAGCTTGGCGATCAGGGAGTCGAACGAGCCCGGGATGGTCTCGCCCTTCTCGTAGCCGCCGTCGACGCGGACGCCGGGGCCCTGCGGCGGCGCCCACTCGGTCAGGGTGCCCGGGGCCGGCATGAAGTTGCGGCCGCCGTCCTCGGCGTTGATGCGGAACTCGATGGAGTGGCCGCGGATCTCCGGGTCGTCGTAGCCGAGCTCCTCGCCCGCCGCGATGCGGAACATCTCGCGGACCAGGTCGATGCCGGTGACCTCCTCGGAGACGCAGTGCTCGACCTGGAGGCGGGTGTTGACCTCGAGGAAGGAGATGGTGCCGTCCTTGGCGACGAGGAACTCGCAGGTGCCGGCGCCGACGTAGCCGGCCTCGCGCAGGATGGCCTTGGAGGAGTCGTAGAGGCGCTGGACCTGCTCGTCGGTGAGGAAGGGCGCCGGCGCCTCCTCGACGAGCTTCTGGTGACGGCGCTGCAGGGAGCAGTCGCGTGTGGAGACCACGACCACGTTGCCGTGCTGGTCGGCCAGGCACTGGGTCTCGACGTGACGCGGCTGGTCCAGGAACTTCTCGACCAGGCACTCGCCGCGGCCGAAGGCGCCGATGGCCTCGCGCGTCGCGGACTCGAACGCGTCCGGGATCTCCTCGAGCGTGCGGGCGACCTTCAGGCCGCGGCCGCCGCCGCCGAAGACGGCCTTGATGGCGACCGGCAGGCCGTTGGCCTTCGCGAACTCGACGATCTCGTCGGCGTCCTTGACCGGGTCCTTGAGGCCGGGAGCCAGCGGCGCGTTGGCCTTCTGGGCGATCTGCTTGGCCTTGGCCTTGTCACCGAGGGCGTCGATCGCCTCGGGCGAGGGGCCGATCCAGATCAGGCCCGCGTCGAGGACGGCCTGGGCGAAGTCGGCGTTCTCGGCGAGGAAGCCGTAGCCCGGGTGCACCGAGTCGGCCCCGGACCTCTTGGCGACGTCGATGATCTTCTCGATCGAGAGGTAGGAGTCGGCCGGCGTGGCACCGCCGAGCGAGTAGGCCTCGTCGGCCAGGCGCACGTGCAGTGCGTTGGCGTCGGGCTCGGCGTAGACCGCCACGCTGGCGATCCCGGCGTCCTTGGCGGCGCGGATGACCCGGACGGCGATCTCGCCCCGGTTCGCGATCAGGACCTTGGACAGCGGCTTGCTCAACGTGGACTCCTCGTAGGTGTGCGCGCACGATCATTGGGCCCCGGCGGGCCACCTGAGTCTAGGGGCGGGAGGCGCGTGGGTCCCTGTGACGTATCCAACGCCACAATGGTTAATGATTGCTAACCTGGGGGCCATGGCATTCGAGCTGTCCCGTGAGCACGAGGAGTTCCGCCGGGTCGTCCGGGACTTCGCCGAGGCGGAGATCGCCCCCCACTGCGCGCAGTGGGACCGCGAGCATCACTTCCCGGTCGACGTGGTGCGGAAGATGGGCACCCTGGGTCTGTTCGGCCTCACGGCCCCCGAGGAGTACGGCGGCGCGGGCGGTGACTTCACCTCGCTGTGCGTGGCCATTGAGGAGCTCGGGCGGGTCGACCAGTCACTCGGCATCACGCTGGAGGCGGCGGTCGGCCTCGGCATCAACCCGATCCTCACCTACGGGACCGCCGAGCAGAGGGCGCGCTGGCTGCCCGACCTCGTCGCCGGCCGGGCCCTGGCCGGCTTCGGCCTCACCGAGCCCGGCGCCGGCTCGGACGCGGGGGCCACCCGCACCAGGGCGGAGCTGGTCGACGACGAGTGGGTCATCAACGGCGCGAAGCAGTTCATCACCAACTCCGGCTCCTCGATCACGTCGCTGGTGACGGTCACCGCCCGTACGGGGACCTCGACGAGCTCCTCGACCGGGGAGGCCAGGCCGGAGATCTCGGCGATCGTCGTGCCGTCCGGCACGCCGGGCTTCACCGCCGAGAAGTCCTACGACAAGCTGGGCTGGCACGCCTCCGACACCCATCCGCTCAGCTTCGAGGACGTCCGCGTGCCGGCCGACCACCTGCTGGGCGAGCGCGGTCGCGGCTATGCCCAGTTCCTCGCCATCCTCGACGACGGGCGGGTCGCCATCGCGGCGCTGGCGGTCGGCCTGATCCAGGCCTGCCTGGAGCAGTGCGTCGCCTACGCCGCCGAACGGCAGACCTTCGGAGGACCGATCGGCCGCAAGCAGGGCGTCGCCTTCCAGATCGCCGACCTCGAGGTCATGCTGCAGGCCTCCCGGCTGCTCACCTACAAGGCGGCGGCGATGAAGGACGGCCTGCAGGAGGGGCGGAGCGTGCCGGTCGCGGAGTTCAAGCGCGCCGCCGCCGTCGCGAAGCTCTACGCCACCGAGTCGGCCGTGACGGCCACCCGGATCGCGACCCAGGTCTTCGGTGGCTACGGCTTCATGGAGGAGTACCCCGTCGCACGGTTCTACCGCGACGCCAAGATCCTCGAGATCGGGGAGGGCACCTCGGAGGTGCAGCGCATGCTCATCGCGCGGGGGCTCGGCCTGCCGGTCGAGTGAGCCGTCCCGAGTTCACGCGTCAGCAGGTGGGACTCAGGTCCTGCATCTGGGGTGGCTGCCCGGCCTTTAGAGTGTCGGCCATGCCGCGCCGCCCGCTGGAGCTCCCAGCCCTCACCGAGGTCGGTCGCTTCATGGCCGTCGGAGGCGTGTCGACGACGGTGGCGTTCCTGATCTTCAACCTGCTGCTGCACGGCTTCAACCCCTCCGGCGACGCTCCGCTGAGCGGTCACCCGATCACGGCCTACGTCATCGCCAACACGGTCGGCATGGTGATCAGCTACGAGCTGAGTCGCTCGTGGGCGTTCCGGCACCGCCCTCCGCGTCACGCCGACGGCGGACGTACGGCGTACGTCGTGATCAACGTCGTCACGATGTCGCTCCCGGTGTGCTGCCTGTGGTTCTCCCGCAGCGTGCTCGGCCTGGAGTCGCCGCTGGCCGACAACCTGTCGGCGAACGTCATCGGCCTGGCCGGGGGGCTGGTCGCGCGGTTCTACCTGTTCCGCCGGTTCGTGTTCCACCGGCCGATCTCGCTCGTGGAGATCTACGACGACCCGGAGGAGGTCCAGAGCCCGGTCCAGCTGTGACCGAGCTCCGCGACCAGCTCCCGCAGGCGGGGCAGGCTCACGCCGACGACGTTGTGGAAGTCGCCCTCGATCCCGCTGACGAACGCGCCTCCGAGACCGTCGACGGTGAAGGCCCCGGCGACGTGGAGCGGCTCGCCGGTGGCGACGTACGCCGCGATCTCCTCGTCGGTGACATCGGCGAAGTGGACCGTGGTGGCGGCACTCGCCGTCGCCTGCCGGCCGGTCGCGGTGTCGACCACGCAGTGACCGGTCACGAGCACACCGCTGCGGCCGCGCATCGCCTGCCAGCGGCGTACCGCCTCCTCCGGCGTGCCGGGCTTGCCCAGCGCCTCGCCGTCGAGCTCCAGCACCGAGTCGCACCCCAGGACGAGTGCGCCCTGCGGCACCTCGGGCCGCTTCGCGACCGCCTCGGCCTTGAGGACCGCCAGCTGCTCGGCCAGCTCGACCGGCGGCAGGCCGGCGAGCTGGTCCTCGTCCACGCCACTGACGATGACCACCGGCTCGATGCCGGCGTCGCGGAGCGTTTGAAGCCGGGCGGGGGACTGGGAGGCGAGGACCAAGCAGGAGTGTCGGTGGTCAGCCATAGCGTCAGATCATGGCAGTACGTCGCAAGTACACCGAGGAGATGCTGTCCGAGGCCGTAGCAGCGAGCCACTCCGTCGCGGATGTCCTCCGTGCGCTCGGACTGGCACAGGCCGGCGGGACGCACGCACACATCAGCCGCACCATCAAGAAGATGGGCATCGACACCTCCCACTTCCAGCCACATCGGAAGAACGGCTCTGCACGTCGGCGACTCACCGCCGCTCTGATACTGGTCCGCACCATTCCGGGAAGCGGGCGCACGAAGCCTCCTCTGCTCCGCCGGGCGATGCTGGAGATGGGCGTGCCGTATCGATGTGCCGAGTGTGGGCTCGCAGATTCATGGCAGGACCGGCCGATCCGCCTTCACGTCGACCATGTCGACGGGGACTACCACAACAATCTGCTTGAGAATCTGCGGTTCCTCTGTCCCAACTGCCATAGCCAGACGTCCAACTTCGCGGGGCTCAGCCGAGGCAAGTACACCGGGGCGTATACCCAGATCGACCAGTTCGCGGCGCGTCCGAATGCGGTCCTAGACTGACGCCGCTTCGCCGGAGTGGTGGAACGGCAGACACGCGGCGCTTAGGACGCCGTGCCTTAGGGCGTGCGGGTTCAAATCCCGCCTCCGGCACATCTACTGGTTTAGGCGAACGCCGACACCGTCTGAGGCGGACGAGGCCGACGTACGCGGGCCGGGGCCGCGTGTCAGATCGCGAGGTCCTTGCGCAGCTTGGCGACGTGGCCGGTGGCCTTGACGTTGTAGGCGGCGTGCTCGATCTTGCCGTCCTCGCCGACGACGAAGGTCGACCGGATCACGCCCTCGACGAGCTTGCCGTAGAGCTTCTTCTCTCCGAACGCACCCCAGGCGGTGAGGACCTCCTTGGCCGGGTCGGAGAGGAGCGTGATCGTGAGGTTGTCGCGCTCGCGGAACTTCGCCAGCTTCTCCGGCTTGTCAGGTGAGATGCCGACGACGTCGTACCCCTGCGCCTTCAGCGAGTCCAGGGAGTCGGTGAAGTCGCAAGCCTGCTTGGTGCAGCCGGGCGTCATGGCGGCGGGGTAGAAGTAGACGATCACCTTGCGGCCGCGCAGGTCGCTGAGGGACACCTCGGCGCCGGTGTCGGAGGTCAGCGTGAAGTCGGGGGCCGGGTCTCCGGGCTGCAGACGCGTCATGGCCGGAAACCTACCCGGGTCCGCCGACGACCGGGTTGGTAGCCTCGCCCCCATGACCCAGGACGACCGCACGTCCGCGCTCGAGCGCGAGATCGAGGAGACCCGCGAGCGCCTCGCCGGGACCATCGACCAGCTGCTCTACCGCTCCAGCCCCAAGACGATCATCGGTCGGCAGGTGGCGGCGGTGAAGGCGGCGTACGTCGACCCGGTCACCGGCCAGCCCCGGACCGACAACATCCTCAAGACCGCCGGCGCCGTGGTCGGCGTCGTCGGACTGGTCGTCGTGCTGCGCAAGATCGCCCGTTGACGGTGAGCGACAGCAAGACCCCGATCAAGATGCTGCACGACCGCATCCTGGTCGAGCTGGACCGGGAGTCCGGCGAGCGGCGATCCTCCGGCGGCATCGTCATCCCCGCCACGGCGGCCATGGGCGCGCGCCGGCTGTCGTGGTCGAAGGTCGTGGCCGTCGGGCCGCACGCCCGCGCGGTGCAGATCGGGGACCGGGTGCTCTTCGACCCCGAGGACAAGTCCGAGGTCGAGGTGGCCGGCGAGCTGTACGTCGTCATGCGGGAGCGTGACGTGCACGCCGTCGCCGCCGACCGGGTCGCCGACGACAGCACCGGGCTCTACCTCTAGCTCCAGCCGCTCCAGCCGGGTCGGGTCCGCCAAGTGTCACCGTGACACTTGCAAACTGTCACGGTGACACTTGGCGTCGCGAGTGACAGTTCAAAGCGTCACCCCTGCCGCGAAGTATCACGGTGACACTTTGCGAGCGCGCCCACCGCACGAGTCTGGAGCCGGCGGATGGGTCAGCGGACGGGGACGCGCTTCAGCCCGCAGGTGGCCGGCGCGTCCAGCACGCTGCCGTCGGCGTCGAACCGGGAGCCGTGCAGCGGGCAGTCCCAGGTCCGCTCGGCGTCGTTCCAGCGCAGTGCGCCGCCCAGGTGCGTGCACACGGCCGCCGGCGCCGACCGGTCGGTGACCGCGGGGACCAGCCAGCCGCGAGCGAGTTCGACGGCCACGGTCCCGTTGAACCGCGCCGAGGTCGGCACACCGGTGAGCTCGGAGCGCCGCCACGGCTGCCACGTCTCCGACCAGTCCACCTGGCCGCCCAGCAGCTGTGCGGTCACCGCCAGGGCGGCGGCCGGAGCGCCGGTCATGCCCCACTTGGCGAACCCTCCGGTGACGTAGAGCCGGTCGCTGCCGGGCACCAGCGGACCGGCGTACGGCAGGCGGTGGTGGCTCATGTGGTCCTGCGCCGACCAGGCGTGGGACTCCTCGCTGCCCGGGAAGTGCTCATGGGTCCACCGCCGGAGGTCCTCCAGCTTGGCGGCGTGCTCGGTGTTGCTGCCGGTGCGGTGACCGTTCCCGCCCACCAGCAGCAGTGCGCCGCCGTCGGCGTCTCGCAGCGACCGGGTGGGGGAGTCGGCGGAGAGATACATCCCGTCCACCGTCGGCGCGGCGGTGCGGAACGCCATCGCGTAGGAGCGGGTGGCCTCCATCCGGGCGAAGAAGCCGCCCCGGTCCAGGATCGGCATGCCGGTCGAGAGCACCACCCGCTCGGTGGCGATGGTCGAGCCGTCGTCGAGCTCCACCTCCAGCCCGTCACGCTGGTGGACCGTGTGCACCCGGGCGCCCTCGACGACGGTCGCGCCGTGCGTCTCCGCCTCGCGGGCGAGCGCCGTCACGAGCTCCAGGGGGTCGACCTGGGCCTGGTCCTCGAGCCGGACGGCGCCGTACGTCGCGAAGGGCAGTGGGACGGAGTCCTGCCAGGTGAGCGGGAGCCCGACCTGCTGCGCCGCCTCCAGCTCGGCGCGGACGGCCTCGGTGCCACGCTTGGTCGCCGCGAAGGTGTACGCCGGCCGCGACTCGACCGACACCCCGTGCTCGTCCGCGAACCGGCGTATCCACGCCTGTCCCTCGCGGTGGCCGGCGAGGTAGGCCGCGACCGTCTCGGTGCCGTGCCTCCGGCTGATCGTCGAGAGCCGGGTGCCCTGCAGCAGGCTGAGCTTGGCGGTGCTGCGGCCGGTGGTCCCGCCGCCGAGCGTGCGCGCCTCGAGCAACAGGACCCGGACGCCGGCTCGGGCCAGCAGCAGCGTCGTGGTCACGCCGGCGAGTCCGCCGCCCACCACCACGACGTCCCACCGCCCGTCGGTCAGGGCGCCGGCCGGTGGAACCGGCGCGGGAGAGCGGTGCTGGCGCTCCTCCCAGAGTGATCGCAGCGTCATGGGTCATCCCTTCCCGGCCCGGCGCGCCGGGCGACTCGGCGCCGGCGCTGTTGGTGTCGGGTACCCGTGGTCATCTGACCGCACACCGGCGCGCGGGCGCCGGCAGGCGTTACGGCGGGCGTACGGCGGGCCTCAGGCCGCGGCGTCGGCCGGCGCACCCAGGGGCTTGGCGAAGACGACGATGTTGCGCAGATAGTCATGCCCGTTCCAGTCGGTGCAGGTGATCAGGACCAACCGGCCGCGACCGCGGTCCTGGCCGAAGATGTCCTGCGACCGCTCGGCGAGCCTCGACTTGGACAGCACGACGACCTGCGTGACGACGTACCGCATCGTGCCGCGCTCGGTGACGACGTCGACCAGGTCGGAGCGCCGCAGCTCGCCGAGGCGGTTCATGCTGGCGCCGCCGGTATGCACCGTGTGGCCGGTGATGACGGTCTGGCCCTGGGCGTCGCCGGGCTTGGCGCTGGCGTTCCACCAGCCGACCTCGCGGTAGTCGCGCGGCGGGTCGAGGGTCCGCTCGGCCATCGCGATGGGTACGACGGGCGCGGTGACCTCGAGCGTGGGCAGCCGGATCCGGAGGGGATCGCCCGGGCCGAGTGCCTGGTACTGCGGCGTCGGGCGGGACGGGCCGCCGGGCACGAGGAACGACCCGAGGACCGACCCTCCGGCCAGCACGCCGACGAGGAGCTGGAGGGCGGTGGCGGTCGCGACGACGTACCTCCCGAGCCGGGCGAGCCGCCCGGGCGTGCTGGTGGGGGCCGGGCCGGTCACTGCCGCAGACTGCGGCGGAAGCCGACGACGCCGGCTGCGGTGCCCGCGAGGACGAGGCCGGTCAGCCCGGCGATCGTGAAGGGGGAGGGGCCGCTGTCCAGATCCTCCACGCCGGAGGTGACGGCCAGCGGCAGGCTGCTGGCACCGGCGCCCGCGACCATCGGCTGCTGCGCGGGCGCGGCTGCCGGAGCCGCGACCCGAGCGTTCGGGCCGCAGGTCACGGTGCCGAGGGTCAGCGCCAGCAGGTCGGCGTCGACGTACTGTGCCGCGGCGGGCACGACGCGCAGGTCGAGCGCGGTGATCTCGACGGCGTTGCTGGCCGGTCGGCTCTGCTTGTTGAGCGTCAGGTCGAGCAGGTTCTGCTCGACCGGGGCGAGCTGCGGGCCGAGGGCGTCGGTGACGTTCGCTTTGAGCTGGTCGACGAGAGTGTTGAGCCCCAGGTTGAGCGGGGCGAGCGCCGCGTCGAGCCCCGGCACGCTGCTCAGAGCGGCGAACTCCCGGTCGAGGCCGGTCTGCACCGTGGTCAGGACGCCGCTGAGGTCGGTGACGACCTTGGTGTTCGGGGCGGGGTTGAGCGGGAGGTCGACCAGGTCGATGCGGCCGACGCCGGGGCCTTGCAGGTAGACGGCTCCGTTGGCGATGTTCGCCGACCCCTGCGCGGAGCTGGTGGTGGCCGTGCACACCGCCTGGACCGCGCCGAGATCGACGTACAGCCCCGGGTTGCCGAGCCCGTCCAGCACCGTCCTGATGCCGTCGGAGACCGGGCCAAGGATCAGCGAGGTGACCTCGGGCGCGACGTTGCGCAGGGCGTCGTCGTCGGCGACCTCGAGGTTGGTCAGGTCGACGTTGGCCGCGTCCAGGGTGATCGTGCGGCCGCCGACCAGGCAGCTGGTCCCGTCGCCGGCCTGCACCGCGGTCGCACCCTCACCGGCGACGCCGGAGCAGGCGGCCGACGACCCGGCGCCGCTGGCGACGGTGGTGGTGGCGTCCTGGGCCAGGGTGCCGAGGTTGGTGAGCGTCTGGCCACCGAGCGCGGTCACCGCGGGGGAGTTGGTGCCGCTCGTCGTCTCGGCCGAGCCGTCGTGGGTCGCGGTGAACCGGCCGCTGTCGGTGCCGTTGCCCGCGACGCTGAGCGTCAGCGCCGTGGCCGACGCCTGGGCCACCGGCTCCGCCGCGAGTGCGGGGCCGGCCGCCATCAGGGCCAGCGAGGTAGCCGCCACGACGGCGCCGGTCCGGACGACGAGACTGCTGCTCACGAAACCCCCTGGGATCGGTCGGCTCCCCTCTGGGCCCGACGACGACACCAACGTCAACGGGGTCGAAGGTCCTGGGTTACGCGCGAGTCACCTAGGCGGTGGAGAGAGCGCCGCGGCCGATCTGAGCAACGAGGTGTACGGCAACCCTTGCTATCGGCGACGCTTCTCCTACCAGGTCGCCGGGACAACGCTGCTGAACCTCCGCGCCGTCGTGCTTCTCGCGGAGACAGGTGATGACGAACAAGGGAAAGATCGTTCATGTCAGACAACGACGCGGCTAGTCCCGACGGTGCCGGTTGGTTCGCCCTGCCGACCAGTGAGGACGACGCCGAACGCGCGGATGACCTGCCGGTCGGACGCCGGATCCGCATCATGGTCGACGGACCCGGCGTGCCGATCTGGGGCGAGTACACCCGGTTGCCGGACGAGCCGGAGCTCCTTCGCCAACTCGTCGATGTCAGCCCAGGGCTGATCGAGGACCTGCGAGATTGGAATGACCGGATGGCGCATCGTCTCGTCGACGACGAGCAGACCTGGGAACGGGAGGGGGAGATCCTCAGAAGGCGCCTCGCCGCCGAGCTGGGCGATGACTTCGACGTCGACCTGCGTCTCTAGCGTCGTTTCGGATACGCAGGACGCAGAAGGGCGCCCTCGGTGTGCGAAGAGCCCCGCCACAGTGGCCGTGGCGGGGCTCTCCTCGGTCAGCTCACCGACCGCTCAGTTGCCACTCAGCGGCCGTGGCCGCGGACGTGGCCGTTGTTGTGCGGGCTGTTCTCACCGTTGCTGTGCCCACGGTGGCCGTGGTGGCCGTTGTTGTGCGGGTTGTTGTTGTGCCCGCGTGCCTGGCTGCGCGCGGGGTTCCAGTCCTCGTCCGTGGTGACCTCGTCGACGTCGTCCGAGGTATCGGCTGCGGCCGGGGTCGGCTCCGTCGTGAGGTCGTCGGTCGGGCTTTCAGTCGCGTCCTCTGTCGAGTCCGTCGGCTCCTCGGTCGGCTCCTCGGTCGGCGTAGCCGTGGGCTCGTCGGTGGGCTCGTCGGGGCGGTCGAGGCCGTAGGCCTTGGCCTTCCCGAACAGCTGGCCGCAGCGCAGACCGGGTCGGACACCGTCGAGGCTCGGAGCGAGCTCGCCGTCGGGGGTCACGATTGTCGTCCGCTCGGCCTGCTGGCACAGCTGACCCACGGACGGCTCACGATCGCCGAACCACGGCACGGCCGAGGCGGGTACGGTCATTCCGAGACCGAGAGTGAGGCCACCCGCGAGGGCAGCCGCCGCAAGACTCCTGTTGGTGCTTCGTGCGTTCATCAAAGAACTCCTCATTCACCTTGGGGACATCTTCACTTCCGTCTCCCTCCCCAAAATTGGGTACCCAGTGCCACGAAGCCAATGCCCGTCACGGCATGACGATCACGTCGCGGTCGGCTCCGGCCGAGCCTTGAACCGGCGCAGACGGAGGCTGTTGGTCACCACGAACACCGAGGAGAACGCCATCGCGGCGCCGGCGAGCATCGGGTTGAGCAGCCCGGCGGCGGCGAGCGGCAGGGCCGCCACGTTGTAGGCGAACGCCCAGAACAGGTTGCCCTTGATCGTGGCGAGGGTCCTGCGGGAGAGCCGGATGGCGTCGACGGCCACCTGCAGGTCGCCACGTACGAGCGTCAGGTCGCTGGCCTCGATGGCGACGTCGGTCCCTGTGCCCATCGCCAGGCCGAGGTCCGCCTGCGCCAGGGCGGCGGCGTCGTTGACGCCGTCACCGACCATCGCGACGACCTTGCCGTCAGCCTGCAGCCGCTTGACGACATCGACCTTGTCGGCCGGCAGCACATCCGCGATGACGTCCGCCTCGGCGATGCCGACCTGAGCGGCAACGGTGCGGGCCACTGTCGCGTTGTCGCCCGTGAGCAGCATCGGCCGCAGACCCAGCTGTCGCAGCTCGGCGATCGCGGTGGCCGAGGTGGGCTTGACCGCGTCGGCGACCACGACGACACCGCGAGCGAGACCGTCCCAGCCCACCGCGACGGCCGTTCCACCCGTGGCCTGCGCCTGGTCGAGTGCCGACTGCAACTCCGGTGAGAGGTGTTGCGACCACTCCGCGAGGAGCTGGGGGCGTCCCACCAGTGCGGCGCGGCTGACGTCGCCGTCGAGCAGCACTCCCTGGACGCCGAGGCCCTCGATGTTGGTGAAGTCCTCGACCGCTGGGAGCCCGTCGAACTGGGACGTCGCGGCGTCGGCGATGGCGCGGGCGATGGGGTGCTCGGAGGCGTCCTCGAGCGCGCCGGCGTACCGCAGCACGTCGGCGGCGTCCTCGCCTTCGGCCGCGATGACGTCCCTCAGCGTCATCCGGCCGGTGGTCACGGTGCCGGTCTTGTCGAGCACGACCGTGTCGACCGCTCGGGTGGACTCCAGCACCTCGGGGCCCTTGATCAGGATGCCGAGCTGGGCACCACGGCCGGTGCCGACCATGAGCGCGGTCGGCGTCGCGAGGCCGAGCGCGCACGGGCACGCGATGATCAGTACGGCGACGGCGGCGGTGAACGCCGCTGCGAGCCCGTTGCCCGTGCCGATCCAGAATCCGAGCGTGCCGGCGGCGAGCAGGATGACGATCGGCACGAAGATGCCGGAGATCCGGTCGGCCAGGCGCTGCACCTGCGCCTTGCCGTTCTGGGCGTCCTCCACCAGCCGGGCCATCTGCGCCAACTGGGTGTCGGACCCGACCCGGGTGGCGCGGACGACCAGCCGGCCACCCGCGTTGACGGTGGCTCCTACGACGTGGTCTCCCTCTCCCACCTCGACCGGGACGGACTCACCGGTGAGCATCGAGGCATCGACCGCGGACGTGCCGCGCTCGACGACACCGTCGGTGGCGATCTTCTCCCCGGGCCGTACGACGAACACGTCGCCGACGGCGAGCTGCTCGACCGGCACTCTGGTCTCCGTGACGCCGTCGGCTCCGAGGACGGCGACCTCCTTGGCCCCCAGCTCGAGCAGAGACCGCAACGCTGCCCCGGCACGGCGCTTGGAGCGCTGCTCGAAGAAGCGCCCGGCAAGGATGAACGTCGTCACACCGGCCGCAGCCTCGAGGTAGATGTTGCCGCTCCCGTCGCTGCGCTCGATCGTCAGCTCGAAGGGATGGGTCATCCCCGGCGTGCCGGCGGTGCCCCAGAACAGCGCGTAGAGGGACCAACCCAGCGCGGCGAGGGTCCCGAGGGAGATGAGCGTGTCCATGGTGGACGCGCCGTGCCGCAGGTTGGTCCACGCCGCTTTGTGGAAGGGCCACGCACCCCAGGCCACCACGGGCGCTGCCAAGGTGAGTGACAGCCACTGCCAGTGGGTGAACTGCAGAGCGGGCACCATCGCCATCGCGATCACAGGGATCGTGAGGACCGTCGAGATCAGGAGGCGCTGCCGCAGTGGGGCGACCGGGTCACTCTCGGTGACCGCTCCGACCCCTCCGTCGGGGTCCACGTGCCGGGGAACGATCGCGCCGTAGCCGGCCTGCTCGACCGCGGCGACCAGGTCGTCGGGCGTGACGCCTTCCGTGTAGGTCACCTTCGCCTTCTCGGTGGCGTAGTTGACCGAGGCGGTGACGCCGTCGATCTTGTTGAGCTTGCGTTCGATCCGGTTGGCGCACGAGGCGCAGGTCATCCCGGTGAGCCCGAGCTCGATCTGCCGGCTCGCGGTCGTGTCCGTGGCTGGCGGTGCGGGATGACTCTGCGTGCTCATGCTCTTCTCCTTGTGCGCGTGCTGGTCAGTGACCGGAGTGGCTGCCCTGATCGGCGGGCGTGCCGGTCCGCGACGGGGTGGGGTCGGCCGTGCTGTGGGCGCCGCGCGCATCGGCGCCGGCGGTGACGGTGAAGGCGGCGGTGCGGACGACGCCCTCGTGCTGGAAGTCCAGGAAGAGGTGGTAGCGGCCGGCGCTCGGGACCGCCGCGTAGAACACCACGTCGGGCCCGGGTGTCGTCGTTCCGTCGCCCGGTGTGCCGTCGGGGTGGACGTGGAGGTAGGCGAGGTCACCGCCGCGCAGCGCGACCAGGTGGCCGTAGGCCCCGAGATAGGGCTGCAGGTCGGTGACGGGCTGCCCGTCCTTGCTGACGCGCAGGGTCAGCTTCGCGTCCGTTCCGGCGCTCAGACGACCGTCGAGCGTGACCGTGTACTCCCCGACGGTCGCGGTGCGATTCTCCGCGGCCGGGGTGGCCGGCTCGAACGCCCCGGCCACCTCGAGGTCGGTGCCCAGGGTGAGTGCCTCGGCGCCCGTGGCCTTGAAGTCGGCGAAGAGCCGCCACGTCCCCGGCGTGAGATCGAGATCGGTCGACCACACACCGGTGTCCGTGTCGAGGGTGGGGTGGACATGCTGGAAGCCGGTGACGTCGCGCCGTACGGCGATCAGGTGCAGTCGCTTCTCGTGCGCGACGTCGTACTCAGTGACGGGGGAGCCGTCGGGAGCGGTGATCGTGAACCTCACCGACCGCCGTCCTGCGCCCGCCAGGGTGGCTGGCTCGGCGAGGCTGAGGGTGTAGCCGTTCTGGGAGACCATCAGTCCTCCTGGGATCTGCTCGGCTGGCGACGGCTCGGCTGGCGACGGCTCGGAGGAGTGGCCGCCGGCGGCGTGTGAATCGCTGGCCTGATCGGCAACCGGGCCGGCGGCTCGTCCGGCGACGAGGGCCAGGGCGAACACGGCCGCGATCGCGGTCACGAAGCCGGCGAGCTTGACCGGGGTGCTCATGCGAGCTGGTAGCCGGCCTCCTCGACGGCGGCCCGGACCGAGGCGTCGTCGAGGGGGTTGGCGCTGGTGATGGTGACGGCGCCGGTGGCCAGGTCGACCTCGACGTTCTCGACGCCCTGGATCTCCTGGACCTCCTCGGTCACCGACGCGACGCAGTGGCCGCAGGTCATGCCGGTCACGGTGTAGGTGCTGGTCTGGCTCATGGCTGGTTCCTCCGGAATGGTGATGTGTTGACGGTCTTGGTCAGGAGCGGACGAGGCGGGCGATGGCGTCGGAGGCTTCCTTGAGCTTCAGCTGGGCCTCCTCGCCGCCGGCGGCGACGGCGTCCGCGACGCAGTGCGCCATGTGCTCGTCGAGCAGGCCGAGCGCGACGGCCTCGAGGGCCTTCGTCATCGCTGAGATCTGCGTCAGGATGTCGATGCAGTACTTCTCCTCCTCGACCATCCGCTGCAGGCCTCGGGCCTGACCCTCGATCCGGCGGAGGCGCTTGAGGTAGTCCGCCTTCGTGTTGTTGGCGATGTAGCTGTGCTGGTGCTCGCCGTGCTCGTGGGCCATCGGGTGTTCCTTCGTGTCGAGGGTTTCCTTGAGGTTCCTGTCATCTCAAGGGTACCCCCCTCCGGTATCTCGTGGTAGCGTCCGCTCCTGTCGATACAGTACCCCCCTAGGGTATTGAACGCAACAGCGAGATCCCGGACCCGCCGGGACTCCTGTCGAAGGAGCAAGAGATGTCAACAACGACACGGCCGGCTGCCGATCGCCGCTGGCTGGGGCTCGCGGTGATCGCTGCGGCCCAGTTCATGGTCATCATGGACACCTCGATCATCGGGGTCGCCCTTCCGCGGATGCAGGCAGAGCTGGGCTTCACCCAGGAGAACCTGTCGTGGGTCTTCAACGCGTACGTCGTCGCCCTCGGCGGGCTGCTGCTCCTCGGCGGAAAGCTCTCCGACGTGCTGGGTGCGCGCCGGGTCTTCTCCGCCGGGTGGGTAATCCTGCTCGTCGGATCGCTGGTCGCCGGGGTCGCGGGCAACGTCGAGGTCGAGCTGCTGGGGCGTGCCGTCCAAGGCGCAGGGGCGGCCCTCATCGCCCCCTCGGCGCTGACGCTGCTCTTCATGCTCTTCGGTGCGAACCCGAAGGAGTTGCCCAAGGCGCTCGCGCTGTACGGCGCCGCGGCTCCGGCCGGCGGCACCGCCGGTGTGTTCCTCGGAGGGGTCATCACCGAGTACCTGTCGTGGCCGTGGGTGTTCTACATCAACATCCCGATCGCCCTGCTCATCCTCGCGCTGGTGCCGACGGTCATGCCCGCCGGCGGCGCCGGCTCGAGGCGGCGGGTCGACCTCGTCGGCGCCCTCGCCGTGACAGCAGGTCTCGGCGCGGCGGTGTACGCCGTCGTTCAGGCGCCCGAGGTCGGCTGGGGTGCTGCCCGGACCTGGATCGTCCTCGCGTTCGCCGCGGTCCTCCTGGTGGGCTTCGTGATCGGCCAGGCCAAGGGACGCGATCCGCTGGTGCGACTCGGCATCTTCCGCGCCCCCAACCTCGCCGCCGCCAACCTCGCCCAGCTGCTGCTCGGGGCCGCATGGATCCCGATGTGGTTCTTCCTGAACCTCTATCTGCAGCAGGTGCTCGGCTACACCGCGTTCCCCAGCGGCGCTGCGCTGCTCCCGATGACGCTGCTCATCATGGTCGGCATGGTCGTCCTCGCCCCGAGGGTGCTGGCGGCCATCGGGCCCAAGGCCGCCACCGTGACCGGACTGGTGCTGCTGGCAGTAGGCATGGTCTGGCTCGCGCTCGTCGATCCTGACGGGTCCTACGCGGTCGACGTCCTGCCGGCTTCGCTGGTCGCGGCGCTGGGCATGTCGCTCGCCTTCATCCCGACCCTTGGCACCGCGATCGCCGCCGCGCGGCCCGAGGAGGGCGGCTTGGCCTCGGGCATCGTCAACACCAGCTACCAGATCGGCTCAGCGCTCGGCCTGGCCGTGATGACGGCCGTCGCCGCCGCCAATGGCGCCGACAAGCTCGGCGACAAGGCCGCGCTCACCGACGGCTTCTCGGCCGCCTTCGTCGGTGCCGCCATCATCGCCGGCGTCGGCGCCCTGGCCACCATCGCCCTGTTCCGAGCCCCCGCTCGAGCAGCGGCGGACCCCGAGGGCCGGGATCGCATCGCTGCCTGAGACCACCGGCCCGACGCGGGCCGGTCCACGAGCCGGCCACGGCTCTTCACACCACCAGAAAGGATCGTTCTCCGATGAGCGACATGAACACCTACACCGTCCAGGGCATGACCTGCTCCAGCTGCGCAACGAAGGTGAGCACGGCCGTCAAGCAGGCCGCTGGCGTCACCGGCACCGATGTCGAGCTGGACTCCGGCACCCTGACGGTCACCGGCTCCGAGGTCGACGACGCTGCCGTTCGCACCGCCATCGCGGACGCCGGCTACCGCGTGCACTGACCGACGAGGACAGCGTCGCCGCTGGGGTGGTGGCGACGCTGTCCCGGCCGGGCCCCGCCTCAGCCTCCCCACCCCCTGCCGGACGGAGACTCCTAACTGCGGAGCAGCTCCTCCATCGTGCGGAGCTGGGCGCGTTGGCCGGTCTCGACACGGTCCGCCAGCTCGACCGCCGGCGCGAAGCGGCCGGCCTCCTGCTCGTCCTGCACCAGCCCGATCGCTGCCTTGTGGTGCTCGATCATCAGCTCAAGCCACCGCTGCTGGAACTCCTGGTCGGTGAGCGCGGTGAGCTCCGTCAGAGCTGCCTCGCTCACCATCCCCGGAAGGTGGCTACCAGCGTCGGAGTGGGCACCGTGTTCGCTGGCATGATCACGGACCGTCGCCGGCCTCGGCACCTGCCAGTCCTGGAGCCAGCTGGTCAGCTGCTCGATCTCGGCGGTGTGTCCGGCAAGGATCTCGTCCGCCAGCTGGCCAAGCTCCGGGCTGAGGTCACGGCCCCGGGTCGTGTCCACGAGCGCCAGTGCTTGAGCGTGGTGCTGGATCATGTCGCTGGCGAAGGAGGCGTCCAGGTCGCTGTAGACGTCCCCGGTCAACGCGGCGGTGTGGATGGCTCCCGGTTCGGGCCCGTCACTCGCGCAGGAGGCGAGCAGCAGAAGTCCGGTCGCGGCCACGGCTCGTGCCAGTCGATGGGTCACCGGTACATCGTGCCTGGTGCCCACTCTCGGAGTTGCAATGGCGGAAATGGCAACGGGCCCGCCCTCCATGAAGGAGGAGCAGGCCCGTTCGCTGTACGCCATCAGGGACTCGAACCCCGAACCCGCTGATTAAGAGTCAGCTGCTCTGCCAATTGAGCTAATGGCGCATGCCTTGCGGCGTCGAGAACATTACCAGCGGGGGAGGCCGGGGAGAAATCGAGCGGCCCCCTGGCCGACGGCGACGCTCGTCACACGAGCGCGGCCGGTCCGTCACCGCTGCTCCAGCACCGCCTGCGCCGCGTTGTGACCGCCGATGCCGGAGACCGCGCCACCGCGCCGAGCGCCCGACCCGCACAGCAGCACGGCGGCATGGTCGGTCTGCACGCCCCACCGGGCCGCGGCTGAGGAGAGGTCGGAGCGGTGCGGCGCCCAGGGCCAGTCGAGGTCACCGTGGAAGATGTGGCCGCCCGGCATGGCGAGGTCCGCCTCGATGTCCTGGGGGATCTTCACCTCGATGCAGGGGTTGCCGTCGCCGTCGCGGGCCACCACCGACTCGATGGGGTCGAGCAGGTGCTCGTCGAGCGAGGCGATCGCGCGCTTGAGCGCCTCGGCGCGGGCCGCAGCCGGGTCGACGTCGAACAGCGTGGCCGGGGTGTGGAGCCCGAAGTAGGTCAGTGTGTGGGTGCCCGCCGGCGCGTCGCCGAGGATGGACGGGTCGGTGAGGGAGTGGCAGTAGACCTCGCCGGGGAGCGAGGAGGGCAGCGAGCTGGCTGCGGCGTCGGCGTACGCCCGCTCGAGCTGGGAGTAGTCCTCACCCAGGTGCAGCGTGCCTGCGAAGGCGACGGCGGGATCCTCGCCCGACCTCAGCCGGGGCAGCCGGTCGAGCAGGAAGTTGACCTTCAGCTGGGCGCCCAGCGGCTTCGAGGCGGAGTCCTCGCCGTCGCCCAGCAGGATCCGCAGCACCCAGGGCGCCACGTTGGCCAGCACGAAGCGCGCCGTCACCGTGTGCGAGGTGCCACCGTCGTGGAAGGCCACCTCGGCGCCGTCGTCGGAGGGACGGATCGCACTGACGCCGGCACCGGTCACCAGCTCCGCGCCGGACGCCGCGGCGGCCCGGGCCAGCGCGTCGGTCACCGATCCCATGCCGCCCACCGGCACCCGCCACTCGCCGGTGCCGTTGCCGATCAGGTGGTAGAGGAAGCAGCGGTTCTGGATCAGCGAAGGGTCGTGCAGCGACGCGAACGTGCCGATGAGCGCGTCGGTCGCCACCACCCCGCGCACGGTGTCGTCGCGGAAGCGCTGCTCGACCACCTCGCCGATCGGCCGCTCTACCAGCGCCTCCCACAACGCCGGGTCGACCCGCTCACGCATCTCGCGGTCGGTCGGCAGCGGCTGCAGCAGGGTGGGCGCCACCACCTCGGCGAACCCGCCGACTTCGGCGTAGAACGCCTGCCAGGCGGCGTACTCCTCCTCGCCGCCGGTCAGCGCACGGAAGCTCGCCGCGGTCGCCGGTCCCTCGGGTCGCTCGACGAGCAGGCCGCTGGCGCGGCCGTCGCGGAGCACCGGCGTGTACGACGCCGTCGACCGCGACCTCAGCTCCAGGTCGAGCCCCAGGTCGGCGACGACCTGGTCGGGGAGCAACGAGACGAGGTAGGAGTACCGCGAGAGCCGGGTGGGCCGGCCGGAGAACGCCTGCGCTGAGACCGCGGCGCCGCCGGTGTGGTTAAGCCGCTCGAGCACGGCGACAGAGAGCCCGGCGCGCGCGAGGTAGGCCGCCGCGGTGAGGCCGTTGTGGCCACCTCCGACGATGACGACGTCGTAGCTGCTGCGCGCGGTGGGGCCCGTCATGGAGTTCAACCTAGGTCATCGCCGTGGCAGGTCCGCCGCCACAAATGCCGGACGGCGGCCACCGATCGAGTCGGTGGCCGCCGTCCGGGTGGCGTCTGTGGGTCAGAGAGCCTTGACGTTCTCCGCCTGCGGGCCCTTGGGGCCCTGGGTCACGTCGAACTCCACGGCCTGGCCGTCCTTGAGGGACTTGAAGCCGGTGCCCTGGATCGCGGTGTGGTGGACGAACACGTCAGCGCCGCCGCCGTCCTGGGCGATGAAGCCGAAGCCCTTGTCGTCGTTGAACCACTTCACGGTGCCCTGCGTCATTGCGTTACTTCTTTCGGTGATGTGGGGGATGGCAACGTGCCACCCGCCCGGGTGCTGAAGACACCTGCTGCGCCTGATGTCCAGCTTCACCGGAAAACAAGAACCACTGCGATGAGCCACCGCCGTCCTCGACGGTGGGGGAGCCCGAAGGATCCCTTCAACACCTCGACCCTAACAGGGCAGGATCGGGCCGGCACCATCCTCGGCGTCCCCGGGAACGACGAGAGGCCCCGTGCGTCGCACGGGGCCTCTCGGCTTGGGGTGAGTGACGGGACTTGAACCCGCGACCACCTGGACCACAACCAGGTGCTCTACCAGCTGAGCTACACCCACCATGGGCCGGACTGCTCCGGACCGGTGAGAAGCATAGGGGAACTACCGATCCGACGCGGAATCGGGATCGCCCGCCGGATCGCCGAGCCCCGTCACGGAGCCGCCGTGCCGCGCGGCGATGTCCCGGGCGGCGTCGCTGTCGGGCCCGGGGGCCGGGACGAAGACCGCCTCACGGTAGTAGCGCAGCTCCTCGATCGACTCCTGGATGTCGGCCAGCGCGCGGTGGTTGCCACGCTTGGTCGGGGCCTGGAAGTAGGCCCGCGGGAACCAGCGGCGGGACAGCTCCTTGATCGAGGAGACGTCGACGATCCGGTAGTGCAGGAACGACTCCAGCTCCACCATGTCGCGCGCCAGGAACGCCCGGTCGGTCGCGACGGTGTTGCCGGCCAGCGGCGGCCGCGAGTCGGCGCCGCAGTGGGACCGGACGTAGTCGAGCACCATCCGCTCGGCCTCCGCGAGCGTCACACCGTGCTCGAGCTCGTCGAGCAGACCCGAGCGGGTGTGCATAGTGCGGACGAAGTCGTCCATCTGCGCCAGCGCCTCGGCCGGCGGCTTGATCACGATGTCGACGCCCTCGCCGAGGACGTTGAGGTCGAAGTCGGTCACCAGGGCGGCCACCTCGACCAGAGCGTCCCGGTGCAGGTCCAGGCCGGTCATCTCACAGTCGATCCACACGAGGCGATCGTTCGCAGCATTCACGGGCCGCACCTTACGCGCCGCCACGGACTTCTCTCAGCGAGCGCTCAGGACGACGCCCTACGTTCGGCCGCGTGACGTCCTGGCTGCTCCTCGCGATCCGCGCCGCCCTCGGCGTGCTGTGGGTGTGGGCCGGCGCCGTCAAGATCACCGACCCGTACGGCGCCGTGCTGGCCGTCCGCGCCTACCAGCTGCTGCCCGGCGACGTCGCCGAGGTGGTCGGCCACCTGCTGCCCAGCCTGGAGATCGTGGTGGGGGTCGCGCTGCTGCTCGGCGTGCTCACCCGCGCCTCGGCAGCCGTCTCGGCGGTGCTTTTCGGTGCCTTCGTCATCGGCATCGCCTCGGTGTGGCAGCGCGGCATCCTCATCGACTGCGGCTGCTTCGGTGGCGGCGGCTTCGACCCGGACGCCGCCGACAAGTACCCCTGGGAGATCGCCCGCGACGTCGTCCTCCTCGCGGCCTCGCTGCTGCTGGCCTGGCGGGATGGCGGCCGGTGGTCGCTGGACGCCCGCCTGTTCCGGCGTACTCCCGAGCCCGACCCCCAGCCCGACCCCCACGCTGATCCCCACGCTGACCAAGGAGCCCTCGCATGACCCCCGCCCCGCACGACACCCGCCGCCGCAACCTGAGGATCGGTGCGGTCGCCGCGATCGTGCTGGTGCTGGCCGTCGTGGCCGGCTACGTCGCCAGCAGCCGGCAGGACGACCCGGTGACCGAGGCCGCCGGCGCGCCGGCGGTCGGTCTGGTCATCGGCCCCGACGACGCCGACCACCGGGTCGTGGTCTACGAGGACTTCCTCTGCCCCTACTGCGGCGAGCTCGAGCGGCAGACCAGCGCGGAGCTGGCCGAGCTGGCCCAGGCGGGCCGGGTGCAGGTGGAGTACCGGGCCTTCCAGCTCCTCGACCACGACTACTCCCGCGAGGCGCTGCTGGTCTACGAGGTGGTCCGGCGCCAGGGCGACGACGCCGTCGCCCAGCGGCTGCACGACCTGCTCTTCGAGCAACAGCCCTCGGAGAGCGGCCGCGAGTTCCCGGGCCGCGACGAGCTGGTCGCGCTGGCCGTGGAGGCCGGCGCGGACGAGCAGCAGCTCCGCGACACGTTGGAGACCGCCCAGGCCGGCATCTGGGCCGATGAGGTGACCGAGGCGGCGCAGGACGCGGGTGTGATGAGCACTCCCACCTTGCTGCTCGACGGCAAGGAGTTCACCGACGGACGGACCGTGGACGAGCTCGCCGAGAACCTGCTCGCCGCGGTGCGCTGACCCGGCTCGTAGAGTCCCGTGCGTGGCTGATCTCGACTCCTTCATCGCCGGCCTTCCGAAGGCCGAGCTGCACGTCCACCACGTCGGATCGGCCTCGCCGCGGATCGTCAGCGAGCTCGCGGCCCGTCACCCGGGGACCGTGCCGAGCGACCTCGACGAGCTGCGGCGGTTCTACGAGTTCCGCGACTTCGCGCACTTCATCGAGGTCTACCTGGCCGTCGTCGGGTTGATCCGCACCCCGGAGGACATCGGCTACCTCACCTACGAGATCGCCCGCGAGATGGCCACCGGACAGCAGGTGCGGTACGCCGAGCTCACCTGCACGCCGTACACCTCCGTCCTCGCGGGCGTCCCGATCGAGGGCTACACCGAGGCGATCGAGGACGCGCGCGTCTCGGCCGAGCGCGACTTCGGCATCGTGCTGCGCTGGATCTACGACATCCCGGGCGAGAGCGGTCTGCCCGCCGCCGACGCGACACTCTCCTACGCCCTCGACCACCGGCCCGAGGGGCTGGTCGGGTTCGGGCTGGGCGGCCCGGAGATCGGAGTGCCGCGCCCGCAGTTCCAGCGCCACTTCGAGGCCGCGATCGCGAGCGGGCTGCGCAGCGTCCCCCACGCGGGGGAGACCACCGGTCCCGAGACGATCTGGGACGCGCTGGAGCTGCTCGGCGCGGAGCGGATCGGGCACGGCACGTCGGCCGCCCGGGACTTCACCCTGCTGGAGCACCTCGCCGAGACCGGCATCGCCCTGGAGGTCTGCCCGTCGTCGAACCTGGCCACCCGCGCCGTCGCGACGCTCGAGGAGCACCCGCTGCGGACCTTCGTCGAGGCCGGCGTGACGGTCACGATCAACTCCGACGACCCGCCGATGTTCAACACCAGCCTGAGTCGGGAGTACGCCGTCGCCGCCGACCTGCTCGAGCTCGACGAGGCGGGTGTCGCCGAGCTCGCCCGGGCCGCGGTCGAGGCGTCGTTCGCGCCCGAGGACGTCAGGACCCGGCTGCGTCAGGAGATCGACGCCTACGCCGCCGCGACTACGGCGTGACCGCGTAGCCGTCGACGACGACCTTCGCGCGGCTCAGCGAGCGCAGCACGATCCGGCCGCGGAAGGCGCGCGGCAGGTCGAGCCGCACTGCTCCATGACCGTCCACCGTGCCGACCCGGCGGCCGCCGATGAGGACCGCCAGCGTGCCGCGGCCCCGCATCAGCACGGTGACCCGCGACCCGGCGACCCGGGAGCCACGCAGGGTGACGCCGGGGCGGCGCACGACGGTGCGGGTGCCCAGGTAGCCGCCGCCCATCCGCGCGGCGGCCGGCCCGGCCCGCAGCGACCGGTCGTCGGCGAACCGAGCGGTGCAGCGCAGCTCCCACGCGCTGCGGTTGCCGGCCCGGTCGACCGCGCGGACGCTGACGCACCACTGCTCGCCCGGGCGCAGCGGGAAGGTCCGGCCCAGCGTGCGGGTGCGGCGCAGCTCGCGCGGCTGCTTCCAGCGACCAAGCGCCCGGCCGGGAGCGGCGTGCCGGACGCGCACCTGGTAGAAGGCGACGCCGGCCGCGTCGGCGGCGCGCCAGCTGATGCGCACCCGCTTGCGCTTCGTGGCGCTCGGCGGCGCGGGAGCGACGAACCGCGGCGCGGCGCTGTCGGCCGGTGGCAGCGACCAGACGGTGTCCTGGACGGCGTTCTCGTCGATGTTGATCGAGACGCCGCCGTAGGTGCGGGTGACGCCGAGCGTGAACTGGTTGATCCTGCGTCCGGGCCACAGCCCGTCCTGCGGCACGCTGAACGTGGTGTTGGCCTGGCCGCTGTCAGTGGCGACCCAGATGACGTCGGGCTCGGGGTAGGCGGGATCGGCGGCGTGCGCGTTCGTGATGTCGGTGATCGTCGAGCTGCGCGAGCCGTAGAAGGCCGACAGCCGGCCCAGCTGGTGCAGCCGCGAGGTCCAGCCGGCGGCGAACGACTGCGCCGCCGCGGTGCAGCGGGCGTTGCCGGTCGGGTAGGCCTCCAGGTCGAAGGCGACCGGCGCGGAGGCGGGGATGCCGAGGTCGTAGACCGCGTCGGCGGCGTACGTCGCCGCGGCCACGCCCTGACTCCATGCCGTCCCGGCGTCGGCGCTCATCCGGTGGAACCGGTCGGACTGGCAGGCGGCCTGCTGGCCGACGTAGATCGGCAGCACCTGCCAGCCGCGCGAGCGCACGGTGCGCACCCACTCCGGCGACAGGTGCGTCTGCACCTTGTCGTGGCGGTTGTCGGTGCCGGGGGCGACGGGCACGTAGACCCCGATGGCGCGGTACGGCGATTTCGACTCCGCAGCCTGCCAGGTGGCCATCACAGAGGGTGAGGGCGCCGAGGCGGTGTCCATCATCAGGTGGTGCCCGGCCGCCGCTGCCGGAGGCCGACCCGGGGCGTCGGCCGGCGCGGGAGCGGCACCGGCCGGCCCAGCCAGCCCAGCCAGCAGGGCCAGGACGGCGACGAGGGCGGCGGAACCGAGGCGCATCCCGCGACTTTACGTCGTCGGCGGCAGATCGCCGAGCCCGGCGACGCTCACCTCCACCCCGTGGCCCCAGTCGATGCTGAGGACGTCGGCGCGGCCGACGTACCCGGTGTGGCGGTGCCGCCACCGTACGACCGCACCGACCAGCCACGGACCCTGGTCGCGCCGCCGGTCGTAGCCGAGCAGGGAGCCCGGCCCGCCGCGGCCGACCACCAGGCCGTCGACCCGGCGTCCCTCGCGGACCCGGACGTCGATCACGCGCCCCAGCGAGCGGCCGCCGCCCCGCACCGGCAGGCCCAGCAGGTCGCCGAGCCGGTGGCCGGGCGGCTCGTGCCGCACCAGGAGGTGCTGGCGCACCCGGTTGAGGCGGACCTCGCTGCCGACCTCGGCGATCGCGTCGACGGGGATGAAGCACGGTGTCGAGCGGTCGGCCTGCTCGGGCGCCATCCGCTCCCAGAAGTCCTTCACCTTCGGTCCCAGCCGGCCGCCCAGCCGCGGCAGCAGGACCGCCGGCC
This sequence comes from Nocardioides sp., assembly GCF_036405735.1. Lineage (GTDB taxonomy): Bacteria > Actinomycetota > Actinomycetes > Propionibacteriales > Nocardioidaceae > Nocardioides. The sequence goes on from NZ_DASWXC010000096.1 coordinate 91,629, forward strand.
CGCACAGCAGCCCCACGATCTCCAGGTCGGGGGAGAGGGCGACGTCGTCGACCTTGGCCACCATCAGGTCGTCGGAGTCGACGATCTGCCGGTCCAGCAGGTGGAGCGCCGCGTCGTAGCTCCCTCGCAGTCCCATCGCTATGCCCCCATCCGGGTCCAGATCATCAGTGGGATCGCGAGCGCCGCCGCGACGCCCACCACGACGAGGTAGAAGGAGCCGAGCCCGTTGGCGAGCCGTCCGTTGACGTGCTCGCCCATGTAGTCGTGGTCGTTGGCCACGACGAGGATGGGGAAGTACGTCAACGGCAGCGCCACCGCCGAGAAGACCACCGACATCTCGGTCACCATGATCGGGTCGACGGAGGTCACCAGCACCGCCACGGCCAGCAGCGTGACGCCGCCGAGCAGGAGGTGGAACCGCGCCGCCACGTCGGGGCGGACGTACTTGCCCCACTGCCATCCGAAGTACTGCGCGACGGAGTAGCCCACCGAGAGCCCAGTCTCGCAGGCCGCGCCGAAGGTGGCGGCGACGAACCCGAGGATCGCGACCGCGAGGCCGATCTTGCCGAACGCCTCCGCGACCGGCATCCCGACCTGGCCCAGCGTGTCGACCGTGATGCCCTCCGGGCCCAGGACGACCGACGCGCTGCCGGCGATCGCCAGCGAGAGCAGCCCGCCGAGCGGGAAGCCGATGAGCACGTTGGCCCGCATCAGCCCGATGTCCTTCGCGGTCCACTTCTCCTCGACGCCGCCGGAGGAGAAGAAGAACACCTCGTACGGCGTCATCGCCGCGCCGAACAGGGCGACCGCGTAGAACGCCCAGGTCGACCACGACTCCTCGCCCGGCTTGTCGACGGTCAGCCACTCGTGGGCGAGCGCGGACCAGTCCGGTCCCAGGTGCACCAGGGCGACCGCGAAGACGACCAGCGCCAGGCCGAGCAGGCCCAGCACGTCCTCCATCACCGAGAACCGGCCCCGCCACAGGATCAGCCACACCAGCAGCGCGACGGCGGGAACCAGCAGCACGTGGTTGACCGAGGTGACCAGCTGCAGCGCGAGCGCCACGCCGCCGATCTCGGCGACGAACGTCAACAGCGTGACGCCCATGCTGCCGACCAGGTTGAGCAGGCCCATGCGCGGGCCGAGCCGCTCGCGGACCAGGTCGAAGGTAGCCCGTCCGCTCACCGCCGCCACCCGGCCCGACATCTCCGCGAAGACGCAGATGCCCAGCACGCCGAGCATCACCACCCACGCCAGGGACAGGCCGAACCGGGCGCCGACCTGGGCGTTGGTGACCAGGTCGCCGATGTCGACGAAGCCGCCGATGGCGGTCAGCACGCCGAGGGCGATGCCGAGCAGCTTCTTCATGTCCGCCTCACCTCCGGCTCACCCCGCCGGCCGGCGCAGACGCTGCTCGAGACCGTCGAGCTCGTCCGCGGTCGCGGTCAGCCGGCCGACGTACGGCGTGAGCGGCTCGTGCCGCACCACGGCGATGCGGACCTCGGAGAGCAGCGAGGCGGCATCGTCCAGGGTGCTGGTGACCTCCTCGTGACGCTCCAGCTCCGCTGTCGGCGGCTGCACCGCCGACAGCTTCTCCGCGGCGGCTCCGGCGGCCTCCTCCGCGTCGACGACCATGGTCTGCAGATAGGAGTCGAACAGGTCGTCGTGGCGTCGCAGCGCCAGCCCGACCGTCGCGACCTCGCTCCGCACGTCCCCGGTGGCCCGGCTGGCGTCGGCGCGCCAGGCGCCCGCGTCCGGCGTGCCGGGCGCGCATCCGGCGAGCAGGGGCGGCCCGACGAGAAGTACGAGGGCGAGCAGAACCCTCGGAGCCGTCGTCCGCATGTCTGCGCGGTTCCCCACGGTGCTCGTCCTCAATCCCAGGGAGAGCGGTGGGGAAGCGGCGCGGGATCGGGTACGGGACCAGACGACCGAGCAGACGACCGACGAGTGGGAGCGACGATGCGTGCAGTGACCTGGCAGGGACCCGAGGAGATGGCGGTGGTCGACGTGCCCGACCCCGTCATCGAGGAGCCGACCGACGCGATCATCAAGGTGACCACCACCGGGCTGTGCGGCTCGGACCTGCACCTGTACGGGCCGCTGTCGCCGTTCATGACGCCCGGCGACGTCGTCGGGCACGAGGCGATGGGCATCGTCGAGGCCGTCGGGCCCGAGGTGCAGGGGCTCATGCCCGGCGATCGCGTCGTGGTGCCGTTCAACATCAGCTGCGGCAGCTGCTGGATGTGCAGCCGCGGCCTGCAGAGCCAGTGCGAGACGACCCAGAACCGCGAGCACGGCACCGGCGCGTCGCTGTTCGGCTACAGCAGCCTCTACGGTCAGGTCCCCGGTGGGCAGGCGGAGTACCTCCGCGTCCCGTTCGCGGGCTACGGCGCGATCAAGGTGCCCGCCGGGCATCCCGACGACCGGTACGTCTTCCTCTCCGACGTGGTGCCCACGGCCTGGCAGGCGGTGGAGTACGCCGGCCTGGAGACGCCCGGCGAGACGCTGCTCGTGCTCGGTGCCGGCCCCATCGGCGACATGGCGGCCCGCATCGCCCTCCACCGCGGACTGCGGGTGATCGTGGTCGACCTGGTCGCGGAGCGGCTCGCCCGCGTCGCAGCTCGCGGCGCCGAGACAATCGACCTGCAGGAGGTCGACGACGTCGCCGAGGAGGTCCGCTCGCGCACGGGCGGACGCGGCGCCGACGCCGTCATCGACGCGGTCGGGATGGAGGCGCACGGCGCGCCGCTCACCCGGTTGTTGCACAAGGCGACCGCCAGGCTGCCCTCGGCCCTGGCCCAGCCCTTGATGAAGAAGGCCGGCGTCGACCGGCTGACGGCGCTGTACACCGCCTTCGAGGCGGTCCGGCGGGGCGGGACCGTCTCGTTGTCCGGCGTCTACGGCGGCTCGATGGACCCGATCCCGATGATGCAGCTGTTCGACAAGCAGGTGCAGCTGCGGATGGGCCAGGCCAACGTGCGCCGCTGGAGCGACGACGCCCTGGCGCTGCTCGAGCAGGACGAGGACGTGCTGGGGGTGGAGCAGTTCGCGACCCACCACCTGCCACTGGACGAGGCGCCCCGCGCCTACGCCGACTTCCGCGACAAGGCCGACGGCATGGTGAAGGTGGTGTTTAACCCCTGACGGCGTCCAGCGCCCGCCGGACCGTCGGCAGTGGAGCCGGCTCCTCGGTGGCGGTCGCCCAGTGCAGGTAGCCGGTGAACGACGCGATCGCGGCGACGTTCGCCGCTACCCGGGCCTCGAGCAGATCCATGCCGCGACCGACGAGGAAGTCCCGCATGACCAGGCACTGCTCCTGGATGTAGCCGGAGCCGAACGCGATGAGGTCCTGGTTGGACGCGATGATCCGCAGCCGGATGCGGATCACCTCGGGGTCCGGTGCGTTCGCCGCCACCTCGGCGAGCGCGTCGAGCACGGCCGCGCGCGGGTCGTCATGGTCGCTGCGGGCGAGTGCGTCGTGGAGCACGTCCATCCCGTGCTGGAAGCCGTCCCAGACCAGTGATGCCTTGGTCGGGAAGTAGCGGAACAGGCTGCGGCGGCTGACCTCCGCGGCCTCGGCCACCTCGGCGGCACTCACCGCGTCGAAGCCCCGGTCACTGAAGAGCTCCACGGCTACCTGGGACAGGCGAGCCGGGTCGATCTCGACCGGGCGGCCCCTACTGCGCTCCCCTTGCGCGTTGGGTGTCATGGGTCATTATCAGCAGATTCGGACCTGTGTTCGGGCGGATACGGCTGGTCCCGTCGCCTCAATTGGGCCCGTGCCGCGTGCTCACGGACGTCCGTGGCACCATCGGCCGCATGGCCGAGCCGGACTGGAGCACGCTGCGCGAGGGCGACGTCGCGTTCCTCGACGACGACCCCGACCAGGGGCCGCTGCCGCTCCGTGTCGGCACCGACGCGCTGTATCCGCAGGAGTACCCGACGGTCCACTGGGACCACCCGCGGCTGACCCTCCCTGCGGCACAGGCGCTCCTGGACGCCGGCGACCCGACGCTGGCGAAGAGGTACGACGCCGCCACCAACCGCTGGCGCGGCTGAGCTCCTTCTGAGGGGACTAGCGCCCGGCAGCGCCCCCGGCAGGACTCGAACCTGCGACCAGTCGATTAGAAGTCGACGGCTCTATCCAGCTGAGCTACGGGGGCGAGGGGCCACCTCGGCCCGCGGCAAGGATAGACGCCCGCGGCGGCTACCCGATCGTGAGGATTTTCCCGCCGTCCGATCGCCAGCGGCCACGCGACGACGGAGACAGGTCAGGTTGACCCAATCCAACGCAAGGGAGCAGCACGATGCGGACACATCCACTCATCGCCGTCGCGACGGCGGCGGTCCTGGCAGGCAGCGCCATGGCCGCCGTACCCAGCGCGCAGGCGGCGCCGCGGCAACGGACCCTCGCTAGCGGCCTGGTGAGCCCGCTCAGCGTGGCGGCGGCACCGAACGGCACCACGTACGTCACCCAGAACTTCGCCGGCACGCTCGAGCGGATCCGGCCCGGCCGGGCGCCGCGGACCGTCTACCGCAGCCGCGGTGGCAACGAGGTGGGGGCGGTGTCGGTCCGAGGCGACCGGGTCGTCTTCGCCGAGACCGCCGGCGGGATGATGCCCACGCACTCCTGGCTCAAGCGGCTGACCCGCAACGGCAAGGCGCGCACGATCGCGAACATCCGGGCCTTCGAGAACCGTCGCAACCCCGACCGCCGGATCACGTACGGCGCCCGCGGCATCAGCCCCAGCTGCGCCGCCCAGTGGCCGACCGAGGAGGCGGGTCCGCCGGTCTACCGCGGCCTCAAGGACTCCCACCCCTACGCCACGGACCAGGTCGCCGGACGCACCTACGTCGCCGACGCCGGGATGAATGCGATCCTCTCGGTGACCAACGGCGGTCGGATCCGCGTCGTCGCGGTCACCCCGGCCAGCCCCGTGCTGATCACGGCCGAGCTGGCCGGACAGATGGGCCTGCCCGCCTGCGCGGTCGGACTCACCTACTTCGGTGAGTCGGTCCCGACCGACGTCGAGCGTGGCCGCGACGGGATGCTCTACGTCACCACCGAGGGGGGTGGCCTCGGCGAGATGATGCCGCTGGGCTCGCTCTACCGGATCAACCCGGCCAACGGGCGGGTGCGCAAGATCGTCGGTGGGCTCTTCGCCCCGACCGGACTGGCCATCACCGGACGCGGGGACGTGCTGGTCGCCCAGCTCTTCGGCAACGAGATCTCGCGGATCAAGAAGGGGACCAAGCGGGTGCGCAGGTACGCCTCGGTGACGATGCCGGGCGCCCTGGACTGGACCCGGCGCGGCCTGTACGCCACGACCGACGTGCTGGCCGGACTCGAGCCGCCGTCGGCGCCCGGCGGCAAGGTGGTGCTGTTCCGGGCGCGGCGCTGACCGGCGCTGACCGGCGCTGAGGGGCCGCCCTGATCGGGGGAGCCCGTAGGCTGGTCTAGACATGCGCCAGCTTGCCTCGCTCGCTCTCGGGATCCTCCTCGCCCTCCCCGCTCCGGTGCTGGCCGCCACCATGCCAGCGCCGGGCGGGGCGGTGCGGCATGTCCCGGTCGGCGTCTTCGTCGGCGGCAACGGCGAGGTGTTCCGGGACGGTATCGCCGCCTATGCGGCGCTGTCCGGCGAGCAGCCGGGGATCGTCCACACGTTCACCGACTGGGACCCCAAGCCCTTCCCCGCCGAGCGGGTGGCGATCATCGGCCAGGCCGGCGCCGTGCCGCTGGTGACGTGGGAGCCGCGGCGGTGGGACACCAGCCAGGCGGCGTACCGCCTGCCGGCCGTCACCGACGTGCTGGGGGAGACGGTCGCGGGCGCGTTCGACGGCTACATCCGCGCATGGGCGACGGCCGCCCGCGACACCGGCCGGCCGGTCTACGTCCGCCTGGGGCACGAGATGAACGGCAACTGGTACCCCTGGGGCCGCGTCACCGGCAACACGCCGCAGGAGTACGTCGAGATGTTCCGCCACGTGCACGGCCTGTTCGAGGCGGTCGGGGCCGACAACGTGCGGTGGGTCTGGAGCCCCAACGTCCTCCATGGCGCGCAGACCGACCCGGCGGCCTACTACCCCGGCGACGCGTACGTCGACGTGGTCGGCCTGGACGGCTACAACTGGGGCGACAGCGGGCTGGGCCCCAGCTGGCAGTCCTTCGGCACGATCTTCTCCGAGACGGTCGAGTCGGTCCGCCGCTACGCCGCCCAGCCGCTGTGGGTCATCGAGACCGGCAGCGCGGAGTCGGGTGGCGACAAGGCGCTGTGGCTGCGCGACATGTTCCGCACCCTGGCCATGGACACCCGGTTCGCGGCGTTGGTCTACTTCGACACCGTCGGCAACCTCGACTGGCGGCTGCGGACCTCGCCGGAGGCATCCCTCGCCTTCCGGGAGGGGCTCGCCACGATGCGGGCCGAGACCGAGCCGAGCCTGACCGAGGACCCGAGCCTCGACCCCACCGGCGACGTGCCGGACGTGATCCGGCTGCCCGAGGACGAGGAGTCGACCACGGAGCCGGTGCCGGTCGCGCCGCCGTCCGTGCCCGAGCCGTCGACGCCGGAGCCGACGCTCCCGGTGCCCCCACCGCCGACGCCGGCGACGACCCCAGCGACGACCCCCGCGGCCCCCGTGGCGGGCCCGGTCCCGCGTCTGCTCGTCACGCAGCTGCGCGGGCATGACCGCCGGACCCGGGCGGTACGGGTCCGGGGCCGGACCGGTCGGATGGCCGCTGCCGGCACCCGGGTGGTCGTGCAGCGCAGGATCGGCCTGCGGTGGAGCCGTGTGGCCAGCGCCCACACCGCCGTCGCCTCCTACGCCGTCCGCGCTCGGCTGCCCCGTCGGGCCGTGGTCGTCCGCGTCGTCGTGACCGGACCTGGTGGTACCCGGGTCAGCGCGCCGGTGCGCGTCCGGATCCGCTGAGTCCTAGCGGAGCTCGGCGAGCAGGCCCCAGGTGCGCCGCCCGGCACGCGCGAGCCGCTCCCAGGCCACGCCGGCCGCCAGCAGCACCAGGCCGACCAGGCTGATCGTGATCCAGCTGAGCGCGACGGCGTACGGCGCCACCTCGGCCAGCACGAGCAGCACCCCGGCCACCGCGCCGGCGGCGAGCGGCGCCTGCCAGCGGGCGAGCGCCCCGACGACGACCAGGCCCGCGCAGGCGAGCCCCACGAGCAACGCGCGGGCGCTGACCGGGTCCCCGAGGGCGAGCACGAGCGAGGGCGCCAGCGCCAGGCCGAGCCCGGGGGAGAGGACGGCCATGGACCGCGTCGACCGGTCCCGCCAGAAGGCCCAGACCCCGAAGGCCAGCACCACGCCGGCCAGCGGCAGCGTGTAGGCCTCGGGAGTCGCGACATCGGACGCGGCCAGTCGCAGCCAGAGCGCCGCCAGCCCCAACCCGGACGCCACGGCGCCGATCGTCCGGCTGCGGTGCCGGATGCCGAGCACCGCGCCGGCCGCGGCCTGGGCGGTGAGGGCGAGGGCGGTCCAGTCCGGCTCTCCGCCCATCGATGCCCCCGCGACGGTCAGCAGCAGGGTGACGCCCAGCGTCGCGGCGTACGACGCCCGGCGGCCCGGCTCGGTCAGCGGCCGTGCCCAGCCGAGCAGACCGACGGAGAGGGCGACGGCGAGCGCACCCCCGATGCCGACGAGCGCCGCCGTGGTGTCGGCGCTGCCCGTCGCGACCGCCACGGCCGCACCGGCGACGCCCGCCAGCGCCGGCAGCGCCAGTCCCGCGCCCAGCGCCTCGTACTCGGAGCCCCGGCGCAGCGTCAGCCCGGCGACCCCGGCGAGCAGCACCGCCGTGACGCCGAGTGCGGCCGCGTCGTAGGTCGCCACCAGCAACGCCGCGGCCGCCAGCCCACTGGCCGTCCCCCACTGCAGCAGGTGGGGCGGACGCCGGACGGCGCAGAGGACCGCGGCGGCCTGCACCAGCGCGGCGACCAGCAGGACGGTCACGACGCCGACCAGGTAGGTGACGTGGCCCAGCACCACCGACGCGGCGAGCAACAGCGCCAGCGTGAGCCAGGACAGGGGCGCCACAGCCCGCACCCAGGCGCGCCGCCACGTCAGGGTCGCCGCGAGCAGCGCCGCTGCGCCCGCCAGCGCGCTCCACGTGGGCACGACGTCGACGGTGAGCCAGAGGTCGTACGCCCGCCGCCAGTCGTGGGCACCGTCCTCCCAGCCCCGCTCCGAGCCCTGCGCCGTCGCGGCGCCGACGGCGCCGCCGAGCTCGAGCACCCACGCCAGAGCGACGACGACAGGCCCGATCGCGAGCGTCGTGGCCAGCCAGCGCAGGACGCCGGCCATGCTCGCGCGCGGTGGCATCGCGAGGGCCAGGGTGGCGGTGAGGGCCGTCGCGAGAGTCGCGACGACGACCGCCTCCCCGACCGTGTCGACGAACCAGGCGCTCCCGGCGACCAGGAACAGCCAGCCGGCGAGGACGCCGCCCAGCACCCGCAGCGCGAGCGGGGCCGACGGCACCCACCGGGACGGCGTGGCCAGCGGGGCCGCCACGAGGGCGGCCAGGACGAGGGGGAGGACCGCGTCCGCGGCGTGCGTCGGCAGCCGGTCCGCCGTGCGGACCAGTCCGGTTCCGGCCAGCACGAGCCAGCCGCCGGCCGCCACCAGCGCCGCGTTGACCACCGCGACCGGTTGCCCGGCCCGGCGCAGCACGACCAGCCCGAGCAGTCCGCCGACGGTGATGACCGTCCCCGTCGTGGCCGGAAGCCCGAACCCGAGCGCGCTCAGCGCCGCCACGTCGAGGCCAGCCGCGCCGGCCAGCTGCGGCAGCAGCAGCACCGGTCCGGGGACGGCCCGACGCAGGGCGAGGGCGCCGGCGGCGCAGGCGACGGCGACGATCAGCCCGGTGACGACCAGCCAGGCCTGCCAGTCGGTCGCGACCCAGCCGGCCAGCCGCGCCCCGGCCAGGTCGAAGGCGAGGAAGGCGGCCGTGACGGCGGCCAACGTCTCGGCCGCCAGGTCCAGGCCCCGTCGCGCCACCAGCCAGGTGCCGGCGGCGGCCAGGCCGGTGAGCAGGACGAGGACGACGGTGCGGCCGGAGGGTCCGAGTAGGTACCACGCGACCGCGACGAACAGCAGCGCGCCGACCGCCAGGCACAGTCCGCCGAGGCTGAGCAGCACCACCGGCACGCTCCACCTCCAGCGGTGCGGCTCCCGAGGCAACGGCCCCGTCGGCGCAGCGGGCCCGGTCGGCACCGAGGGTCCGGTCGTCACCGCAGCGACGTCGGCGGCCGGCTCGGTCCGCAGCCGGGCCAGCAGCAGGTCGGCGTGCTGCAGCGTCGTGAACAGCTCCTGGGCCACCGGCCCGGACAGGCTCAGCCCGCAGGCGGGACACCGGGTGGGTCCGGCGATCGGCGAGCCGCAGTCAGGACAGCGGTGCGGATCGGCGTACCTGCTGGTCACCCGGTGCATGGCTGCACCGTAGTGCCCAGCGTCAGCCGATGAGGTCGCCCATCCACAGCTCCACGTCGCGCGAGGTGCGGGGCAGGGCGGCGGAGAGGTTCGAGGCGCCGTCGGCGGTGACCAGGATGTCGTCCTCGATCCGGATCCCGATGCCCCGCAGCTCCTCGGGGACGAGCAGGTCGTCCTCCTGGAAGTACAGACCCGGCTCGACGGTCAGCACCATGCCCTCGGCGAGCGTGCCCTCGGCGTAGGCCTCCTTCGAGGCCTGCCCGCAGTCGTGCACGTCCATGCCGAGCATGTGGCTGACCCCGTGCAGCGTCCACCGGGAGTAAACCTTGCTGTCCTCGTCGAGCGCCTCCTCGACCGGCACCGGCAGCAGGTCGAGGTCGGCCAGCCCGTGGGCGAGCACCTCGACGGCCGCGTGGTGGGCGGCCCGGAAGGCGGCGCCGGGGCGGACCGCCGCGATCCCGGCCTCCTGGGCACGCAGCACGAGGTCGTAGAGGTCGCGCTGCAGCGGCGTGAAGGTGCCCGAGACCGGGAGCGTGCGGGTGACGTCGGCGGTGTAGAGGTTGCGACCCTCGACGCCCATGTCGAGCAGCACCAGCTGGCCCGGGACGATCGGGCCGGTGTTCTCGATCCAGTGCAGCGTCGTCGCGTGGGAGCCGCCCGCGACGATCGAGTCGTAGCCGATGTCGTTGCCCATGGCGCGGGCGCGGCGGAAGAACGTGCCCTCGATCCAGCGCTCGCCGAACTCCAGCACGCGCGGCCACTCCCGCACCGCGTCCTCGAAGCCGAGCGTCGTGATGTCGCAGGCCTCCTGCAGCTGCGCGACCTCCCAGTCGTCCTTGACCAGCCGCAGCTCCGATGCGACCCGGGCGAGCTCGGCGTCGAGCGCCTCATCAGGGGCGACGAGCCCGTCGACGTACGACGAGACGCCGCGGTGCACCCGTGTCTTCGCGGAGACGGCCAGGTCGTCGGCCAGCCGGTCGACGTGACGCACCTCCAGGCCCAGGGAGTCGCCGATCTCCTTGGCGGACGGCCGGCGGCCGGCCCACAGCTCGCCGTACTGCCGGTCGCGGAAGAACTCGTCGGTGTCGCGCGAGGAGCGCGGGCGGGCGTAGAGCACCGCGGAGCCGTCGGGCTCGACCACGAGGACCGCGTCGGAGGTCTGGTTGCCAGTGAAGTAGGTGTGCGCGGTGTCGGGCCGGAACCGGTAGTCGGTGTCGTAGGCGCGGACCTTGTAGCCGCCGGCGGGCAGCACCAGCCGCTCGCCGGGGAAGGCGGCGGCCAGCCGGGCACGGCGCGCGGCGGCGTACGGCGCGACAGGATGGCGCGGCAGGTCGAGCTCCCGGTCGCCCCAGCCGGTGCGCATGAAGCGCGACCAGGCTTCGGGCACCGACGGGTCGTGCGACTCGGTCTTGGGTGCCGTCGCGGGGGCGGTCTCGGACGTCGGCTGCGGCTCGGTCTCTGCCATGCGCCAACTGTAGTCGTCGCTAGGCTTCGCCCCATGGGGGTCAGGCGCCGGCGCAACGTGGTCTTCACGGCCCTGGTCTCCGTGGTCGTGGCGCTCGCCGCGATCCCGATGCTGCTCATCGTCGTGGTGTCGGGCGCGCCGACCACGGTCGTGGTCGCGACGGTGCTGGCCGCGGTCCCGGTCGTGCCGCTGGTCGCGTGCTTCCTGTGGCTCGACCGCTACGAGCCCGAGCCACGTGGGCTGCTGGCGCTCGGACTGCTGTGGGGCGCGATCGTGGCCTGCTTCGCGGCCATCGTGCTCGAGGGCGTCGGCGGAGCGGTCGGCGGCTTCAGCGACCAGGCGACGGTCACGGTGCTGGCGCCGGTGGTCGAGGAGGCCTGCAAGGGCGCCTTCCTGCTGATGCTGCTGTGGTGGCGCCGCGACGAGCTCGACGGCGTGCTGGACGGCATCGTCTACGCCGGGATGCTCGGCATCGGCTTCGCGTTCACCGAGAACATCCTCTACCTCGCCGCGGCGTACGACGGCACCGGTCCCGAGGGGGTTCTCGGCCCCGGCGGCACCACGGCGCTCACCCAGACCTTCGTGGTCCGCTGCCTGGTCAGCCCGTTCGCGCATCCGCTGTTCACCGCCTTCCTCGGCGTCGCGGCGGGCATCGCGGTCAACTCCCGATCGCGGTCGGCGCGCACGCTGCTGCCGCTGGTGGGGTACGTCGGCGCCGTGCTCACCCACGCGCTGTGGAACTCCTCCACCGTCTTCGGGTACGGGGGGTTCGTGACCGTCTATGCCCTGCTGATGCTGCCGGCGCTGTGCGCGATCGGGGCGCTGGCCGTGTGGACGCGCGCGGCCGAGCGGCGGATGCTGAGCGCCGCGCTCGGTGACGCCGCGGCCCGCGGCCTGCTGCCGGCCACCGACATCGGGTGGGTCGTCGACCTCCGTGCCCGCCACCGGGCGCGGGCCCACGCCCGCCAGCTCGCCGGGCCCGCCGCCGAGGACGCGATGCGGGAGTACCAGCAGGCGGTGATCGAGCTCGGATTCCTCCACCACCGCTACCTGCGCGGCACTCCGCCGCCCGACTTTGCGGTCCGGGGGCAGGAGTATGTCTCCAGAATCGGTAGGGTCAGGCCGATCATCGCATTCCCCGGACAGGTGGTGCCCACCAGATGACGACCCCGCCCGGCTCGGGCAGTGACGCCAGCACGCGCATGGTGACCGCGCTCGTGCGGCTGCACCAAGCGCTGCAGGAGCTGACGCTTCCGCTCGACCTGCCCGGCGTGGCCGGCGAGCGTGCCGCCCGCGGAGACCTGGTCTCGCAGCTGGAGGACTACGTCATCCCCCGGATGATGACGATCGACGCGCCCCTGCTCGCTGTGGTCGGCGGGTCCACCGGCGCCGGCAAGTCGACGCTGGTCAACTCGCTGATCGGCACCCGCGTCACCACCCCCGGCCTGCTGCGGCCGACCACGCGCTCACCCGTCCTGGTGCACCACCCCGCCGACGCCCAGTGGTTCGGCCAGGACCGGCTGCTGCCGGAGCTGGAGCGGGTCGCGCACAGCACCGACGACCCGAAGGCGCTGCAGCTGGTCGCGTCCGAGAACGTCCCGCAGGGCCTGGCCATCCTCGACGCCCCCGACGTGGACTCGGTGGAGGAGCAGAACCGGCTCCTCGCGGCCCAGCTGCTCGCCGCCGCCGACCTGTGGATCTTCGTCACCTCGGCGGCGCGCTACGCCGACCAGGTGCCGTGGGGCTTCCTCAAGCAGGCCGCCGAACGGTCCACCGCCGTCGCGGTCGTGCTCGACCGCACCCCGGCCGACGCCGTACAGACGGTGGCCACCCACCTCGCCCGGATGCTGGCCTCGCGTGGGCTCAAGGACAGCCCGCTGTTCATCGTGCACGAGGGTCCCGTCAGCGAGGAGGGCCTGCTGCCGGCCGGCAGCGTCGCGGAGGTGCGGGGCTGGCTCGACATGCTCGCCGCCGACACCGTGGCCCGGCAGGCGGTCGTGCAGCAGACGCTGGACGGCGCGATCCGGTCGCTGTCCCGCACGGCGTACCCCGTCGCCGACGCCGCGGCGTCCCAGGCCGACGTGGTGGAGCGGCTGCGCCGCGACGCGGCGACGGCGTACGACGAGGGCCTGCGCGGCGTGCTCGCCGCGACCGCCGACGGCACCATGCTGCGCGGCGAGGTGCTGGCCCGGTGGCAGGAGTTCGTCGGCACCGGCGAGCTGCTGCGCTCGTTGGAGAACCGCGTGGGCCGGCTGCGCGACAAGCTCGTCAACGCCGTCAAGGGCAAGCCCCAGCAGGCCGAGCAGGTGCAGGTGGCCGTGGAGTCGGGCCTGGAGCTGCTGATCCTCGAGCACGCCGAGCACGCCGCGGAGCGGGCCGAGCAGGCGTGGCTGCAGGTCGAGGCCGGCCGCGGGCTGGTCGACGCCGCCCCCGGTGATCTGGGCCGGGCCTCACGCGACCTGCGCCGCAAGGCGGAGCGGGCGGTGCGCGACTGGCAGCAGGACGTGCTCGACATGGTCCGCACCGAGGGGGACGACAAGCGTGCCACGGCCCGGTTCCTGGCCTTCGGCGTCAACGGCCTCTCCGTGGCGCTGATGGTGGTGGTCTTCGCGAGCACCGGCGGTGCCCTGGCGGGTGCCGAGGTCGGCATCGCGGGCGGCTCCGCCGTGCTGGGGCAGAAGCTGCTCGAGGCGGTGTTCGGCGACCAGGCCGTCCGGCGGCTGTCCGAGCGCGCCCGTACCTCACTCGAGCTGCGCCTGCGGGCGCTGTTCGCCGACGAACAGGCCCGCTTCGACGCCGTCCTCGACGGGCTTGCGGTCGATCCCGCTGCGGCCGAGAAGATCCGGCAGGCTGCACGCCGCGTCGACGACGCCCGCTTCGCGGCCCAGCTCGGCAACTCCTAGGCTGACGACATGACTTCCCTCCTCCACGGCGCGATGAACGGCGTCAAGGGCCTCGTCACCCAGGGGTCCGACATCGGGGAGCGCCTCGACGGACTCGCGGCGGCCGTCGCCGCGGCCGAGGGCCGCTTCGACGAGGAGCTGGTCGGCGAGGCCCGGACCATCGTCGAGCGGGCCGGCGGCCGGCTGCGCCTCTCGGCCGAGCACACCGTGGTCGGCATCGCCGGCGCCACCGGGTCGGGCAAGTCCTCGACGTTCAACGCGCTCACCGGGCTCGAGCTCTCCGCGGTCGGCGTGCGACGGCCCACCACGTCGTGGGCCACCGCCTGCGTGTGGGGGACCCAGGGTGCGCGCGAGTTGCTGGAGTGGCTCGGCATCCCGGACCGGCACCAGACCACCCGCGACTCGATGCTCGACACCCGCCGCGAGAGCAACGACCTCGACGGCGTCGTGCTGCTCGACCTGCCCGACCACGACTCGACCGAGGTGTCGCACCACCTCGAGGTTGACCGGCTCGTGGTCCTCGTCGACATGCTGGTGTGGGTCCTGGACCCGCAGAAGTACGCCGATGCCGCGATCCACGACCGCTACCTCCAGCCGCTGCGCACGCACGAGGAGGTCATGGTCGTCGTCCTCAACCACATCGACACCGTGCCTGAGGAGCGGCGTGAGGCGATGGTGGCCGACGTACGCCGCCTGCTCGACGCCGACGGGCTGCACCAGGTGCCGGTGATCCCCCTCAGCGCCAAGAAGGGCTGGGGCGTGGAGGAGCTGCGGACCGAGATCGCGCGCCGCGTGGCTGAGAAGAAGGCGACCAAGGCGCGGCTCGAGGCCGACATCAAGGGGGTCGCCGGGCGTCTGGAGGCGGTCTCCGGCACCGCCAAGCCTCGCTCGCTGGCCGCCGGCCGGATCGAGGCTCTCGACGACGCGCTGGCCGAGGCTGCGGGGGTGCCCACGATCGTGGACGCCGTGCACCGCGCCACCACGATGCGAGCCGGGCGGGCGACCGGGTGGCCGCTGGTCTCGTGGATCTCCTCCCTCAAGCCCGACCCGCTCAAGCGCCTCCACCTCGACCTCGGCTCGGCCGGCAAGGAACTCACCGGACGGGCCCGCACGTCGGTGCCCGAGCCCACCGCCGTGCAGCGTGCCCGGGTCGACAGTGAGGTGCGGGCTCTGGCCGACGACGCCTCGGCGGGCCTCGGCACCCCCTGGCAGGAGTCCATCCGGCGCGCGTCGGTCTCCCGGGTCGACGACCTCGGCGACCGGCTCGACGGCGCCCTCGGCTCGGTCGACCTCGGCGCCGCGAAGCTGCCCGTCTGGGCGGGGCTGGTCCGGGTGCTGCAGTGGCTGCTCATCCTGGCGGCCGTCGCGGGCGGCGTCTGGACGCTCGCCGCCTTCTTCTCCGGGTCCCTCGACGACGCCGACCGGACGCCGCAGGTCGGCGGCATCGCGCTTCCCATCCTGCTCGGGGTGGGCGGCGTCGCGCTGGGCATCGTGCTGGCCATCGTGTGCCGCTTCCTCGTCGCCGCCACCGCGCGGTCGCGTGCGGCGCGAGCCGACCACCGGCTGCGCAGCGCGGTCGAGGAGGTCGCCCGGGAGTTGGTGGTGGCTCCGGTCGAGGCGGAGCTGGCGGCGTACTCCGAGGTCCGCACCGGCCTCACCCGTGCCCTGACGTAGCCCCGGACCGCTTTCGGTCCACAGGGGCGGCCGGGTCCGTCGGACTCCACAGCCTCCGCAGGTCCCGCGCCGCAGCGTCGGTCGTCGCCAGCAGGGTCGGATCCCGAACGGGCCCGCCGGGCCCGAGGACCGATCCAGGAGTGGACCATGAACGACACCCAGATCACCGTGCAGGGCTTCGTGGGTGGAGCCGTCTCGCTGCGCCGGGCCGGCGACAGCGAGGTCGCCACCTTCCGCCTCGGCTGCACGCCGCGCTACTTCAACCGCCGCACGCAGCAGTGGGTCGACGCCCCGACGCAGTGGTACACCGTCAACGCGTGGCGGGGGATGGCCGAGAACGTCGCGCGCTCGCTCACCAAGGGCGACGGTGTCGCCGTGTCCGGCCGCCTCAACGTCTCGACCTGGCGGGCCGACGACGGCCAGGAGCGCACCAACCTGGAGATCGACGCCACCTTCGTCGGGCACGACCTCAACCGCGGCACGACCCGGCTGGCCCGCAACGAGCGGCCGGCGGGGGAGGAGCAGCCCGCACCGACGTCCGAGCACGACGACGGCACGCGCGGGACCGAGAGCGGGAGCGACGCTCCTACTCCGGCGCCGGGGGCGCCGGAGTGGACGGTGCCCAGCCTCGACGTGGGCGGGAGCAGCGCAGCCTGATCGGGCCCTACGGCGCGGGCGGCGTGAGAGCGCCCGGGGGCCGGGCCGGATGCGTCAGGATCGGGCCCGGCCAACTAGCCTTGGCAGCATGGCGGAATACATCCTCTCGCTGCGCAACGTGCGCAAGGCCCATGGTGACAAGGTCGTTCTCGACAACGTCACGCTGTCCTTCCTCCACGGCGCCAAGATCGGCGTAGTGGGGCCCAACGGCATGGGCAAGTCGTCGCTGCTCAAGCTGATGGCCGGCCTGGACCAGCCCAACAACGGCGACGTGATCCGCGACCCCGAGTCCACCGTCGGCATGCTGCAGCAGGAGCCGCCGCTGTCGGAGGGCAAGACCGTCCTGGAGAACGTCGAGGAGGCGGTCGCCGAGATCAAGGGCAAGATGAAGCGCCTCGAGGAGGCGTACGCCGAGATGGGCGAGCCGGACGCCGACTACGACGCGCTGATGGAGGAGACCGGCGAGCTCCAGACCTTCCTCGACAACATCAGCGCCTGGGACATCGACTCCCGCCTCGAGCAGGCGATGGACGCGCTGCGCTGCCCGCCGCCGGACGCGCTCGTCGACAACCTCTCCGGTGGTGAGCGCCGCCGCGTCGCGCTGTGCAAGCTGCTGCTGCAGCAGCCCGATCTGCTGCTCCTCGACGAGCCCACCAACCACCTCGACGCCGAGTCGGTGCAGTGGCTGGAGGGTCACCTCAAGTCCTACCCCGGCGCGGTCCTCGCCGTCACCCACGACCGGTACTTCCTCGACAATGTCGCCGAGTGGATCGCCGAGGTCGACCGCGGTGCCATCCACGGCTATGAGGGCAACTACTCCACCTACCTGGAGACCAAGAAGGAGCGCCTCAAGGTCGAGGGTCAGAAGGACGCCAAGCGTGCCAAGATGCTCGAGAAGGAGCTGGAGTGGGTGCGCTCCAACGCGAAGGGGCGCCAGACCAAGTCCAAGTCGCGTCTGGCCCGCTACGAGGAGCTCGCCGCGGAGGCCGAGAAGGCCCGCAAGATCGACACCGCCGACATCAACATCCCGCCGGGCCCGCGCCTGGGCGACGTCGTGCTCGAGGCCAAGGGCCTCAGCAAGGGCTTCGAGGACCGGATCCTGTGGAACGACATCTCGTTCTCCCTGCCGCGCGCCGGCATCGTCGGCATCGTCGGGCCCAACGGCGTCGGCAAGACGACGCTGTTCCGGATGATCACCGGCAGCGAGCAGCCCGACTCCGGTGAGCTGCAGGTCGGCCAGACGGTGAAGATCTCCTACGTCGACCAGAGCCGCGGTGGCATCGACCCGAACAAGAACGTCTGGGAGGTCGTCTCCGACGGCCTGGACCACATCAAGGTCGCCAACTTCGAGATGAACAGCCGCGCCTACGTCGCGTCGTTCGGCTTCAAGGGCCCCGACCAGCAGAAGAAGGCCGGCGTCCTCTCCGGCGGTGAGCGCAACCGCCTCAACCTCGCGCTCACCCTGAAGCAGGGCGGCAACATGCTGCTGCTCGACGAGCCCACCAACGACCTCGACGTGGAGACGCTCTCCAGCCTCGAGGACGCGCTGCTCGACTTCCCGGGCTGCGCCGTGGTCACCTCCCACGACCGGTGGTTCCTCGACCGCATCGCCACCCACATCCTCGCCTGGGAGGGCGACGACGAGGACGGCGGCAAGTGGTTCTGGTTCGAGGGCAACTTCGCCTCCTACGAGGAGAACAAGGTCGAGCGGCTCGGTCCCGACGCCGCCCGTCCCCACCGGGTCACCCACCGCCGCCTCACGCGAGACTGAGCGCCGCCCGGCACGCACGCTGGCTACGTTGGCGGCGCTCGATAGCCCGCTTCGCTCCAAGGCCGCCTTCGCGCCGCCGCCTTGCCATCGCACGCACCGGACGACGCTCAGCCCTCGCGTGGACGACCTCCTCGAACGCCCCGGCCTCAGGGCCGGGGCGTTCGCATCTCCAGCGCCGGGTTGCAGGAGATCAGGTGGTCCGAGACGGCGTCGAAGACTCGCCCGAGGGCGGCGAAGTCCTCGGCCGAGGCCAGGTCCACGAGGTACTCCCGCACACCGGTGACGTGCACGTGGGCGCTCCGCTCGAGCAGCGCCCTGCCGTGAGCGGTCATCGTGGCGACGACGCCGCGCCCGTCCTCGCAGGAGGTGGCCCGCTCGACCAGGCCCGCCCGCTCCATCCGCGTGATCGTGTGGGTCACCCGGGAGCGGGAGTGGGCCATGGCGTCGGCCAGCTGCGCCATGCGCAGCGAGCCGTCGTTCTCGGAGAGGCGGACGAGCACCTCGTACTCCGCCAGCGAGAGGTCGAAGTGCCGGCGCAGGTCGGCGTCGAGCCGGTCGTTGAGCAGGGTCATGCCCATGACCAGGGCGCGCCAGGATCGCTGCTCCTCGGCGCTGAGCCACCGGGTCTCGTCGCTCACCTCTCCGATTGTGTCAGAGCGGCCGCTGCAGCGGTCAGAGTCGCTCGAGGATGAGCGCCATGCCCTGGCCACCGCCCACGCACATCGTGATCAGGCCCGTGGTCTTGTCGTGCCACTCGAGGCTGTTGAGCATCGTGTTCTGCAGCCGGGCGCCGGTCATGCCGAAGGGGTGGCCGACCGCGATGGCGCCGCCGTTGACGTTGAGGCGGTCGAGGTCGATGCCGAGGTCCTGGTAGGACGGGATCACCTGCGCGGCGAACGCCTCGTTGATCTCCACCAGGTCGATGTCGCCGATGCTCATGCCGGCGTTGGCCAGCGCGCGGCGCGACGCCTCGACCGGGCCCAGCCCCATGATCTCGGGGGAGAGGCCGGAGACGCCGGTGGCGACGATGCGGGCCAGCGGCTTGGCACCGAGCTCGGCGGCCTTGGTGTCGGACATGACCACGACGGCCGCGGCGCCGTCGTTGAGCGCGCAGCAGTTGCCGGCGGTCACGGTGCCGTCCTCGCGGAAGACCGGCTTGAGGCCGGCGATGGCGTCGTACGTCACGCCGGCGCGCGGGCCGTCGTCGGTGGAGACGACCGTGCCGTCCGGCAGCGTCACCGGGGTGATCTCCCGGGCCCAGAAGCCGTCGCTGATCGCCTTCTCGGCGAGGTTCTGCGAGCGGACCGCGAACTCGTCCATCTCGTGGCGCGAGATGCCGCGCAGCGTCGCGACGTTCTCCGCCGTCTGGCCCATCGCGATGTAGACGTCGGGCAGCAGGCCGTCCTCGCGGGGGTCGTGCCACCGGTCGTTGGTCTCGGCGATCTTCGCGGTGCGGGACTGCGCGTCGTCGAAGAGCGGGTTCACGGTGTGCGGGATGTGGTCGGAGGTGCCCTTGGCGAACCGCGACACGGTCTCGACGCCGGCAGAGACGAAGATGTCGCCCTCGCCGGCCTTGATCGCGTGGAAGGCCATCCGCGTGGTCTGCACCGACGAGGAGCAGTAGCGGGTGATGGTCGCTCCCGGGACGCGGTCCCAGCCGTTGATGACGGAGACGACGCGGCCCATGTTGTTGCCCGACTCGCCACCCGGCAGGCCACAGCCCAGCAGCAGGTCGTCGATCGTCTGGGGGTCCAGGCCCTCGACCTTCTCGACCGCCGCCTTCGTGATGAACGCGGCGAGGTCGTCGGGGCGGAGGTCCGTCAGGGAACCCTTGTTGGCGCGGCCGATGGGGGTACGGGCGGCGGCGACGATGACGGCCTCGGGCATGACACTCTCCATCTGAACCATGGGCGAACGTGGGGGTACTCGCACATCAGGCGAATCGCGTAGACCCTACAGGGGCGGCCGTCGTGCCACGGGGGGCCACTGACAGACTCCCGCTCGTGCGGCACCTCTACGAATGCCCGATGCGCTGGGCGGACCTCGACATGCTGGGCCACGTCAACAACGTGGTCTACGCCGACTACCTGCAGGAGGCGCGGGTCGACCTGCTGCGTCTGCACTCAGCCACCGGCGGGCAGACCGACCGGCTGGCCGAGGGCGTCGTCGTGGTGAGCCACCGGGTGCAGTACGTCGCACCGCTGCTGTTCGACCTCGCCGGCTCGAGCGTCAGCGTCGAGGTGTGGGTGACGGAGATCCGCGCCGCCTCCTTCACGCTGGCCTACGAGGTCTTCCAGCAGCCCCGGCAGGCCGGCGAGGAGCGCACGGTCTTCCTGCGGGCGACCAGCGTGCTCACGCCGTACGTCTTCGCGACCGAGCAGCCACGCCGGCTCACCGCGGAGGAGCGCGCGGGGCTGGAGGCCTACCTCGAGCCTGCCGACAGCGCGCCCGCGGTGGAGTACGGGCAGCCGCGCCGGACCGAGGCCGGTCACTACCCGCTGCGGGTGCGGTTCTCCGACCTCGACGCCTACGGGCACGTGAACAACGTGAAGTTCTTCGAGTACTTCCAGGAGGCGCGGATCGCGGCGATGGGCCGGATGCGCCGCGACCTCGAGAGCCTCGGCCCGGTGCCCTCCATGGTCGTCGCGCAGACCGACGTCGACTACCTCCGACCGGTGCACCTGCGGGCGGAGCCGTACGACGTGCACACCTGGATCTCCCGGGTCGGCACCAGGTCGGTGACCATGTCGTCGGAGATCCTGGACGGGGAGGCCACGCTGGCCCGCGCCCGGTGCGTGCTGGTCTTCTTCGACACCGCCACGGGCCGCAGCGTGGTCCCGCCCGACGCCCTGCGAGAGGTGCTCTCTCAGCTCAGCGGCTGAGCGTCAGCGATCCCGGTCCTCGCGGTGGTCCCGGTGGTCCCGGTCGTCCCGGTGGTCCCGCTCCTGGCGGTCGCGCCCGTCGTCTCGGTCGTCCCGGTCACCGCGGTCGTCCCTCGCGGCGGAGTCGGCTCCCTCGTCCCAGCGGTCGCCGTCGGTGACCTGTGCGTGACGCGGCTGGTACGGCTCGGGGCTCGCACCGTCGCGCTCCCCGTGCTCGGCGCGGTGTCGCGGCTCGGCCGCGCGGCGGTCGCCCACCGGGGCGGCCGCGGACGGCTCGTCGGTGACGGTCGCCGTCGTCGGCGACGGCGGTGAGGGGACCACCGGCGCAGGGGTCGTCGCGGAGGCCGCAGCGATCGGCGGAGCGGGAGCCGAGGAGGTCGGTGGGGCGCTCGGCGGGACGCTCGGAGACTCCTGCCCTGCGGTGATCACCTCCCGCTGGGCGGCGGGTGACTCCTCGTCGGCGCCGATCATGCCGGCGACGTACGCCCCGACGAAGGAGGTGGTGAGGACGGCGCTCGTGGCGGCCACGGTCTGCATGCTGCGCATGGATGGTCCTTCCGGGTTGCCGGATCGGGTCGGTCGTCCTTCCCGGCCGTTACCCGGCGTCCCGGCACTCAGTCGGGGGTGTTCACCATGAAGTTCGCGGCGTGGGTCACATAGCCCCAGAACTGCGCGTCCTGCTCGGGCGTGAGATCGACGGAGTCCAGCGCGGCCCGGAAGTGCTGCAGCCACCGGTCCCGGGCGACGGCGTCGACCGCGAACGGCGCGTGCCGCATCCGCAGCCGCGGGTGGCCACGCTGCTCGGAGTACGTCGTCGGGCCGCCCCAGTACTGCACCAGGAAGTGCAGGAACCGCTCCTCGGCCGGACCGAGGTCCTCCTCGGGATACATCGGCCGCAGCACGTCGTCGGTCGCGACGCCCTCGTAGAACTTCGCCACGATCTTCTGCATCGTGGGGAAGCCGCCGATCTCGTCATAGAACGTCACGTGTCCATTGTGCCGGGCCACCGTTCGGGCGGCGTTCGGGTTGCCGTTCGGGTTGCCGTTCGGGTCGCATGGAAGGATCGGTGGAGACCGTCCCACCACCAGGCAAGGGAGAAAATCACATGCCCACCACCCGCACCGCCACCACCGTCTGGGAGGGCACCCTCTTCGAGGGCGCCGGCAAGGTGACGCTGGAGTCGTCCGGACTCGGCACCTACGACGTCTCCTGGCCCGCGCGCACGGAGGCCGCCAACGGCAAGACCAGCCCCGAGGAGCTGATCGCCGCCGCGCACTCCTCCTGCTTCTCGATGGCCTTCTCCAACGGCCTCGCCAAGAACGACACCCCGGCCACCTCGCTGACCGTCAACGCCGAGGTCGAGTTCACCCCGGGCACCGGCATCACGGGCATCAAGCTGACCGTCCGCGGCGACGTCCCCGGCATCGACAACGACACGTTCGTCCAGCTCGCCCAGGCCGCCAAGGAGGGCTGCCCGGTCTCCCAGGCGCTCACCGGCACCACCATCACGCTGGACGCCACGCTCGCCTGACGCCCGTCACTGCTGGGCGCCCGGGGGCTGTGACTGCTGCCAGATCATCCGCTGCGCCACGGGGATCGAGATCCCCTCGTGGTCGAAGCGAGCCTTGATGCGCGAGCGCAGCTCCCGGGCGACGGCCCACTGCTCCATCGGAGCCGTCTTGATCATCACCCGCAACGTGACCGAATCGGGGTTGAGGGCCTCGATCCCGGTGACCTCCGGCTCCTCCACCACGATGCCGTCGTAGTCGGAGTCCTCCCAGAGGTCGTGGGCGACCTCGCGCAGGATCTGCGTCGCCCGGGCCAGGTCCTCGGTGTAGCCCACGGTCACATCGACGACGGCGCGGGACCAGTTCTGGCTCATGTTGCCGACCCGCAGGATCTCCCCGTTGCGGACGTACCAGACCGTGCCGTTGACGTCGCGCAGCCGGGTCACGCGCAGCGAGACCGCCTCCACCGTGCCGTTGGCCTCGCCGAGGTCGACGACGTCACCGACGCCGTACTGGTCCTCGAAGATCATGAAGATGCCGGACAGGAAGTCCTTCACCAGCGACTGCGCGCCGAAGCCGAGCGCGACGCCGATGATGCCGGCCGAGGCGATGATCGGCGCGATGTTCACCCCGAGCTGCGCCAGCACCATGGTGCCGACGACGGCGACCAGGACGCCGGTGATGATGCTCTTGAGCAGGTCGCCCATGGTCTTGGCCCGCTGCACGCGGCGGCTGGCGGTGGCGGCCGTCGTGGGGGAGAAGCGGTCGGGCAGCATTCCGCCCTCCGCGCGCCGCACCACGCGGTCGACCAGCTTGTGCAGCACCCACCGGATGACCAGGCCGAGGAGCACCAGCCCGGCCACGGCCAGCGGGCGGCCGATCAACAGGTCGGCGGCACGCGCGACCTGCTCGTTGCCGGTCTGCTCGAGCACGAACTCGCAGATGTCCTCGTCGGAGGTGCAGGGGGAGGCGGTCGGGAGCCAGCTCTCGATCATGGGCCCCAGTATGTCGACCGGTTGGCTGGCCCGATCACGCTGCCGATATCCTCCCCTCGTGACCACCTCGCTGCTGACCGCCGTCCGCCGGGCCGCCGTTGTCGCGGCCTCCGCCTCCGCTCTCGTGGCCGTCGCCGGACCCGTGTCGGCCAACGTCCCGGAGGGCTGGAGCGACCCGGACCCGATGAGCGCCGGCCACCTGCTGCTCCTCATCGCCGGCCTGCCGATCCTGCTGGCGGTCGTCATCACCGTGCTGACCGTGCTGCCGGGGCTGCTGAAGGGCGAGGGCCTCACCGGCGGCCAGCCGACCGAGTGGATCGGCGGTCCGCGCCAGGGGACCCATGAGCTGGCCGGTCCCGACGACGAGTCGTCCGAGGCCGGTGGCGTCAGTGCCCGCTTCTGACGGGCTGCACTTCTCCGGTTTCAGCGACTCCCAGCGCTATGCCGTCGAGGAGACGATCCGTACGGCGGAGCTCCTGTGCCGCGCGGAGTTCTCGGTGTACGTCGGGCCGGTGGAGGGCAGCGACGCGCGCGCGTTCGCGACGAGTCTGCACAACACGCTCGTGGCGCCGGCGCGCAGCATCATGATCGTGGTCGACCCGCGGGCCGGCATCCTCGAGATCGTCACCGGCGGCTGGGTCCGCCGTACGCTCTCCGACACCGAGGTCGCCATCGCCGCCGAGGCGATGCGCACCTCCTTCGCCGCCGGGGACCTCGTGGGCGGGCTGCGCGCCGGGATCACCCAGCTGGCCCACCACACCGCCGGCTAGCCCAGTCGGCCGGCACCGTCGTCCGGCCACAGTCGTCCGGCCACCGTCGTCCGGCAGAGCCCGGAGGGCCCGCCCGCTGGCACGTCGGCCAGCGAGCGGGCCGCCGACTAACTAGCGGGCGGCGTCCTTGGCCTGCGCCGCGAGGGCCCGTGCCATGTCGTCGCGGTTCTCCCGGACGTAGCGCTTGGCCGCCGGCTCCGCGGGCGAGCTCTCCAGCCAGGCGTCGAGCTTGGCCAGCACCTCGGGCGAGGCGAGGCCGCGCGGGAAGATGTACTCCAGCACCGTCGAGGCCCGGTGGGTGCCGAGGTGCTCCCAGAGGGTGTCGGCCGCGGTGAGGTACGTGTCGACGTACGGCGCCAGCACCTCCTCCTGCCCGGGCTGTGAGAACGCGAAGACGATCGAGCGTGACGTCTCGTTCGGGGTGTCGGTGCGCACGACGACCGCGTCCCACGCGGCGGCCTTGGCCTCCGCGGTCGGGCGGGCCGCGCGGGCGGCGGCGGCCTTCTCCTGGCCGGAGATGGTGTTGTCGCGCGACAGCTCCTGGGCGATCTCGTCCTCGTCGGCTGCGCCCGCGGCGGCGAGGGCGGTCAGCAGGGACCAGCGCAGGTCCTGGTCGACGGCCAGGCCCTCGATGGTCAGCTCACCCGACAGCAGCGCGCGGAGGTCGGCCAGCGCCGCCTCGGAGTGGGCGGCGCCGGCGTAGGAGCGGACGAACGTCAGCTGGTGGTCGCTGCCCGGCTCGGCGGCCAGGGCGAGCTCCCGCAGCCCGGTCTCCCAACGGGCGCGCAGCGCCGCCCGGTTCGCCGGGGCGGAGAAGCTGTTGACCGCCTGCGCGCCGAAGACCGGGATCCGGGTGACGCCCCAGGCGTCGGTCTCGCGGCCGATGTTGGCGAGCAGGAGCTCGACGAAGTCGGTGGCGGCCATCTCGGCGTCGCGCGTCATGTCCCAGGCCGAGGACCACACCAGGGCCCGGGCGAGCGAGTCGTCCAGGTCGGCGAGGCCGGTCAGGGCCGTGGCGAGCGAGCGCTCGTCGAGACGGATCTTGGCGTAGGTGAGGTCACCGTCGTTGAGCAGCAGCAGGTCCGGCTGCCGCTTGCCGACGGCCTCGGCGATCTCAGTGACCGCACCCTCGACGTCGACCTCGAGGTAGTCGGTGCGGGTCAGCACGCCGGTCTCGGTGCGGTCGTAGAACCCGATGCCGACCCGGTGCCGGCGCAGGGTGGGCCAGTCGGGGTGGGCGGTCTGCTTCACCGTCAGCGAGGAGTACGTGCCGTCCTCGTTGAGGGTGAACTCCGGGGCGAGCGTGTTGACGCCGGCGGTCTGCAGCCACTCCTGGGCCCAGCCCTGCAGCTCGCGGCCCGAGGCCTTCTCGAGCGCGGCGAGCAGGTCCTTGAACTCCGGGTTGGCGTACTCCCACTCCTTGAAGTAGGCCCGCAGCCCGTCGAGGAAGGGGTCCAGGCCGACCCAGGCCACCAGCTGCTTGAGCACCGAGGCGCCCTTGGCGTAGGTGATCATGTCGAAGTTGACCTCGACCGCCTGCAGGTCGTGGTTGTCCGCGGCGATCGGGTGCGTGGTCGGCAGCTGGTCCTGGCGGTAGCCGGTCTGCTTGCGGGCGTTGGCGAAGCCGGTCCAGGCGTCGGTGAACTCGGTGGCCTCGGCCTCGGCCCAGTAGCAGGCCCACTCGGCGAAGGACTCGTTGAGCCAGAGGTCGTCCCACCACTTCATCGTGACGAGGTCGCCGAACCACATGTGGGCCATCTCGTGCAGGATCACCGAGGACCGGAACTCGTAGAACGAGCGGGGCTGGCGGCTGCGGGGGAGGTACTCGTCGCGCAGCGTCACGCAGCCGGCGTTCTCCATCGCGCCCATGTTGTACTCCGGCACGTAGAGCTGGTCGTACTTGCCGAAGGGGTAGGGGTAGTCGAACTTCTCCTCGAAGAACTCGAAGCCCTGCTTCGTGATCTTCACCAGCTCCTCGCGGTCCAGGTAGGGGACCAGCGACTGGCGGCAGTAGTGCCCGAGCGGGATCGGGCCGTGCTTGCCCTCGTAGACGTCCTGCACCTCGTGGTACTCACCCGCGACCAGCGCGGTGATGTAGGTGGACATCCTCTTGGTGGGCTCGAAGCGCCACACGGCCCTGCCGTCGCCGAGCGGCTCGGACGACGGGGTGGGGGAGTTCGAGACGACCTTCCAGTCCTCCGGCGCGACGACGGTGAAGGCGAAGGCGCTCTTGAGGTCGGGCTGCTCGAAGGTGGTGAACACACGGCGGGCGTCGGGCACCTCGAACTGCGTGTAGAGGTAGACCCGGTCGTCGGCGGGGTCCACGAAGCGGTGCAGGCCCTCGCCGGAGTGGCTGTAGCGGCAGTCGGCCCTCACGACCAGCGTGTTCTCGGCGGCCAGGTCGCTCAGCGCGATCCGGCTGTCGGCGTACGCCGTGGCCGGGTCGAGGGCGACGCCGTTGAGGGTGATCTCGTGGACGTCGGCATCCACGAGGTCGGCGAACGTCGACGCGCCGGGGGTGGTGGCGGTGAACGTGATCGTCGTGGTGGACGCGAACTTCTCCGGACCGGTGGTGAGGTCCAGCTCGACGGCGTAGGAGGTCACGTCGAGGAGGGCGGCGCGCGCGGCGGCCTCGTCCCTGGTGAGGTTGGTTCCTGGCATGCGGGCATCCTCGCACGCGGCCGAAAGTCCTTTTCCGGTCCCCCGCAGCGTCGATAGGACCTTCGGTGAGCGGGCGGAGGAGCCGGCGCGGCAAACTACAAGAATGTAGTTATCTCTGCGGCGTGTCGCGTTGACAATTCTTTCTCTACAGTTCCCCTGTGCCCCATCAGTCACACAGGTATCAGCGGCCCCTCGCGGCACTCGCGCTCGTCCTCGTCGCGGGTGTGCTGCCGTTCGTCGCGCCCAGCAGCGGCCGCGCGGCGACGACGACGATCGACGCGGCGCCCTCGGCGATCCTGTGCAGCGGGTACGCCCGGTGTGCGAAGGCGGGGATGCCCCACCAGGGCTACAGCACGGCCAACGGCACCATGTACTGGCAGATGTACTCCGGCACGAACTGCACCAACTACGTCGCCTACCGGATGATCCGCAACGGCATGCCCAGCGCACGGCCCTCCCAGCTGAAGCCTGGCCGCGGCAACGCGGAGTACTGGGGCACGTCCTTCCCCTCGCTGACCAACCAGACCCCGGCCGTCGGCGCGGTCGCGTGGTGGAGGGAGAACTCCGGCGGCGCCGGCAGCGCCGGCCACGTCGCGTACGTCGAGCGGGTCGAGGCCAACGCCATCGTCATCTCGGAGTCGAACTGGGGCAGCGAGTTCACCTGGCGCCGGATCTACGCGGGCGGGCGGCACTGGCCGAGCGGATTCATCCACCTCAAGGACGTCGCGGTCGCGAACGTCTCGGCGCCGGTGCTCTCCGGTTCCGCCCGGGTCGGCCAGACCCTCACGGTCAACCCCGGCGCCTGGACGCCGGCCGCCTCGACCACGCTGCAGTGGTTCGCCAACGGCGTGCCGTTCACCAGCACCCGGGCCGGTGCGAGCCTCACGGTCACGCCCGCTCTGCTGGGCCAGTCGATCAGCGTCGTCGTCACGGCCACGGCGGCGACGTACCAGCCCGGACGTGCCAGCACGGCCGCCACCGGCCCGGTCCAGCCGGGCACCCAGGCGATCAGCCGCGGTCCCTCCATCAGCGGCGTCGCGCAGGTCGACAAGCCGCTCACCGTCGACACCGGCGCCTACGCGCCCGGTCCGGACCGGATCGGCGTCCAGTGGCTCGCCGAGGGGCAGCCGATCCCGGGCGCCACGGGGACGACCTACGTCCCGACCCAGGACCGGGCCGGCCAGCGCCTCAGCGTCAACGTCTCCGCGGTCAAGGCCGGCTACACCACCCTCGTCGCGACCTCGCCGGCCACCGCGCCGGTGCTGGCGCCGGACGTCGAGCTCGGCCCGGAGGCGGGCATCGCCGGGCGCCGGCTCGTCGGGGAGACCCTCACGGCGGTGCTCGGCTCGGTCCGGCCGGCCGCCGCGAGTGCAGAGTTCCAGTGGCTGCGCGACGGTCGCCCGATCGACGGGGCAACGGGCCCGACGTACGTCGTCACGCGGGCCGACTTCGACGCCGAGATCGCCGTCCAGGTGGTCCTGCGCCACCCCGGCCACCGCGACACCGTGGCCACCCTCGGGCCGGTGGGCGGCGTGCTCGCCCCGGTCGAGCTGAAGGTCAGCACCGCCAACGGCACGCCACGCTCGGCGCTCATCAAGGTCGTCGTCGACGCTCCCGGCGTGCGCCCGACCGGCCGGGTGTGGATCAAGATCCAGGGCCGCAAGCACGCCGCCGAGCTGGGCCGCGGGGGCTACGTGAAGTTGCGGGTCAACGGCCTGACGCCGGGCCGGCGCGCGATCGTCGTCTACTACCCGGGCAGCGCCAAGACCACCAAGGCCACCAGCCGCACCGCGGTCGAGGTCAAGGGCACGAAGACGACGAAGAAGCAGAAGAAGGGAAAGAAGGGGAGCCGGCGCGGCTGACCGCCCGCGCGCCGTGGGAAGAGGGCGGACAGCCCGGTGGTTGAGGTCCACATGACTGTTGAGCACACGACCGAGCCGACCGCCGAGGGCACCACCCAGGCCGAGTTCTGGTTCGACCCCGCCTGCCCGTTCGCCTGGATCACCTCGCGGTGGATCCTCGAGGTCGAGAAGGTGCGCGACGTCGAGGTCACCTGGCACATCATGAGCCTGGCCTACCTCAACCAGGACAAGGACATCCCGCAGGAGTACCGCGACTTCCTCAAGGACGCCTGGGGCCCCGTCCGGGTGCTGGCCGCCGCCGAGCAGCTGCACGGCAAGGAGGCGCTGCTGCCGCTCTACACCGCGCTGGGCACCGCCAAGCACCTCGAGCAGAAGACCTTCACGCGTGAGGTCATCGCCGAGGCGCTGGCGGCCGCCGACCTCAAGCCGGAGCTGGTCGACGCGATGGACGACGCCTCCTACGACGAGCACGTCATCGCCTCCCACCACCGCGGCATGGACCAGGTCGGCAACGACGTCGGCACGCCGACGATCGCGATGAACGGCCAGGCGTTCTTCGGGCCGGTCATCTCCAAGGCGCCCAAGGGCGAGGAGGCCGGCAGGCTGTGGGACGGGTTCCAGCTCGTCACCGCCTACCCCTACGTCTACGAGCTCAAGCGGGCCCGCACCCACGAGCTGGACTTCAGCTGATGCCGCCGTCTGCTGCCGGCGCCGATCGCCAGATGGGGATCTTGGCGTTGCAGCGAGCGCTGACCCAGGCCGCCGACCTGCTCGACGCAGTCACGGCCGAGGACCTGGGCAAGCCGACGCCGTGCGAGGAGTGGACCGTGCGGCAGCTGGCCAACCACCTCATCGCCGCGCCGCGCGTCTTCGTGACCATGCTGCAGGGATCGCCGCCCGGCTGGGACGGTCGTGAGGACTACGCCGAGCGGCTCGGCGAGGAGCTGCGCACCCGCGGCAACGCCCTGGTGAACCTGTGGCGAGCGGTGGCCGGCGAGACGGCCGCCGACGCGGACTGGCAGGCCACCGAGGTGGCCACCCACACCTGGGACCTCGCGACGGCGCTCGGCCGCTCGACCGACGGGCTGGACCAGTCCGTGGCCCAGCGTGCGGTGGTCACGATGGACCGCGTGCTGGGGCCGGTCCGCAAGGGGCGCGCGTTCCGCGACGCGCGCCAGGCGCCGGCCGGCTCGGACGCCTACACCCACCTCGCGGCGTACGCCGGCCGCCAGGTCCCCTGGGTGGCGCTGGGCTGACACGCCGAGGATCCACTGGTCCAGACCAGTGGGGCTCCGATCACCGATGATCGGTCCCCATGGGTCCAACCAGAACGCTCCTCGCTGCCCTGGCCGTGCTGGTGCCGCTGCTCCTGGTGCCCCCGGGCACGGCTGCCGCTCCTGCTTCGTCGCAGGGGGTGCTGCGGCTGCAGCCGGCTGGGGGAGGGGTCAGCGAGGTCACCGTCCCCCTGCGGGGACGGATCGGGAAGCCGCTGCGCACGAACGGCTTCTCCATGGTCGGGGTGACGTGGACCGGCGCGGCGACGCCCGCCACGGTGCGGGTGCGGTGGCGCGCGGGCACCGGCTGGTCGCGCTGGCGATCGCTGCCGCTGCAGACCGACCTGCCCAACGGCGGGGAGGCCGCGGGCGCACGCGCCCGGCGCGGCACCCAGCCGGTGTGGACCGGTCCG
>NZ_DASWXC010000097.1:0-5047 GCF_036405735.1 Nocardioides sp.
ACCCACCCCCGAGGCGGAGCCGGCCGCCGCGGACCGGACCGACGCCGAGGCCGAGCGCCGTGCGGAGGAGGAGCGGCTGGCCCGGGAACGGGCGCGCGAGGCCGCCGAGCGGTCGCTGCGCAACGCGCGGGACGACCATGCGCGCGCCGAGCGGCGTACCGCCCGGCTCTCAGCCCGGGTGCTGCAGCTGCAGGCGGAGCTGGAGGAGGCCCGGCGCCGGGTGGCCGACCTCGAGGTCAGCGCGGAGGACGCCGACGAGGAGCTCGCGAGCGCCGAGGAGGACCGCGACGAGGCCGCCGCGCGGGTCGCCGAGGCCGAGGCCGAGGTGGCCGGGCTCAGCGAGCCCAGCTGAGCGAGCGCTGCACGGCCTCCTGCCAGCGCCCGTAGGCGGCGGCGGCCCGGTCGCGGGGCAGCTGCGGCTCGAAGGTGCGGTCCTGGGCCCAGATCTCGGCCAGGTCGTCGGTCGAGGACCACACGCCCGTGCCGAGCCCGGCCAGGTAGGCGGCGCCGATGCCGGTGGTCTCGACCTGGGTGGGACGCGAGACCTCGACGCCCAGCTGGTCGGCCTGGATCTGGCAGAGCAGGTCGTTGGCCGCCGCGCCGCCGTCGACCTTCAGGCAGCTCAGCGCCGCGCGGGTCGGCAGGGTGTCGAGCACGTCGCGGACCTCGAAGGCGATCGCCTCCAGGGTGGCCCGGATCAGGTGGGCGCGGGTGGTGCCGCGGGTGATGCCGAGGATGGTGCCGCGGGCGTGCGGGTCCCAGTGCGGTGCGCCCAGCCCCGTCAGGGCCGGGACGAACACCACGTCGCCGCTGTCGGGCACGGTCGCGGCGATCGCCGCCGTCTCGGCGGCCGAGCCGATGACCTGCAGGCCGTCGCGCAGCCACTGCACGGCCGCACCGGTGACGAAGATGGCGCCCTCGAGCGCGTAGGTCAGCTCGCCGTCGGGGGAGCGCCAGGCCGCCGTCGAGAGCAGGCCGGCGTCGGAGCGCTCGATGGTGCGACCGGTGTTGGTGAGGATGAACGAGCCGGTGCCGTAGGTGCACTTGGCGTCGCCGACATCGAAGCAGGCCTGCCCGAACAGCGCCGACTGCTGGTCACCGGCCAGCCCGGCGATCGGCAGGCTCAGGCCGAGGAACGTCCGCGGGTCGGTCACCGCGATCTCGCCCCAGTTGGGCACCAGGTCGGGCAGGGCGTCGAGCGGCACGCCGAACAGGCCGCAGAGCTCGTCGGACCAGGTGCCGGTCCGCAGGTCCATCAGCAGCGTGCGCGACGCGTTGGAGACGTCGGTGACATGGTGCAGCCCCCGGGTCATCCGGGCGATCAGGTAGGAGTCGACGGTGCCGACGGCGTACCGGCCGGACTCGACCAGCGCCCACGTGTGCGGCTCGTGCTCGGCGATCCACGCCAGCTTGGTCGCGGAGAAGTAGGGGTCCAGTCGGAGCCCGGTGAGCTCGCTGACCCGTGGCTCGTGGCCGGCGGCCTGCAACCGCTCGCAGATCCCCGACGTACGCCGGTCCTGCCACACGATCGCGCGACGCGGCGCCCCGAGAGTCTCGCGGTCCCACAGCACCACGGTCTCGCGCTGGTTCGTGATGCCGATCGCGGTCAGCTCGTCCTCGTGGCCGGCGATCGCGGCCTGGGTGGCGGCCAGGGTGGCGCCCCAGATCTCCTCCGGGGAGTGCTCGACCCAGCCGGGCGTGGGGAAGTGCTGGCCGAACTCCTGGTAGCCCTGCGAGACGATCCGGCCGTCGGACGCGACGACGAACGCGCTCACCCCGGTGGTGCCGGCGTCGATGGCGAGGATGGTCACGAGCCGGCTCCTTCGGTCGAGGCGGCGCCGTTGCCGCCCTTGCGGTTGTACATGAGCCGGTCGGCGCGATCCACCACCTGGTCCAGCGACGCGCCGGGGGGCACCTCCGCCACGCCGGCCGACCACCGGGCCGGGGCGACGGCGGCCAGGGAGTCGAGCAGCCGCTCGGCCGCGTCCGGGCGCAGGCCCGGCAGCAGCAGGACGAACTCGTCGCCGCCGATCCGGCCCACGGCGGCCGGCCGGGGCAGCTGGGTCTGCCATTGCCGGGCGGCCCGGACCAGCAGCTGGTCCCCGGCGCGGTGTCCGTGCCGGTTGTTCACCTCGCGCAGCCCGTCGACGTCGATGACGGCCAACGACAGTGGACTACCGCGACGCCTCGCGGGCGCGGCGAGCCGGCTCCAGGCCTGCTCGAGCCCGTGCCGGTTGAGCGCTCCGGTCAACGGATCGGTCTCGGCCAGGGACTGCATGCGCCGCACCAGCAGCCGCACGATCTCGGCGGCGATGAGCGACTCCACCGCCACGCCGGCCGCGATGGAGGTGAGCACGCCCTCGCCGCGGGCGGCGACGGCCCCGAGCCAGCCGAGCGCGCCGGCGCCGACGATCAGCCGGCCGCGCAGGGTGAGGAACCATCCGGCGTAGATGGCGATCAGCGGCAGGCCTGCGCCGTCGCCGAGGGCGGCGACGTCGATGCGCGTGCCCAGCGTGAGCGCGACGATGACCGCCACGCCCACCGCGACCATGAGCTCCGCCTCCAGGACGGTGAAGGACCGGCCCCGGACGAGTGCCGTGGCGCCGAACGCCAAGGCGATCGCGCTGAGCGTGAGCAGCAGCCACCGCGGGTTCATGTCGTCGGTGTGCAGCATGCCGCTGAGGAACAGGCCGAGCCCGGCCAGGCCGTAGATCGTCGCGCTCACCGCGGCGAGGGCCGGCACACTCCGTCCGCGTACGCCGCCCGCCGGGCCGTCCAGGTCGCTCACCCCGCCCGGTGCTCCCTGACCAGCTCCAGGATCCGTTCGTCGATCCACGACAGGTCGGGGGCGACCCGCATCTCGTAGTTCTCCGTCCCCACCCAGGCCAGGAAGTCGCGGGCGCCGTGAGCCGCCGCGAAGGTCTCGAGCTCCGCCTCGAGGGCCGGGGTCACCGGCACCTTCTCCGCCTCGGTGGAGGCGGTCAGGTAGAGGTCGTTGAGGTCGAGCAGCCGGGCCAGCTCCGGGATCGGCGCGCCCCCGCACGAGGCAGCGTCGTCGACGCGGAGGTCCACGGCAACGTCGTCGAGGCCGCCGTACCCAGCTCCCTCGCGTACGACGAGCAGCGCGGCGCTCTGCCGGCCCCGGCTGTCGCCGCCGGCCGCGTCGCCGGCGGCCAGCGCCGCCAGCAGTCGTCGACCGAGCGGCTCGGCCGGGTCGGAGGCGCGCCAGCTCGCCTCCATGGCGTCGATCACCTCCTCGCCGGTGAGGATGTTGCCCTGGATGGCGTAGCCGTCTCCGGTCACCGACCCGGCCCAGTCCAGGCACGCCGGACCGGTGTGGGAGGCCGCGTTGCCCTCCACGTCGACGATGCCGACCTGCCGGTGGTCGCGCTCGTCGTCCTCCTCGAGCAGCCGCTGCAGCGCGACGGCGGCGGTGGCGCCGTCGTCGAGGTGCGCCAGCGCCAGGCCCTTGTAGGCGACGTTCGCCGCGGCCTGGGTCGCGATCGCGCCGACGCCGGCGACCGCGGCGGGGACGGCGTTGCCGACGGCGAGGAACTTGGAGGCCACGGCGACGCCCCACGAGACCTCACCGGAGGCGGGGTCCACGGCACGGGCCACGATCGAGAAGGTCATGCGCCCGACCCTACTGACCCTCCTGATCGCGGCATCGGGGCCGTGGCGGCGCGACCCCGCTCTCACTACAGTCGCACGCATGAGGCCCATGAAGGTCGGAGTGCTCACCGGAGGCGGCGACTGCCCCGGGCTGAACGCCGTCATCCGTGCCGTGGTCCGCAAGGGGGTGCGGGTGCACGGCTTCGAGTTCGTCGGCTACCGCGACGGCTGGAAGGGCCCCCTGGAGGGGGAGACGATGCCGCTCGGGATCGAGCAGTGCCGCGGCATCCTGCCCCGCGGCGGCACCATCCTGGGCAGCAGCCGCACCAACCCCCTCAAGGTGCCCGACGGCGTGGAGCGGATCCGCGCCAACCTGGAGCGCGACGGCGTCGACGCGCTGGTCGCCATCGGCGGGGAGGACACCCTCGGCGTGGCCACCCGGCTCTCCGAGGTCGGGGTCAAGGTCGTCGGGGTCCCGAAGACGATCGACAACGACCTCTCAGGAACCGACTTCACCTTCGGGTTCGACACGGCCGTCAACATCGCCACCGAGGCGATCGACCGGCTCCACACGACCGCCGAGTCCCACCACCGGGTCCTGGTGGTCGAGGTGATGGGGCGGCACGCCGGTTGGATCGCGCTGCACTCCGGGATTGCTGGCGGAGCGAACATCGTGCTGATCCCCGAGCAGCCCTTCGACATCGACGAGGTCTGCGCCCTGGTGAAGAGCCGGTTCGAGTCGCGGTACGCCCCCATCCTGGTCGTCTCCGAGGGCGCCGTCCCGCGTGACGGCACCGGCATGACGCTGCAGTCCGGGGACGTCGACGACTTCGGTCACGTCCGGCTCGGCGGCATCGGCGACCGGCTCGCGCAGGAGATCGAGCGGCGGGTCGGCTGCGAGGCACGCGCCGTCGTACTCGGCCACGTCCAGCGCGGCGGCTCGCCGACGGCTTTCGACCGCTGGCTGGCGACGAGGCTCGGCCTGCACGCCGTCGACGCGGTCGCCGAGGGGGAGTTCGGCGTCATGACGGCGCTGCGTGGCACCCGCATCGTCCGAGTCCCGCTGGCCGACGCGACCGGGGTGCTCAAGACCGTCAGCCCCGAGGAGTACGCCGAGGCCCAGGTGTTCTTCGGCTGACCGGCGCGTGTGTCCCCGCAAAGTGTCACCGTGACCCTTTGCGGCGAGAGTGACAGTTCGAACTGTCACTCTCGGCCCAAACCGTCACGGTGACAGTTTGCGAGGCGTCATCGTGACGGTGCGAGCACGAGGAGCCGGCTAGGGGACGAGCACGACCTTGCCGGTGGCGTGGCCGCCCTCGACGAGGCGGTGGGCGTCGGCGACCTCGGCGAGCGGGAAGGTCGCGGCGACGGGGACCCGCAGCAGGCCGGAGCCGGCCAGCCGGGCCAGCTCCGGGCGGGCGGCGTCGCGCAGCTC
>NZ_DASWXC010000098.1:0-54141 GCF_036405735.1 Nocardioides sp.
GGTGGAGCCCGGGGCCTTCGTGTGACAGCTTAGCTCAGATCAGAGCGCCTCTACGATCGCGCGCATCAGGTCGGCCGTCTCGGACGGCGTCTTGCCGACCTTGACGCCGACCGCCTCGAGGGCGTCCTTCTTCGCCTGCGCCGTGCCGGCCGAGCCGGACACGATGGCGCCGGCGTGACCCATGGTCTTGCCCTCGGGGGCGGTGAAGCCCGCGACGTAGCCGACCACCGGCTTGGTGATGTTCTCCTTGATGTACGCCGCGGCGCGCTCCTCCGCGTCGCCACCGATCTCACCGATCATCACGATGACCTCGGTCTCCGGGTCGTCCTGGAACGCCTGGAGCGCGTCGATGTGGGTGGTGCCCACGATCGGGTCGCCACCGATGCCGATGGCGGTGGAGAAGCCGAAGTCCCGCAGCTCGTACATCATCTGGTAGGTCAGCGTGCCCGACTTCGAGACGAGACCGACCGGGCCCTTGCCCGTGATGGTGTGCGGGGTGATGCCGGCCAGCGACTCGCCCGGGGTGATGATGCCGGGGCAGTTCGGGCCGATCATGCGGGTCTTCTTGCCCTGCAGGTAGGACCACACCTCGGCGGTGTCCTGCACCGGGACGCCCTCGGTGATGACCACCAGGAGCGGGATCTCGGCGTCGACGGCCTCGATGCAGGCGTCCTTGGTGAACGCCGGCGGGACGAAGGCGACAGACACGTTCGCGCCGGTCTTCTCCATGGCCTCCTTGACGGAGCCGAAGACCGGGAGCTCGACGTCGTTGCCGTCGTGGTCCTTGTGGGTGACGGTGGTGCCGGCCTTGCGAGCGTTGACACCGCCGACGATCTGCGCGCCCGAGTCGAGCATCAGGGCGGTGTGCTTGGCACCCATGCCGCCCGTGATGCCCTGGACGATGATCTTGCTGTCCTTGTTGAGGTAGATGCTCATTCTTGTTTCTCCCCTGGCCTCAGGCGTTGGCCAGCTCGGCAGCCTTGTCGGCGCCGCCGTCCATGGTCTCGACAACGGTCACGAGCGGGTGGTTCAGCTCGGTGAGGATGGCCCGGCCCTTCTCGACGTTGTTGCCGTCGAGGCGGACGACGAGCGGCTTGGTCGCGCTGTCGCCGAGGATCTCGAGCGCGCCCTTGATGCCGTTGGCGACCTCGTCACAGGCGGTGATGCCGCCGAAGACGTTGACGAAGACCGACTTGACCTGCTGGTCGTTGAGGATGACGTCGAGGCCGTTGGCCATCACCTGGGCGTTGGCGCCGCCGCCGATGTCGAGGAAGTTCGCCGGCTTGACGCCGCCGTGCTTCTCGCCGGCGTAGGCGACCACGTCGAGGGTGCTCATCACCAGACCCGCGCCGTTGCCGATGATGCCGACCTGACCGTCGAGCTTGACGTAGTTGAGACCGAGGTCCTTGGCCTTCGACTCGAGAGCGTCGGCCTCCTCGCGGATCTCGAACTCCTCGTGGTCGGGGTGGCGCACCTCGGAGGCGTTGTCGTCGAGCGACACCTTGCCGTCGAGGGCCTCCAGCTTGTCGCCCTCGAGACGGGCCAGCGGGTTGACCTCGACGAGGGTGGCGTCCTCCTCGACGAAGACCTTGTAGAGGGCCTCGATCATCTCGACGGCCTGCTCGAAGACGGCCTCCGGGAACTTCGCCTCGGTGGCGATCTCGCGGGCCTTGGCGGCGTCGACGCCCTTGCCCGGGTCGATGCCGATCTGCTTGACGGCGTCCGGGTTGGTCTTGGCGACCTCCTCGATCTCCACACCACCCTCGACCGACGCGATGCAGAGGTACTGGCGGTTCGAGCGGTCCAGCAGGAAGGAGAAGTAGTACTCCTCCTGCGGGGGCGTGGCCGGCGTCACCAGGACGCGGTTGACCGTGAGGCCCTTGATCTCCATGCCGAGGATGTTGCTCGCGTGCTCGTACGCCTCCTCGGGCGTCTTCGCGAGCTTGACGCCACCGGCCTTGCCGCGGCCACCGGCCTTGACCTGAGCCTTGATGACGGTGACGCCGCCGATCTGCTCAGCCGCGGCCTTAGCGTCCTCGGCGGTCTCGACGACGACCCCGAGGGTGGTCGCGACACCGTGCTTGGCGAAGAGCTCCTTCGCCTGGTACTCCATCAGATCCACTGATCCACCAAGTTTCTAGGTTCGATTCGGACTACTCGGAAGCCAGGCGGGCGCAGGGCACGCGCGTGACCCGGTAGCTGCGGATGTCCTCGACGCACCCTAGACCCGGGCCCCGCGCGGATACGAGGCCCAGCGACCCGGAGTGACATAGGACATAGGCCCGACGGGAGTGACCAGGCGTCACGCACGGTTAAACCAGGTGCCTGGGTCTTTGGTCCCGTCCTGTGACGGTTCGCTAGCCTCGGGTGGCGTCGTTCGTCCACCATCGACGTCGAGTCCCAATTACGTGCCGCCATCCCGGTCCGTTATTGTCGTGGCTCGCCGTCTGAACCCCGAGCAGCGGAGCAGTGAACGCATGGGTAACCACCGAGCCGAGACTGTCGGTACGCACCGACCCGACTCGGCTCAGGGGACCGCTTACGTCGGTCGCCGGGTAGCCAACCGGGCCACCGAGACCGAGTCCACGCCCGCAACGCCGTACGTCGGCAAGCGGATGGCTCGCCCGGTCGTCGAGGACACCCTCCAGAGTTCCCCCGTCGTCGAGACGGCAAACCTCGAGGCCGAGGTCACGGGCTGGACCACCGGCCGGACGCTGTTCGCCGCCGACGTCCGTGAGCACACCGGAGCGCTGCCGTTCGCGCTGACCGAGGCGTTCACCGGCAGCCTCCCGCGCATCGAGCCGCTGCCCGGCACCGACTTCTCCGCCGACACCACGGCGAACCTCCCGGTCGTGCCGGCCGGCGGCAAGCGCCGCGCCGCCAAGCGCGCGGCGTCCCGCGGACCTCTGTTCAAGGGCGTCCCGTCGCTCCCCGTCCTCGTCGGCGTGGCCGCCCTGGCGATCTCGGCCGCCGGCGCCGTCACCTCCGGTGACACCTCGCTGTCCCAGGCCGCGTCCGGCCAGCTGCGCCCGGCGAGCGCGATGAGCGGCACCAGCGCCGTCGCCGCCGTCGGCGTGGTCCGCGACACCGCGGTCAGCCGCAGCGGCAGCCGCGCCGACGCCGAGAGCACCGCCAAGGAGCGCGAGGCTAGCCTCGCCAAGCTGGGCCAGCAGGCGGCCGGCCACGCCGAGGTGCTGAAGGCCAACCAGTGGAAGCTCCCGGTCGACCCGGCGGACTACCGGATCACGGCGACCTTCGGGCAGTACGGCCTGTGGGCCCGCGCGCACACCGGCCTCGACTTCGCGGCACCCACGGGCTCGCCGATCTTCGCGGTCGCGAACGGCACGATCACCTCGACCGGCTACGACGGCGCCTACGGCAACAAGACCGTGCTCACCCTCGACGACGGCACCGAGATCTGGTTCTGCCACCAGTCCGCCGTCGACGTCAGCGTCGGTGCCACCGTCCACGCCGGTGAGCTCATCGGCCGCGTCGGCTCCACCGGCAACACGACCGGCCCGCACCTCCACCTCGAGGTCCGCCCCGGTGGCGGTGACCCGGTGAACCC
Source organism: Nocardioides sp. (assembly GCF_036405735.1). Lineage (GTDB taxonomy): Bacteria > Actinomycetota > Actinomycetes > Propionibacteriales > Nocardioidaceae > Nocardioides. The sequence goes on from NZ_DASWXC010000098.1 coordinate 3,569, forward strand.
CTACACCGCACTCACCGAGCAGGGCCTGAACCCCTGATCAGGACCGCGCCGCGCCCCTCGCCGGTCGAGTAGGCCGAGCCGCCAGGCGAGGCCGTATCGAGACCAGCAGAGCGGCCGTGCATGCCGGGGTCTCGATACGCTCGCTGGCGCTCGCTACTCGACCACCGAAGGCGTTCAGAGCTTCTCGACCGGCGCGTAGCGCAGCAGCAGCCGCTTGACGCCCTGGCTGCCGAAGTCGATGGAGGCGACGGCCTTCTCGCCCACGCCCTCGACCGTGACGACGGTGCCGAGCCCGAAGCTGTTGTGGGTGACCCGGTCCCCGGCCGCCAGCGACGGCACCTCGCGCGCCGGCTTGGCCTTCGCGGCCGCGTCGGCACGCAGCGCGGCGCTGGAGAAGTTGCGGCGACCGGCCGCCGTGGGCGTGCCGAGCCGTTGACCGCTCCCCCACCGCTCGCCGCCGAGGTCGGGACGCGACCAGTGGGCCTGCTCCGCGGCGGTACGCCGCCAGTCGACCAGGTCGACCGGCAGCTCGTCGATGAAGCGGCTGGGCGGGTTGTGCGACGGGGCGCCCCACGCGGACCGGACCATCGCCCGGGAGAGGTAGAGCCGCTCCCGGGCGCGGGTGATGCCGACGTACGCGAGCCGGCGCTCCTCCTCCAGCTCGGTGGTGTCGGCCAGCGCCCGGGCGTGCGGGAAGACGCCGTCCTCCATGCCGGTGAGGAAGACGACGGGGAACTCCAGGCCCTTGGCGGTGTGGAGGGTCATCAGCGTGACCAGTCCTTCGCCGTCGTCGGGAATCTGGTCGGAGTCGGCGACCAGCGCGACCCGCTCCAGGAAGTCCGTGAGGCCGGGGGCGACCTGGCCCGCATCGACGTCGGCGGGGTCGGCCGACGGCCCGGCGACGGGATCGTCGGAGAACTCCCGGGCGACCGCGACGAGCTCGGCGAGGTTCTCGACCCGGGTGGCGTCCTGGGGGTCGTCGGAGGCCTCCAGCTCGGCGAGGTAGCCGGACTTGTCGAGCACGGTCTCGAGGATGACGTCGGCACGCTCGCCGGCGTCCACCATCGACTGCAGCTCCTCCACCATGTCGACGAAGGTGCGGATGCTGCTCAGCGAGCGCGTCGCCAGCCCGGGCGCCTCCTCCGAGCGGCGCAGCGCCTCCCAGAAGGTCAGTCCGTCCCGCTCCGCGAGCGCGTTGACGCACGCGATGGCCCGGTCGCCGATGCCGCGCTTGGGCGTGTTGACGATCCGCCGCAGCGACACCTGATCGGCGGGGTTGGCCAGCAGCCGGAGGTAGGCCAGCGCGTCGCGGACCTCGCGGCGCTCGTAGAAGCGCACGCCGCCGACGACCTTGTAGGGCTGGCCGGTGCGGATGAACACCTCCTCGAACACCCGGGACTGCGCGTTGGTGCGGTAGAAGACCGCCACATCGGCCGCGCTGGCGGCACCGTCGTCGATGAGCTTGTCGATCTCGTCGGAGACGAAGCGCGCCTCGTCGTGCTCGTCGTCGGCGACGTACCCGACGATCCGATCGCCGTCGCCGGCCTCGCTCCACAGCCGCTTGGCCTTGCGGCCCTTGTTGTGGTCGATCACCGCGTTGGCGGCGGTGAGGATGGTCTGGGTGGAGCGATAGTTCTGCTCCAGCAGGATCGAGGTGGCGTTCGGGAAGTCCTGCTCGAAGTCGAGGATGTTGCGGATGTTGGCGCCCCGGAAGGCGTAGATCGACTGGTCGGCGTCACCGACCACCATCAGCTCGGCCGGCTCCACGCGCAGGTCGCTGCCCGAGCCCGTCGCGACCCCGTCCTCGGGGCTGTCGGCGCAGAGCTGGTGGATGAGGGCGTACTGCGCGTGGTTGGTGTCCTGGTACTCGTCGACCAGTACATGCCGGAACCGGCGGCGGTAGGTCTCGCGCACCTCCGGGAACGCCTGCATGAGGTGGACGGTCGTCATGATGAGGTCGTCGAAGTCGAAGGCGTTGGCCTCGCGCAGCCGCCGCTGATAAAGGGCGTACGCCGCGGCGTAGGTCTGCTCCAGGTTGTTCTGGGCGTCCTTGGCGGCGTCCTCGGGATCGCGCAGCTCGTTCTTCTGGTCGCTGACCCAGTTGAGCACCTGGGCGGGCGGATAGCGCTTCGGGTCGAGGTCGAGGTCGCTGCACACCAGCGTCATCAGCCGCTTGGAGTCGGCGGCGTCGTAGATGGAGAAGCTCGACTTGTAGCCGATCCGCTCCACCTCCTTGCGCAGGATCCGCACACACGCGCTGTGGAAGGTGGAGACCCACATGATGCGGGCACGCTTGCCGACCAGATCCTCGACCCGCTCCTTCATCTCGGCCGCGGCCTTGTTGGTGAAGGTGATCGCGAGGATCGAGCCGGGGTGGGCGCCACGCTGGCTGATCAGCCAGGCGATCCGGCGGGTGAGCACGCGCGTCTTGCCGGACCCGGCGCCGGCCACCACCAGCAACGGCGCGCCCTCGTGCCGGACCGCCGCGGCCTGCGGCTCGTTGAGCCCGTCGAGCAGCTCGTCCGGCGAGGGGCCGCCGCGCCTGGGAGGCTCTGGCTGCGCGGCGAAGGCTTCGAGTCCGGGAATCATGCTCATGCTGGGTCCAGCCTAGGCGGCGGAGGGGACAGCGGCTGAACCGGCGACGCTGCGGAATGCCGCGGGTGGGTGGCGGGTTCCACCTCCGTGAAGAAGATCGGGTTCCTGTCCTTCGGCCACTGGACGCCGTCGCCGCACTCGCAGACGCGGTCGGCGGCCGACGTACTGCAGCAGTCCATCGAGCTGGCGGTGGCGGCCGAGGAGCTGGGCGCCGACGGCGCCTACTTCCGGGTCCACCACTTCGCCCGCCAGCTGAGCTCGCCGTTCCCGATGCTCGCCGCGATCGGCGCCCGCACCTCCCGCATCGAGATCGGCACCGGCGTGATCGACATGCGCTACGAGAACCCGATGTACATGGCCGAGGACGCCGGGGCGGCCGACCTGATCTCCGGCGGCCGACTGCATCTCGGCATCAGCCGCGGCTCCCCGGAGCAGGTCATCGACGGCTGGCGGTACTTCGGCTACTCCCCCGCCGAGGGAGAGACCGAGGCCGACATGGCGCGCCGCCACACCGAGGTGCTCCTCGAGGTCCTCAAGGGCAACGGCTTCGCCCAGCCCAACCCGCGCCCGATGTTCGCGAACCCGCCGGGGCTGCTCCGGCTCGAGCCGCACTCCGAGGGCCTCCGGGAGCGGATCTGGTGGGGTGCCGGCTCCGACGCCACCGCCCGCTGGGCGGCCGCCCGCGGCATGAACCTGATGAGCTCCACCCTCAAGGAGGACGAGTCCGGCGAGCCGCTGCACGTCCAGCAGCGCAAGCAGATCGAGGCGTTCCGGGACGCCTGGACCGAGGCCGGCCACACTCGCGAGCCGAGGGTGTCGGTGAGCCGGTCGATCTTCCCGCTCGTGTCGGAGGAGGACCACGCCTACTTCGGGCACGAGCAGAGCGAGTCCGACCAGATCGGCGAGATCGACGGCTACCGCGCGGTCTTCGGCCGCTCGTACGCCGCCGAGCCGGACCGTCTCGTCGAGCAGCTACGGGCGGACGAGGCGATCGCCGCGGCGGACACGCTGCTGCTCACGGTCCCCAACCAGCTCGGCGTCGACTACAACGCCCACGTGCTCGAGGCGATCCTCACCCACGTCGCGCCCGCGCTCGGCTGGCGCTGACGCGGCTCCCGGGCGCCGCGCAAACTGTCACGGTGACACTTGCAAAGTGTCACCGTGACAGTTCGCGTCGACCGTGACAGTTCAAAGGGTCACTCCTGTCGCGAAGTGTCACGGTGACACTTTGTGGGGGGCGGCCGGGCGGGGCGAACCCGGCGGGATCACGAGGGATCAGTAGGACCCGTGAGTCGGCGTCCAGAAGATCGCGACGGCGACGTTGACCACCGTCAGCGCCAGCAGGAGGGTCCACAGCCCCTGGGAGATGCGCTCCTTGCGGAGGTTCATCATCACCAGGGCCAGGATCACCACGCCGATGACGAGCTTGGCGCCGATCTTGGCGTGGTCGACGTCGCCGTCACCGGCCTCGAGGACGCCGACGAGCGCCAGTCCGGCGACCACGGCGGTGCCGGAGCCGTCGCGCATGAGGGCGTTGACTCGCTTGACCGGCTCCTTGGCCTGCACCAGCAGGCCACCGAAGAGGGCGGCGAAGCCGAGGACGTGGATCAGCAGCAGGACCAGGCGCACGATCTCCATGGCTGAAGACTAGAGCGCCGTTCCGGGGTCGGCGCGCCGGGTGCCCTCGGGACGGTCGGGCCGGCCGAAGGAGTACTCCAGGACGAAGAGCACGACACCGACGCCGATGAGGCCGGCGCACCACAACAGCGAGGTCGGGTCGTCGGACGCCACGTAGCCGAGCAGCACGAGGTTGCCCACCAGGCCCGCCAGCAGCAGCGCGGTCGGCGCCCGATAGCTCTCGGCGGTCTCGTCGGTGCCGCGCAGCTTCAGCGCCGAGACGATCACCATCACGTAGACCGACAGCAGCAGCACCACGGTGACCGTGGCGAGCCGCGCGACCAGGTCGATGCCGGCCCCGGTCGAGGTCACGAGCGTCCCGATGACGAGCAGGCCGGCGACCACCCCGGCCGAGAACAGCAGCGCCACCCAGGGGCTGCGGCGGCGCGGGTGGAGCCGCGCGAAGGCACCGGGTACGACGTCCTCGCGGGCCATGCCGTAGAGGATCCGCGACTGCGTCACGACCGCGACCAGCGTCGTGTTGGTGATGGCGGTCATCGCGATGATCGCGAAGAGGATCGACAGCACGCCCGTCGACAGCGGCAGGATCCCTGACTCGACGACCTCGAGCAGCGCGGCATCGGACCCGGCAAGGGTCGGGATGGGGACGGTGAGCGCCGCCGCGACAGCGACCAGCACGTAGCAGAGGCCGGCACCCACCATGCCGAGCACGAGCGCCTTGGGGAAGACCCGCTGCGGCTCGCGCGTCTCCTCCGCGACGTTCGCGGCGTTCTCGAAGCCGGTCATCGCGAAGAACCCCAACGCCACGCCCGCGACCACGGCGAGCACCGGATGGCCCTCGACGCTGACGTCGCCGAGCACGGCGAAGTCGGCGTCGCCCCGGGTCACGTGGATGATCCCGACGAGCAGGACGATCAGCAGGCCGGAGACCTCGACGAGCGTCATCACGCTGTTCGCCACGACGGACTCGGTGATGCCGATGAAGTTGACCAACGCCAGGGCGGCGAGGAACAGCAGGCTCACCAGCAGCGTCGGCGGCGCATCCCACACCTGGCGGAAGTACCCGGCGAACCCGGTGGCCAGGGAGCCGGCCGCGGCGAACGACGCCGCCAGCATCGACACCGTGGCGAGGAACGTCAGTGCGGGACGGCGGAACGCCTGGTTGACGTAGAGCGCGGCCCCCGCGGCGCGGGGGTACTTCGTCACGAGCTCGGCGTACGCGAGACCGGTGAGCGTCGCCACGGTGACGCCGACGAGGAAGGCGAGCCAGAAGGCACCGCCCACCGCTGCCGCGACGGCGCCGATGAGCACGTAGATGCCCGAGCCGAGAACGTCGCCGAGCACGTACAGGAACAGCTGGCGTCCGCCGATCGAGCGTTTGAGCTCCGGGCGTTCCACAGGGGTGGTGGTCACGACGGGACCGTTACCCAGTGGTCAGGGCCCCTACGAATCGGTTCGCCGGATCGACTGGGTCTCGGTACGCCGGTCGCGGGCTCGCGGGCTCGCCCGCGCGGCTACTCGACCTGGCCGCCCCGGTCCTCGCAGGCTCGGCCCGGGGCGGCTCACAGCAGTCGGCGGTCGGAGGCCCAGCGGGTCAGCTCGTGACGCGAGGAGAGCTGCAGCTTGCGCAGCACGCTCGACATGTGGGTCTCCACGGTCTTGATCGAGATGTAGAGCTCCTTGGCGACCTCCTTGTAGGAGTAGCCGCGAGCGATCAGCCGCATCACCTCGCGCTCACGCTCGGTGAGCCGGTCCAGGTCCTCGTCCACGCTGGCCACGTCGATGGCGGCGGCGAAGGCGTCGAGCACGAAGCCGGCCAGCCGCGGGCTGAAGACCGCGTCGCCGTCGGCCACCCGCCGGATCGCGGCGACCAGCTCGGGCCCGGTGATCGTCTTGGTGACGTAGCCGCGCGCACCGCCGCGAATGGTGCCGATGACGTCCTCGGCGGCGTCGGAGACCGACAGCGCCAGGAACCGCGGTCCCGGCGCGCGCCGCATCACCTCGACGCCTCCGCCGCCGGGCAGGTGGACGTCGAGCAGGACGACGTCGGGCGGGGTGGCCGCGATCGCGGCCACCGCCTGGTCGACGTCGGCGGCCTCGCCGACCACGTGGACGACCCCGTCGCCCTCCCGCTCCAGCTCGGCGCGCACGCCACTGCGGAACATGGCGTGGTCGTCGACGACCAGCACCTTGACGGGATCACTCATGGGCTGCCTCCAGGGGAAGGGAGAGCCGGACCTCGGTGCCCTCGCCGGGCGCCGAGCGTACGACGGCGGTGCCGCCGTGTCGTGTCATGCGGTCGATGATCGAGCCGCTGACGCCGTGACGGTCGTCGGGGACCGCCTCCGGGTCGAAGCCGGCGCCGCGGTCCCGGACGAAGACCTCCGCGAGGGTCGGACCGATCTCGGCGTACACGTCGACCCGCTCCACGGCGGCGTGCTTGCCGGCGTTGACCATCGCCTCGCGGGCGGCCGCGACGATGCAGTGGAGCCGGTCGCCGAAGGGGACGTCCCCGACCGCGACCACGTCGACGGAGACACCGTGGGTGTCCTCGACCTGGGCCGCCGCCAGTCGCAGGGCGCCGGCGAGGGTCTCCGCGGAGATCGAGTCGCCGGCGTAGAGCCAGGAGCGCAGGTCGCGCTCCTGCGACCGTGCGAGCCGTGCGACGGAGGTCGCGTCGCCGGCGTTCTTCTGGATCAGCGCGAGCGTCTGGAGGACGGAGTCGTGCAGGTGCGCCGCCATGTCGGCGCGCGCCTGGGTCCGGATCCGCTCCTCGCGCTCGGCGGAGAGGTCGGCGGCCAGCCGCTGCAGCCAGGGGCCGAAGACGACCGCGATGCCGGCGATGACGAACCCGGCCGCCACGACGCTGCCCCACCCGTCGCTCATCATCGCGCCGTTGTCGACGACCACGAGCGTGACGGCGAGCAGCAGCAGGAACGACCCGATGCCGATCCGCAGCCAGCCGGCCCAGCCGCCGCCGACGACCAGCTGCAGCGGGTTGACCCGCTCGGTGCTGTCGAGCCAGCGCTCGCGCTGCGCCTCGTCGGCCTGCCGCCACAGCAGGCCGATGCCGGCCACGGCGAGCAGCAGCGGCCACAGCCACGCCCCGATGCCGAACACGGCCTGCACGACGAGCACGACGCCGAGCCCGAGCGCGGCCAGCGCGATCGCCGGCCCGGCGTCGGCCAGCCGCCGGATCCGGCCAGGGCGCCGACCCCCGCGGGACGCGCTCTCCCCGCCGGGGGTCGAGGTCTCGAACCGGGCGTCCGCGGGGAGGACCAGCCACAGCCCGCCGTACAGCACCACACCGAGGCCGTTCATCAGACCGGCCAGCAGGAACGCCGCGCGGACCCACAGCACCGGTAGGCCAAGGTGCCGGGCCAGTCCGGACGCCACGCCGCCGATGACCGGGGCCTCGGTGTCGCGGGTCGCCTTGCGCACGCCGCGCGGCGCCGCGGGGCCAGCGGTCGGGCCAGCGGTCGGGCCAGGGACCGGGCCGGATACCGGGCCGGCGATCGGGCCGGAGGAGGCGCCAGGGAAGCTCGTCATGACGGGTCAATCGTCACACGCCCGCAGGCGCGTCACCATGAGGATCGACCCCGAGGCGACCCTGAGGGCAGGTCGGGGCGGACCGGGCCCGTTCAGGGTCGTCCCCGATGGTGCGCGCCCACCCCAACCGGGAGATTGGATGCCATGGACACGAGCACCACACCTCCCGAGGAGCAGCCGCCCGCTGCCGAGGCCGGCGGCACCGCCGACACCGGCCCCCGCGTCACCGCCGCCGAGGCGCGTGACCTGGGCCGGCTGCTCCGCTCCGCCAAGGGCAGCCCGCAGGGCCGCTACGTCGCCGGCGTCGCCGGTGGGCTGGGCCGACACTTCGACGTCGACCCGGCGATCCTGCGGGTCGCGTTCGTGGTGCTGACGTTCTTCGGCGGGGCGGGCCTGCTGCTGTACCTCGCCTGCTGGCTGTTCGTCCCGGACGAGACCGACGGCAAGGCGACCGTGAGCCTGGACGAGCGCACCCGGACGCTCGCGCTCTACGTCGCCGCCGGCCTCGCCGTCCTGGCGCTGCTCGGCGACACCGTCGGACGGTTCGAGTTCCCCTGGCCGCTGGCGATCATCGCGCTGATCCTGCTGCTGGTCTTCGGCAACCGGGACCGGCGTCGCGAGGTGGCCCGCGGCGCGCAGACCGCCTGGTCGACCGTCACCGGGCCCTCGGGCACCGTCCCGCCGGCCGGCCCGGGCGCGGCTGCCGGGGCACCTGCCGCGCCGTACGGTCCCCCGCCGGGGACCTACGCACCGCCGACGTACTACGTGCCGACCCCCAACCCACGCAAGCGCGGCCCCATCCTGTTCTGGTTCACCCTCGCCCTGATCGCGCTGCTCGAGGGGGTCCTCGGCATCGTGGACGCCGCCACCGGTGCCAGCGTCCCGGACCCGGCGTACGCCGCCGTCGCCGTCGGCGTGAGCGGCCTGATGCTCGTGCTGGGCGCCTTCTGGGGTCGGGCCGGTGGCCTGATCCTCGTCGGTCTGGTCTCGACCCTGGCGCTGGTCGCCAGCGTGGGTGCCGACGAGTGGGACTGGGAGGGCGACCGGGTCGCCGTCCGGCCCACGACGGCCGCCGACGTGCTGAGCCACTACGAGTTCGAGACCGGGGAGTTCCGGGTCGATCTGCGCGACGTCGCCGACCTCAGCGCGCTCGACGGCCACCACCTGACCATCACCGGTTCGGTCGGCAAGATCGAGGTCATCGTGCCCGACGGCGTGACCGTCGACGTGCGCGGCGAGGTGAGCGGTCCGGGCAACGTGGAGATCTTCGACAGCGAGCGCGGTGGCATCAGCACCGAGCTCAACGGCAGCCGCGTGGCCAGCGACGGAGCCCCGATGATCACCATCGACGCCGACCTCGACGTCGGGTCGGTGCAGGTGGTCGACGCAGACAGCGCCGGGTCGTGGCGCGAACGGATCCAGGAGCGGAGCAACCGATGAGCGAGCACGAGCAGACACTCGAGCAGGCCACCGTCGCGGCCGACGAGCAGACCGCGGATCGGCCCACGGGTCGGCACCCCGTCAACATCGGCCACCTGGTGATGGGACTGGCGTTCCTCTGCTTCGTCGGGGCCTGGGGACTGGTCCAGGGCGATGTCGTGAGCGGCTCCGACATCCGTTGGCTGCTGCCGATCCCGTGGCTGGTCGCCGGTGCGGTCGGACTGGCGGCGGTCGCCGTCTCCGGCGCGCGCAAGCACGGCGTCCGCCGCTGAGTCAGGCGCTCGGCACCAGCCGGCCCAGTGCGGTGACCGCCCGGTCGGCGTAGTCGGTGAAGACCCCGTCGACCCCGGCGGCGAAGAACCGGCGGGCCTGCTCCACGTCACCGCGCAGCGTCCACGCGAACACCGCCAACCCGGCCTGGTGTGCCTCGGCCACCAGGCCGGTCGGCATCCGGTCGGCACGCAGGACCGCGCCCTGGGAGGGACCCAGCGCGGCGGCGTACGACGCCACCTCGTCGCACCGGAACCGCCGCCCCGGCTCGACCAGCTGCACCAGCGGCACCAGCGGCAACGGGGTCGACTGCTTCAACCGGCGCAGGAAGCGGTCGTCGAACGACTGCACCCACACCCCGTGACCCGGCTGGTCGAGGCCGTGGTCGCGCAGCGTGCCGAGCACGGCGGCGTCCATCGGGAGGCCGACGGAGGCGAAGTACGCCGGATGCTTGACCTCGACGTGCAGCCCGATCGCTCGGCCGGTCCGTGCGGACTCGTCCCGCACCAGCAGGAGGAGCTCGTCGAAGGTCGGGATCAGGTCACCCGGCCCGGGCGCGTTCAGGGTGCGCAGCTCGGCGAGCGTGAAGTCGTCGACGAACCACCCGGTCGCCGCACGCCCGTCGATGTGCTTGGTCGTGCGGCGGGCGGCGAACTCCGGCCGGCGCGCGACGTCGGTGGTCCGGCTGAGCTCGGGCTCGTGGCGGACGACCAGGACCCCGTCCCGGCTCATCACCAGGTCGGTCTCGAGGGCGTCGGCACCGAGCCGGACGGCGAGCCGGTAGGACGCGAGGGTGTGCTCGGCCAGGTGGCCGGGGGCGCCACGGTGACCGATCACGAGAGCACTCATGGCTCCACGGTGGGCGGCGCGAGTGTCGCGGTGACCGCTCGCACCTGAATGCCGGGTGAAGCCGCCGTGGCAGCACAATGGCGACCGTGACGCTGCCGACGCTTGGCTCCCTCGTGTCCCTGCCCGCCCGCGAGCATCCGGAGCTGCTCGCCGAGCCGGTCGCCGCCGCGCTGCGCGACTGGGACCACGCCGACGAGGTGGCGGTCGTGGAGATCGATCCGGACCTGGCCGACACCGCCGCCCTCACCGCGGCCTACGACCTGCCGCTGACGGCCAGCGCCAACTGCGTCGTCGTCGCAGGCTCCCGGGCGGGAGACGAGCGGATCGCCGCCTGTGTGGTGCGCGCCGACACCCGCGCCGACGTCAACAACCTCGTCAAGCGCACCCTCGATGTCCGCAAAGCGTCGTTCCTCCCTATGGAGCGGGCGGTGGCGGAGTCCGACATGGAGTACGGCGGCATCACGCCGGTCGGACTGCCCGCGCCGTGGCGGCTCCTCGTGGACCGTCGGGTGACCGAGATCGACGTCGCGGTCGTCGGCTCCGGCGTACGCCGCTCGAAGCTGCTGCTGCCCGGCCGGCTGCTCGCCGAGTTGCCGGGAGCCGAGGTGATCGAGGACCTCGGCCGCTGAGGCGGGGCGTCGTTCCGCTGGTCGAGCTTGTCGAGACCACCTCGACCCACCCTCCCCGCCGTACCCGGCACCCAGCCCCACCCACCGAGGTCTCGACACGCCTCGCCTAGCGGCTCGGCGGCTCGACCAACGAAACGGTGCGGCTCGGCGGCTCGACCAACGAAACGGGGCGGCTCGGCGGCTCGACCAACGGAGAACGCGGCTCGACCGACGGAACGGGTCTGCTCGACCGACAGGTCAGGGCGCGTCCTCGCCGCGCCAGGTGATGCCTTCGCGGATGACCCGGGCGGGCGTGCCGGCGACGGCGGTGTTGGCGGCGACCTTCTGGCCGCGGACCATCGCCCGGCTGCCGACGACCGACCCCTCGCCGATCTCGGTGTTGCCGGTGACGATGGCGTCGCGGCACAGCCACACGTGCCGCCCGAGGCGGATCTGGGCGCCGTACGGGTTGAGCCGCTCCCCGGTCACCAGGTCCTCGAGCCGGTGCATGTCGTCGGTCGTGACGACGACGTTGGCCGCCCAGAGCTGTTCGTGCTCGGCGACGATCGAGCCGCCGTTGCGGGCGTCGACCATCGCGCGGGAGGTGGCGACGACACCGCCGTTGAGGATGATCGCCGAGCCGGCGCCGCAGTAGAACTCGGCGGCCGAGAGATAGCTGTCCGGTCCGATGAAGACCGTGGCGTGGTCCCCGCCCAGCAACAGCGAGGACACCATCGAGATGTCCGTGGCGAGCACGAGCAGCGCATCGGAGAACGGGTAGGTCACCATCACCGAGAGCAGCCGGTCCGGGACCGGGAAGCCACGACGTACGTAGAGCGCGTTGCCGTTCGGCTGCCACCACTCCGGCAGCAACGACCCGTCGAGCAGGCACAGGTCCAGCTCGTCCAGGACCGACCCGAACGTCCCGCACGAGCGCAGCCGGTCGCGGTGGGCGGCGGACAGCGGCGCGCCGAAGCTCCAGGACATGGGAGAGGTTGTATCACCGCCCGACGGGGAACCCTGCTCCCATGACAGCCACGGACGACCGGGAGGATGAGTTCCACCACGGCCGGCGCGAGACGCCGACCGAGCGCATGGACCGGCTCTGGGGCGACATCCTGCAGGAGCTGCGGGTCACCCAGACCGGCGCCCAGCTGATGGCGGGCTTCTTGCTGACGCTGCCGTTCCAGTCCCGCTTCTGGGAGCTCTCCGACGGGCAGCGTTCCCTCTACCTGGTCCTGGTCGGGATCGCCGTGCTCACCACCACCCTGGTGATGACGGCCGTGGCGGTGCACCAGCGGCTGTCGGGCCGTCACCTCAAGCACCGCGTGGTCGCCACCGGCCAGGCCGTGGTCCGCGGCGTGGTCGGGCTCATCGCGCTGATGCTCGTCGGCATCACGGTCTTCATCTTCGACATCGTCGTCAGCCTGACCGCCGCGTGCGTCGCGGGAGCCGTCGTCGCCGTCCTCCTGGTGGTGCTGCTGCTCGTCGTCCCCAAGGTGCTGGTCCGGCTCGGCGACGCCGACGACAGCTAGCTGACAGCTAGCCGACAGCCAGCCGACAGCCGGGGCGCGCGGCCGGGACGCCCGTCGAGAGGCCGCTGCGCGCAGCGCCCCAACCGGTAGGTTCGCGGCCATGAAGCTCGCGATGCCGCTGCAGTACGCCGGGAACCCCCGGGAGACCGCCGACCAGGTGGCCGGCCTCGAGAAGGCAGGGCTCGACCAGATCTGGGTCGCCGAGCCGTACGGCTTCGACGCGGTCAGCCTGATGGGCTACCTGGCCGCCAGGACCGAGACCGTCGAGCTGGGCGCCGGCATCCTCAACGTCTACTCGCGCACACCGGGCGCGATGCTGCAGACCGCCGCCGGCCTCGACAACGTCTCGGGCGGCCGCGTCATCCTCGGCCTGGGCGCCAGCGGCCCGCAGGTCATCGAGGGCTTCCACGGGATGCCGTACGACCGGCCGCTGACCCGCACCCGCGAGTTGATCGAGATCCTGCGGCTGGGCCTGCGCCGGGAGCCCCTGGAGTACCAGGGCAAGGTCTTCACGCTGCCGCTGCCGGCCGACCAGGGCCTGGGACTCGGCAAGCCGCTGAAGCTACTCAACCGTCCCGAGCGCCCCGACGTCCCGCTGTACGTCGCCGCACTCGGCGACAAGAACGTCGCGATGACCGCCGAGCTGGCCGACGGGTGGCTGCCGTTCCTGTTCCACCCGGAGAAGGCGAAGGACGTGTGGGGCGACGCGCTCGCCCGCGGCCGGGCCAAGCGCTCCCCCGAGCTGGGCCCGCTGGAGATCAGCGCCGGCGGCCTGGTCGCCATCGGCGAGGACGTGAAGCCGATGCTGGACTTCATGCGGCCGATGTACGCCCTCTACGTGGGCGGCATGGGCGCCCGGGGCAAGAACTTCTACAACGAGCTCGCCTGCCAGTACGGCTATGAGGAGGAGGCCAAGGAGATCCAGGACCTCTACCTCTCGGGCAAGAAGCGGGAGGCGGAGGCCAAGGTCCCGCTGGAGTGGCTCGAGGCGGGCAACCTCGTCGGCCCGGCGTCCTACGTCCAGGAGCGGATCGCGGCGTTCCGCGAGGCCGGCGTCACGTCGCTGCAGGTCTACCCGGCCACCGACGACCCGGCTGCGACCATCACCCAGCTCAAGGAGTGGCTCGCCTGAGCCGGTCCCCCAGTCAGGGGAAACCCTGATGCGCGGCCGGGGCAAGAACTGCTGAAGTAGTCGTCATGCATTTGCAGATCGCCGGAAATCTGACCGGGCGCGTCACCAAGTGGGTCGTCGTCGGGGCCTGGCTCGTGATCGTCGTCGTGGCCTCCACCTTCGCCCAGAAGCTCACCGAGGTCCAGGACAACGAGGCGTCGAGCTGGCTCCCCGCCAACGCCGAGTCGGCGCAGGCGCTCGACCGGCTCGGTGCGTTCCAGGACGAGAACGACATCCCGACGACGCTCGTGTTCCGGCGCGACGCCGGGCTGACCGGCGCCGACTTCTCCGCGATCGCCGCGCTCGGGCCCGGGCTGGGGCAGCTCGACGGCCTGGCGGCCGAGCGCAACGGCGTACCTCCCGTGGTGGTGCCGCCCGACGCCGACACCGGGCGCCAGCTCGGCCTGGTCTCCGAGGACGGCGAGGTGGCGACCGCGACGGTCACCTTCAACCTCGGCTCCGAGGGCTGGAACAAGCTGCCGGCCGTGGTCGACGACCTGCGCGAGCTCACCGAGCCGCTGGAGGACTCCGGCGTCACGGTCCACGTCGCCGGTGCCGGTGGGCAGGCGGCCGACGCCGCGGAGGCGTTCGGCGGCATCGACACCAACCTGCTCTTCGCCACGCTCGGCGTGGTGATCGTGATCCTGCTGTTCACCTACCGCAGCCCCGTGCTGTGGGTGCTGCCGATCTTCTCCGCGGTCGTCGCGCTGTTCACCAGTCAGGGGCTGATCTACTTCCTCGCGAAGTACGCCGGCCTGACGGTCAACGGGCAGAGCCAGGCGATCCTCAGCGTGCTCGTCATCGGCGCCGGGACCGACTACGCCCTCCTGCTGGTCGCCCGCTACCGCGAGGAGCTCCGCAACCACGCCGACCGCCACGAGGCGATGGCGTTCGCGCTGCACCGGGCGGCGCCGGCGATCGTCGCCTCGGCCGCCACCGTGGCCATCGGCATGCTGTGCCTGCTCTTCGCCGACATGAACTCCACAGCCGGGCTCGGCCCGGTGGCGGCGATCGGCGTCACCGTGACGCTGCTGGTCATGATCACGCTGCTGCCGGCACTGCTCGTCGTCTTCGGCCGCTGGGTGTTCTGGCCCAAGCGGCCGGGCTTCGGCTCGCCGGAGCCGACCTCGACCGGGCTCTGGTCCCGGCTGGGCGCCCGGATCGCGCCCCGCCCGCGGGCGGTGTGGGTCACCACGGCCGCCCTGCTCGGGCTCGCCTGCCTGGGCATGTTGAGCCTCAACCCGGGCAGCATCGCGACCGAGGACCAGTACACCAAGGACTTCGACTCCGTCATCGGCCAGCGGGTCCTCGTCGACCACGGGCTGGTCGACACCTCCACCCCGATCCAGGTCGTCACGAACGAGGGCCGGGCCGACCAGGTCGCCGAGGCGATCCGCTCCGTGCCGGGCCTCGGCACGGTCAACGACCAGGTCCCCGCCGTCGACGGGGTCAAGTTCTTCTCGATCGCGCAGGGCACCGACCCGGCCGCCGAGGAGTCCTTCGAGCAGGTGCGCGAGGTGCGCGAGGCGGTCCACGAGGTCGACGGCGCCGACGCGCTCGTCACCGGCTCGGCGGCGCTCTACCTCGACATCAACGACGCCTCCGCGCGCGACAACAAGGTCATCATCCCGATCGTGCTGCTCGTGGTGATGCTCATCTTGATGGTGCTGCTGCGGGCCGTGCTCTCGCCGCTGATCCTGATCCTCACCGTGGTGCTGTCCTTCGGCGCCGCGCTGGGCCTCAGCGCGCTGATCTTCCGGCACATCTTCGACTTCCCCGCCGAGGACAGCTCCTTCCCGCTGTTCGTCTTCGTGTTCCTCGTCGCCCTGGGCATCGACTACAACATCTTCTTGATGACCCGCGTCCGTGAGGAGACGATCAACTACGGCACGCGTCGCGGGTCGCTGATCGCCCTGGCCTCCACCGGAGGTGTGATCACCTCGGCCGGCCTCGTCCTGGCGGCCACCTTCGCCGTGCTCGGCACCATCCCGCTCGTGTTCCTCGCCGAGATGGGGGTGGCTGTCGCGCTGGGCGTCATGCTCGACACGATGATCGTGCGCTCGGTGCTCGTGACCGCGATCAACCTCGATCTCGGCGGCCGGATCTGGTGGCCGAGCAGCCTGGACCGTGGGCAGCAGGCAGGTACGCCGCAACCCGGCGAGACCCGCGGGGAGCCGGTCGCCGCCGACTGAGCCGCCACCGTCCGAACCGGCCGTGGGGCGGCCCCGGCGCGGCGGCTAGGATCTCGCGCGGTCACGCCGGGACCACCGCAACGGCGCGGTGCGCACACAGCACCGCGGCGAATTCCGGGACGCCCCGCGGGGTAACAGGTCGGTGCGCCGCCCGGCGGTGCCGTCGTACCCACCCCTGACACACCGGGAGTCCTGGCCCGTGACCACGCCCGCCCCGATCCTCCGGCCGCTCGCCACCGCGATGGTGCTGGCGTGCACCTGTGCGCTGCTGGCCACCGTCCTGACCGGCCGGTCCTCCGCCAGCACGTCCGATGAGGCCGCACCGAGCCGCGCCGCGCTCGACGACATCGGCGTCGTGACCTACAACGTGCTCGTGCACCGCAGCCCGGGTGCCCTGCGACAGGAGGTCGCCCGGCTGGCGGCGCGGCCCGACGTCGACGTCATCGGGTGGCAGGAGGCGAACAAGCTCGTCCACCGCCCCAGGTCGGGTGGCGCGACGCCGCTGCAGACGCTGCAGGCCCACGGCTTCCAGACCGCGACCTTCGGCAAGCCCAAGGAGCCGATCTCGTGGCGTGCCTCCGAGTTCGAGCTGGTCTCGACCGCCCGGCATCACATGTGCCGGCCGGCGCCCCGCCGGGCGAGGGTCAACTTCCCGGCGAAGTGGCTCAACGTGGTGACGCTGCGGGACCGGCAGACCGGCCACCTGATGAGCGTGACCAACGTGCACGTCGCCCACTCCGCGGAGGCGTGGCGGACCCGCCCCGGCAGGTTCAGCCGCCTGGCCACCGCAGCCTGCGCCAAGCGCATCTACCGCCAGCTGGCGCGGCTGTGGCCCACCCTTCCGGGTCGGTACGTCGTGGCCGCCGGTGACTGGAACTTCGACTACAAGACCGACCGCCGCCGCAAGCCCGTCGGCGGGATGGCCCGCACGCTCGGCCCCCTGACCGTCTCGAACTGGCAGCTGCTGGGGTACCGGCCGAAGGCGCGGACGGTGACCATGCGGCAGAACCACCGCCCGTCCCGGCTCATCGACTGGGTCCTGGTCAACCGACAGGACGTGGCGAGCGGAGAGGTCCGGCCGCTGGCCCACGCCGTGCTGCGCGGCTACCGATCCGACCACCGACCGGTGCTGCTCCGGCTGGCCCTGCACTAGGCCGGGGCTCGAACCTGCCCTAGGACGGGGACGGGGCACGCAGCACCACCCGGCGCTCACGGCCCCACGCCACCCCCAGCGCCACCAGGTTCGGGGCACCGTAGTGCGCCATCGCGTCGGCGATGCGGCGGCGGCCGGTGCGCTCGGAGATGCCGAGCGCGCGCGCCGCGGCCTCGAGGCTGGCGCCGTTGCACATGAGCTGGATGAGCGGGTCCCACGTGGCCTGCTCCCCGCGTACGCCGACCGACTGCTCCCACAGTCGCTCGAACGCCCAGGAGGCCAGCCCGGCCACCGCCCGGCTGTGGACCGCGGCGACCGTCGTCGGCCAGGCCTCACCCCACTGCAGGGGCACCGCCACGATGCTGTCGTCGGCCACCCAGAACCACGACGGCGGGCTGTGCACCGCGCGGATCTGCAGCCCGGCGCCCAGCTCCTGCTCGATCCGGTCCTGCGCGGCCGGGTGCGTGACGTCGGCGATCGACCCGATGACCCGTGCCCGGTTGCCGTCGGACCCGATCACCCGGTGCCAGGTGTCCTGCATGGCCGGGTCCGCGACGAAGAGCGGTGAGGCGTCCGGCAGCACGATGTCGGTACGCCGCAGCGGATGCCGTCCCAGCAGGTGGTGCCACAGGTCGGTCACGGCGGACTCGCCGTGGAACAGCTCGATGTCCGCGACGGCCTGCTCCCCCGCCTCCCCGATCGACCAGGCGCGCATCAGCATCGGAAGCTCGTCGGTGGTGTCCACGAGGCCACCCGCCAGTCGACGCAGCCCGTCCAGCAGCTGCTCGGTCTGCCGGCGTACGTCCCCGGCGAGAGCGGCGGGCGGGGTGAGGTAGCGGATCCGGTCCCCGTCGAGCTCGACGTATCCCCGCTGCTGCAGGGCGGCCAGGTCGGCCCGCACCTGCGAGGTCTCGCGCCGCGCCAGTCCCGCCAGCTCGGGGACGGACTCGGCGCGGGAGCGGAGCCCGGTGGCCAGCAGCTCGAACAACGCGTCGGTCACGCCCCGATCGTCACACAGGTGCGGCACCCGGTGTCGCAGTTTCCGGTTGGTGGCCGCGTTCCCCACGGCCCGGGCCGTAGGTCCCGAGTTCGTGTCCGACTCCTGCCATGGCCGGATTCGGACATGGATCGGGGGGCTGTCCGGCCGACCATCGAGGAGCAGCGGCCCGCAGGTCGCTCGGACCCATCGTTGGGGAGGACCCTCCATGACCACATCCCGCACCCGCGGGTCGACCCGGCTCGTCGCCGGCGTCGCCGCCACCGCCCTGCTGAGCGCCGGACTGGCCTGCTTCGCCGCGCCGGCGAACGCCGACACGTCCAGCGGCCCCCTGGGCTTCAGCGTCCAGAAGCTCGCCGCGACGAGCGAGGGCGTCGTCGTCGCGATCGGCAGCAGCTGGGACGACGCCACCGAGACCAGCACCGCGCACGCCGCACTGATCGACGGCTCCACCGTCACGCCGATCGACGGCGTCCCGGCGGACGCCCAGCTCAACGCGGTCGCCGTCGTCGAGTACGCCGACGGCCCGGTCGCGCTCGTGGGCGGCCGCGAGGGGAACCAGGCGGCCGGATGGACCGTCGATCTCGACGCAGCCCAGCCGACGTTCGCAGCCGACGGTGAGCCGCTGCCCTGGACGTCGGTCGACGCCATCGGCGTCGCCCACCTCACCGACGAGGTCGCCCCGGTCGTGGCCGGCACCGCCGAGGACGAGGACGGCAACCAGAATGCCGTCGCGCTCCTGTCCGCTGTCGGCATCGTGGAACTGGCCGAGAACGGCACCCCGAGCTCGATCACCGCCACCTCCGACGCGACGGTCTACGCGGTCGGCACCGGCGCCGACGGCCAGAGCGGCGAGCTCTGGGTCGCCGCTCCCGAGACCCCGGTCGCGACCTACGGTGTCGGCGACTACCCGTCGGCGGTCGTGGTGAGCGGTGGCACCGTCCTCGTCGCCAGCTCCGTGGCGGACAGCGGCACGATCGAGGCCATCGACGCCACCGACGGCTCGCCCGTGCACACCCTCTCCTTCGGGACCGAGAGCGCGGTCGCCGGGATGGCGCTCTCGCCCGACGGCGAGACGGTCTACGCCGCCGTCAACGACTACGCCTCCTACCAGTTCAGGGTGCACGCCATCCCGGTCGCCGGGATCGGCGACTACGACGTCGACACCGCCGACACGACGTACGCCGGCGGCGTGCTCGGATCGCTGGCGCTGGTGGAGCGCGGGGGCCTCACCACGCTGTTCAGCCCGCAGTACGACAGCCAGGCCGGCACCGACGTCATCGCCGGCTTCGACATCTACGGCGAGCTCGACGCACCCGACGCCGCTGCCACGATCGCCGGCGCTACCGGCACCGTCGTGGTCGGGCAGACGCTCACGGGCGGCACCTCCGGCTGGCCCGAAGGGACCACGCTGAGCTACGGGTGGGGCATCAACGGCGGCCAGTGGGGTGACTACCGCGAGGGCCAGAGCCTCCCCGTCACCGCCGACCTGGTCGGGACCCAGGTCCAGTACATCGTCACCGGCGTCAAGGGCGGCGACCGGCTGGAGGTCCGGTCGACGCCGGTCGCCGTCCAGGCCGCACCGGTCGTCCAGCAGCCGGTCGTCACCCTGCCGACCCTTCCGGGTGTCACCAAGAAGGCGACCGCCACGGTCGCCGGACCGGTCAAGGTCGGCAAGGTCGTCAAGGCCAACGTCGGCACGTGGCCGAAGGGCACCAAGGTCAAGGTGCAGTGGTACGCCAACGGCAAGCCGATCAAGGGCGCGACCAAGAAGAGCCTCAAGCTCACCAAGAAGCTCAAGGGCAAGAAGATCAGCGTGGTCGTCACCGGCACCAAGGCCGGCTACGCCCCGAAGAGCAAGCAGAGCAAGCCCACCAAGGTGAAGTGACCTGACGAGCCTGCAACCAGCTTCACGACGCCCGTAGCGGTGTCGACGGGGGCCCGGGATCCATGACGGATCCCGGGCCCCTGTCGTCGTCCGACCGGGACTCATCGCTGGCTCGTCCCGGACTCCCAGCGACGTTCGTAACAAATCGGGAGGACCTGTCTCCGCACCCTAGACGTGACCGGCTTCACTCGATATGTTGTCGCAGACAACAAACAACCCCACCGTGATTCCGGACCACCGTCCTCGGATCCCGGAAGCCGGCATGGGATCGCACCGCAAGGAGGCGGTTCGCGTGAAGCGAATGAACAGCTTGGTCCTCGTCGGAGTCGCGGCTGCGGCCCTGACGCTGAGCGCCTGTGGGTCTGACGACGGCGACACCACCGGCAGCGAGAACGGCGGCGGCGACGCCACCGGCAAGATCGGCGTCATCCTCCCCGACACCGAGTCCTCGGTGCGCTGGGAGAGCGCCGACCGACCGGCACTGGCGGCGGCCTTCGACGCTGCCGGCGTGGAGTACGACATCCAGAACGCCGAAGGCGACGCGGAGAAGATGACGCAGATCGCCGACACGATGATCGGCAACGGTGTGACCGTCCTGGCCATCGTCAACCTCGACTCCGAGTCGGGCGCGGCCATCCAGGAGAAGGCCGCCTCGCAGGGCGTCGCGACCATCGACTACGACCGCCTCACCCTGGGCGGCTCGGCGGAGTACTACGTCTCGTTCGACAACACCAAGGTCGGCGAGCTCCAGGGCCAGGGCCTGGCCGACTGCCTCGGCGACGGTCCGAAGAACATCGTCTACCTGAACGGCTCGCCCACCGACAACAACGCGACGCTGTTCTCCGCCGGCGCGCACAGCGTCCTCGACAAGATCACCGACTACAAGGTCGTCGGCGAGCAGGCCGTCCCCGAGTGGGACAACGAGGAGGCTGCCACGATCTTCCAGCAGCTCTACACCGCGGCCAACGGCAAGGTCGACGGCGTGCTCGCCGCGAACGACGGTCTCGGCGGCGCCGTGATCGGCATCCTCGAGGCCAACGGCCAGGCCGGCAAGGTCCCGGTCACCGGCCAGGACGCCACCGTCGAGGGGCTGCAGAACGTGCTCGCCGGCACCCAGTGCATGACGGTCTACAAGTCCGCCACGCTGGAGGCGAACGCCCTGGCTGAGGCGGCCATCGCACTGGTCAAGGGCGAGGAGGCCGAGACCACGGGCACGGTCGAGGACGCCGAGGGCGGCCGCGACGTCCCGGCGATCCTGCTCGACCCGCAGTCGATCACGAAGGACAACGTCAAGGACGTCATCGACGACGGCGGCCAGAAGGCCGAGGACGTCTGCGCCGGCAACTTCGCTGCTCTCTGCAGCGAGGCCGGCATCTCCTGACGCATCCGTTGCGGACGCACCCGGGCCGTCGTACGGCGGTCCGGGTGCTCCCCTCGATTCGTTGTACCGAACAACCAATCCTAAGAAGGTCTCTCCATGACGCAGCCGCTGCTCGAGCTCCGTGGTGTCAACAAGAGCTTCGGCATGGTCCACGTCCTGCACGACGTCGACTTCGCCGTCTACCCCGGACAGGTGACCGCGCTCGTCGGCGACAACGGCGCCGGCAAGTCCACGCTGGTGAAGGTCATCGCCGGCATCTACGGCCGCGACAGCGGCGACTACCTCTTCGAGGGCCAACCCGTCGAGGTGCACGGCCCCCGCGACGTGGCCGCGATGGGCATCGAGGTCGTCTACCAGGACCTCGCCCTGTGCGACAACCTCGACATCGTCGAGAACATGTTCCTCGGCCGCGAGGAGAAGACCGGCGTCATGCTCGACGAGGTCGCCATGGAGTCGCGGGCCCGCGAGACGCTGGCCTCACTCTCGGTCCGCACCGTGAAGTCGGTGCGGCAGAGCGTCGCCAGCCTCTCCGGTGGGCAACGCCAGACGGTCGCGATCGCCAAGGCCGTGCTGTGGAACTCCAAGATCGTGCTGCTCGACGAGCCGACCGCGGCGCTGGGCGTCGCGCAGACGCGCCAGGTCCTCGACCTGGTACGCCGGCTCGCGGACCGCGGTCTCGGCGTCGTGCTCATCTCCCACAACATGAACGACGTCTTCGAGGTGGCCGACCGCATCACCGCCCTCTACCTGGGTCGGGTGGCGGCCGACGTACCCGCGAGCGAGGTGACCCACAACCAGGTCGTCGAGCTCATCACCGCCGGGCGCTCCGGCAGCCTCGGGCTGGCCGAGAACCCCGCCACCGCCACGATCTGAACGCCGCAGGAGACAACGTCATGACCCTCGGATCCACCTCGCCCACCCCCTCCGTGGCCGACACCGACTTCGCCGCCGACACGCGGCAGGCAGCAACGCTCCAGGACTCGGCTCGCGACTACGTCAGCCGCCTGCGGGGTGGTGACATGGGGTCGCTGCCGGCGATCCTCGGCCTCATCGTCCTCTTCATCGTCTTCACCGCGCTGCACGACCGGTTCCTGACGACGTACAACATGGCGAACCTCGTCGTGCAGGCGGCGTCGATCTGCGTGCTCGCCATGGGACTGGTCTTCGTGCTGCTGCTGGGCGAGATCGACCTGTCCGCCGGTGTCGCCGGCGGCGCGTCGGCGACCATCACGGCCCTGGTGATGATCGACCACGGCTGGGAGTGGTGGGCCGCGACGCTGCTCGGCATCGGCGCCGGCGCGGCCATCGGCGTCGTGATCGGCCTGCTCGTCGCCGAGCTCGGCATCCCGTCGTTCGTCGTCACGCTGGCGTTCTTCCTCGCGCTGCAGGCCGTGCCCCTCAAGCTCATCGGCTCGGGCGGGTCGCTGCGGTTCAACGACGAGATCCTGCGCGGCCTGTCGATCAAGAACGTCCCGATCGTCGCCGGCTGGATCGCCGCGGCGGTGATCGTGCTCGGGTTCGCCGCGCTGGTGCTGTGGCGCTACCGCACCCGCGTGGCGCGCGGCCTCGTGCACCAGCCGCTGGCGCTGGTGCTGATCCAGATCGCCGTCCTGGCCGCGATCGTCCTCGGCGTCACGGCGCTGCTCAGCGCCAACCGCGCCCCCAACCCCGAGCTCTTCAACATCAGCGGCATCCCGTGGGTGGCGCCGGTGGTGATCGCGCTGCTGCTCTTCTGGACGTTCGTGCTGCGGCGCACGCGCTTCGGGCGTCACCTGTACGCCGTCGGCGGCAACGCCGAGGCCGCGCGCCGGGCGGGCATCAACGTGCGCCGGGTTAAGATCGCCGCCTTCGTGATCTGCTCCGGCATGGCGGCGGTCAGCGGCCTGCTCGCCGCGTCCTACACCGGCAAGGTCTCCCCGGGCTCGGGCGGCGGCAACGAGCTGCTGTACGCCGTCGGCGCGGCCGTCATCGGCGGCACGTCGCTCTTCGGCGGCCGGGGCCGGGCCATCGACGCGGTCGTGGGTGGCCTCGTGATCGCCACCATCCCCAACGGTCTGGGCCTGCTCAACCAGGCCAGCTACATCAACTTCCTCGTGACCGGCGGTGTCCTGCTGCTCGCCGCGAGCGTCGACGCGATCTCCCGTCGTCGACGCAGCGCGTCGGGCGTCTAGGGTGCGGCCGTGCGGACACAGCGACGGGCGGGGATCGGGACGAACCAGGAGGCGGTCCGCCGCCACAACCTCGGCACGCTGCTGCGCCACGTCCACCGCGCCGGTCAGATCTCGCGCGCGGAGCTCACCAGCGCGATGGGGCTCAACCGCTCGACGATCGCCGGGCTCACCGCCGAGCTGGAGTCGCTGGGCGTGACCGAGCGGGCCCTGCCCGGAGCTCTCTCGGGGGCCGGCGAACGCCAGGGGGCCGGCCGGCCGTCGGCCGGAGTCCGGCTCGCCGCCGAGGGTCCCTACGTCGTCGCCGTCGACCTCGGGGTGGACCGGGTGGTCGCGGCCCGGGTCAGCCTCGGCGGCCGGATCGCGCTGCGTGCGGCCACGACGCTGTCGCACCCCGCCGAGGCCTGGCAGGTCGGGGCCACGGTCGCGGCGCTGATCCGGCAGGTCGTCGCGGAGGCGCCGGCGAGCGCTCCCCTCGTCGGCATCGGCATCGGCGTCCCCGGCCTGGTCCGTCGCGCCGACGGCCTGGTCCGGCTGGCGCCGAACCTGGACTGGCACGACGTCTCGCTCAGCTCCGTCGTGCTGGCCGCGCTCGGCATCGACATCCCCGTCGCCGTCGCCAACGACGCCGACCTCGGCGCGCTGGCCGAGCACGAGCGCGGCGCCGGCGTGGGCGTCGACGACCTCATCTACGTCTCCGGCAACGTCGGCGTCGGTGCCGGCATCATCACCGGCGGCCAGCGGCTCGAGGGCACCGGCGGGTACGCCGGCGAGATCGGCCACCTCCGCTTCGACCCCACCGGCGAGCCGTGTCACTGCGGCAGCCGAGGGTGCTGGGAGACCGTCGTCGGGGGGCATGCGATCGCCGCGGCGATCAGCTGCCCGACCGCCCAGGTGGCACAGGTCGACGAGGTGCTGGCCGACCTGGCCGACGTACCTCCCCCGCTGCGGCACATCGGCACCGCCCTGGGCCAGGGACTCGCGTCGGTGGTCAACGCCTTCAACCCGCGGCTGGTGGTGCTCGGCGGCTACTTCAGCCCGCTGTACGTGCTGGTCCGCGACGAGATCGAGCAGGGCCTCACCGACGCCGCGCTCCCCGCGGCGATCGAGGCCGTCAGCCTGGTCGTCCCCGGCCTCGGCGGCGACTCGGTCCTCCTCGGTGCGGCCGAGATGGCCTTCGAGCCGCTCTTCGTCGACCCCGTCGCCTCCCTCGGCAACGCGCTCCTCGACGTCCGCTCCCGACTCGCCGGCTGAGCAGCCGCCCTCGCCCGAGCCGCCGCAAAGTGTCACGGTGACAGTTGGCCGCAGGGGTGACCCTTCCAAGTGTCACTCGCACGGCGAAGTGTCACGGTGACAGTTTGGATCTGCCGCTCGCCCGGGCCTGCCGCCCCGCAAAGTGTCACCGTGACAGTTCGAGGCAGGGGTGACACTTCGAAATGTCACTCGCGCGGCAAAGTCCCACGGTGACACTTTGAACTGTCACGGTGACACTTTGCGCCGCGGGGGCACACGCCGGTCAGGCGAGCTCGACGTCCCCCGCGAAGACCCGGCTGAAGGCCTGCTCGGCGGCGCCGAGGGCGGCGGCCTGGATGCCGAGGGTGGAGAGCCGCAGCTCGGGGCGCACCTGGGCGGGCGCGGCGAGCCGGGCGTCGAGCGCGGCACGGGCCGGCGCCAGCACTCGCTCGCCGAGCGGCACGAAGAACCCGCCCAGCACGACCACCTCGGGGTCGAGGACGGAGGCCAGCATCGCCAGACCGAGCCCGACCGAGTGGCCGACCTCCGCGAGGGCATCGACGACGGCCGGCTCCCGGTCGGCGCGCCCGGCCAGGAGGGCGGCCGTGGCCAGCGGCGTCTCGACCTCGGTCATGCCGACCCGCGCGAGTACGGCGTGCAGCCCGATCGAGGCCTCCCAGCACCCCTGTCGCCCGCAGCCGCAGCGCGCGGTCGAGTCGCCGATCGGCATGTGCCCGACCTCGCCGGCGAAGCCGGCGCCGCCCCGGACCAGCTCGCCGCGGTCGACGATGCCTGCGCCGATGCCGACGGTGCCCGTGAGGTACAGCGCGTGGGCGACGCCGACGGCGGCGCCGTGGTGCGCTTCGGCGTACGCCGCACAGTTGGCGTCGTTGCTGACCCGGACCGGACAGCCGAGCGCATCCTCGACGGCGGCGGCCAGGGACTCCCCGGTGACGCCGATGTTGGGCGCCCAGGCGATGGTGCGGTTGTCGCCGCGGACCAGTCCCGGGACGGCCACCCCGGCCGCCACCAGGTCGTGGGCCTCCCCCACCGCCTCGGCGCGCGCCCAGCGCGCCAAGGCGACCAGGGCGGACACGTCACCGGGACCGGTGACCGGCCGGCTGGCGCTGAGCCGCACCGTGCCGGTCAGGTCGAGCACGGCGACGGAGACGTAGTCGACGTTGAGCTCCAGGCCCAGCGCCAGGAACCGGCGACCGGAGAGGGCGACGGGGACACCGGGGCGGCCACGAGCGGCGACGGCCGACCCGGTCCGCTCCAGCTCGGTCACCGCGTCGGCGGCCTCGAGGGCGGCGACGATCACCCCGACGGTCGCCTTCGCGAGGCCGGTGCGCTTGGCCAGCTCGGCCCGGGTGGCCGGGCCGAGCTGGCGCAGGCTGCGCAGCACGAGCGAGGTGTTCTGCCGCCGCAGCCCCTCGGTGGAGCCGGGCCGTCCGGCGCGATCGGCAGTCGTCGTCACGAGCGGGGAGGCTAGCGGCTCAGCGCACGCCGTACAGGTGCTCCAGCGCCAGCTGGTCGAGCCTCTCGACCGCGGCACCGCGCACGGCGAGCGCCTCGGGGTCGGGGAGCTCCCACTCCAGCAGCTGCTGCCACCCCTCGCCGTCGGCCAACGTCGGCTGGGCGAGCTCGGGCAGCTTGGCGGCCTGGAGGGCCGCCTGGACCTCCGGGTCGGCGCGGAACGCCTTCACCTTCTCGCGCAGGATCAGGTAGTTGCGCATGTTGGCCTCGGCCGTCACCCACACGCCCTCGTCGTCCTCGACGCGCGAGGGCTTGTAGTCGAAGTGGACGGGGCCGTCGTACCCACCCGCTAGGAGGGTGTCGACCACCCAGAACGCGCCGCGGACGTTGCCGGCGCCGAAGCGCAGGTCCTGGTCGTACTTCGGGCCGTTCTGCCCGTTGAGGTCGATGTGGAAGAGCTTGCCCTGCCACAGCGCCTGGGCGTAGCCGGCGGCCGCGTTGAGGCCGGCCATCTCCTCGTGGCCGATCTCGGGGTTGAGGCCGACGAGCTCGGGACGCTCCAGCATCTGGATGAAGCCCAGGGCGTGGCCGATCGTCGGGAGCAGGATGTCGCCGCGGGGCTCGTTCGGCTTGGGCTCGATGGCGAACCGGAGGTCGTAGCCCTGGTCGACGACGTACTGCCCCAGCACGTCGAAGGCCTCCTTGAGCCGGTCCAGCGCCACCGGGGTGTCCTGCGAGGCGCCGTACTCCGCGCCCTCGCGGCCGCCCCAGGCGACGTAGACCTTCGCGCCGAGGTCGGCGGCCAGGTCGATGTTGCGCATCACCTTCCGGATCGCGAAGCGGCGGATGTCGCGGTCGTTGTTGGTGAACGCACCGGCCTTGAACACCGGGTGGCTGAACAGGTTGGTGGTCGCCGTGGTGACCACCAGGCCGGTGTCGGAGAGGCCCTTCTTGAACCGCTCGATGATCCGGTCACGCTCCGCCTCGCTCGACCCGAACGGGATGACGTCGTCGTCGTGGAAGTTCACGCCGTAGGCGCCCAGCGCGGCGAGCCGCTCCAGGGCGTAGACGGTGTCCATCGGCGGGCGGGTGGCCGGGCCGAACGGGTCGACGCCCTGCCAGCCCACGGTCCACAGGCCGAAGGAGAACTTGTCCTCCGGCGTCGGCTTCGGGATCTCGATGGTCATGTCTGGTTCCTTTCGTGGTCGCGCCAGGCGGCGTAGGCCTCACGCACGTGGGGGGTCGGCTCGGCGTCGTAGGTCTCGGTGTCCGGCAGGGTCCAGGCCGGCAGCTCCCCGGTCAGCGCCCACGCCGCCTGCCGGGCGGCGCCCAGGGCGACGTACTCCCCCGCCGGCGGGAGCAGCACCGGACGGCCGAGCACGGCCGGCGCCAGGGCGCGTACGGCGGGCGAGCGGGTCGCGCCGCCGACCATGAGGATGCGCCGCGGCTGTTGGCCGGTCGCCGCGACGAGCAGGTCGACGGCGTCGGCGAGCGAGCACAGCAGTGCCTCGAACGCCGCGCGGGCCAGGTCCTCACGCGTCGTGCGCGGGGTGAGACCGGTCCAGGTGCCGGTCGCGTCGGGCCGGTTGGGGGTGCGCTCGCCGCCGTAGTACGGCAGGAACGTGACGCCGCCTGCTCCGGCCGGTGCCGCGAGCGCCATGGCGGCGAGGTCGTCCAGCGAGACGCCGAGCCAGCGCGCCTGCAGGTCCAGGATCTGCGCCGCGTTGACGGTCGCGACCAGCGGCAGGAACCCGTCGGCGGCGTCGGCGAAGCCGGTGACCGCGCCGGTGCCGTCGGCGACCGGGACGGCGCTGATCGCCGACGCCACGCCGGACGTGCCGATGGAGACGAGCACGTCGCCGGTCTCCAGGCCGAGGCCGAGCGCGGCGGCCGCGTTGTCCCCGGTGCCGCCGGCGACGACGACGCCGGTCGCGGTGTGGGCGGCGACCGTGCCCGGGCTCACCAGCCGGGGCAGGTCCGGCTCGTGGCCGAGGGCGTTCTTCGCCAGGTCGGGGCGCCACACGCCCGTACGGGTCTCGAAGTACCCCGTGCCGGACGCGTCGCCGCGGTCGGTGAAGGCCCCGGTCCCGGGCGCGGCGGCGTGGCGGGAGACGTAGTCGTGGGGCAGCAGCACCTCGGCGACCCGGCCCGCGTTCTCCGGCTCGTGGTCGCGCAGCCACCGCAGCTTGGTGGCGGTGAAGGAGGCCACCAGCACGCTGCCGGTCACCTCGGCGCAGGCCTGCGGCCCGCCCAGCTCCTCGACCAGGTCGCGGGCCGCCTGCGCCGAGCGGGTGTCGTTCCACAGCAGCGCGTCGCGCACCGGCTCACCGTGGGCGTCCAGCGCCACCATGCCGTGCTGCTGCCCGCCGACCGCGAGCGCCTCGGCCCGCTCCAGCAGCCCTGCCGTCGCCTCGTCGAAGGCGGCGAGCCACGCGCGGGGGTCCACCTCGGTGCCCGGCGGGTGCGGCGCCGAGCGTTGCTCGACCACGGTGCCGTCGGCCGCGTCGACGAGGAGCGCCTTGGTCGACTGCGTGGAGGAGTCGACTCCTAGGACGTAGGTCACATCATCATTAAGTACGAGACTCGAACGAAAGTCAACCCGTCGGCCCGGCATGGAGCGCAGCAGGCTGGGGACCTGAGTGGCTGACCCGATGGGCCGCGCCGAGGCGGCCGGAAGTGGAGGAGTCATGACCGAGAACCGCGAGGAGTACGGCGACTACAGCGTCGACGACGAGGACCAGCCGGGCGCCGAGGGCGCCGCGGCGGGCGGGCCGCCCGACCCGCGCACCGACGCCGACGACCCGCTCGACGCCGGCTACTCCCCGCCCGAGAAGTACAGCGCCGGCCAGGGCTACGGGAACACGCCCTGGGAGGAGGAGCACCGCGAGACCATCGACCAGCGTCTCGGCCAGGAGATCCCCGAGCCCGACCCGTACGACGAGGCGGCCGTCGAGGCCGGTGACGCCACCGAGGCCGACGAGTACGCCCAGGACCCCGAGGCGGGCAGCGACCGCGCCGGGCGCCTGGTCGACCCGGACCAGGGCAGCGGCCCCGACGAGGAGAAGGACCTGGTCGGCCAGGACGTCGGGATCGACGGCGCCGGCGCCTCGGCGGAGGAGGCCGCGATGCACGTCGTCGACGAGGACGATCTCTGACGGCAACCGCGGGGGCCGGGCGGCGCGCCGGATATCCGGCCCCGTGTTCGGGTACCAGGGCGGCACCTCGTCGCGGCGATCAGCGCCCGGCGCAAGACGCAGGGAGGGAACGATGGCGTTTCTCTTGTGGATCCTGGCTGTCATCCTCGTGGTGGCCGGCATCGTGAGCCTGGTCCGTGGATCGATCCTGTGGGGCGTCGTCCTCATCATCGTCGGTCTGGCGGTCGGCCCCGGTGGCTACAGCATCTTCCGCTAGCGGTCCGACAGCGCGGACACCGCTGTCCGCAGGTCACTGACCAAGCCGTCGTACGCCGCCTCGCGGCCGTCCCGCGCACGCAGGACGGCCGCGGGGTGGACGGTCGGGAGGACCCAGGGCGGTGCCAACGCCACCGGCACGGCCTCCGGCCACTCCTGCAGCGTTCCCCTCGTCGCTCCGACCCGGAACCCGGGGCCGTAGAGCGCCTTCCCGGCGGTCCCGCCCAGCAGCACCACCCCGGAGGGCCGCACCACCTCGAGCTCGGCCGCCAGCCACGGCGCGCACGCCGCCACCTGACCGCGGTCGGGCGACTCGTGGATGCGCCGCTTGCCCTTCCACTGGAACCGGAAGTGCTTCACCGCGTTGGTGACGTAGACCTGCTCCGGGTCCACACCGGTCGCCGCCAGCGCCTCGGAGAGCACGCGCCCGGCCGGACCCACGAACGGCTCGCCCTCGCGGTCCTCCCGGTCGCCCGGCTGCTCCCCCACCAGCATCAGCCCGGCCCCGGCCGGCCCCCGGCCCATCACCGCCTGCGTGGCGTCGCGGTACAGCTCGCAGCCGCGGCAGTCGTGGACGGCCTCGTGCAGCGCCGGCAGGGTCGGCTCGGCGGGCACCCAGCGCTGGGCGCCCGGGCGCTCGACCTCAGGGCTTGAGCGCGTCATGGCCGATGTCCATCAGCCGCCGTCGCTCGGCGTCGTCGCTGATGGTGGCGTCGAGCTCGACGCCACGCTTGCCGACCACCTTGTCGACGACGCGCTGCATGACGAGCACGTCGTCGTCGGTCAGGTCGCCGCGACGCTTCCCGAGGATGTCGACGACGCGCTGACCGAGTTCGCTGCCGGCCTGGTCGGGCAGCGCCTCGGTCTGCTCGCCGGCGCCCTCGACGGCGAGCCAGTCGCGCAGCTCGCGTGAGGTCATGTTCACCACGCGATGGAAGTTCTCCCACAAGGTGTCGTCCACGGTCGTGCCGGCCATGCTTCCTCCTCGTCGGTCGGATGCTGTCGTGCACCGTTACCCAGGCGCGGAGAACCGCTCACGTCGGGGAGAATGGGACCGTGTACGTGCCTCGCCCCAACGCCCTGACCGACGACACCGAGCTCCGCGCCCTGGTCGCGACGGTCGGTGCCGGCGAGCTGGTCACGCCGGGCCCCGACGGATATCCGCTCGCGACCCGGCTCCCGCTGGTGTGGGAGGGCGACGTCGTCCGTATGCATATGGCGCGCGCGAACCCGCACTGGCACTCCCTCGAGCCCGGGACGCCCGCCCTGGTCGTGGTCACCGGGCCGGAGGCGTACGTGTCGCCGGGCTACTACCCCTCCAAAGCGGAGCACGGCCGCGTCGTACCGACCTGGAACTACAGCGCCGTCCAGCTCCGGGGTAGGGCGACCGTGCACGAGGACGCCGAGTGGATGCGCGCCCAGGTCGAGCGGCTGACCGACGCCATGGAGGCGGGCCGGGAGGCGCCGTGGGCGGTGGCCGACGCCCCCGAGCCGTTCGTGGCGCAGCAGCTGCGCGCGATCGTGGGCGTCGAGATCACGGTCGAGGCGGTCACCGGCAAGGCGAAGCTCAGCCAGAACCGCACGGCCGAGGACCGGGCCGGGGTGGTCGCCGGACTGCGCGCCACCGGACTGCCGCGTGACGCTCAGGTGGCCGACCAGATGGCCGACCAGCTGGCCCACCACACGGACCCCTCCGCCCCGGGCACCTGACCCCACTCACCGCGACACGCTGCCGCGACGTTGACGATGTCAGGTGCCGGCCGGCGGCCCGGCGGGAGTCACTCCCACTCGATGGTGCCCGGCGGCTTGGAGGTGATGTCGACGGTGACCCGGTTGACCTCGGCGACCTCGTTGGTGATGCGGGTGGAGATCGTCTCCAGCACGTCGTAGGGAAGCCGCGCCCAGTCCGCCGTCATGGCGTCCTCGGAGGTCACCGGCCGCAGCACGATCGGGTGGCCGTAGGTCCGGCCGTCGCCCTGCACGCCCACGGAGCGTACGTCGGCCAGCAGGACGACCGGGAACTGCCAGATGTCGCGATCCAGACCGGCGCGGGTGAGCTCTTCGCGGGCGATCGCGTCGGCCTCGCGCAGGATGTCGAGCCGCTCGCGGGTCACCTCGCCGACGATGCGGATGCCGAGGCCGGGGCCAGGGAACGGATGGCGCCAGACGATCTCGGGCGGCAGGCCGAGCTGCTCGCCGACCAGGCGCACCTCGTCCTTGAACAGCGTGCGCAGCGGCTCGACGAGCTCGAACTCGAGGTCCTCGGGCAGACCGCCGACGTTGTGGTGCGACTTGATGTTGGAGGTGCCCGCGCCGCCGCCCGACTCCACGACGTCGGGGTAGAGCGTGCCCTGCACCAGGAAGCCCACGGACGTGCCCTCGGGGGCGTCCTTGACGATGTCGAGCTCGGCGGCCTCGAAGGTGCGGATGAACTCCCGGCCGATGATCTTGCGCTTGGTCTCGGGGTCGCTGACGCCGGCCAGCGCGTCGAGGAACTGCTTCTCGGCGTCGACGACGACGAGGTTGGCGCCGGTCGAGGCCACGAAGTCGCGCTCGATCTGCTCGGTCTCGCCCTTGCGCATCAGCCCGTGGTCGACGTACACGCAGGTGAGCCGGTCGCCGATCGCCTTCTGCACGATGGCGGCGGCCACCGCCGAGTCGACACCGCCGGACAGGCCGCAGATCGCGCGGCCGGTCTCGCCGATCTGCTCGCGGATCCGCTCGATCTGCTCCTCGGCGATGTTGCCGATGGTCCAGGTCTGGCGGCAGCCGGCGATGTCCCAGAGGAAGTGCTCCAGGACCCGCTGGCCGTGCTCGGAGTGGAGCACCTCCGGGTGCCACTGCACGCCGGCGAGGCCCTTGTCGACGTTCTCGAACGCGGCGACCGGGGTGACCGCCGTCGAGGCGAGCACCTCGAAGCCCTCGGGTGCCGCGGTCACGGAGTCACCGTGGGACATCCAGACGTTGTGGCTGCTGGGGATGCCGCCGAGCAGGGTCCCGGCGTGGCCGACGGAGACGGGCGTGCGGCCGTACTCCCGCGCACCGGTCGCCGACACCGTGCCGCCGAGCCGCTCGGCCATCAGCTGGAAGCCGTAGCACATGCCGAACACCGGCGTCCCCGCCGTGAACAGCGAGCCGTCGATGCCGGGCGCGCCCTCGGCGTACACGCTGGAGGGGCCACCGCTCAGGATGATCGCCTTCGGCTGACGGGCGAGCATCTCCGCGACCGGCATCGAGTGCGGGACGATCTCGGAGTAGACCCGCGCCTCGCGCACCCGCCGCGCGATGAGCTGGGCGTACTGGGCGCCGAAGTCGACGACGAGGACCAGGTCGTGCTCGGACTGCGTCATGAGGCGGATCCTACCCAGGAACGACTCAGGGCCCGGCCGGGGAGGGAGGGTGGCCGGGCCCTGATCGTCCTGCCGCGTGCGCAGGGCAAAGACCCGGAAATCTAAGGGAGGGAGCAAGTCCCGGGTCCGCCCTGATCAACGAGGCCCTCCGAGGCGGGTTACGCGGGACCCACAACTATTTCCAGAACTATTTCCAGAACTATGAGCTGGTGCCGACGATGGGCAGCCGCAACGCCGCCGGAGCGGTCGGCGGCACCGCCGGACGAGCCGGCTGGACCGGCTCCAGGCGGACGTACGCCGACCCCAGCTCGGGCCGCCGGTCCGGCTCGCCCTTGTTCGGCCAGAACGCCATCGCGCGCTCGGCCTGCGCCGTGATCGTCAGCGACGGGTTGACGCCCAGGTTGGCCGAGACCGCCGAGCCGTCGACGACGTGCAGGCCCGGGTAGTTGTAGAGCCGCTGGTAGGCGTCGATCACGCCGGTCTGCGGTGAGTCGCCGATCGTGCAGCCACCGATGAAGTGCGCGGTCAGCGGCCGGTTGAACGGCTCCCCGATGGTGCCGCCCGGGGTCGCGCCGCCCATGACCTCGGCCATCGTGCGCACGGCGTCGTTGGCCGCCGGGATCCAGGTGGGGTTGGGCTCGCCGTGGCCCTGCTTGGAGCTGAGCCGCCAGCCGAACGGCGTCCGCTTGGGGAACACCGTGATGGAGTTGTCCAGCGACTGCATCACCAGCGCGATGACGGTGCGCTCCGACCAGTGCCGGAGGTCGTAGAGGTCGCGGATGTTGCTCTTCTGGCGCCACAGCTCCTTGAGCCAGGTCTTCCAGCGCTTGTCGTCGGCGTCGCCGTCGGTGAGCACGGTCTGCAGCAGCGACATCGCGTTGCTGCCCCGGCCATAGCGCACCGGCTCGATGTGGGTGTGCTCGTCGGGGTGCCACGACGACGTGATGGCCACGCCGCGGCTGTAGTCGACGGTGCGGTCCGGGGCGATCGCGCCGAGGATCGACTCGGAGTTGGTCCGGGTCAGCTCGCCGAGCCGGTCGGAGATCGCCGGCAGGTCGCCGGTGGCCTTGAGCCGGTGCAGCAGCTTCTGGGTGCCGAGGGCGGCAGCGGAGAAGATGACGTGGTCGGCGGTGAAGACCTTGGTCGCCGGCCGACGACCGAACCGGGACAGCTTCGCCTTCGTCCAGCGAGCGTGGACCTCGTAGCCCCCGCCGGGGCGCGGGACGACCCGGGTCACCGTGGTGAGCGGGTGGACCTCGGCGCCGTTCTTCTCGGCGAGGTAGAGGTAGTTCTTGACCAGGGTGTTCTTCGCGTTGTGGCGGCACCCGGTCATGCACTCACCGCAGTTGGTGCAGGTGTTGCGGGCCGGGCCCTCTCCGCCGAAGAACGGGTCGGGGACCTCGGTGCCGGCCGGCTGGCCGGGCTGCCCGTAGAAGACGCCCACCGGCGCGGCGTGGTAGGTGTCGCCACGCCCCATCTGCTCGGCCACCTTCTTCATCACGTCGTCCGACGGGGTCATGAAGGGCGAGGTCACCACGCCGAGCATCCGCTTGGCCTGGTCGTAGTACGGCGCGAGCTCGCTCTTCCAGTCGGTGATGTGGGCCCACGAGGGGTCCTGGTAGAACGGGTCGAGCGGCTCGTAGAGCGTGTTCGCGTAGACCAGGGAGCCGCCGCCCACGCCGGCGCCGGCGAGGATGAGGCAGTCCTTGATCATGTCGATGCGCTGGATGCCGTAGCACCCCAGGGCCGGGTTGAAGAGGAACTTCTTCAGGTCGAACGACGTGGCCGCGAACTCCTCGTCGGTGAGCCGCGCGCCCGCCTCGAGCACACCGACCCGGTAGCCCTTCTCGGTCAGCCGCAGCGCGCTGACGGAGCCGCCGAAGCCCGACCCGACGACCAGGACGTCGTAGTGCTGGCTCATGCCCGGCCGAGCTTGTTCAGCGCGCGCAGGCTCAGGGTCATGACCTTGGCGTACGTCTGGTCGGACATGCCGAGGACCGGCGCGAGCGGCATCAGCCGCTGGGTGGCCACGGACTGGGTCTCGGTGTAGCGCAGGATGCCCTCGCGACCCTGGCGGCGGCCCATGCCGGAGGAGCGCATGCCGCCCATCGGGGCGTCGATGCTGGCGAAGGTCGCGCCGAAGGCCTCGTTGATGTTGACGGTGCCGGCCTTGACCTGGCGGGCCAGGGCCCGGGCGCGGTTGCCATCGCGGCTGTAGATCGCGGCGTTGAGGCCGTAGTCGCCCTGGTTGGCACGGGCCACGGCGTCGGCGTCGTCGGAGAAGCGGTAGATCGAGACGACCGGGCCGAAGGTCTCGTTGGCGAACACCGTCATGTCCGGCGTCACGCCCTCGAGGATCGTCGGCTCGAAGAAGTGCGGCGCCAGGTCGGGCCGGGCCCGGCCGCCGGCCAGCACGCGGGCGCCCTTGGCGACGGCGTCCTCGACGTGGGCCTTGGCGGTCGTGACCTGGTCCTCGCTGATGAGCGGGCCCATGTCGTTGCCCCAGTCCAGCGTCGCGCCGAGCGTCATCGCCTGGGTGCGCGCGACGAAGCGCTCCACGAACCGGTCGTAGATCGCGTCGGCGACGTACATTCGCTCGATCGAGACGCACAGCTGTCCGCCGTTGGAGAAGGCGGCGCGCACGGCGCCCTCGGCGGCCCGCTCGATGTCGGCGTCGGCCAGGACGATCATGGGGTTCTTGCCGCCCAGCTCCAGCGAGCAGCCGATCAGCCGCTCGGCGCAGCCTTGAGCGACCAGCTTGCCGGTGGCGGTCGAGCCGGTGAAGCAGATGTAGTCGGCCTTCTGGATCATGCTGGTGCCGACCCGCGAGCCGGGACCGGCGACGACCTGCCACAGGTCCTTCGGGAAGCCGGCCTGCTCGAGCAGCTCGGCGCCGAGGAGCGCGGTCAGCATCGTCTGGGCGTCGGGCTTGGCGACCACCGCGTTGCCGGCCGCGATGGCGGCCAGGCCGTCGCACAGCGCCATCGTGAAGGGGTAGTTCCACGGCGAGATGATGCCGACGACGCCCTTCGGCACGTGGTTGACCTCGACCCGGGTGAGGACGGGGATGACGCCGATCTTCCGCTCGGTGCCGAGGTGCTCGGCGGCGGTGCGGGCGTAGTAGCGGGCCGTGAGCGCGATGTGGAGCGGCTCGTCGAAGGCGTGCTTGCGGGCCTTGCCGGACTCCAGCACGATCAGGTCGAGGATCTCGGCCTGACGGTCGAGCACCATGTCGTGGAGGCGCAGCAGCAGCGCGTTGCGACGCTCGATCGGGGTGCGCGCCCACTTCTCTTGCGCCACGCGTGCCCGCGCGAACGCCTCGACGATGTCGGCCTCGCTGGACTGCGGGATGTGCGCCAGCGGAGCACCGTCGAGCGGCGAGAGGACCTCCTTGGTCTCCCCCGACGTCGCCAGGATCCGGTTCGTCAGCGAGGCGACGTACTCCGGCTCCAGGGCGTACGACGCCGCCGGGTCGTGCTCGGGGTCACGGGGACCCTCGACGAGCGGACGGTTCTCGGGGTTCGAAGCGCTCATGTACCGAGGGTATGTGACGGCGGTCTCGGTTGCTACCCATTGGTCACTTTTTGGCGGGACACGTGTCCCGGGAACTCTTGAGGCCGACCCCGGGACTCTCTTGTCTATTCGTTAACCGGATAATATCATCAGTTTGATGAGTAAGTCTGCCGCGCCCCCATTGATGGCGATCTTCCGGAGCCAACTCCAGGGCGAGTTGCTCGCACGGCTGCTGCTGGCTCCCGAGCAGACGAGCATCTCCGATCTCGCGCGTGACCTCGGCGCACCATTCGCCACGGTGCACCGCGAGGTCGAGCGGCTCATCCGAGCCGACCTGGTACAGGCCACCCAGGTCGGCCGCACCCGCGTCCTGCGCGTCAACGCCGACAACCTCGCCTACCGGCCGCTGCGCGACCTGGTGCTGCTGACCTTCGGTCCGCGCCAGGTTATCGATGAGGAGTTCGGCGAGCTCGCCGGCCTCGAAGGTCTCTACATCTTCGGCTCGTGGGCGGCCAGATACCGCGGTGAGGACGGTCCGCAGCCCAACGACATCGACGTGCTCGTCGTCGGTGAGGTCGACCGTGATGACGTGTGCGACTGCGCCGACCGAGCCCAGAGGCGCCTACAGCGCCCGGTCAACCCGACCGTGGTCAGCCGTGCGCGCTGGCTGGAGGCCGGGGAGCCCTTCCTGAACCAGCTCCGTCGTCGGCCGCTGGTACAACTGGTGCCCGCTCCCTCCACCGAGGGTGACACGAACACCGACGTGCGGCGCTCCTAGGTCCACTCCAGCGACGCCTCGCGTCTCCACGAAGTCGGGAGAACGCAGTGAGCTGGCACAAGGGCGCAGCCACCATCGAGGACCTGCTCGACCAGGGTCACCTCGAGCGCGTCGAGGCGAACCCGGACGAGGCCACCTACCTCGTCGATCGCGCACGCACACATCTGGAGACCGCCGCGCGGAACATGGAGGCCGATCCCGAGATCGCCTACGACGCGCTGTACGCCGCAGCTCGCAAGGCACTCACTGCTCTCCTACGACAGCAGGGGCTGCGGCCCACCCAGAAGGGCGGACACGAGGCGGTCATCCAGGCGGCGGAGGCGCAGCTGGTCCCACCGGCCGGCCCCATCCTGCGTCCCTATGACGCCTGAAGCGCACTCGCGGCGCCGGGGACTACCAAGCCTCCGAGGGAGCACTCTCGGTTGACGACGTTCGCAGGGACCTGCCGGCCGCCCAGCAGATCGTCGACGCTGCCGCGGACGTGCTGCCCCAGATGCCGGTCTTCGTTCCCAGCCGTCGCTGAGCGCGAATCCGTCAGGCGCGGTTCGCCTGCCGGCGCAGCTCGGCCTTGGCGAGGGCGTTCTTGTGGACCTCGTCGGGACCGTCGGCGAAGCGGAGCGTGCGGATGCCGGCGTACGCCGCGGCGAGTGGGAAGTCCTGGGACAGGCCGCTGGCGCCGTGGACCTGGATCGCCTTGTCGAGGATCCACTGGACTGTGGTGGGCGTGGCGATCTTGATCGCCTGGATCTCGGTGTGGGCGCCACGGTTGCCCACGGTGTCCATCAGCCAGGCGGTCTTGAGCACCAGCAGCCGCAGCTGCTCCACCCGCACGCGGGACTCGGCGATCCAGTCGCGCACGACACCCTGGTCGGCGATCGGCCTGCCGAACGCGACCCGGCCGGCGGCGCGCTCGCACATCAGCTCGATGGCGCGCTCGGCGACCCCGATGGAGCGCATGCAGTGGTGGATCCTGCCGGGGCCGAGACGGGCCTGGGCGATGCCGAAGCCGCCGCCCTCCTCCCCGATCAGGTTCGTGACCGGCACCCGTACGTCGGTGAAGCGCAGCTCCGCGTGCCCGCCGTGGTCGCGGTCGTCGTAGCCGAAGACGTGCATCCCGCGCTTGACCTCCAGGCCGGGGGTGTCACGGGGCACGAGCACCATCGACTGCTGGCGGTGCCGCTCGGCGGAGGGGTCGGTCTTGCCCATGACGACGAAGATCCGGCAGTTGGGGTTCATCGCGCCGGTGATCCAGTGCTTGCGCCCGTTGAGGACGTACTCGTCGCCGTCGCGCACGATGCTGAGCTCGATGTTGGTGGCATCGGAGGAGGCCACGTCGGGCTCGGTCATCGCGAAGGCCGACCGGATCGTGCCGTCCAGCAGTGGCGCGAGCCACCGCTGCTGCTGCTCCTCGGTGCCGAACTGCGCGAGCACCTCCATGTTGCCGGTGTCGGGCGCGGCACAGTTGATCGCGGCCGGGGCGAGCTGGATCGCCCGGCCCGTGATCTCGGCGAGCGGGGCGTACTGCAGGTTGGTCAGCCCGGCGCCGTGCTCGCCGGGGTCGAACAGGTTCCACAGCCCGCGGCGGCGGGCCTCGGCCCGCAGCTCGGCGAGCACGGGGACGGCGTCCCACGCCCACGGGTCCGCGGAGGCCTCGAGCTGCTCGTGGAAGACGGCCTCGGCCGGGTGGACGTGGGCGTCCATGAAGTCGAGGAGCTCGGCGCGGAGCTCCTCGGTGCGGGCGTCGAAGGCGAAGTCCATGTCGGGTCCCTCGGTGTCAGGTCGGTGTCAGGCCGGTGTCAGGTACGTCGGTCAGTCGTCCAGCGCCGCGAGGCCCGCTGCGAGCAGCGGATGGATCGCGTCGCCGATGGCGTCGAACCCCTCCCCGACCGTCTGGCCGTGGAGGTGGCGGTAGTGGATGCCCTCGAGGATCGCGGCGAGCTTGTACGCCGCCAGCCCGAGGTAGAAGCCGAACCGGCTCAGGTCGCGGTGGCTCGCCCGGTCGTAGCGCGCCAGGATCTCGGACTCGTCGAGCCAGCCGGGCGCCTTGCTGACGTCGCTGACGGTGCCGCCGCCGAACTCCGTCATCCGCTGGTAGAGCAGCATCAGCGCGAGATCGGTCAGCGGGTCGCCCAGGGTGGCCATCTCCCAGTCGACGACCGCGTTGATCCGGTCCACGTCGTCGCGGCCGTCGGCGCCGGTGCCGGTGCCGGTGCCGACCAGCACGTTGTCGAGCCGGAAGTCGCCGTGGACGATGCCGGGCGGTCCCTGGGGTGGGACGCTGGCGGCGAGGCGGGCGTGCAGCTGGTCCGCGGCCGGCAGGTCCCGGCTGTGCGAGGCGTCCATCTGCTTCTTCCAACGCCCGACCTGGCGGGCCAGGAAGCCGTCGGGCCGGCCGAAGTCGGCCAGTCCGACCTGGGCTGGGTCGACCTCGTGCAGCGTTGCGAGGGTGTCGACGAGCCGCTCGCAGACGGCCCGCGTGCGGTCGGCGCCCAGTGCCTCCAGCTCGCCGCGGCTGCGGTACGGCACGCCGGGGACCTTCTCCATCACGTAGAAGACGGCACCGACGACGTCGGGGTCCTCGCACAATGCGTAGGTGGTCGGCACCGGGACGGCGGTGTCGCGCAAGGCGGTCATCACGCGATGCTCGCGGGCCATGTCGTGGGCGGTCGCCAGGACGTGGCCGAGCGGCGGCCGCCGTACGATCCAGGAGCGCTCGCCGTCGCTGACCTCGTAGGTCAGGTTCGACTTGCCGCCGGCGATGTGCCGCGCGCTCAGCGTCCCGGACGCCCCGGGCACGTGGTCGGCGAACCAGGTGCTCAGCCTCGACAGGTCCAGGCCGGGGACGTCGCTCATCGCTCTCCCTCCGTGGTGGGGGCCAGGCCGGGCACCAGCTCGGCGAGGTGGGCGCGGGTGGCCGCCGGATCGGTGTGCAGCAGCGTTCGCAGCCCGATCTGCCGGGCACCCACGAGGTTCGGCTCGGCGTCGTCGACGAAGACGGCCTGCTCGGGCCGGACGCCCAGGGCGTCGAGCACCAGCCGGTAGATCTCGGGCTGCGGCTTGCGCAGCCCGACCTCACCGGAGATCACGACCTCGTCGAAGACGGCGGCGATCCGGCCACGGGCGTAGGTGTTGCCCCAGCTGTTGGAAAGCAGGCCGGTGCGCAGGCCGAGCGCGCGCAGGTCGGCCACGAGGTCGAACATGACCGGCTCCGCGCGCATGCCGGCGAAGAGCCGGTCGACGATGCCGTCGGCGACCACCGGGTCGCCGTCGTGGCGCACCAGCTCGGCGGCCAGCAGCGACCCGAACTCCGCCGCGCTCAGCTCGCCGGTCTCCAGCCGGTGCACCGGCGTACCGGCCGGGGCGTCGCGGGAGAGCCACGCCTTGAGGGTCCGGCTGAAGGACTGCGGGTCGATGCCGTCCGCCTCCAGCCAGGCCGCGATCGAGTCGCGGACCGGCGTCGTCAGCACCCCGCCGTAGTCGAAGACGACCGCCTCGACCGCGGACTGCTCGCTCGTTCCTCGCTCGACTCCCTCGCTCACGGGACGACCACCACGCGACCTACCGTGGTGCCCTCCCCGAGCCGCTGGACGCCGGCGGCCGCCTGGGCGAGCGGGATGCGCTCGCTGACCAGTGGCCGGACCAGGCCGCGGTCGGCCAGGTCGGTCAGGGCGGCGTGGCACTCCGCCACGGCACCGGGGTCGACCAGGTTGTACAGGCCCCAGTGCAGCCCGAGGATCGAGTAGTTCTTGATGAGGGCGTGGTTGAGGGCCGCGGACTGGATCTCACCGCCGGCGAACCCGATGACGAGGATGCGCCCCTCGAAGGCCACGCACTTGGTGGACCGCTGGTAGGTGTCGCCGCCGACCGGGTCGTAGATCACGTCGGCACCGCGGCCGCCGGTCTGCTCCTTGACGACCGCGACCCAGTCGCCGGCCGGACCCTCGGCATGCCGGTCCACGACGACGTCCGCGCCGAGCGCACGGGCGACCTCGGCCTTCTCCGGGCCGCCGACGACACCGATGACGGTGGCGCCGGCCGCCTTGCCGAGCTGGACCGCCGCACTGCCCACGCCGCCCGCGGCGGCGTGGACCAGCAGCGTCTCGCCGGCCTGCAGCCGAGCGCGACGGTGGAGCGCGAACCAGCCGGTCTGGTAGCCGATGTAGAGCGAGGCCGCCTCGGCGTCGTCGAGCGCAGCCGGCGCCGGGAACGTGGTGGCCTGGTCCATCAGCGCCTGCTCGGCGAACCCGCCGTAGGGGAAGACGCCGGCGCCGATGACGCGGTCACCGACCGCGAACCGGGTCACGCCCTCGCCGACCGCGACCACCTCCCCGCACAGCTCCACGCCGGGCGTGAACGGCAGCTCGGGCTTGAGCTGGTACTCCCCGCGGCACAGCAGCACGTCGGGGAAGTTCGCCGGCGCCGCCAGCACCCGTACGACGAGCCGGCCCGGACCCGGCTCGGGGTCGGGCACCTCCACCAGCCGCATCGCCTCCGCGGGCTCACCGAGCTCCGCCACCCGCCATGCCTTCATCGCTGACCTCCTAGGTCGAGTTGCTGGTCGAGCCCCTGCTGGATCCGGTTCATGCCGCCGAGCCAGCGGTCGGTGTCGGTAGCCCGCGCGGCGTAGTAGGCGCCGACCTCCGGGTGCGGCAGCACCAGGAAGCGGTCGTCGTCGAGGGCGTCCCAGGCGGCGTCGGCCACCTGCTCGGGGGTCAGCACCGAGTCCCGGCCCAGCAGCTCCTGCAGCGGCCCCGCCTCCTCGAGCATCCGGGTGGCGACGCCCTGCGGGCAGATGGCCTGCACCACGACCCCACGGTGCCGGTAGGTCGCGGCGAGCCACTCGGCGTAGGCGACGGCACCGTGCTTGGAGACGGAGTACGTCGGGCTGCCCAACATCGTCAGCAGGCCGGCCGCGGACGCCGTGACGACGAACCGGCCGCCGCCGCGCTCGAGCCACTCCGGGACCAGCAGCCGGGAGGCCCGCACGTGGGCCATCACGTTGACCTCCAGCGAGGCGGCCCAGTCCTCCTCGGCGGCGTCGAGCCCCTTCCCCCGGTCGACCCCGGCGTTGGCGAACCAGACGTCGATCGCGCCGAGTGCCGCGCGGGCGCGCCCGACCAGGTCGGCGACGCCGGCCTCCGAGGCCGCATCCCCGCCGGCGGCGTACCCACCGATCTCGGCGGCGACCGCCTCGGCCGCGGCGGTGTCGCGGTCGTTGACGACGACCCGGGCGCCGCCCGCGGCCATCCGGCGGGCGAGCGCACGGCCGATGCCGTGGCCGGCGCCGGTGACGACGACGCCGCTGCCTGCCAGGTCCGGCATCCTCAGACGCCGCCCTGCAGCAGCAGGCCGCCGTCCACGACCAGCGCCTGCCC
Organism: Nocardioides sp.; assembly: GCF_036405735.1. Taxonomy (GTDB): domain Bacteria; phylum Actinomycetota; class Actinomycetes; order Propionibacteriales; family Nocardioidaceae; genus Nocardioides. Next base: position 46,138 of record NZ_DASWXC010000098.1, read on the forward strand.
GGTGATCCAGGCCGCGTCCTCGGACAGCAGGAACGCCACGACGCTGCCGATGTCGGAGGGGACGCCGAGCCGCCGGAGCGGGTAGGCCGCCGCAACCTCCTCCTCCCGGCCCTCGTAGAGAGCGGTGGCGAACCTCGTCTTCACGACGGCCGGGGCGACGGCGTTGACCCGGATCGTCGGCCCGAGCTCGACGGCGAGCTCCTCGGTCAGGTGGATCAGCATCGCCTTGGTGCCGCCGTACAGCGCGATCCCGGGGGCGGGTCGCACGCCGGCGACCGAGGCGACGTTGACGACGGCGCCACCGTGCTCGCCCATCCACGCGCGCTGCGCCTGCTGGATCCAGGCGATCGGCGCCAGGCAGTTGACGTCGACCATCTTGCGGGCGGCGGAGACGTCGAGGTCCATCAGCGGCCCGTAGTACGGATTGATGCCGGTGTTGTTGACCAGCAGGTCGAGGCTCCCGAACGTCTCGATAGCCGTGGCGACCGTCTCTGCCTGGTGGTCGGGGTCGTCGGCGTGACCCGCGACGAAGGTCGCGTGCTCAGGCCCGCCGAGCTCGCGGACGGCCTCCTCGAGGGCGTCGGGCTTGCGGGCGGTGATCACCACCCGGGCACCGTCGTCGACCAGACGCTGCGCGATGGCGAGGCCGATGCCCCTGCTCGCCCCGGTCACGATCGCGGTCTTGCCCTGGAACCGTCCGGCCACGCCCACTCCTCGCTCGTTTGACTAAGCGCTTGCTTACGACGTGTGACACACTGCCGTACGACGACCGGGGGGTCAACCGCCGATGGAGACTGGGGCGCGCAGTGCGCGGAGGAAGGAGCAGCGTCGGATGAGCGGAACGCCCGAGTCTTCGCGCGGCGACCTCGCGCGCGCCCGGCTGCTGGAGGCGGCCGTCCAGGCGTTCGCCGCCAAGGGGTTCCACGGGACCACCACGCGTGACATCGCCGCAGCCGCGGGGATGAGCCCGGCGGCGGTCTACGTGCACCACCGCTCCAAGGAGGAACTGCTCTACCTCATCTCCCACGACGGCCACCAGCGCACGCTCGACCTGGTCCGCGCCGCGGTGGCCGCCGGCACGACGCCGACCGAGCAGCTGGCCGAGGTCGCGCGCCGGTTCGGCGCGCACCACGCCGAGGGCCACACCTGGGCGCGGATCGTGAACTACGAGCTCGCCGCGCTCGCCCCCGGGCACCTCGCGGAGGTGCTGGAGCTGCGGATCGGCATCGAGACCGAGGTGCGCCGGGTCGTCGAGGCGGGTGCGCTCACCGGCGAGTTCGACGTGCCCGACGTGGGGATCGCGACCACGGCCGTGCTCTCGCTCGGCATCGACATCGCCCGGTGGTACCGCGAGGACGGCCGGTGGACACCGGCCGACATCGGCGAGCACATGGCCGCGCTGGCGCTGCGGGTGGTCGGCGCCCGGCAGTGACGCCGGCGCCACCCGTGTCGGCTACCAGGCTGGCTACCAGGCCGTCTCCCACAGGAACCGCGCCAGCTCGCTGACGCGCCACTCCGCCTCGTCCTCGTCCAGGCCGGTGGTCAGCACGGCCAGCACGAACGGCGGCCGGTCGGTGGGACGCACCAGCGCCACCTCGTGGCGGAACCCGTCGCCCAGACCGGTGTGGTTCGCGACGAGCACGTCCTCGGGCAGGCCCAGCGGGATCCCGTCCCGCTCCGGATGGCCGACCAGCTCCTGCTCCAGCGCGTCGCCGGCGGACGCCGACAGCAGCCGGCGCTCGGCGATGCCGGCCAGGATCCGGGCGGCGTCATGGGCGGTGATCAGGTCCCGCTCACCGCCGGCGACGACCAGCTCGGTCATCGGGGAGCAGCCGGCTGCCTCGAGCACGGCCGCGGGCGTCGTACCTGCCTCCTCGGCGACCCGCGCGACCAGGGCGCCGAGCGTGCCGGCGGCGTGCTGCTGGTTGACGTTGCGAGCCTCCCGGACCGACCCGTCCAGGTCGGCCAGCCAGACCGAGACCAGCGCCTCGCCCATCAGGCCAGGACCACCTCGACCCGCTGGAACTCCTTGACGTCGGTGTAGCCGGTCGTCGCCATGCTGCGCTTGAGGGCGCCCACGAGGTTCATGGTGCCGTCGGCGACGTGGCTGGGACCCAGCAGGATCTCCTCGAAGGTGCCGACCGGCTCGAACTCCACCCGCTGGCCCCGCGGCAGCGCGGCGTGGTGCGCCTCCGCGCCCCAGTGGAAGCCGCGGCCCGGCGCGTCGGAGGCGCGGGCGAACGGGCTGCCCACCATCACGGCGTCCGCGCCGCAGGCGATCGCCTTGGCCAGGTCGCCGGACGTGCCGATCGAGCCGTCGGCGATGACGTGGACGTAGCGGCCGCCGGACTCGTCGAGGTAGTCGCGGCGGGCGGCGGCGACGTCGGCGACCGCGCTGGCCATCGGCACGGCGACGCCGAGGACGGTGCGCGTGGTGTGCGCGGCGCCGCCGCCGAAGCCCACGAGTACGCCGGCCGCGCCGGTGCGCATCAGGTGCAGCGCTGCCTGGTGGGTGGCGCAGCCACCGACGATGACCGGGACGTCGAGCTCGTAGATGAACTCCTTGAGGTTGAGCGGCTCGGCCTGGCTGCTCACGTGCTCGGCGCTGACCGTCGTGCCGCGGATGACGAACATGTCCACGCCGGCGTCGACGACCGTCTTGGCGAACTCCTTGGTGCGCTGCGGGCTGAGGCTGCCGGCGACGGTGACGCCGGCCTCGCGCATCTCGCGCAGCCGCTCGGTGATCAGCTCGGCCTTCACCGGCTCGGTGTAGATCTCCTGCAGCCGGCGCGTCGCCTCGGTGCCGCGCAGGGCGGCCACCTCCTCGAGCAGCGGCTCCGGGTCGGCGTACCGGGTCCAGATGCCTTCGAGGTTGAGCACACCGAGGCCGCCGAGCTGGCCGAGCTTGACGGCCGTGGCCGGCGACATCACCGAGTCCATCGGCGCGGCGAGGATCGGCAGCTCGAAGCGGTAGGCGTCGATCTGCCAGTGCACGCTGACCTCCTCGGGGTCGCGCGTGCGGCGGCTCGGGACGATGGCCACGTCGTCGAAGGAGTAGGCGCGACGCGCCCGCTTGGCGCGGCCGATCTCGATGTCAGTCACCGCTCAAGCCTAGGGGATGCCGTGCCGGTCCGATTGTGCCGCGGCCGGTCGGCGCTCAGTGTCGGGTCGCGGTCACCAGGAGGTACTCCCACTCCATCCGGCCGTCGTCGAGGAACCGGTCGCCGAGGGCGGCCAGCGCCTCGTCGAGCGCCGCCGCGCGCTCGGCGTCGTCGCCGAGCCCGCGGTAGGCCACGATCGTCGGTCCGTAGTGGGCCTTGAAGTAGTCGCGGAACTGCGCCCCGGTGCCGAACGCCTCGACGGCGACCGCCCGCGTCACGGCGGTCAGGTCGTCGACCCGGTCCCCCAACAGCTCACGGACGTGGGCCTCCTCGCCCCACAGCGGCGGCGGCTGGGCACCCTCGGGCGGCGGCGGGGCGAACGGCTTCATCGTCGCGAACATCTGGCCGATGAACCCGGCCGGCGTCCAGCTGGCGAGGCCGATGCGTCCGCCCGGCCGGGTGACCCGCAGCAGCTCGCCGGCGGCGGCCCGGTGGAACGGCGCGAACATCACGCCGATGGCGGACATGACGACGTCGAACGAAGCCTCGTCGTAGGGCAGCGCCTCCGCGTCCGCGGTCTCCCACGTGAGCGTCACACCGGCCTCGGCGGCACGCCGCTCCCCGATCTCGAGCAACTCGGGCGTCAGGTCGCTCGCCGTGACGTCGCCGCCGGCGAGCGCCGCCGGGATCGCGGCATTGCCGGTGCCGGCCGCGACGTCCAGGACCCGCTCACCGGGTTGGATCCGGCAGGCGTCGGCGACGGCCCGGCCGACGTCGGGGACCAGCTCGTCGGCGACGCGGCGGTAGTCGCCGAGCGCCCACATGGCGCGGTGGCGGGCCTTCAGGTCAGGTGGGGTGGTCATCGGCGTCGTCCTCCTCGGGTTCGGGAAGTCGAGCGTGCGCCGCCCACCGATGCTGGGGATAGTTGCCGATCTGTACTTGTCCGCCTGGCCGGGCGGGCGTGCAATGGAGGGCGCGCGGAGAGGCGGTGCCGATGGGTGGCTACGGGCAGCTCGGTCCCCTGGCGAACGCCATGGAGGTGCTCGACGAGCGCTGGACGCTGCTCGTGGTGCGCGAGCTGCTGCTGGGCAGCACCCACTTCAACGAGCTGCGCCGGGGCGTGCCGCGGATGTCGCCCGCGCTGCTCTCCAAGCGGCTGCGCACCCTCGAGCGCGCCGGGATCGTGCGCCGTCACGGCAGCGGCCACCCGCACGTCGTACCACCTGACCGAGGCGGGCCGGGAGCTCCAGGAGGCGGTCACCGCGCTCAGCGCCTGGGGTGCGCGCTGGCTCGGCCAGCCGACGCCTCAGAAGCCGCTGTAGTTGGGCGCCTCGACCGTCATCTGTACGCCGTGCGGGTGGCTCTCCTTGAGCGAGGCGCTCGTGATGCGGACGAACCGGCCGCCCTCCTGCAGCTCCGCGATCGTGCGCGAGCCGGTGTAGAACATCGTCTGGTGCAGCCCGCCGATGAGCTGGTGGGCGACCGCCGCGAGCGGGCCGCGGTAGGCGACCTGGCCCTCGATGCCCTCCGGCACGATCTTGTCGTCGCTGGTCACCTCGGCCTGGAAGTAGCGGTCCTTGGAGTAGGACTTCTTGCCGCGGCTCGACATCGCGCCGAGCGAGCCCATACCGCGGTAGGCCTTGAACTGCTTGCCGTTGACGAAGACCAGCTCGCCCGGCGACTCCTCGCAGCCGGCGAGCAGCGAGCCGAGCATGACGGTGTCGGCGCCGGCGACGATGGCCTTGCCGATCTCGCCGGAGTGCTTCATGCCGCCGTCGGCGATGACCGGGACACCCGCCGGCCTGCACGCCAACGAGGCCTCGTAGACGGCGGTGACCTGCGGGACGCCGACACCGGTGACGATCCGGGTGGTGCAGATAGAGCCCGGGCCGACGCCGACCTTGACCGCGTCCGCGCCGGCGTCCACGAACGACTGGGCACCCTCGCGGGTGGCGACGTTCCCGCCGATGACCTGGACGTGCTTGGTGGCCGGGTCGCTCTTGAGCTTCTTGACCATGTCGAGCAGCAGCCGCACGTTGCCGTGCGCGGTGTCGGCGACGAGCACGTCCACACCGGCCTCGACCAGAGTCGTGGCGCGCTGCCACGCGTCGCCGAAGTAGCCGATCGCCGCGCCGACGAGCAGCCGGCCGTGGGCGTCGTACGACGCGTTGGGGAACTGCTCGCCCTTGACGAAGTCCTTGACGGTGATCAGCCCGGTCAGCTTGCCGGAGGAGTCGATCAGCGGCAGCCGCTCGCGCTTGTGCTTGCGCAGCAGGGCGGTGGCGTCCTCGCGGGAGATGTCGGAGGGTCCGGTGATGAGCGGCATCGGCGTCATGACCTCGTCGACCTTGGTCGTCGCCCACTCCGCGACCGGGGTGAAGCGCAGGTCGCGGTTGGTGATCATGCCGAGGAGGCGGAACTCGCCGTCGACGACAGGGAAGCCGGAGACGCGGTACTCCCCCGCGAGGTGGTCGAGCTGCTCCAGCGTCGCGTCCGGGCCGATCGTGACCGGGTTGGAGATGATGCCGGTCTGCGTGCGCTTGACCAGGTCGACCTGGTAGGCCTGGTCCTCGATCGAGAGGTTGCGGTGCAGGACGCCCAGTCCGCCCTGGCGCGCCATCGCGATCGCCATGCGGGACTCCGTCACCGTGTCCATCGCGGCCGAGACCAGCGGCACCTTCAGCGAGATCTCGCGCGTGAGCCGCGCGGTGGTGTCGATCTCGTCGGGAGCGAGATCTGAGTACCCCGGCAGCAGCAGCACGTCGTCGTAGGTGAGGCCCAGCGTCGCGAACTTCTCGGGGATGCTCTCCATGACGGAATTCTACGGCCGCTGTCCCGGCGGCACCGAACTGGCGGCCGCCGCTGGGATGCGACGCCCGGCAACGGCTCGCCGGCCGCGTTCCGCGACCCGAACCGCGGCCGCGATGAGAAACTCGGCGTCTGCTGGCAACCGATCCCCGAGTGACCACGTTGGTAGGGCATGAAGCGCGACGCGGACGCCGAGTCCGCCTTCACCGAGTTCGCCGCGGCGAGCCGGGCACGCCTGCGCAACACGGCGTACCTGCTCTGCGGTGACTGGGACCGGGCCTCCGACCACGTGCAGGAGGCGCTGATCCGGGTCTACGTGGCGTGGCCGCGGCTGCAGCGACAGGGGCGCGAGCTCGCCTACGCCCGCAGGACCGTGGTCAACGTCTTCCTGGACGCGAGCCGTCGGCGGTCGAGCAGCGAGCAGCCGTTCGCGGTCACCCCCGAGGTGCCCTCGCCCGAGGACGTCGCCCGCGGCGTCTCCGACCGCGCCGCGCTCATGACCGCCCTCGCCCGGTTGCCCGAGCGGCAGCGGGCCTGCGTGGTGCTGCGCTACTTCGAGGACCTCGACGTCCGCGAGACCGCCGCCACCCTCGGCTGCCACGAGGGCACCGTCAAGAGCCAGACCTCGCGTGCCCTCGCCTCGCTGCGGGTGATGTTCGCCGAGGCCTCCCGCGACGAGCTCGTCGCGGCCGGAGAGGAGAACCAGCCATGGTGAACGAGCTTCAGGAGCTGCTGCGCGCGAACGTCGCCGATCCCCCGCACGACCGGCTCGACCTCGGCGCGGTGGTGCGTGGCGGGCGCCGACGGGTACGGCGGCGTCGCAACGTCGCGATCGGCGCGGCCGCGTTCGCCACCGCGGGGATCGTCGCCGCCGGCGCGGTGCTCCAGGGGGGCGGCGGGGGCACCGAGATCGCCGGCGAGCCTCCCGCGCCGGACGCCCCGACGCTGACGCTCGCCGACGCCACCACGGCGGTCGCCGGGCGCGACTACCGCGAGCTCGCGTCGTACACCAACGACGACCTGGACAGCGACAACGGCCAGTACCTCGACGGCATGACCGACGACGGCCTCGTCCTGTTCCGCGACGGGCCGCGGGCCGACCAGCGCTACCCACGGTTCGCGCTCCTCGATCCGGCCACGGGAACCAAGGACTGGCTGCCGCGGCTGCCTGACGTCACCCAGAACCAGACGACGCCCGTCGCCCTCGGCGAGGACCGCCTCGTGCTCCTCGGCTACGAGGAGGACCCCACGGCGAGCACGGACGGCTTCCTGGTCCGCCTGGTCGCCTTCGTGTTCGACCGTGACGACCGGCGGTGGAGCACCGTGTCGTGGCCCGGGCTCCCCGCGGTGGAGAGCCCCAGCGTCCTGGTCGGGCCCGACGACCGGCTCTACGTCCGCACCCCGGCGACGCGGCCCGGGCCACCCCCCGGCGGCTGGCCGGTGGGTCCTGACGGCGAGGCCGAGGACGCCGACGCCGAGGGCGAGACGAACCACCTCTGGTCGGTCTCGCTGACCGACCCGGCCGACGTCCGGGACGAGGGCCTGGAGGTGGGCGACGTGGCGTTCACCGGATCCGCGATGGTCTGGACCGACTCGCGCAACGGCGACGCCGGGAGGATCCACGTGCGCGACCTGGCGACCGGTGCCGAGCACTCCTTCGACCCGCGCAGCGGCGAGCGGTGCAACCTGCTGTCGTTCGGCGCGGCCGGCGACCGGATCGCGATGGGCCAGTACTGCGGCACCTACGAGGGCGGCGTGCGCGACGACCGGGTGCAGGTCGTCAGCACCGACGGCCGGCAGGTGGTGACGTTGCAGGGCAGCGGGCTCGACGGCGGTCTGGTCCCGGGCAGCCAGGTCGTCACGGTGACGGCGTACGGCGACGAGGACGGCACCTACGTCTACGACCTCGCCGGCGACCGGCTGCTGAGGATCAGCGACACGACGTCGTCGTGGGCGAGCACGACCGGCCCGGCCGGCGAGCCGAGCCGGTTCTCCTGGATGACGCCGGTGAACCGGAACGACGGCGCCACCCAGCACATCGGTGAGCTGCTGCGCTGAAATGCCGAGTCGGCACGTCCTCTCAGGCGAGGACGTG
>NZ_DASWXC010000099.1:0-6031 GCF_036405735.1 Nocardioides sp.
GACGAGCTCCTCGACCGGGTTGGCGGCCTGGTCGGGCGTGACGGTGAGGCGTACGCCGCTCGCCGTCCCCTGGCCGCCCTGGTCGGTGACGTGCTCGAGCATCGCCCGGGCCTCGGAGGAGAGCCCGGCGATGCGGCGCTCGAGCTCGGCGGTGGGCAGCGGCTCGGTGGAGCGCGGCCGCAGCCCGGTGGCGCCGGCGCGGTCGTCCCCGGCGCCCGCGCCGACCATCGCCCCCGCGATGCCCGACAGGGCGCGCAGGCCGTCGCCGGACTCCCACACCAGGGCCAGGTCCAGCAGCCGGGTGAGCGCGGCCGACGCCGCCGTCGCGGCGGCGTTGACCACGCCGGTGACCTGCGTCGGGACGGTGGGCTGCAGCACGACGACCGCGTCGAGCACGGTCAGCTCGAGCCGGTTCAGCTGGTCCAGCGCCCGGCCCAGGGAGGCGGTGGTGGCGGCGCGGGACGCCAGCTGGCCGGTGTCCTGCGGCGCCGGGCTGGCCAGGTCGGGCCGCGCCAGCAGCAGCCGGGCGAGCCGGTCGTCCGGCCAGCTGCGCAGCTGGTCGGCGAGGGAGCGGTGCCCGGTGCTCATCGGACCAACGCTAGCGCCGGTTCCCCGGCGTCCCGTCCCGGATGTGGTGGGATGTGTCCTGTGAGTGACCGGATCGTCTCCTACCGGCCCGGGAGCTGGTTCGCCGTCGTCGGCGAGCACTGCACCGTGCTGCTGCCCGCCAGCGAGAAGGATCGCGCGGGCGTCCTGTGGGCCGCCGTCGACGGGGGAGCGGGCTTCGACGCAGTGCTCGACACGCTGCTCGCCGGCGGTCTCTCGACCCTGCCGGGCTTCGTGCTGCTGGCCACCACCGGCGAGCGCGATGACGTCATGCGGGTCGTGATCCGCGGCGACGCCTCCGCGACCTTCGAGTCCGAGGCCGGCACCGTGCACGTGCAGGGCGTGACGGACTCCATGTGGGTGGAGCGGACGCTGCACGGCGTCACGTCGTACGCCGTCACGCTGCCCGACGACGGCCCCGAGCACGCCGAGCGTGGCCCCGTCGGGCCGGAGCTGTCCGTGGTCGCCGGGCTGGTCCGGGTCGGCTCCATCGAGTCACCCAGCGAGTCCAGCCAGTCACCCGGCCAGTCACCCAGCGAGTGGCGCCCCGCTGGCGGGCTGGCTGCCGTGCCCGACCCGCTGAGCGACGACTTCGTGATGCCGGCCCCCGAGGACGAGGCGCCTCACGACGAGCCGGCGGCGCCGCTCGGTCCGCCGCCTGCCTGGACCCCACCCACGGTCCCACCGCCGCCGCTCCCGCCCGTGCCGCCCGTGCCGCCGGTCCCACCGGTGCCGGCCGCGGTTCCGGGCCTCGGCGGTGCCGGGCCCTCGGACTGGCTCCCCGACTCCGACGACGAGCTCACCGAGCAGCTTCCGGCGGCCACCGATGCACCCGCCGCCCGGGAGGCCGCGCCGGAGGAAGCCCCGGGGGAAGCTCAGCAGGAGGAGTCCTGGCTCCCGCCAGGCCCCGTGGCGCACCTGTCGTTCTCCAGCGGCGACGAGATCGACGTCGACCGGCTGGTCGTCGTCGGCCGCGCCCCGGACGCCGGCCGCTTCTCGCCGGACGAGGAGCCGCTGCTGGTGCGGGTGCCGAGCCCGCACTCGGAGATCTCCGCGACCCACCTCGAGGTGCGCCCGGGCTCGGGCGAGGACCACGGGCACGCCGTCGTCACCGACCTGGGCTCGACCAACGGCACCCTGGTCATCCAGCCCGGCGAGCGTCCCGAGGAGCTGCGCCCCGGCGTACCCGTCCGGCTGCTCGGCGGCGCGCTGGTCGACCTCGGCGACGGCCTGACCATCCGCGTCAGCGACGCCTGACCGCCGCTGGATCTGTCAGGCACCTGACCTTTCCAACCGCGACACGCCGGTCGCCCGTCGATGAGGTCAGGTGCCCGGGGGTGGTCCAGCAGTGGGCTACGGCTCTGCGACCTCGGCGAAGACGTCGGGGCGGTGGATCAGCTTGGCGTGACCGGCCGGCCACACCAGTGCGACGACCTTGCCGACCACCAGGTCGACGGGAACGAACGCCGGGGCGGGGTCGCACCGGCCCTTCTTGGGCGTGCACAGGTGGAAGGAGCTGTCCGCGGACTCGTCGCGGTTGTCGCCCATGACGAACAGGTGCCCCTCGGGCACCTGCGCCGACCAGCCCGAGCAGTCGGCCTGCGGACCGTCGCAGTCGACCTGCGGATCGATGAAGGCGTCCTCCGCGAGCGCGGTGCCGTTGACCGAGAGTCGGCCGTCGTCGTCGCAGCAGGCCACGGTGTCGCCGCCGACGCCGATCACCCGCTTCACCAGGTGGCCGCCGCTGGGATAGAGCCCCACGCGCGCGAGGACACTCGCGACCGTGCCGGTCGGGCCCGCCTGGGACGCGTCCAGCCAGCCACCGGGGTCGTCGAAGACCACCACGTCGCCGCGTTCCGGCTCGCCGAACCAGTACGACGCCTTCTCGACCACGATCCGGTCGTCGACCGCGAGCCCGGGCTCCATCGACTCCGAGGGGATGTAGAACGCCTGGGCCAGGAACGTCTTGACCAGGACCGCGACGAGCACCGCGATGCCGAGCAGGACGACGGTCTCCCGGATCAGCTTGCCGGCGCCGCGCTCTGCTGAGGTCACGTCCGGACCCTACCGAGGGCGCGGCTACCGGCGGGCTGGATACGCTCGATCCATGTCCGAGCCCGAGTCCCGCCTGGTCGTCGGGTTCGACCTCGACATGACGCTCATCGACACCGCCCCCGGCTTCCGCGACGTGCTGCGGGCGCTCGGTGACGAGCTGGGCGTCGAGTTCCCCGTCGAGGAGATGACCGCGCGGCTGGGACCGCCGCTCGACCTGCTGCTCGAGCCGTACCTCCCGGCCGAGGAGATCCCGGCGGCCGGCGACCGGTTCCGCGCGCTCTACCCCGACCACGCGATCCACAGCGTGCCGGCGTTCGCGGGGGCGCACGAGGCGCTCGCCGCCGTACGCCGCCACGGCGGGCGTGTCATCGTCGTCACCGGCAAGTACGCCGCCAACGCGCAGCTGCACGTGGACCACATCGGGTTCGAGATCGACCACCTCGAGGGCTGGGTGTGGGGCGTCGGCAAGGCCGACGTGCTGCGCCGCGAGGGGGCGAGCATCTACGTCGGCGACCACGTCCACGACGTCGAGGGCGCCCTGGCCGCCGACGTCCTCAGCGTCTCGGTGCTCACCGGCGGCTGCACGCGTGAGGAGCTGCTCGACGCCGGCACGCACGTCGTGCTCGACGACCTCGGGCAGTTCCCCGCCTGGCTGGACCGCCATCTCGGCGGCCTCCGGCCGGCGTGAGCGAGCTGCCCGCCGGGCTGACCCGCATCTGGGAGCGCTCGCTGGAGCGGCAGCCCTTGCCGGAGCCGTGGGCGGTGCTCGCGACCGGTGCGGTGGCCCTGGTCCTGGTCGCCCACCCGGCGAGCTGGCGTCGGGTCCGGCTCGGCATCACCGTCGTCCACGAGGCCGGTCACGCCCTCGCGGCGGTACTCACCGGTCGGCGACTGGCCGGCATCCGGTTGCACTCCGACACCTCCGGCGTCACCGTCTCCCGCGGTCGGCCGTCGGGCGCCGGCGTGGTGATGACGCTGCTCGGGGGCTACCTCGCGCCCGGCGTACTCGGCCTCGCCGCCGCCCTCCTCCTCGCCGCCGGCCGCCCGCTCGCGCTGCTGTGGCTGCTGGTGGTGGCGCTGCTCCTGCTGCTGGTGTGGATCCGCAACCTCTACGGCCTGCTCACCGTGGTCGGGCTCGGTGCGGCGCTCGCCGCCCTGAGCTGGTACGCCGAGCCGGGCCTCTCCTCGACGGTGGCCTACCTGTTGACGTGGCTGCTGCTGCTCGCAGCACCGCGACCCGTCGTCGAGCTGCTCGGCCGTGGCCCGGCCGGGCGCCGTGGCTCGGACCCGGACCAGCTCGCACGGCTGACCGGGGTGCCGGCGCTGGTCTGGGTGTGGCTGCTGCTGCTCGGCACCCTCGCCGGGCTGGTCGTCGGCATCGCCACCCTGGCGCCCGATATCGCGGCGCGGCTCCCAGCGGCGCTCGGCTAGGGTGGGTCGGCCGCCGGTCCCGGCGGCGCGCCATCCGGTTGAGCTATGAAGAGGTCTGTCCCGTGCCCACTGGCAAGGTGAAGTGGTTCGACGCCGAGAAGGGCTTCGGCTTCCTGTCGCAGGAGGACGGACCCGACGTCTACGTGCACGCCGACGCGCTCCCGGCCGGTGCGGCCAAGACGCTCAAGGCCGGCACCCGGGTGGAGTTCGGCATCGCGCAGGGCCGGCGCGGCGATCAGGCGCTGCAGGTGCGCATCCTCGACGCCCCGAAGTCGGTCGCGCGCGGCCAGGCCAACGCCAAGCGCAAGCGCCCCGAGGACATGGTCCCGCTCGTCGAGGACCTCACCAAGATCCTCGAGGGCATCGGTGAGGGCTACCGGCACGGCCGCCACCCCGACGCCCGGATCGCCAAGCGGGTCGCCGAGGGTCTGCGCGCCCTCGCCGACGAGTTCGACCAGCTCTGAGCCGGTCGGGCCGAGGCCTCCGCGCCCGGCCCGCCGGCGCAAACTGTCACCGTGACACTTGGCGTCGCGAGTGACAGTTCAAAGTGTCACCCCTGCCGCCAACTGTCACGGTGACATTTTGCGAGGGCCGGCCGCGGTCGCCCGGGGTGTCCGACCGGGGCGCGACATCAACACGAAGACCGCCCACGCGGTCAGCACCGCACACGCGACGCCAAGGCCGAGCCGGGCGTTGAGCGGCAGCGCGATGCCGACGAACCCGCCGACCACCCAGGCCAGCTGCAACGTCGTGTCCGAGCGCGCGAACGCCGAGGCCTGGATCGAGGCCGGGATGTGCTGCTGGATGCTGGCGTCGAGGGAGAACTTCGCGAGCGCCTGGCCCAGTCCGGCCACCAGCCCGAGCACCGCGAGCAGCGGGACGCTGTAGAACACCGCGGCCAGCAGCGCGGTCACGGCGTCGGCGACCAGCACGACCGACACCGTCACGGCGGGCCGGATCCGCCGCACCAGCGAAGCGGTGACGACGCCGAGGAAGTTGCCCACGCCGGCCGATCCGGCGACGAGGGCGAGCAGCCAGGTGGCCGACCAGCCGCCGATCGGGTGCTCCTGCAGCAGGAAGGCCATGAACATGAGCAGGAAGCCGTAGAGCCACTTCGGCGCGCAGTTCGCACGCAGCGCGTAGGCGACGCTCGCCGGCACCCGCATCCGCACCCGGCCGGACCCGGGCGAGGACTCCCGGCCCGGGAACAGCGAGAGCGACCCCTCCCCGGCGCTGGAGTCGACGGCGGCCGGCAACCGGATCGCGCAGACGGTGGCGGCGACGAACAGCACGAAGCCGTAGCGCAGCACCCACTCCGAGCCGGCCAGTGTCGCGAGCCCCGCGACGGGCGCCGAGACGGTCACGCCGACGATGCCGGCCATGGAGACCCGGCCGTTGGCCTTGACGAGCGTGAACTCGCGGGGGAGCAGGCGGGGTACGGCGGCAGCCCGCGTGACGCCGTACGCCTTGGAGCAGACCAGGACCCCGAGGGCGGCGGGGAAGACGACCGGCGACTGGTCGGCCAGCGCTCCGGCGAGCACCCAGCACAGGAACGCCCGCAGCGCCATGGTGCCGCCGATCGCCCAGCGGCGGCCGTGGGCGAACCGGTCCAGGAACGGCCCGATCAGGGGCGCGACGATCGCGAACGGCAGCATCGTGAGCCCCAGGAAGAGCGCGACGCTCTCCCGCGAGGAGCTGCCGTCGCCGGTGGGCACCTGGAAGAACAGCGAGCCCGCCAGCGCGATCGCCACGGTGGCGTCGCCGGCGGTGTTGAAGGCGTGCATCTCGATGAGCCGGGACAGGCCCGACTGCTCTGCCCCCTCGGCGTTCGCCGCCCGGCGGGCCTGCCGGAAGGCGAAGCGGCCGAACCGGCCCATGCCCCGGGCAGCGGCCGCGGTCCCGCGGGCGGTGCCCCGCGCCGTCGCGCCGGCGCCGCGCG
>NZ_DASWXC010000100.1:0-11629 GCF_036405735.1 Nocardioides sp.
GGAGCGCTCCCTCGAGCTCGCCGCCGAGGCGCGCACCGAGGTCGAGCAGGCGCGCGCCGGCCGCGAGCAGCAGCTGCTCACGGTGCGCGCCACGCTGCGCGACCTCGGCAGGGAGCTCGAGGAGCTGGTCAGCAGCGTCCACCGCGACGAGATGGCGCGGGCCCAGCAGCGGATGCGGATCGAGCAGCTGGAGGAGAAGGCGCTCACCGAGCTCGGCCTCGACCCCGAGGGTCTGGTGGCCGACTACGGACCCGACCAGCCGGTGCCGGTGGCGCCGACCGAGGACGACCCCGAGCCGGCCCCTGTGCCCTACGTGCGCGAGGAGCAGCAGAAGCGGCTGCGGACCGCGGAGCGCGCTCTCTCGATGCTCGGCAAGGTCAACCCACTCGCGCTGGAGGAGTTCGCCGCGATGGAGGAGCGGCACCAGTTCCTCACCGCGCAGCTGGAGGACCTCAAGCAGACCCGCAAGGATCTGCTCGACATCGTCCGGGAGGTCGACGCCCGCGTGGAGCAGGTCTTCACCGAGGCGTACGCCGACGTGGAGCGTGCCTTCGACCACGTCTTCGCGCGCCTCTTCCCCGGTGGCGAGGGACGCCTGGTGCTCACCAACCCCGACGACATGCTCGCCACCGGCATCGAGGTCGAGGCCCGTCCGCCGGGCAAGAAGGTCAAGCGGCTCTCGCTGCTCTCCGGCGGCGAGCGCTCGTTGGTGGCGGTGGCCTTCCTGGTGGCGCTGTTCAAGGCCCGCCCGAGCCCGTTCTACATCCTCGACGAGGTCGAGGCGGCGCTCGACGACACCAACCTCGGGCGGCTGCTGCAGATCTACGAGGAGCTGCGGGAGACCTCCCAGCTCCTGGTCATCACCCACCAGAAGCGCACGATGGAGGTCGGTGACGCGCTCTACGGCGTCACCATGCGCGGCGACGGCGTCTCCACCGTCATCAGCCAGCGGCTGCGCGAGGTCGAGCCCGCATGACCCGGCCCGCCCGTCCGACCAGGGCCGACTACGTGCACTGGCGCACGATCACCACGCGGTGGCGCGACGACGACGCGTACGGCCACCTCAACAACGCGACCTACTACGAGTACTTCGACACCGCCGTCAACGCGTACCTCTTCGAGGCCACCGGAACCAACGTCCGGCTGCTGGACCGCATCGGCGTGGTCGCCGAGACGTCGTGCCGCTACTTCCGTGAGATCGGCTTCCCCGAACCCGTCGAGGCGGGTCTCGTCGTCGACAAGGTTGGCACCTCCAGCGTCGTCTACCGCATCGGCCTGTTCCAGGGACCCGGCGAGGAGGCGGCGGCCGAGGGCCGGTTCGTGCACGTCTACGTCGACAACACGACTGACCCGGATGGCACCCGTGCCCGACCGGTCGCGCCACTGCCGGACGCCATCCGGGCCGCCGTCACCCCACTCCTGCGCCAGCCCGACTGAAGGCCGACCCCACCACGCCCGAGTCGGTCGAGCCGGTTCGTCGCTGGTCGAGCCGGCGAGCCGCGTCCCTCGTTGGTCGAGCCGGCGAGCCGCCAGGCGAGCCGTGTCGAGACCACCCGTGGTGCCGCTGGCAGCCCTCGCTGCGGGGGTCTCGACACGTTCGGCCGCAGGCGGCCTCACTGCTCGACCAGCGGGGGCCGGGCTGGTCGTCGGTCCGGCGGTGACTGAAGCTCCTATGTGTGGTCAAGCGGTTTCGAGCCATGCGCGGTAGCGGTTGACCACTTCGGGTGTGACGAACTTGCCGCGCTCGGTGCGGCTGATGGTCATGGGTGCGACGCCGATCGCTGCGGCTGCTGCGTGGATGGTGATGTTCTTGGCTTGGCGTGCGGGGCGGAGGTCGCGGACGTCGAGGTCCTCGTGCGGTCGGGTGAGCTGTTTGAACATCTCGCGGGCGATGGCTCGCTTGAGGATCCGCAGGATCTCGGGTGTGGACCGGCCTCGATCGCGTTGACGTGTCACGAAGTTCTTGGTCGGCGGGTGGTTGCGCATCCGGGCCAGGGCGATGGTGTGCAGGGCGTTGTTCGCACGCCGGTCACCGCCGCGCGAGAGCCGGTGCCGGGTGGTCTTGCCGGAGGAGGGCGGCACAGGCGCGGTGCCACACAGGGCCGCGAAAGACGCTTCGGTACGGAGCCGGTCGGGGTTGGCGCCGACGGTGATCAGCATCTGTGCCGCGGTGTAGTTCCCCACGCCGTGTAGGTGCAGCAGGTGGGGCGCGGTCTGTTCGATCAGCGAGGTGAGCTCGGCGTCGAGTCGGGCTATCTCCTGGCTCAACCCTTGGTGGCGCTGGGCCAGGGACTTCAGCACGGTCAGGACGAGACGTTCCTCGAGATCGGCGTAGTTCCCCGGCCGGCACGCTGCCAGGGCCTGGATCAGCCGGGCCGGGGTCAGGTGACGGTACTTCTCACGGATCCGTACCGGTGAGGTCACCAACTGCTGGCCGATCTGGACCTGTGCCGCCGAACGAGCCTTGACCGATGAGCGGCGCGTTGTGCAGAGCGCGTAGCGCGGTGATGTCAGCCGCCTTGGCGGCCGCTGTCGCGCGACCAGCCAGCACGGCGTGCGGGGCTTGGTAGGCGTCGATCGGATCGGACTTGCCCTCACGTCGGCGTATCGACCGTTCGGGGCGCACAGCCTCGAAGACCTCGAAGCCTGCTTCACGGGCGGTGCGGGTGATCCCGATGCCGTAGGAGCTGGTGCCCTCGATCCCGATGGCGGTCAGCTCACCGTGACCGGTGAGGAAGTCCAGGGCCTGCCGGTAACCGGTCGGCGTGGGGGGGGGGGAACTCCTGGTCGCCCAGATGCCGACCCCAAGGGTCGATCGCTGCGACGTGGATGGTGTCGGCGTGGGTATCGATCCCGCCGACGATCGTGCCCGGGTCGAGCGGGGTCGACTGTCATGATGGATCTGCCTTCCGTCGATCGGATGGGTCGACGCCGGTCGGGCGAGCAGACAGGACACTGATGAGGCTTAGCCAGGCTCTTATGAGGTCATGTCCGCCCGGCCGGCGAGCGGGACCCCGCGGGGCTGACGGTCCAATTGATGGTCAAGCCAGCAGGCCGACAGTCGGTGGCAGAGTCACGGCCCCACGGGGTTGTCGAGCATCATCAGTGTCGGTGGCGGGTGCTTGAGTGGACTCATGACCAGCCCGCGGATCGACTTCGACACCACGCCGGACTCCCCGGCCGGGGTGCTGGCCGGCCTGCGCACCCACCGCGAGACCGCCCGGGTCGCGGAGGTCCAGGTGATGGTCGACGCAATCGCCTGGGCGGCGATGCACTCGGTCGACTCCCTCACGCACGCGGCGACGCTGCCGGGCACCGAAGGCTGTGTGGCGATCGCGGGTGAGGGGGCGCCGTTGGTGGCGGAGTTCGCCATCGCCGAGCTGGCCGCGGTGCTGGGTCGCTCCACCGACTCCGGCCGGATCTGGCTCGGGCAGGTCATGGAATGCCGCTACCGACTCCCGAAGACCTGGGCCGGGCTGACCGGTGGGCGGGTGCAGCCCTGGCAGGCCCGCCGCATCGCCGAGGCCACCCTCGGCCTGTCGTGGGAGGCCGCGGCGTGGGTGGACCGACAGCTGGCGCCGGTGGCGCACAAGGTCGGCCCCGCTCAACTGGACCGCACCATCACCGAGGCCCTCACCCGCTTCGACCCCGACCGAGCTGAAGCCCAAGCACGGGCCGCCCGGGAGTCGCGGTACGTCGCGGTGGAGACCCGGCACGTCACCACGGATGGTTGCGTGCAGCTCCACGGCACCCTGGACCTGGCCGACGCCCTCGACCTCGACGACGCCCTCCACGCGGTCGCGACCACCCTGGCCCGGTTGGGTTCCACCGACGCCCTCGACGTGCGCCGCGCCAAAGCCCTCGGGGAGATCGCCCGCAACGACCTCACCCTCGACCTCACCACCAGCGTTGAGCAGACCGAGGAGTCGGGCGAGGAGCCGGTGCGGGTGCCGGCGCCCCGGCGTCAGGTCGTGCTCTACGCCCACCTCGACATCGACCGCTCCGGCACCCCGGACTCCTTCGTGCGGATCGAGAACACCCGCAGCCTCATCACCCTGGACCAGCTTCGGGAGTGGCTCACCATCCAGGACACGGTCGTGACGGTGCGGCCGGTGCTCGACCTGAACCAGCACCTCGAGACCACCGGCTACCAGCCCACCAGCCGGCTGCGGGAGCAGGTGGGCCTGGTCAACGGGCGGTGCGTGTTCCCGCACTGCACCCGCCCCGCCCGGAGCTGCGACACCGACCACATCACCGCCCACACCACCGGCCATGCCAGCGGCGGGCCGACCTGCTCCTGCAACCTCGCACCCCTGTGCCGACGCCACCACCGCATCAAGACCCACACCGCCTGGACCTACGACCTCCTCGACACCGGCACCTATGTCTGGCGCAGCCCCCACGGCCTGACGTTCCACGTCGACCCCGACGGCACCACCAGCATCGACTCCGTCAGCCCCGCCCGAGCACCGGATCGACATCCGTCCCGCCCCTGACCCCGCCACCCCACCAGGGTTGCGGGGCCACCGGCACGCCCGGGTGGTCTCGACACGGCTCGCTGGCGCTCGCCGGCTCGACCAACGAGAAACGCCGGCTCGACCGGCGAGGTGGTGCGGTGGTCTCGACACGGCTCGCCTAGCGGCTCGCCGGCTCGACCAACGGAAAGGCGGCCGGCTCGACCAACGAGGCGGTGCGGTGGTCTCGACACGGCTCGCCTAGCGGCTCGCCGGCTCGACCAACGAGGAATGGCCGGCTCGACCAACGAGGAACGGCCGGCTCGACCAACGAGGAACGGCCGGCTCGACTCGCCTGCCGGCAGGCCCATCACGACACGCCCGACCCGCGGACCCGGTCGGGCCGGGGATCCCGGGTGTGGCACGGTTGAAGTGGACCTGGAAGATGAAGGCCGACGGATCCCGAAGGGGTCCCGGCTCGACCGCACCCACGACCTGCTCGGAGGCCCAGCGTGCTGCCCATCCTCATCGCGATGACCGTGATCCTCGTCCTGGCGGCCTTGGTGCTGCTCTACGCAGCGTTCCCACACCGGGGCGAGCAGGTGCCCGCCGTACCCTGGCTCGGTGAGGCGATGGAGCGGGCGACCGAAGCGCTCCCGGTGCTCACCGCCGAAGACGAACAGCGGGACTGGAGCCTGACGACCTCGTCCGGTCGGGAGTAGCCCGGCGGCGGCTCCATCGGCCTGGTTCGGCTCTGGTTGGATGGACGCCATGTTGGAGCTGATCCTGATCATCACGGCGGCCCTGCTCGTCGTGGCGGTGGCCGTCGTCGGTCTCGTCACGACCCGGCGCGGCAAGACGCCCCGGCAGGCGCCGACGGCCGGGGTCCCCGACATCGTCACGCCTCCGGAGACAGCGCCGGAGACAGCGCCGGAGACAGTGCCGGAGACGGTCGAGGAGCCGGCGGCTCCCGTCCTCGAGCGCCCCGAGGGTACGGCGTCGCGGCTGGTGCGGCTGCGGCAGCGGCTGGCGGGCTCGCAGGGTGGCCTGGGCCGCGGCCTGCTGGCGCTGCTGAGCCGGGACCGGCTCGACGAGGACGACTGGGAGTCCATCGAGGACCTGCTGCTCACCGCCGACGTCGGCGTCGCGCCCACCCAGGAGCTGGTCGAGCGGCTGCGGACCCGGCTGCGGGTGGACGGCGCAGGAGTCGATCCGCGCACGGCGCTGCGCGAGGAGCTCGTCGCCCTGGTCGACCCCGACATGGACCGTCGCCTCCAGGTGACCGGCGCCGACGGCGCCCCGGGGGTCGTCCTGGTCGTCGGCGTCAACGGCGCCGGCAAGACGACCACGGTCGGCAAGATCGCGCGCATCCTCGTGGCCGAGGACCGCACCGTCGTGCTCGGCGCGGCCGACACCTTCCGCGCGGCCGCCGTGGACCAGCTGGCCACGTGGGGCGAGCGCGTCGGCGTGGAGGTCGTGCGTGGCCCCGAGGGGGGCGACCCGGCGAGCGTGGCGTTCGAGGCCGTGAAGTCCGGGGTCGACCGAGGTGTCGACACCGTGCTGGTCGACACGGCCGGCCGGCTGCAGAACAAGCAGGGCCTGATGGACGAGCTCGGGAAGGTCAAGCGGGTCGTGCAGAAGCAGGTCCCGGTCACCGAGGTGCTGCTCGTCCTGGACGCGACCACCGGCCAGAACGGCCTGATCCAGGCGCGGGTCTTCAGCGAGGTCGTCGACGTCACGGGCATCGTGCTGACGAAGCTCGACGGCTCGGCCAAGGGCGGCATCGTCGTCCAGGTGCAGCGCGAGCTCGGCGTACCCGTCAAGCTCGTCGGCCTCGGCGAGGGCCCCGACGACCTGGCGCCGTTCAGCGCCGAGGCGTTCGTCGACGCGCTGCTCGGCTGAGCGCGTGGCGGGGGAGGGGCTGGCCCGCCGGGTGCTCGCCCGGTTGGGGCGCGTCGGCGCGACGCGTGCGGACCGGGACCTGCTGCTGGGCTCGGTGCTCTTCGACGAGCGGTGGTACTCCCGCCAGGCCGGGGCGTCCCTCGACCGCGAGGCCGCCGTGGCGCACTATCTGGCCGACGGCCACCGGCGCGGACTCTCGCCGCATCCGCTGTTCGACCCCGTCTCGCTGCGGCGGCGCTGGAGCGCCGCACGGCTCGAGCAGCTCGGCGACGGCGACCCACTGACGCTGTACCTGCGCGAGCGCCTGTTCGGGAAGACCACGCACCCGCTCTTCGACCAGGCGGCGTACGTCGCCGCCGTGCCGACGGCACTCGACCATCCCGAGGGCCCCGTCGCC
This sequence comes from Nocardioides sp., assembly GCF_036405735.1. Classification (GTDB taxonomy): domain Bacteria; phylum Actinomycetota; class Actinomycetes; order Propionibacteriales; family Nocardioidaceae; genus Nocardioides. The sequence goes on from NZ_DASWXC010000100.1 coordinate 6,754, forward strand.
CACTACTGCGACGTCGGAGCCGCCGCGGGACACCCCGCCAACTCCTGGCTCGACGGTGACCTGCGCGCCTGGGTGAGCCAGCAGTACGACGTCGCGCTCGCTCGGCGCGACGGGGAGCCGACGCCAACGCTGGCCGACCTGCCGCCGCGCGCGGGTGCGACCCCCGGCCTGGTCTCACTGCTGCTGGTCGCCGACCCCCGGCACGGCCCGGCCGACGACGTGCTGCCGGCCGTGGAGGCGGCCCTGACCGGTGCCGACGGCGAGCGGGTGGAGTGCGTCGTGCTCGACGACGCCGGTCCGCCCCTGGACGCGGTCGCGCTGGCCTCGCTCCCGGTGCGCTTCGAGCACACCCGGGTCGTGCGCAGCGGGACCCGGCTGGGTCCGGCCGCCTCCCGCACGGCGCTGCTCGGCCATGCGGGCGGAGCCACCGTGGTCCTCCTGGACGCGACGGCCCGTCCCACCGCTGGCTGGCTGGCGCCACTGCTGGACGCGCTCGGGGAGCCGGGCGTCGCCGCCGTCCAGCCCGTGGTCGTGGAGCACGCCGACGGCACGGTGCGCTCCGCGGGCTGGGCGGTGCCGACCGACGGTCTGCCGCAGCCGTTGCTGCGGGGCCAGCCGCCGGGCGACGCGGCCCGGCTGGACCGGCAGCGGCTCACCGCCGTGGGCGAGACCGTGCTCGCCGCGCGGCACCGGGACGTCGTGGCAGCCGGTGGCGTGCGGCTCGACGGGCCGCTCGGCCTCGTGGACCTGGCCCTGCGCTTGCCCGGCGAGGGGAGGGTCGCTCCGGGCGCCGTGGTGACCCACCGTGCCGCCCCCGAGCATCCGCTGGCCGGCGTACCCGATGGGGAGCGGGCCGCGTTCGTCCGTGACCACGGCGACCGGCCGGCCGATGAGGCCGTGCTCTGGGCGGTGTGCGGCTTCCGCGTGACGGGGCGCCACCCGGACGGCAGTCCCGTGATCGGACGCGACCTCGCGACGTCCGAGCGGGCCAGGCGGCTGCGCATCGCGATCAAGAACCCCGCCCCGGCCGGCCCCCTGGGGGAGACCTGGGGCGACACGCACTTCGCGCGCTCGCTGGTCGCCGCCTTCGGCGACCTCGGGCACGACGCGGTCATCGACCACCACCCGGCGTGGCACCGGCCCACCGCCGACCTCGACGACGTGGCGCTGGTGCTCCGCGGCCCCCACGCCTACCGGCCGCTGCCGGGGCAGACGACCCTCGCCTGGGTGATCTCCCACCCCGACACCGTCACCCGTGAGGAGCTGGCGGCCTACGACCGGGTGTGCGCGGCCAGCGTCACCTGGGCCGCGCAGCGCTCGGCCGAGTGGGGCATGGACGTGGAGCCTCTGCTGCAGGCCACCGATCCCGCGCTGTTCGGGCCCGACCTGGCCGCGCCCGACAGCGGCGCGCCGGTGCTCTTCGTCGGCAACTCCCGGCAGGTCCGTCGGCCGGTGGTGCTGGCTGCCGTCGAGGCCGGCCTCCCGGTCCGGATCTACGGTCGCGGCTGGGGTCGTTACCTGCCCGGTGACTGTGCCGCCGAGGTGGTCGCCGACCGGCTGGACAACGCCGCGGTCGGAGCGGCGTACCGCTCCGCCGGCGTCGTGCTCAACGACCACTTCGAGGACATGCGCCGCGACGGCTTCGTGTCCAACCGCCTCTTCGACGCCGCTGCCTGCGCGGCCCGGGTCGTCACGGACGACGTCGCCGGCCTCGGCGACCTGCTCAGCCCGGTGGTCCAGGTGGCCCGCACGTCGGCGGACGTGGTGCGACTGGCCACCCTCCCGGACCCCGACGCGGTGTTCGGTGACGACACGGTCCGGCGTGCTGTCGCGGAGACCGTACGTCGGGAGCACTCGTTCCGCGCCCGCGCGGTCCGGCTCCTGGCCATCGTCGAGGAGCTGCGTCAGCGCTCGTAGAGCGCCTTGACCCGCTGCACTACCCGGGCCGAGGCCCCGTCGTCGACGTGGTCGAAGAAGATCCGCCGCTTCCACTCGTAGTCCTCGAGCTGCTCGGCCGTGCGCTCGGCGAACACGCCGTCCAGCGCCACGGCGAGCTCGTCGAAGGTGCGGCAGACCGGTCCCGGCACGACCTTCTCCAGGTCGTAGAACAGCCCACGCTCCTCGGTGGCGTAGCGGTCCAGGTCGTAGGCGAAGCTGATGACCGGCCGGCCCGTCATCGAGAAGTCGACGAGCCCGCTGGAGTAGTCGGTGACCAGCCCGGACGCCACGCGGTAGAGCACCTCGACGTCGGGATAGCGCCGCGACGAGAGGTCGAGCGGTGCGAGGCCGGCGAGCATCGAGGAGTAGGTCCGGGCCCGGTCGGCCATGTGCTCGCGCACGCCCAGCACCGCGTCGTGCTCGGCGGCCCAGGCCCGCAGCCGGTCGACCTCGGCCGGGGCGAAGCGGTAGTAGGAGTCGGCCTGGCCGTCCTTGAACGTCGGGAGGAACAGCACCAGCCGACGCCCGCCGAGCTCCTCGCGCAGCCGCTGCTCGGCGGCGCGCAGGTCCTCGGGCAGCTGCTCGAACGGCCGCATCAGGAAGTCGTTGCGGGGCAGTCCGGTCGGCCACAGGTCGGCGTACGGCACGAACCCGAACGCCGCCGACATCGCCAGCCGGTCCATGTCGCTGGACACGATGACGGCGCGCGAGCCGGCGCTGACCCGGTTGCTGATCCGGCGGTCGTCGGCGGACGGTACGGCGGCGGCGTGCAGGAACCGCTTGAGCGGGATGCCGTGCCACAGGTTGATGAAGTTGTGCGTCACGCTGGACACCGGCCACGGCACGTTGATGCGTGGTCCGTGCTTGACGAAGATCTGCTTGGCCCGCAGCAGGTAGTGCTGTCCCTCGCGGCTCGTCAGCGGCACGACGACGACGTTCTCGCCGTCCACGTCGACGCGCCGCGACCTGGTGAGCACGATCTTCTTGATCGAGGGGTCCTCACGCACGGCCTCGAAGACCGCCCGCTCGTTGCCGGCGAAGGAGTGGTCGTAGGCGCACACGGGGAACGCCCACCAGTGGTCGAACTTGGGCGCCCAGCGGTCCTCCTCGCGGAACTCGGCGCGCTGCAGGGTGCGGGCGAGGTAGACGCTGCCGTCGGGACGGGTGCGGATCGCGAAGCTGCGGCGGAGGTGGTCGTCGGCGACGACGCGCAGCAGGTTGCGCTCGAACATCTCGACCGGCGCGTCGGGTACGACGGCGCGCACCCGCTCCTTCCAGTGGACCAGATCGGGGACCCGCTTGACGTTCTCGCTGAGGAGGTTGCGCTTGAGGAGCGGGAACCCGTCACGGAGCAGCTCGAAGTACTCCGCGGTGTAGAGCGGGTGGAAGGGGTGCAGCCGGCCGGTGAAGGTCGTGAAGTCGAAGCCCGCGCCGATGAGGTAGTCGCTGAGCCCGATCTCGTACTTGCAGATGATCTTGAGCTTGTCGTCCTGGGCGACGACGGTCTCGAACCGTCGGCGGAACCCGGGGTCCTGCACGACCCGGCGGCGGAAGGCGACGAAGTAGGAGCTGACGTGGAGCTGGAACTTCACGTTCCAGTCCTCGTAGTCGCGCGGGAGGTGCTTCGCGGCGGCGAGGTCGATCGACTCGGTGTGGCCCCAGTCGCGGTCGAACGCGCGCTGGGATGCCTGCAGGCCCCACCAGTCGCAGGCGACGGCGTCCATCCGGGAGAAGACCTCGTCGAGCGGCCGCACCAGGTAGGAGCTGTCGTTGGCGAGGATCAGCTCGTCGTAGGTCTCGATCACGTCCCAGCCGACCAGGTCGGTGGCGAGCATCGAGTAGGAGCCGAAGTCGTAGCGCCCGTGCGGGACCGCCCAGGCCGCCGCGGTCACGTCGCCGAGCTTGGCCAGCTCGGCGTCACTGAGCCGGCCGTCGGCCAGGTAGTAGACGTCGGCGAAGCGGCTGAGGTCGCGCAGGTAGTGCACGACGTAGTCGTCGACGATCCCGTCGACGTCGTACGCCGCGAACAGGCAGATCCGCCGGGGCGGTCCGCTGGCGGCCGGTCGGGGCGGATCGGGGAGCGGTGCCCGGCGCTCGGGGCGCGGCCGATGACCGGCGGCGCGTCCGGCGAGCAGGTAGTGGAGGAAGGGGTCGACCTCCTCGCGGGTGGGGTCGAGGTACTCGTTCCAGTACCACCAGCCGTCGAAGCGCGCGTTCGGGTAGCGCAGGTGCTGCCAGCCGTCCCGCACGTAGTTGGCGAGCGGGGCCTCGTCCGGGCCGATCAGCTCGGCGTTGTGGCGGACGTAGCCGTCCTCGTCGAACTCACCCGACGCCGCGATCAGGGCGATCGCGCAGGCGCGCTCCGCTGCCCGGCTCGGGCGGTCCGCCGTCACCGTCGCTCCCGCCGCCTGTGCGTGCGGCAGGCCGGAGCGCAGCGCGTCGCGGACCAGCCGCTCCGCGGCCTCCGGGGAGTCGGACCGGGCCCGGTCCCATGCGGCGACGAACGCACGCCAGTCGGCGAGGAAGGCGTCGTAGCTCATCGGGTCCTCCCGCGGACGGCGTCGAGCCGAGCCAGCACGCGGGCGGTGCTGTCGGCATCCACCCGGTCCAGCAGCAGGTCGCGCACGCGCGCGTAGTGCGGCGACGGCGTCGCGCCGGGCTCGATGGCCTGCTCCAGCGCATGTCCCAGCGCCTGCACCAGGGAGGCGGCGTCACGACAGACCGGGCCGGGGAGGACATGCCCGGGATCCAGGATCGGGTCCAGGATCGCCTCGGCCGCCGGGGCGAGGTCGGGCGCGAGGTTGGGGGCGAAGCCCACCACCGGCCGCCCGGTGACCAGGAAGTCCAGGCCCAGTCCCGAGTGGTCGGTCACCAGCACGTCGGCGGCCCGCAGCACCGGCGGCAGCGCGGGGTGGCGATGGGGCGAGAGGTCGAGCGC
>NZ_DASWXC010000101.1:0-36991 GCF_036405735.1 Nocardioides sp.
AGCCGGCCTGGTCGTGGACGACGGGATCCTCATCGACGCCCACGCCCGCACCAGTGACCCTGACATCGTGGCGGCCGGGGACTGTACGTCGCAGGACATCCCCCGCTACGGCCGACGAATCAGGCTGGAGTCGGTCCCGAGCGCAGTGGAGCAGGCCAAGGTGGCAGCAGCGACCATCTGTGGAAAGGACAAGGAGGTGGCGGCGCTCCCGTGGTTCTGGTCGGACCAGTATGACCTCAAGCTCCAGATCGCGGGACTCAACACCGGCTATGACGACATCGTCGTGAGCGGTGCCCCGACCCGTGACCGCGACTTCACCTGCTACTACCTCCGGAAGGGCGAGCCGATAGCCGCTGACTGTGTCAACCGTCCCCGAGACTTCATGACCACCAAACGCATGCTCACCCAGGGGACCGCGGTCGACATGGCCGCACTGACAGCGGAGGTGGCGGTGTGAGAAGCCGCAGTAACCGCTGGTCGTGGTCACCACCGAGCCATCGCCCGCCGAGGTGAGCAAGGATGGCTTGGAGGTCGACGGTCTGGACGGCGATGCGAGTCCTGCCTATCGTTCCGGACTTGCGTGACTCGGGTCGGTCCGAGGGCGTGAGTCGCGTCCCCGGAGACGCCCGCGGGCCTGCGTGGTGGCTGGCGCTGCTCGTCTGCAAACCGCTGCTGCTGCTGGGCAGGAGAGCGGACTGGCGCCGCACCGAACGCCTGCCCGGGTCGGGAGGCGCGGTGCTGGCCGCCAACCATGTCTCCCAGGCCGACCCGCTCTTCTTGGGGGAGATGATCCTCGCCCAGGGCCGGACCCCCCGGTTCATGGCCAAGGCGAGCCTGTTTCACAGTAGAGCAGTCGGCTGGTGGTTCCGGTCGGCCGGCCACGTCGAGGTCGATCGGTCCGACGGCCGGTCTGGAATTCGTGCCGCGGTCGAAGCCGTGGAGCGTGGCGCTCTTCTCGTCGTGTATCCGGAAGGATCGATCACGAAGCGACCGGATGGGCGTCTGATGACGCTCAGGTCGGGTGCTGTTCGCATCGCGCTGGAGACGTCAGCTCCATTGATACCCGTCGCTCAATGGGGCGTGCAGGCGATCGTGCCAGCCTACGAGCGGAGGGTGGTCGTGGGCCGCCGCCGTCCGGTCACCCTGCTGGTCGGGGACCCGGTGCCACTCGAGGACCTCCGAGAGTTGCCGAGGGCGACGGCAGTGACTGTAGGGGTGCAGAGACTTCAGGACACCCTCGCCGACATGGTCGACCAACTGGCCGACGAGCACGCTAGGTAGCGGGCGGGCGTGCCCAGGTCAGTGACGCGAGTCGGTCGCGCAACACGAATCGCTAACCTCTCTGTCATGCGGGCACCGTCCATGCGCGAACGGTTCAGGGAGCACATGCGCGCCGCTGTCCTCGAGGCTGCCCACGACCTGATCGTCGACCGCGGCTGGGACCGGGTGCGCATGGGGGAGGTCGCGGAACGTGCCGGGGTGTCCCGGGCGGCACTCTACAAGGAGTTCGGTGACAAGGCCGGCCTCGGAGAAGCGGTCGTACTCTGCGAGGCCTCGCGCTTCCTAGAGGGCATCCAAAAGGCGCTGCAGGCACACATCGGCGATGCGAAACGCGGCATCGCAGCAGCCGTCGACTACACCTTGAACGAGGCCGAACGCAGCCCCCTGCTCAAGGCAGTTCTCATCACCAACCGCGACCTGGATGCGGGCAGTCAGGCGTCCACGGGGATGCTCCCGCTGCTCACGACGTCCGCGCGGCTTCTCGACCTCGCCTCCGACACCCTAGCCGGATGGGTGGCGGAGAGCTACCCGAGTCTTCCCCCAAATGACGTCACCGACGCGGCCGACACCATGGTGCGCCTGACGGTCAGTCATCTGGCGCTGCCCAAGTGGGACCGGACCGCGACGGCGCGCAAGATCTCCGAAGTCGCCGTCCGTTTTCTCTCCCTCGAATCGTGACCTTGCACCAGCCGTCACGACCGTCGCCGACCGCGACCCCTGCGAAGCCTCGACGAAATGTAGAGTCGCGGAACCCATCGCGCCCGACCCACCGGCGTACGCAGAGCGCTGCGAACCGATCCAGGAGTTGCCATGCCAGCTGAGTTCCTACCGCGGCAGCCGGAGCCGCGGCGGATCCTGCTGGACTATCCCCACCGTGAGGCCGGTCATTGCGGTTCCGGAGCGCTGCGAGACCTCCTGGAGTGGGCCGGTCTCGGCTGGGAGGAGGTACCCAGCGAAGGTCTGGTGTTCGGGATGGGCGGTGGTCTGGGTTTCACCTACCTCCGGGTACCCGGGCTTGCCCCGCGGATCTATCTTGTGGGGCGTAGCAGCGACCTTGAGGTCGACCTTCTGTCGAGGCTGGGTGCAGAGGTCGACGTCCGTGGCACCGACGACCCCGTGGCCGGGTGGGGCTGGGTCCGCAGAGAACTCCAACAAGGCCGTCCCGTGCTGATGTGGGCGGACATTGCTGAGTTGCCCTACCTCAATGTCCGCCTTCAGATGAGTCGGCATGACATCGTCGTGATCGGTTACGACGACAGGACCGAGACGGCTTTCGTGGTGGACAACGACCGAGCCGAGGTGCAGGAAGTCCCCTACGAGGCTCTTGCGCGGGCGCGCGCGTCACGGTCATTCCCCGTGCCCACCAGGCACACGACGTACTTCGTGCACTGGCCCCAGAACCTGCCCGATCTGCGCCCGACCGCCGCTTCGGCCCTCGCCGCCTCGGTCGACAACATGCAAGCTGCGGTAACCGCGATTATCCCGGATACGTCGGCGCTCCCGCCGGATGCCGTTGCTGCTGCGGGGATCAGTGGAGTCGCGGTATTCGCCAAGGATGTCGACCGGTGGCCGGGGCTGATGCCCGAAGCGCAACTGGACGTCGCGCTGCGTTCACTCCACGCCTTTGTTGAGAAGGCAGGGACCGGCGGCGGCCTGTTCCGCCGGTTGCAGGCACAGTTCTGTGCCGACGTGGCGCGGCTAACGGAGTCCGCTGAGATGGCGAAGGCCGGAGCCGCGCTCCTGCGCTGCGCGGACACGTGGTCGGCTCTCGCTGCGGCCGGCCGTAGCGACGGAGCGACGTTCGACCGCTGGCGACGGGTGAATGAGCTCGCCGCGACACTCCCCAGCGACGAAGACCATGCCATCTCTCAGATGCGCAAAGCAGCGGGCGAACTCTCAGGGATGGGTGACCAATCGTAGGCAAGTCAGCAAATGCAGCACGCGAGCAAGACCGCCGAGGCTCTGTGCTTGGGGAAGTCCAGGCATTCCCAGGTCCGTCGACGGTCATTGTTGGTTGTGCCACAATGCGCTGCCGTGCCGCCGCCGTGCTGACGAACGCCTCTCTGAGTCATCTCGCCTTTCGACTTCCCCGAGATCTGAGGTCTCGTCGTCCAGAGGTTCGGGCTCAAGACGCAGGCTCCGGTGAACTGAATACGGCTGGTGCACCCCTGTGTCAAGGGCCAGTAGGAACTGCCCAGTGGCGGTCATGAAGCCTGCCCGCTGACGGTCACGAGGGTTGCCCGGTGGTGGCCATGGGATCTGCCCACGGGGGTTGCGGCCACCACCGACCCGAGTGGTCAGCTCAAGGGGCTCACCCTCTGGCCGGCCAGTGCCTGGGTGAGTCGCACTGACTCACCTGAGGTTTGGCAGTCGTGGGCGTGGTGCAGCAGCCGGTCAACGGTGGCGGTGGCCAGGGTCTTGGGCATCAGCTCGTCGAATCCGGCCGGGTGCAGGTTCGAGCTGATCGCGACCGAGCGCTTCTCATAGGCCGCGTCGACGAGCCGATAGAGCCCCTCGGCGGCGTCGACAGCGACGGGCAGCAGGCCGATGTCATCGACGATGACCAGGTCGGCGCGCAGCACTCGGGCGATGGCCTTGGTGACGGTGTCGTCCGCACGGTGGCGGCGCAGCAGCACGCCGAGGTCTTCCAGGGTGAACCAGGCGACCTTCAACCCGGCCTCGACGGCCTGCTGACCGAGGGCTTCTAGGCGAAACGTCTTGCCCGTCCCGGACGGGCCGCACACGACGAGATTCTCGCGGCGGTGGACCCATTCCAGTGTGCGTAGCGCCTGCTGGGTCGGGGCTGGGATCGAGGAGATCTCGGGCGGCCAGGCGTCGAAGGTCTTCCCGGTCGGGAACCCGGCCGCGGCTCGTCTGGTGGCCAGTGCGGAGCGTTCCCGGCCGGCGACCCCCTCGGCGAACAGCGCCTTCAACACCTCCGCGGGCTCCCAGCGCGGGGCCTTCGCGGTTGCGACGACCTCGGGGGCGTGGCGACGGATGTGCGGCAGCCGCAGCTTGCGCAGCAGGTCCTCCAGATCGGCGGGCAGCGGCGGCGCAGTGCTGACCGGGCTCGTGGTCGTGGTGGTGGTCTTCACGCGATCACCTGCTCGTCGCTGCCCGATGCCTGCACCGGCTGTCCGAGTCGTGCCCACGCGCTGGTGCCCTGGGTCAGCGAGGACTCCTCACTGGCCCGATGCTCACCTGCCTTCGGTGCTCGTGCGTGGTGGTCCAGGATCGAGGACAGGTCCGCCTCGGCGAACCGGCCGTGGACCGCGGCGTGGCCCAGTGCCCAGTCGACCTCGACGGGGTCGAACAGCTTGGCCAGCGCGAGCGCTTCGGTCATCTTCACCCGCATCCGCGGCGTGCCCGCGGCTGCGGCCTCGACCAGCCACAACCTCGCGCCCTCGCCCAGGTCGAGGGACTCCGCTTCCACGGCGTTCCTCGCGCGGGGGCGGCGGTCCAGCGGTCCTTCGGGCTGGGTCGGGAAATGCGCGTCGTCGATCTTCGGCGTGCCGGGCCTGGCCCGCTGGTGGCGGGCGACCTCGACCGGCCCGTCCTCGCCGACATGGACGATGACGACCTGCTCATCGGCGCCGACGCCGTAGGTGCGGACCCACACCGTCGCGCCGAGCAGTTGGTGCGGGACCGAGTACTGGCCGGACTCGAACGTCACCATCGGCGTGTTCGGCGGCACCACCCGGGTGGTGCCGAACGCGACCGTGTGCGGCGTCGCAGCGACCGGGTGCAGCCGGGCCCGCTCCTCGGTGAGCATCTCGACCGGTGGCCGCTTCGTCACCCGGTGGGGTCGGGTGTTGACCTTCTCGCAGAACTCCAGGCAGACCGCCTCGAGCTCAGCGAAGGTGGCGTACTGGCCACGCAGGTTGGTGTCCTTCGGCACGAGGTCGGCCTTGCTGATCTTCACCGACGACTCGGTTCCGCCCTTCGACGCCGGATCCGCCGGCACGCAGGTGTGCACGGTCACCGAGTAGTGGTGCGCGAACGCCACCAGCTGAGGATTCCTGACGGGAATCCCGGCGATGTGCTCGACCGTCACGGTCTTCTCGTTGTCGGTCAGCACGTAGGTCGGCACCCCGCCCAGCCGCCGGAACGCCTGGTCGAGCGCGGCGGAGACACTGGGCATGGTCTTGTCGCGCAGCTGGATCACGACCCGGAACCGCGACCAGGCCAGCCACGCCACGAACAGGACGGTCTTGACGCCGTCGACCACGGGGCCGTCGCCGTAGTCGTACTGCAGCCACATCCCCGCTCGGTCACCCACGGGCGGTGCACCCAGACCCGGCCCGCCCGGTAGGCAGCCTTGACCTGTGCGACCGCGCGGCGGGTGGTGCGCTCCGAGCCGGTGTAGCCCAGCGCGACGAGCTTCTCGTGCGCGATGTCGGCGCGGACCTTCCCGTGGCTGCGTTCGACCCACTCCTCGACCTTCGGCAAGTACTCATCAATCAGCTGCGGCCGCGCCGCGGCCCGATCCAGCTCGCCGCCGACGGCACGGCGCTCGACGTAGTGCTTCACCGTGTGATGGGAGCAGCCGGCCAGCTCCCCGGCATCGCGCAACGACCCGGTCAGGTCGCAGGCATCCAAGATTTCCATGATCTCCTCGGCAGACTTCAACTCATCCCTCCCTCGGGAGCGACAGGGCGCTTCAGCACCGCTCATCGCACCCGAGGCAGGGGCCTCAACCGCGCAGCGCAGCGAGGCAGACGACGTCGTGTCGGGCAGATCCCATGACCCTCAGCGGGCAGCTTCGTGGCCGTCTCCGGGCAGTCTCTCGTGGCCGCCGACACCCCTGGGTGTAGGAGCCGAGGAAACGAGAGGCAACCGGAGGCAACGGGACCCAGTTTCACGCTCAGGGCGGTGGTTTCTGCATGATCGGGTGTGATGGTCCTACGTTCAACTCCCTGTCGCGCGAGTGAGGGACTGACCCCCGGTCTTCGCTCTGGTCCAACTTGCGTGGGTGGCCTCGTTTCAAGCGTCGTCGACAGGGTTTTCGGATCCGGGCTTTGCCCATCCTGACAGCGGCTGTTGGGCAAGGGCTGGTGTTCGTTGCCGGTGTGGCCTCGGCGGCGGCTCCCTCGGTCGCCTTCCACTGGCTCTCCGTGACCTATAAGCGGCTCCCTATCCCCAGCGATCACTTCCCCCGAACTTCCGGGTCACCGCTCAGGCGCGGGCTGCGTCCGGCGAAGCGCCGGAAAGCATTCACGGTGGCGCTGACAAGAGGCTCGCCCCCGGTTCAGGCTCGGACTCTTCAGGCGGTGAGGGGGTCCCTGAAGAGGTGACTCGGTGGCCACCCCTTCGATGACGACCGAGGCGCAACTGGCGCTGTTTTGTCCTGGCGGACACCCGAACAGCCCAGCGGGTCGTCGCCGTCAACCGTCCGGGTTGCGCCAATCGGCTCAGGCCCGGTTTGTGGCCCCGGCATCGCGGGCTGAGGCGATGCCGCCGAGGATCAGGTCACAAACCGCTGCTGAGAGCCGCGTCGCCTCCATGGACGCCTCGGCCAGTGGACCATCGACAGCGGCGCTAAGGCCGGCGATCGTGATGGCACCGAAGATGCTGGTCGCCACTGCGTTCGGGTCCTCGATCTGTCTGAGCGAGCCGTCGGCGACACCGTCGTTCAAGAGCTGCTCGATCGGTTCGAAGAACGCGGAGCGCAGCGCCGCCGCGAGTTCCGGGAGCCGTGTTGCGCGTCCAAGATCGCCCACGAGGGCGCGGCAGAGGAAGGGGTGCTCGAGCATGACGCCCAACTGCGCTGCGACGGCGGCTTCCAGGCGGGTCTGTGCGTCCTCAGTGCTCGACATGGCCAGCCCGACCGCGCCCGAGATCATCTCTAGCAAGTCCGTCAGGAGGAACTCCAAGACACCGTTCTTGCCCTCCAAATGGTAGTAGAGGGTGGCTTTGGGGATCCCCGTGGCGTCGGCGATGTCGTCGATCTTGGTGCCGTCGAGGCCGCGCTCGGCGATCAGCTCCGCCGCGCTGTAGAGACGACTCGCGAGTTTCGCCGGGAGCTTCCTCACCGCGGGCCTCCTCTGCTCGCGTCGCTGTCGTGCGACGGCGACGGTCTCGACATAATTGTCATCCTATGTTGTACTGCGAGTACAAACTAGCACTCCAGCGGATGGACGGCGGGGATGGGTCGATCTAGGACCGCGGCCGCGAGGTCGCTGAGGTCGGGCCTGGCCTTGGGACATCGGCTCCCGGCCGCGGTGGTGATCGCGTGGGTGCTGGCTGCGGCGGGGTTGTCGCTCCTGGTGACCCCTTGGGCACCGTGGTCGAGCGCAGCAGCACGGCCTTCCTGCCCGAAGACGTCCCGACCTTGCACGGGCTTCGGGTGATGGACACCGCCCTCGGGTCGGGTAAGACACAGTCATACCTGCTCGTCGTGATGACCGACGACGACGGCCTGGGTGTGGGGGATCGGCGAGTCTACGCCGACCTCGCTCACACCCTCGAGGAAGGTCGGGAGCGGGTCTCGGATGTCCAGGCCTACCTGGGCAAGCCCGAGGTCCGACGTTCGATGACCAGCAAGGACGGCGAGGCGACCTACCTGGTCGTCGGGCTGCGGTCCGCGGTTGGGTCGCCGGCCTCGGACGAGGACGTCAAGTGGGTGCGCTCGGTCGTGGCGGAGGTGGATGCCCCGCCTGGCACCGAGGTTCACGTGACCGGGGACCCGGCGATGATCTCGGACCTGACAACGGCGGTGAACGCCGCCTCCTTGAAGATCGCCGCCTTGTCCCAGTTCCTGCTGATCGGGATCCTCTGGCTGGTCTACCGCCGGGTCGCGACCGTCCTGGTGTCGCTGGTGACCATCGGCATCGCCCTGTTGTGCACCCGCGGCGCACTTGCCTGGGCAGGTGAGCACGGGCTGGCTCTGTCCACGTACACCGACGCGTTCGTCGTGGCCATCACCCTGGGCGCCGGGACCGACTACTGCGTCTTCCTCATCTCCCGGTTCCGTGAGGGGTACGGCAACGGTCTCGAACCCGTCGACGCGGTCGCCGAGTCGGTCTCCCGGGTCGGACCAGCCCTGTTGGTGTCGGCAGCCACCGTCATCCTGGGCGTCGTCTGCCTGGGCTTCACCGACCTCGCCATCTTCGCCACCACCGCCCCCCCGATGGCGATCTGCGTGGCAGTCACGGTCGCGGTCAGCCTCACGTTCACCCCCGCCCTGATGCGCTGGTTCGGCCCGCGCATCGGTCCCGCTCCGGCCCCGCGACCGGATTCGCGGTGGGCCCGCACCGGCCGCCTGGTGGGGCGGCAACCGGCCCGGATCCTGGTCGCGGGAGTGACGGTCCTGGAGCGGTCTGGCTCTGGACCGCGGCGAGGTCACTCGCGCGGTCACCGCCACCGGACCCGTCATCACCGCCGCCGGTCTCATTTTCGCCTCCACCTTCGTGGCCCTGCTGTTCTCCCCCGTCGAGGCGCTCGCCCAGACCGGGTTCGCCGTCGCCGCCGGGCACCTGCTCGACACGTTCGTGGTCCGCACCCTGGTGGTCCCCGCCTGCGCAGCGCTGTTCGAGGACCGCAGCTAGTGGCCACACCGGAGGCGGACACGCGCAGCATCCACAGCGCGGCAAGCCGCCACATCTCAGGCACGCGCGTGAACCGACACTCGAGGGAGATCCCATGAGCAACAGGCAGCTGGCCTACAGCCCGTTCGATGCGGAGGTCATGACGGACCCGTACCCCGTCTACCGCGAGCTGCGACACCACGCTCCTGTGTACTGGTCCTCGCAAGCGAGCTGTTGGGTGCTCAGCCGCTACGACGACGTCTCCGCCGCCCTAACCGACCCGACGACCTACTCCTCGGCGTCCGGCATCTTCCCCACCCCGCCCGGGCTGGACATGACCGAGCTGTTCCTGCCCATGCTCATCATGAGCGACCCACCCCGCCACACCCAGCTGCGTCACCTCGTCAGCAAGGCCTTCACCCCGCGCCGCATCGCCGGGCTCGAGGCGCACATCCAGACCCTCGTCGACGACCTCCTCGACCAAGCTCCCACAGGTGACACATGGGACTTCGTCTCCGGGTTCGCCGGACCGCTCCCGGCTATCGTCATCGCCGACATGCTCGGCGTCCCACGAGAAGACCGTGACCGATTCCGGACCTGGTCCACCACCCTCATCCAGTCCAACCCCATCCGAGGAGAGTTCGGCCCCGGACTGGACGCCGCCGCAGCGCTCTACGACTACTTCACGGCGTTCCTTGCCGAGCGACGCACGCACCCCCGAGACGACCTCATGACCGCTCTCGTCCACGCCGAAGTCGACGGTGAACACCTCAGCCACGATGAACTCCTCGGGTTCTGCCTGCTGCTGCTCATCGCCGGCCACGAAACCACCACCAACCTGCTCTCCAACAGCGCCGTCATACTCGCAGGGCACCCCGAGAGCCGAGGGGAGCTGGCAGAGAAACCAGAGCTCGTCTCCGCCGCTGTCGAGGAGCTTCTCCGCTACGACTCACCAGTCCAAGGGTTGGCGCGCACCCTCACCCGACCGGTGGACCTGCACGGGCAACTCATTAGAGGCGGCGACACCGTGCTGCTGCTGTTCGGCTCGGCCAACCGCGACGACCACGCCTTCACCGACGCGGACCGCTTCGACATCCACCGCGCCCCCGAGCGACAGGTCGCCTTCGGGCGCGGCATCCACTTCTGTCTCGGCGCATCCCTGGCCCGGCTCGAAGCACGCATCGCCCTACGAGCGCTCCTGGCGCGCCACCGCGACTGGGAGGTCGACCTGCACTCTGCGGTGCGACTTCGCTCCGGCCCGATCCGCGGCTACACCTCGCTACCCCTGCGCGCAGCGACCGCCTGAAGGGGCCGATCAAGGATGCAAGACAAGCCAAGGCCTACCCGCGCCACCGTCCTGCACGCGGTGACCAAAGAAATCCTCGCCCGCCAAGACGGACAGCTCCCTACCGACCTCGCCGACATCGCAACCTTCTTCACCGACGAGGAAGACCTCCTCGGTGCCGTGCTGCTTCGCTGGCACACCCTACTCACCGCACGACTCGAACACAGGGTCGCCGACGAGCCGGATGACCGCACGCGCAGCGTTATCGACGCCTGGTGCGACGCCGCCAACAACTACCGCGGCGTACTCCTCCTCATCGATCAACTTCGCGCGAACCCGCCCTCGCCAGCAGTCGCACGGGCTGTCCGCGCCACCGCGCACCACGACTGGGCCGCGCTGGCCGTGTGCGCCGGACTCGCCAGCGCCTACGACGAACCCGCGATCCGCGTCGGGCAACGACTCGAACTGAAGGCTCGCCGACGCTGTTCAGAAGACCAGTCCCGGGACAACCGGAGCAACAGGGCAGGTCTGAAGAAGCTCAAGGCCATGCTCAAGGGTCGTGCTCACCGCATGACCACGCCTCGGACCGGTGGGCTTGAGAAGCAAGCCCACCGGGGTAAGGGCGGGCCCCCGAGCAGTCACGCCAGCGGGTGAGAAATCGCATGCCCGCACGCACCGCACTCGAATCGGAACCGCCGGACGGGCGCTTGGCCCATCTCCTGCAGCGTCTGCACCCGCGGCGCAGGAAACGGGGTCTCACACTCGGGGCAAGTCTTCGGGAGCACGAGATCAGCCGACCCCTCGGACCCGTCGGCCTCGGATGCAGTGGACGCGGGGCGCTCCGCGCCGGCCCCAGCCGACTCAGTCACCATCGGTGTGATCGCCCGCGTATTCCGATACATGCATGTATGTATGGTGTCACAAATGACCGCTCCCGTGCAGGGCGACGTGCTCGCGCGGCGACGACCCGCAACACTGCCACTGGACACCACTGTGGCCAGCCTGGCCGGACTGGCCGAACTGGGGTACGCGGGAACCACGCGGCCGGCCGTCGCCGAACGAGCCGGTCTGTCGCGAGGCGCCCAGCTGCACCACTTCGGCACACGCGACCAGATGGTCGTGGTGTCCGTAGCGGCCTGCTGGCCGAGTCGTGCCCAGGCGCTGGTGCCCTGGGGTCAGCGAGGATTCCTCGCTGGCCCGGTGCTCGCCCGTCTGCGGTGCTCGGGCGTGGTAGTCCAGGATCGAGGACAGGTCGGCCTCGGCGAACCGGCCGTGTACCGCGGCGTGGCCGAGTGCCCAGTCGACCTCGACGGGGTCGAACAGCTTGGCCAGGGCGAGCGCTTCGGCCATCTTGACCCGCATCCGCGGGGTGCCTGCCGCGGCGGCCTCGACCAGCCACAGCCGGGCGCCTTCGCCCAGGTCGAGGAACTCCGACTCCGCGGCGTTCCTCGCGCGTGGTCGACGGTCCAACGGTCCATCGGGCTGGGGCGGGAAGTGGCCGTCATCGATCCTCGGCATGCCGGGTGTTGCGCGTGCGTGTCGGGCGACCTCAAGTGGCCCGTCCTCGCCGAGGTGGCGGAGGATCACCTGCTCCTCGGCGCCGACACCGTGGGTCCGCACCCACACCGTGGCGCCGAGCAGCTGGTGTGGGACGGAGTACTGGCCGGACTCGAAGCTCACCATCGGCGTGTTCGCCGGCACCTGCCGGGTGGTGCCGAACGCGACCGTGTGCGGCGTCATCGCGACCGGGTGCAGGCGGGCCCGTTCCTCGGCGAGCATCGCGATCGGCGGC
The DNA here is from genome assembly GCF_036405735.1 of Nocardioides sp. GTDB lineage: Bacteria > Actinomycetota > Actinomycetes > Propionibacteriales > Nocardioidaceae > Nocardioides. Next base: position 11,885 of record NZ_DASWXC010000101.1, read on the forward strand.
CGTCTCGTGATCCGGTGGGGTCGGGTGTTGACCTTCTCGCAGAACGCCTCACAAGCTGCCTCGAGCTCGGCGAACGAGCCGTAGGCCTCGCGCAGATTGGTGTCCATGGGGACCAGGTCGGCCTTGCTGATCTTCACCGACGACTCGGTCCCACCCTTCGATGCAGGGTCAGCCGGCACGCAGGTGTGGACGGTGACCGAGTAGTGCTCGGCGAACGCCACCAACTGTGGGTTCCTAACAGGGATGCCGGCGATGTGCTCTGTCGTGACGGTCTTCTCGTTGTCGGTCAGCACGTAGGTCGGCACCCCACCCAACCGCCGGAACGAGCTGGTGGACCAGCTTCCTGGACCGAAACTGCGAGCCGCGGTCGGTGTGCAGCAGGCAGCCAGCCACATCCACACAGCACGGCGGCGGGCCACGGCGTTGTCGAGTGCCGTGACCGCGATCCGCGACTTCACCCGGGGAGTCGACGGCGTAGCCGACAATCCGGTTGGAGTACACGTCCTTGATCGGCGCAGAGATACAGCTTGCCCTCGCGGATCCAGTGCTCGGTGATGTCAGCCAGCCAAAGCCGGTTGGGAGCCTCGGCGGTGAAGTCGCGCATCACCAGCGCGTCGTGGACCGGTGGACCGGCCTTCTTGCCCTTGCGACCGCGCTTCTTCCCAACGCACTCCACCAGCCCCAGTTCGGAGCAGATCTTCCACGCAGTTCGCTCGGCCATCGACTCACCGGCGTCGCGGGCCTCATCGACCAGGAACCGGTACCCGAACTCCGGGTCCTCGCGGTCGTCGAACAACGCGTTCGCCCGGTAGGCACGACCAGCTCGGCGCCGGTGACCAGGATCGCGAGCCAGAGGTAGTAAGGCTGGCGCGCGATCTTGAGCACCCGGCACGTCACCGTGGCGGGGATCCCGTCGCCGGCCAGCTCGCGGACGAGCGGGTACATCTCTTCCCGGCAGATGCGCCTGCGACAGATAGGCAGCTGCGCGGCGCAGGACCTCGTTCTCCTGCTCCAGCAGCCTGATCCGCTTGCGCCTCACGCAGCTCCACGGACTCGCTGCCCGAGCTCGACCCACTCGACTTGGATGCGGAGTCGCGCTCGTCGATGGCCCTCGGCACGCGCCGTTGCGTGTCTGGCTCCGCGAAGAGGGGCCGCCGTGCCGGAGCACTTGGCCTGAAACACGCGCATCGGCGTGATCGGGCACTCCGTCAGCGTCTATGAGCGGCTGCAGCAGGGCACCCTCGCGGGGCGAACTCGGTCGCATCGTCTACGGTTGGTGCGCCGGCGCGAAGCCGGCTCAACTGGATACGGCTGGTGCACCCCTGGGGTGCACGGACCCGGGAAAACGGGAGCCAACCGGAGGAAACGGGAGCCTGGTTTCACGCTCAGGACGGCGGTCCCCGTGTGATGAGGCCTGGTGGTCCTACGGTTCAACTCCCCCCTCGCGCACGTGAGTGACTAGCCCCGGATCCTTCGATCCGGGGCTTTGTCCATCTCGGCCTCCGCGAGGCTCTCGGTGCATGCGCTCGATCACGCCTCTGGCGTTTCGAGCGGCCCGTCGCCGGGCAACGGCCTGGGGAGGGCGACCGACTGATCGGCGCGGCGAGGTGTGCCGCCGGTGGCCGTCACCCCGGAGGTGCGAATGAGCTCGTCGACCATGAGCGCGGCGCCGTGACCGTCGACGTCCTGCTCGAGCTCGGCAGTGTGGTGGCCGAGCCGGAGGGCTTGTTGCCGGCTCGGCAGCAGATGGCCCTCTCGCTGGGCTGGCACATCATCCTGGCGTGCTTCGGGGTGGCGTTCCCGGCGATGATCCTGGTCGTGCACCTGCGGGGGATCCGCCGCGGTGACGCGGTGGCGCTCGGCCTGGCTCAACGGTGGGCGAAGGTGTCCGCGGTCTTGTTCGCCATCGGAGCGGTCTCCGGCACGGTGCTGAGCTTCGAGATGGGTCTGCTGTGGCCCGGCCTGATGGGGCGGTTCGGCGACGTGCTGGGCCTGCCGTTCGCCTTCGAGGGTCTCTCGTTCTTCATCGAGGCCATCTTCCTGGGCATCTACCTCTACGGCTGGGGTCGGATGCCGCCACTGCGGCACGCCCTGATGTTGGTGCCGATGACGCTCGCGGGCGTCGTCGGCACGTTCTGCGTGATCGCGGTGAACGCCTGGATGAACGCACCGGCCGGCTTCCGCATCGTCGACGGCGAGGTCGTGGACGTCGACCCGTGGCGGGCCATGTTCAACGACCTGGTGGGGCTCCAGTTCGGCCACATGTGGATCGCGGCGTACATGGTGGTCGGGTTCTCCGTCGCCGGGGTGTACGCCGTCGGGATGCTGCGTGGCCGACGCGACGCGCATCACCGACTGGGGTTCATGGTGCCGTTCGTGTTCGCGTCGGTCGCCGCGCTGGTCCAGCCGGTCGTGGGCCACCTCCTCGGCGGGAACCTCGGCGACCGGCAGCCGGCGAAGCTGGCGGCCTTCGAGCTCGCCGAGACCACCGAGAGCCCCTCGCCGCTGCGCATCGGCGGGCTCTACGTCGACGGTGAGGTGCACGGCACCATCGACATCCCGTACCTGGGGTCCCTGCTGGCCCAGAACTCCTTCACCGAGCCGGTCCGCGGACTCGACACGATCCCGCCGGAGAACCATCCGCCGATCAACATCACCCACTGGGCGTTCCAGACCATGGTCGGCATCGGCACCCTGCTGATGGTGGCGGTGCTGGTGTTCTGGCTGGCCAGGTGGCGCGGTCACGACCCGCTGCGATGGCTCTGGTTCCTCAGGCTCTGCGTCCTGGCCGGTCCGCTGGCGGTGCTGGCGCTGGAGGCCGGCTGGGTGGCCACCGAGGTCGGACGGCAGCCGTGGGTGGTCTATGACGTGATGCGAACCGCGGAGGCCGCCACCGAACGCGGCGGGCTGTGGTGGCTGCTCGGCGGGTCCGTCGTGCTGTACGCCGCCCTGACCGTCGCCGCGACCACGGTGCTGCGGTCGATGGCGCGCCGTTGGCGTGCTGGAGAGGCAGGCCTCCCCAGCCCGTACAGCCCCGACGACGACGACCGGGAGAGTGCCCAGGGAGCTGGCCAGGGAGGCGCCCAGTGAGCGCCGAGGTGGCCGTGGCCGCGGCCCTGTTCGTCGGCGTGCTGGCCTATGCCGTCCTGGGGGGTGCCGACTTCGGGTCGGGCTTCTTCGACCTGACCGCCGGCGGCGACCTTCGCGGTGCGGAGGTCCGGACGTTGGTCGACCACAGCATCGGGCCGGTGTGGGAGGCCAACCACGTCTGGCTCATCTTCGTCCTCGTGACCTGGTGGACGGCGTTCCCCGAGACGTTCGCGGCGGCGATGACGACCCTCTTCGTGCCGCTGCTGCTCGCGCTCCTCGGCATCGTCCTGCGGGGCGCGAGCTTCGCGTTCCGGAAGTACTCCGCCACCCTCGGCCAGGCGCGGCTGTTCGGCATCTTCTTCGCCACCTCCTCCATCCTGACGCCGTTCTTCCTCGGCACGGTCGCCGGTGGGATCGCATCCGGACGGGTCCCGGCCGATGGGTACGGCGGTCTGTGGTCGTCGTGGCTGAACCCCACCGGGCTGTTCGGCGGCGTGATCGCGGTCGGCACCTGTGCCACCCTCGCCGGGACCTTCCTGACCGCCGACGCCCACCGGGCCGGACGCGAACGGCTCGCCGACCAGCTGCGGGTTCGGTCCGTGGTCGTCGGCGCGACGACCGGTGCGGTCGTCTTCGCTGCACTGGTGCCGCTCACCCGCGATGCGCCGACCCTGAGTACCGGCCTCACCGGCCGCGCCGCACCGTTGATCATCGCCTCCGCCCTCGCCGGCCTCGCGACGCTCGGGCTGCTCCTTCGTCGCCGCTACGCAGCGGCCCGGTTCGCCGCCGTCGCCGCCGTCGGAGCCGTCACGTCGGGCTGGGGCGTGGCTCAGTACCCGTGGCTGCTCGTGGACGAGGTCACCATCAGCGACGCAGCAGGTGCCCCCGCGACGATCCGCGCGCTCCTCGTGGCCGTCGCCCTGGCCGCGGTCCTCGTGCTGCCCGCTCTCGCCTACCTGTTCCGTCTGACCCAGACGCGAGCGTGGTCCCGGCAGTAGTCACACGGTCCGGTTGCCCCTCGGGCCCCCGCACTTGCGAACGAGCGCAAAGAATCCTGCCGGCTGGAGCGGTGCTTACGCCGGGCGCGGGCTGCCGGTCGACCGGGTGCCGGATACCGGGGCCGCGGTCGGCGTCAGCCGAACACCGGTCGCGGCGTACGCGTAGCTCGCCAGCTGCTGCTCGGCCATCTCGAGGGTGAGCGAGGAGTTGTGGGCGAGCAGGTGGAGGCCCAGCGCGTCCTCGAGCGCCACGAAGTTGCGGGCGATCAGGTGCGCCGGGTCCGTGAGGGTGAAGGCACCGACGGCCTGCCCGACCTCGAGCACGGCCGCGTAGAGCGAGACCTCACGGTCGAACAGCAGCGTCATCAACGTGGCGTGCATGGGGCTGCGGCTAGCGCTGACGGAGATCTCGTCGAGCACCTGGCTGAGCAGAAGGTCCTCGCCTCGAGGGAGCCCGGAGTACATCAGCCGCGCGAGCTTCTCGGTCGGGGTGAGGTCGCCCTCGATGTCGCGCTGCCGGGACCAGTAGTAGCGGTCGGTCGCGGCCTGGTGGGCCGCCTCGATCAGGCCGTTCAGGTCCGGGTAGTAGTAGGCGACCAGGCGGGGTGAGATGCCGGCCTCCTCGGCGATGTTCTTCATGGTCGCCCCGCTCAGACCGTGTCGGGCGATGACCGCCAGGGTCGCCGTGACGAGGTGCTCCCGCCTCGCGGTCTGGTCCTTGCGTCGCGCCATGCCTCCACCGTATCCGGCCGACCTCCGTCCAGATCGACTGTTGACACCGAGAAGTGACCTGCCTCATATTTGCGGTGCAGCGCAAAGAAAGGATCGCTTCGTGCGCACTCATGAGGACTGGCTCGCCGAGGCCAGCAAGGTGGTCGTCCCGGCCCGCCCGTTCATCGCAGGCCGCTTCGTCGACGCCGGCGCGACGACGTTCGAGAACCGCAACCCGGCCACGGGCGCTCTGCTCGCCGAGGTGGCCGACGCCGGCGCCGAGGGCGTCGACGTCGCCGTGCGCTCCGCTCGGACGACGTTCGACTCGGGCGTGTGGAGCCGGGCGGGTGTCTCCTTCCGTCGCGAGCGGATGCTGCGCTTCGCTTCGCTGATCGAGCAGCACGCCGCCGAGCTCGCCGTGCTCGACTCGCTGGACATGGGCAAGCGGGTGGTCGACGCCCACGACCTCGACCTGCCGTTCTCGGTCAACCTGTTCCGCTACTACGCCGAGGCGATCGACAAGATCAACGACGAGGTGGCGCCGACGCCTCCGGGCACGCTCGGGCTGATCCGGCGCGTGCCGCTCGGGGTGGTCGGGGCCGTCGTGCCGTGGAACTACCCGGTCGACATGCTCGCGTGGAAGGTCGCGCCGGCGATGGCGGCTGGCAACAGCGTGGTCCTGAAGCCGGCCGAGCAGTCGCCCTCGTCGGCGCTGCGGATCGCCGAGCTCGCGGTCGAGGCGGGGATCCCCGAGGGGGTTCTCAACGTGGTCCCGGGGCTGGGCGAGACGACCGGACAGGCGCTCGGGCTGCACCCGGACGTGGACGTCCTCGCGTTCACCGGATCGACCGAGGTCGGCGCCTACTTCCTCCAGTACGCCGGCCGGTCCAACCTCAAGCAGGTGTGGCTCGAGTGCGGGGGCAAGAGCCCCCATCTGGTGTTCGCCGACGCCGAGGACCTCGCGACCACGGCGAAGCAGACGGCCTTCGGCATCTGGTTCAACCAGGGCGCGGTGTGCTCGGCGCACTCGCGCGTCCTCGTCCAGCGGGAGGTCCACGAGGAGTTCGTCTCCCTGGTCGCGGCGGAGGCGGCGTCGTACGCCCCCGGCGACCCGCTCGACCCGGCCTCGGGCATGGGCGCGATCGTCTCGCCGGAGCAGACCGACCGGATCATGCAGTACGTCGGCGGCGCCCGCGCCGCCGGTGCGCGACTGGTCACCGGCGGCGAGCGGCTCCGGCGCGACGGCAGCGACTGCTACGTGCAGCCGACGGTGTTCGACCACGTTGACCCCGCGTCGGCCCTGGCTCGCGAGGAGGTCTTCGGTCCGGTGCTCGCCGTCACGCCGTTCGACACCGAGGAGGAGGCGGTCGCACTCGCCAACGACACGGCGTACGGGCTGGCCGCCTCGGTCGCCACCAGCAACCTGAGCCGGGCCCACCGGCTCGCGGAGCGCATCCACGCCGGCACCGTGACCGTCAACGGCGTGGACGCCTTCAGCGTCTGGACGCCGTTCGGCGGCTTCAAGGGATCCGGTTTCGGCCGCGACCTCTCGCTGCACGCCCTCGACAAGTACGTCGGTCTCAAGACCGTGTGGATCAACCACTGAGCCGACGAGCTCACCAACCCGCCCAAGGGAGTCATCACATGACGCAGTCCAACCAACCCACCGCACTGGCCGCCGAGCAGCAGGCGCTGCTCCACAAGTCGCTGCGGCGCTTCGACATCGTCTTCCTCATGATCGCCGCCGTCGTCGGCCTGGAGACCCTCGGGCAGGTCTCGCTCTTCGGCGCCGAGGCCTTCACCTGGGCACTCGTGCTCGCGGTGTTCTTCCTCGTGCCCTACGGCCTCATCTTCGCCGAGACCGGAGCAGCCTTCAGCGAGGAGGGCGGTGCCTACACCTGGGTCCGCGACGCCTTCGGTCGTCCGGCCGCGGCCGTGGCGGCGATGCTGACCTGGATCACGCAGCCGGTGTGGGTCGGCGGCTCGATGGCGTTCCTGGCCGCCGAGACCGTCAGCGTCCATATCAGCCCGCTCGAGCATGGCTCGTTCGGCGACTACCTCTTCAAGATCGTCTTCATCTGGATCACCGTCCTCGCGGCCATCGTCAGCCTGCGCAAGGGCAAGTGGATGCCGACCAGCGGCGCGCTGCTCAAGGTGGGGCTGCTCGCCTTCTTCGTCTTCACCACGGTGCTCTACGCCGCGCAGAACGGTGTCGTGGGCATCAGCGGTGGCGACTTCAGCCCGAGCCTGCTCGGCCTCTTCGGATCGGTCCCGATCCTGCTCTTCGCCTACCTCGGGTTCGAGTCCTCCAACAGCGCCGCCGGCGAGATGGAGAACCCGGCGCGTGACGTCCCCGTCTCGATCTTCCGCTCCTGCGCCACGGCGGCCGCGTGCTACCTGGTCCCGATCTTCGCGATCCTGCTCGTCGTCCCCAGCGACCAGATCACCGGCATCGGCGGCCTGCTCGACGCGGTCGGCACCGTCTACTCGGTGTACGGCGGAGCGGCGGACGCCATGCTCACGATCACGGCCCTGGTCTTCGTCTACGTGCTGATGAGCCAGGGTGCGGCCTGGATGATCATCTCCGACCGGATGCAGGCGATGACCGCGGCGGACGGGTCGTTCTTCGGCGGCTTCTTCGGCCGCTTCCACCCCGGGCTCGGCACGCCGGTGCGCGTGAACCTGCTCTCGGGGGTGGTGTCCACCGCCTTCATGCTGGTCGCGATGCAGGTGACCGGTTCCGGCGCCTCGATCTTCGGGGTCGTCCTGACCATCTCCATCTCGACGTTCCTGCTGAGCTACCTCCTGATCATCCCGGCCGCGATCCGGCTGCGTCGCCGCTACCCCGAGCGGCCGCGCCCGTTCCGGGTGCCGGTCTCCGACACGGGATTCGCCGTCCTGGGATGGCTCGCGTTCGCGTGGGTCCTCCTCGGATCCTGGGTGGCCGTCTTCCCGGGCACGCTGGAGCGGCTCTTCGGCCAGGAGTACCCGTTCGAGGACATCTGGGGCGTCAGCAACACGACCTTCGAGGTGTTCACCCTCGGGACGCTGGGCTTCCTGCTCGCGCTCTGCGCGGTCGGGTATGCGCGCGGCGCCCGCGTCCGCAACGAGGTCGGCGCGCCCGTGCCGCACTCGGTGCCCGCCGGCGACCCGACCGCCTGACCCGTCGCCCTTCCTTCCCCACATCAGACGAGCCCCACATCAGACGAGGAGTCCTCTCGTGACCCAGCAGACCCCTGTGGCTGCGCCGTACGACGTCCTGTTCGAGCCTGTGCAGATCGGGCCGGTGACCGCGAAGAACCGCTTCTACCAGGTGCCGCACTGCAACGGCATGGGCTACCGCGACCCCAGTGCCCAGGCCGCGATGCGCAAGATCAAGGCCGAGGGCGGTTGGTCGGTGGTGTGCACCGAGCAGGTGGAGATCCACCCGACGTCCGACATCGCGCCCTTCATCGAGCTGAGGATCTGGGACGACCAGGACCTCCCGGCGTTGAAGCGCATCGCCGACGCGATCCACGACGGCGGTGGCCTGGCGGGCATCGAGCTGGCGCACAACGGCATGAACGCGCCGAACCAGCTCAGCCGTGAGGCACCGATGGGTCCCGGTCACCTCCCGGTCGCCCCGGACACGATCGCGCCGGTCCAGGCGCGGGCGATGTCGCTGCAGGACATCGCCGACCTGCGGCGCTGGCACCGCAACGCCGTACGCCGCTCCATCGAGGCGGGCTACGACATCGTCTACGTGTACGGCGCCCACGGCTACGGCACGCCGCACCACTTCCTGTCGCCGCGCTACAACCAGCGCACCGACGAGTACGGCGGGTCGCTGCTCAACCGGATGCGGCTGCTCAGAGAGCTGCTGGAGGACACCGTCGAGGAGTGCGCCGGTCGGGCCGCCGTCGCCTGCCGGATCACCGTCGAGGAGGAGGTCGACGGCGGCATCACCCGCGCCGACATCGAGGGCGTCCTGCGCGAGCTGGGCGAGCTGCCCGACCTGTGGGACTTCGCGATGGGGTCGTGGGAGGGTGACTCGGTCACCTCCCGGTTCGCCCCGGAGGGCCGCCAGGAGGAGTTCGTCGCGGGCCTGAAGAAGCTCACGACCAAGCCGGTCGTCGGCGTCGGACGCTTCACCTCGCCCGACGCGATGGTGCGCCAGGTCAAGGCCGGCATCCTGGACCTGATCGGCGCCGCCCGGCCCTCGATCGCCGACCCGTTCCTGCCGAACAAGATCCGCGACGGCCGGCTGGAGCTCATCCGCGAGTGCATCGGCTGCAACATCTGCGTGTCCGGTGACCTCACCATGTCGCCGATCCGCTGCACCCAGAACCCGAGCATGGGCGAGGAGTGGCGTCGCGGCTGGCACCCGGAGCGGATCCGCCCCAAGGAGACCGACTCCCGGGTCCTGATCGTCGGCGCCGGTCCCTCGGGCCTCGAGGCCGCCCGGGCCCTGGGCGTGCGCGGGTACGACGTCACGGTGATGGAGGCCGGCCGTGAGCTCGGCGGTCGCGTGCGGCGGGAGTCCCAGCTCCCGGGGCTGACCGCCTGGGCCCGGGTCCAGGAGTACCGCGAGGCCGCGCTGGCCGAGCTGCCGAACGTCGAGGTCTACCGGGAGAGCCCGGTGAGCGCCGAGGACGTCGTCGAGTTCGGCTTCGACCACGTCCTGGTGGCCACCGGCGCCACCTGGCGCACCGACGGCGTCGCCCGCTTCCACACCACGCCGCTGCCGATCGACGCCGGCGCCCAGGTGCTGGGACCGGAGGACCTGCTGGCGGGCCGGCTGCCCGAGGGTCGCAAGGTCGTCCTCTACGACGACGACCACTACTACATGGGCGGCGTGCTGGCCGAGCTGCTCGCCAGGAACGGGTACGACGTCTCGCTCGTCACCCCCGCGGCGCAGGTGTCGTCGTGGACCGTCAACACCTTCGAGGTCAACCGGATCCAGCGCCGCCTCATCGAGAACGGCATCACCCGCGTCACCGACCACGCCGTCACCCGCGTCGGCGTCGGTGGCGTCGAGATCAAGAACGTCTACGCGGGAGCGACCCGGCAGCTGGAGTGCGACGCGGTCGTGCTGGTGACCGCTCGCCTCCCGCGCGAGGAGCTCTACCTGGACCTCGTGGCCCGCCGCGACGCCGGCGAGCTCGGGTCGGTGCGCGGCATCGGCGACGCCTGGGCACCCGGCACGATCGCGGCCGCCGTCTGGTCCGGGCGCCGCGCCGCCGAGGAGTTCGACGCCACGCTGCCCCCGAACGACGAGGTTCCGTTCCGTCGTGAGGTCACCGAGCTCGCCCCGCTGCCGCTCGAGGTCGTCCGATGAGCGGCGTCGAGCAGGTCGAGGTCCTCGTCGTCGGAGCCGGCCAGGCCGGGATCGCGATGAGCGAGCACCTCTCCGACCAGGGGATCCCGCACGTCGTGCTGGAGCGCGACCGGATCGCCGAACGTTGGCGCACCTGGCGCTGGGACTCCCTCGTCGCCAACGGCCCGGCCTGGCACGACCGGTTCCCCGGCATGGAGTTCGACGACGTCCACCCCGACGCCTTCGCGTCGAAGGACCAGGTCGCCGACTACTTCGCGGCCTACGCGAAGATGATCGCCGCGCCGGTCCGTACCGGCGTCGACGTCACCGCGGTGACCCGGCACGAGGGCCGGCCGGGTTTCCGCGTGGAGACCTCCGACGGCGTCATCGACGCACGGTTCGTCGTGGCCGCGACGGGGCCGTTCCAGCGACCGGCGATTCCGCCGATCATCCCCGCCGACGCCGGCCCGGTGCAGCTGCACTCCACCGGCTACCACAACCCGGAGCAGCTGCCGGAGGGCGCGGTCCTCGTCATCGGCGCGGGCTCGTCCGGCGTACAGATCGCCGACGAGCTGCGCCGAGCGGGGCGCACGGTCTACCTCTCGGTGGGACCGCACGACCGGCCGCCGCGCAGCTACCGCGGGCGGGACTTTTGCTGGTGGCTCGGCGTCCTCGGGCTCTGGGACGTGGAGACGCCGGCGAGCGGCGCCGAGCACGTGACGATCGCGGTCAGCGGTGCGCGGGGCGGCCACACGGTCGACTTCCGCGACCTCGAGGGGATCGGCGTCCGACTGCTCGGCATGACCGCGTCGTACGTCGACGGCGTGCTGCGCTTCCAGCCCGACCTCGCCGCGAACATCGCTGCCGGTGACGACAACTACTTGCGGTTGCTCGACGCCGCCGACGCCTGGGTGGACCGCAACGGCGCGGACCTGCCCGAGGACCCCGGGGCCCGGATCATCGGTCCCCTGCCGTCGGCGGCCACCGACCCGCTGCTCGAGCTCGACCTCAACGCGGCGGGCGTGACCTCGATCGTCTGGGCGACCGGATTCACCCTCGACTACGGCTGGCTGCAGGTCGACGCCTTCGACGACGCCGGGCGCCCGGCACACCGACGCGGCGTCGCGTCGGAACCGGGCGTCTACTTCCTCGGCCTGCCGTGGCTCTCGCGCCGGGGCTCCAGCTTCATCTGGGGCGTGTGGCACGACGCGAAGCACATCGCCGGTCACATCGCGACCCAACGGTCCTACCTGAGCTATCCCGGCCCCGACGGGACCGCTGGGTCCACCGGCACCACCACCACCAAGGAGAACCAGTGAGCATCGTGGCTGGCGGTCACACCCGGATCCGCCCGTTCAACACCCGCGACACCTACCCCGAGCAGAACCTCGACAACGACCTCTGCCAGGCCGTCGTCGCCGGCAACACGGTCTACGTGCGCGGCCAGATCGGGCAGGACCTCGACACCAGCGAGTCGGTCGGCATCGGTGACGTCGAGGCACAGACCGAGCAGGCCATGGCGAACATCCGGATGCTCCTCGAGGAGGCCGGGGCGCAGATGGAGCACCTGGTCAAGCTCACGATCTACATCGTCGACCCGCGCTACCGCGAGACCGTCTACCGCACCATCGGACGCTGGACCAAGGGCGTGCATCCCATCTCGACCGGGCTGGTGGTCTCCGCGCTCGCGCGGCCCGAGTGGCTGGTGGAGGTCGACGCCATCGCGGTGATCCCGACCGGCGTCCCCACGGGCGCCCCCACCAATACCGAGGACGACCGGTGACCTTCTCCATCCTGGCGACCGACGGCAACGGCGCCGTCGGCATCGCCGTCACCTCGTCCAGCCCGGCCGTGGCCGCGCGCTGCGCGCACCTGCGCCCCGGTGTCGGCGGAGCCTCGTCGCAGAACATCACCGACCCGCGCCTCGGGGCCGAGCTCCTCGACGCCCTCGAGAGCGGGCTCGGTCCCGAGGCCGCGCTGGCGAAGGTCACCGACGGACGCGCCCTGATCGAGCATCGTCAGCTGACCGTGCTCAGCCCCGACGGCAGGGGTGCGGCGTTCTCCGGCGAACGGTCCCTCGGCGTGCATCACCACGTCGTCGCCCCGAACCTGGTCGCCGCCGGGAACCTCCTCGCCGACAAGGCGGTCGTCGACGCCGTCGCCGAGGGCTTCACATCCGCCGGAGGTGAGCTCGAGGAGCGGCTGCTGGCGGCGCTCGACGCCGGCCTGGCCGCCGGGGGCGAGGCCGGCCCGATCCGGTCCGCCGGCCTCGCCGTGGTCCGTGACGTCGCGTGGCGTGTCACCGACCTGCGGGTCGACTGGAGCGACGCCCCTCTGCGCCGGCTCCGCGAGCTGCTGGACGTCTGGCTGCCGCAGCGCGACGACTACGTCACCCGCGCGCTCGATCCCACCGCCGCGCCGTCGTACGGCGTGCCCGGGGACGAGTGAGGGCATGAGCAAGACCACCGTCGCCCGACAGATCGCCGTCGACGCCGAGCGGCTCATCGGTCTCTCCGAGCAGCTGCACGCCCATCCCGAGACGGCCTGGGAGGAGCACAACTCCTCCCGATGGGTCGCCGAGGCGCTGGTCGAGGCCGGCTTCGACGTCACCCCGGCCTACCTCGGCCTCGAGACCGCGTTCCACGCGACCTACGGCAGCGGGCCGTTCCGGGTCGCCCTGTGCGCCGAGTACGACGCACTGCCGGGCCTCGGCCACGCCTGCGGGCACAACCTGATCGCCGCCATCGCCGTCGGCGCGGCGCGGGCACTGGCGCCGCTGGCCGACGCCGCCGGTCTCACCATCGAGGTCTACGGCACGCCGGCCGAGGAGGGCGGCGGCGGCAAGATCGAGCTCCTCGAGCGCGGCGCCTTCAGCGGCGTCGACCTCGCGATGATGGCGCACCCGGCACCGGTCGACGTCGCCGAGGCGGAGCCGTTCGCGGTCTCGCACTCCCACGTCGAGTTCCGCGGCAAGGCCTCCCACGCGGCGGCCTACCCCGAGCAGGGGATCAACGCGGCGGACGCCTTCACAATCGCCCAGGTCGCCGTGGGGCTGCTCCGCCAGCAGCTGCCGTCCTCGGTGCGGGTGCACGGAGTGATGACCAACGGGGGAGAGGCGCCCAACGCGATCCCGGCCCGTACCGAGGGCCGCTGGTACGTCCGCGCCGAGTCCCTGGCCGAGCTCGCCGCGACCGAGGAGAAGGTCTGGCGCTGCTTCGAAGCCGGCGCGCTCGCCACCGGCTGCCAGCTCGAGGTGACGCCGGAGAGCAAGCCGTACGCCGAGTTCCGCACCTTCGGGCCAGCCCTCGAGGCCTACCGACGCAACGCCGTGGAGCTGGGCCGGGTCTTCGACGAGAGCTCGCCGGCGCGACGGATGAACCGCGCGTCCACCGACATGGGCAACGTCTCCCAGCTCGTCCCCGCGATCCATCCCTACGTCGGCATCGGATCGCTGCCGGCGCTCAACCACCAACCAGAGTTCGCCGCGCACTGTGTGGGCGGCGACGCGGAGAGGGCCCTCCTCGACGCGGCCACCGCACTCGCCTGGACGGCCCTCGACCTCGCACCGGAGACACCATGACCACGCCCACCGCACAGACTCGTGTCGAGAAGGACTCGCTCGGAACGGGGGAGGTCCCGGCCACGGCGTACTGGGGCATCCACACCGCCCGCGCACTGACCAACTTCCCGATCAGCGGCACGACCGTCGGCAGCCACCGGCACCTCGTCGCGGCCCTCGGTGCGGTCAAGCTCGCCGCCGCCCGCAGCAACCACGAGCTGGGCCTGCTCGACGACCGTCGATTCGAAGCGATCGGCGCGGCCGCGGAGGAGGTCCGCACCGGTGAGCTCGACGACGAGTTCGTCGTCGACGTCATCCAGGGCGGCGCCGGCACGTCCACCAACATGAACGCCAACGAGGTCATCGCCAACCGGGCCCTCGCGATCCTGGGCCTGCCGCGCGGTCGGTACGACGAGATCCACCCGCTCGACCACGTCAACCGGTGCCAGTCGACCAACGACGTCTACCCGACCGCCGTGCGGATCGCGCTGCTCGCGTCGCTCGACCAGCTCGCGGTCGCGATCGGCGCGCTGGCCGACGCCTTCGCGGCCAAGGCCGCCGAGTTCCATGGGGTGCCGAAGATCGGCCGGACGCAGCTCCAGGACGCCGTACCCATGACGGTCGGACAGGAGCTGCGCGCGTACGCCGTGACGCTCCGCGAGGAGCTGGCCCGGATCGAGGACTCCCAGGCCCTGCTCTGCGAGGTCAACCTCGGCGCCACCGCGATCGGGACCGGCATCACCGCGCACCCGGACTTCCGGCGGCGCGCCGTGGCGCACCTGTGCGAGATCACGGGGCGTCCGCTGGTCGGTGCGAGCGACCTGATCGAGGCGACCAGCGACACCGGCGTGTTCGTCCAGGTGTCGGGCGTCCTCAAGCGGATCTCGGTCAAGGCGTCGAAGATCTGCAACGACCTGCGGCTGCTGTCGTCGGGTCCACAGACCGGTCTCGGCGAGCTGCGGCTCCCGCCCCGCCAGGCCGGCTCGAGCATCATGCCCGGCAAGGTCAACCCGGTCATCCCGGAGATGGTCAACCAGGTCGCCTTCTGGGTGATCGGCAACGACGTGACCGTGACGCTGGCGGCCGAGGGCGGGCAGCTGCAGCTCAACGCCTTCGAGCCGGTCATCTGTCACGGCCTGCTGCAGGGGTCGGCGTGGATGACCGCCGCGTTCGACGCCCTGCGGGAGCTGTGCGTCGACGGTCTCACGGTCGACGCCGCCAAGCTCAGCGCGGCCGCTGCGACCAACGCCGGCCTCGCCACCGCCCTGACGCCCCTGCTCGGCTATGCGCGGTCGGCCGAGATCGCCGCGGCGGCTCTCGCCGGCGCGGGCGACGTGCGCACCCTCGCGCTGGCGACGGGCGGACTCGACCCCGCGGTCGTCGACGCCCTGTTGAGCCCGGAGACCCTCGCCAACCTCGAGCCGCCGCAGTAGCGGCCGGTGGTTGCGGCAGTTCCGGGCAGTTGCCGGAGGTCGGACGCGGGGCGGCGCGTGATGTACTGCGGTGGCGATGACGTCGGCCGACCGCTGGCTCGTACCGCGACCAGCACCTAGGAGACGCCCCCATGATCCTCGAGCACGCGCCGCTTCCCGTCCGTCCGGGCATGGAGGAGGAGTTCCTCGCCGCCTTCGAGCAGGCGCGACCGATCATCGCGGGGATGCCGGGATGTCGTGGCGTCCGCCTGTCGCGCTGCGTTGAGAAGCCGAGCCAGTTCCTGCTCCTGGTGGAGTGGGACAGCCTCGAGGCGCACACCGAGGGCTTCCGTGGGTCGGCGCAGTACCAGGAGTGG
This sequence comes from Nocardioides sp., assembly GCF_036405735.1. Lineage (GTDB taxonomy): Bacteria > Actinomycetota > Actinomycetes > Propionibacteriales > Nocardioidaceae > Nocardioides. Next base: position 27,328 of record NZ_DASWXC010000101.1, read on the forward strand.
AAGCGGCTGCTGCACCACTTCTACGACCCGTTCCCCGAGGTCCTGCACTTCAGCGACTGCTGAGCTCAGCCTCTCGAGCTTCCTCTCAGACGCCCTCTCGGGGGACCCCTAGCCGGCTACGGGCGTAGCCGGCCCCGCCGCGCGCCGTCACACGGCCCGCGACGAGTCGTCGCCGCGTTCTCGTGGCATGCCCCCGCCGGGGGGCTCTTTCTCATTGCCGAATCTCACTTGTCAAGATCTGACAAGTCAATGTGATCAAATGCACGGTTTTCGCTTGCCTAAATGTTACGCAACTCCTGTCAAGTCAGCGCCAGTGACGCGGCGCTCTAAGAAGGAGGACTCAGATGCGTACTGCGAAGCGAATGCTGGCGATCGGTCTCATCGCGCTCGTGACGGTGATCGGCGCCAACGCCGCCGGCGGAAACGACTCCGTTCCGCGGGCTGAGTACATCTGCTGCTGACTCGGGACAGTTGACACGAATCCCACCGGGGCCCGCTCGTGGCGGACCCCGGTGGGACCACCAGAGCTCAGTGCAGGATCGCGTCCGATGCGGTACGCGCGGTCGGGCGGACCCGGAGCAGCCCCGTCGAGGCACCCGCCCGCTTGAACGCGTCGAGGGCGCCCTCGGCGTCGCCGGCCTCGGAGAGCAGCGAGCCGAGCTCGAACCACAGCTGCGCGGCGTCACGGTCGACCCCGATCCCGGTGAGGATCTGGACCGCGCGCTGGTATTCGCGCCGCGCCTGGTCCGGCCGCCCCTGGGCGGCGGCAAGCTCGCCGCGCAGCGCATAGGCAGACGCAGCCACGATGGAGGCACTCTCCGGCAGCATCTCCAACGCCTTGTTGAGGCAGTCACCTGCGTCGTCGAGTCGGCCGAGGATGAGGTGGGCCCGGCTCCGGATCAGCCACTGGCGGGCCACGTCGATCGAGCTGGCGGACGACCACAGCATCTCGCGCTCCGCCTGGGTCAGCGTCTCGAGCGCGCCGTCGGCGTCGGGCGGGTCCAGCTGGAGCTGGAGGTTCGCGAGCTGTGCCCGCAAGCGGCTGAGGTTGCGCGCGTCCTCGCCGAGCTCGAAGAGCGCGAGCGCCTTCCGGGTGAGCTCGAGGGCTGAGTCGTGGTTGCCGCGCCGCGCTTCCAGGAGGCTGGCGTTCCAGTAGGCCGACGCCCGGGCCACAGTGGAGTCGTACTTCTCGGCCGCCTCGATCGCCCGTCGACAGAGGACCATGGCGTAGGCCGTGTCGCCGCGGAGCATGTAGGCGCCCGCCACCGTCAGGCTCAGCTGGATCGCCTCGGTCAGCCCGGAGATGCCCAGCTCCTCGATGGTCTCCGCGGCGCGCTCGCCGATCGAGATCGCCCGGCTGAGGTCACCGGAGTCCCGGTAGCACCGACTGAGCGCGATCAGCACCTTGAGCCAGGCGCGGTCGGCGGTCGGCCGAGCGGCGAGCTCCTCCAATGCGTCGATCGCCGCGCCGAGGTCGCCGGTCGCCTCCAACGCGAACGCGCGGACCTCGAGAGCGCTGCGGCGTACGTCGTCGAGAGGCGTGTCGGCCACCTCGGCCAGCACGGCCGTCGCCCGATCCAGCGCTTCTTGCGCATTGCCGCCCGCGAGCGCGAGCTCGGCGTGGTCGACAGCCACCTGCAGCCGCCGACGCTCGACGGACGAGACCCCGAAGAGCAGTTCGTCCAGCGTCGTGCCCAGGCGCTCGGCCATGCGGCCGAGCAGCTCGGGTCCGGGGCGTCGCTGCCCGTCCTCGATCCGCGACACGTAGGCTGCCGAGACCTCGCCGGCGGCGAGCTGGGCCTGCGTCAGGCCGGCGGCGATCCGGGCATTGCGGATGCGCCTGCCCAGTTCGGCGGAGTCGATGCTGCGGCTCATCTCGGCCGTCTCAGGCGTCATGTGATCCATTGTGCCTGCGCTGTGCCAGTCGCGTTGTCCGAGTGCGACAGAAATTGTCCAAAACTGTCATCAATGGTTCAGCCGCCACCGTTGTCGCCCCCGAGCGAGCCCGGCGCGGTGGGCGGCGGAGGATCGAGCTGTACGCCGTGCCCGGACCGGATCGCGCGGGCGACCTGCCTCACCCACTCGTCGTCGTCGACCTCGATGCCGCGGTCGGCGAGCTCGGCGACCAGCCGCTGCTCGACGTCGACGGCGGCGTCCTCGGTGTAGGCCGTCGAGGTCGCGTCGATCGCCTCGTGGGAGAGGGCGCGCAACTGTGCGGTGCTGGGTGTGGCGCTCACGTGAGTGGGGTACCCCGTCCGTGAGGCAGCGAACCATCCGCACGAGGTTCGGGTGTGGCATGAGTACGAATCGCCTCGGACGGTTACGGTCACAAGGTGACAACTGCCGCACGCATCGTCGTGGTCGACGATGCGCCCGACGTGCGCCTGCTCGTGCGTACCATGCTGCGGGTGTCCGGCAGCTTCGACGTGGTCGGTGAGGCGGGCGACGGCGAGGCGGCCGTCGCTCTGGCCGAGCGCGAGCAGCCCGACCTGATGCTGCTCGACGTCTCGATGCCCCGGATGGACGGCCTCTCGGCGCTGCCCCGGGTGCGGGCGGTGTCCCCGCGCACCCGGGTGGTGCTCTACACCGGCTTCGACGAGCGCGGTCTCGCCCGGCGGGCACGCGAGCTGGGCGCAGCGGCGTTCCTGGAGAAGTCGGCGAAGGCCGAGGAGGTCGTCGAGACACTGCTCGCCGCGCTTCCCGACGACCGGCGTGCCGCGGTGGACCCGCCCGCCGTGGACGCCGACGCCGGCGACGACAGCGTCCTCACCGAGCACCTCGAGCGGTTCCGTGAGGTGTTCGAGGAGGCCGCGATCGGCATGGCGACCATGACGCTCAGCGGCCACCTGGTCCGCACGAACCGGGCGTTCTCCCAGCTGGTCGGCCGCCCGGTCGAGGAGCTCGTCGGCGCGCCGTACGCCGACCTGGCCGGTGACCAGACGGGTGCGGCCGTGGCCCGGGTGGAGTCGGGCGAGCAGGACGTGGCCCAGTTCGAGCACGACGTGCCCGGCACCGGTCGCCGCGCGCTCGCCACCATCGCGCCGGTGCGCGACTCCCACGGCCGAGCGCTGTACCTCTTCCTCCAGCTGCAGGACGTGACCGCCCAGCGGGGCGCGGAGAAGGAGCTGCTGCTCAGCGAGGAGCGGTTCCGGCTGCTGGTCGAGGCGGTCGAGGGCTACGCCATCTTCATGCTGGACCCGTCCGGCCACGTGATGAGCTGGAACGCCGGGGCCGAGCGCATCAAGGGCTACACCGCCGAGGAGATCATCGGCCAGCACTTCCGGAACTTCTACCCGCCCGAGAAGCAGGCCGAGCAGCACCCCGAGCACGAGCTGGAGTGGGCGCTGCGCGACGGCCGCTACGAGGAGGAGGGGTGGCGGGTCCGCAAGGACGGCAGCCGGTTCTGGGCGAGCGTGCTGATCACCGCCGTGCGCGACGAGACCGGGCGGCACATCGGCTTCGCCAAGGTCACCCGCGACTTCACCGAGCGCCGTCGGATGCTCGAGGACCTCGAGGACGCCAACCGTCGCCTGCACGACTCCGCCCGGGAGCAGGCCGACTTCCTCTCGGTGACCGCGCACGAGCTGCGCACCCCGATCGGGGTGGTCGGGGCGGCGATCGACATCCTCGCCCGGCACGCGGACGACCTCACCGGTGACGAGCGCGGTGACCTGCTGGAGTCGATGGCGGGGAGTGCGAGCCGGCTGCGGCGGCTGCTCAACGACCTTCTCACCGCCTCCCGCCTCGAGGCCGGCACGGCGGAGTTCCGGCGTGAGCCGTTCGACGTCGGGCGCGTGCTGCGGCGTGCCGTCGACTCCGTGGCCACCGTCATGCCGTCGGCCCAGATCACCGTCGAGGCACCGGCCGGGTTGACCGCGTACGGCGATCCCGACCGCATCGCCCAGGCGGTCGAGAACCTCGTCGCGAACGCCGTCACCCATGGCGCCCCTCCGGTGCACGTGCTCGCCGTCCACCGCGACCGCTGGGTCGACGTCCGGGTGAGCGACGCAGGGGCCGGTGTGCCCGATCGGGTCCGCGAGCGGCTCTTCGAGCGGTTCGTGACCGGCAAGCCCCGCTCCGGGACCGGGCTGGGGCTCTACATCGTCCGCGAGATCGCCCGTGCCCAGGGCGGACACGCGCGCTACGAGCCGCCCACCGCCGACAGGCGGGGAGCCTTCGTCGTCACGATCCCGGGTGAACCGTGAGCACGGCCGGGGGGTTGTTGCGGGTCCTGCTCGTCGACGACGTGGCGGACATTCGCACGGTGCTGCGGATGGCGCTGAGGATGCGCGGCGGGTTCGAGGTCGTCGGGGAGGCGGCGACCGGCTCTGAGGCCGTCCGGCGCGCCGCCGAGCTCCAGCCCGACCTGGTCGTCCTCGATCTCGCCCTCCCCGACCTCGCCGGGCGGGACGTGCTCACCGGCGTCCGGGAGCGCGCGCCCGCCTCGAAGATCGTCGTCTTCACCGGGTCCGACCCGAACGACGAGGGCTGGGTGGCGTCGCAGGCCGAGGGCTACGTCGTCAAGGACGCCGAGATATCGCACCTCATCGACATCCTGGAAGTCGTCGCCCGCCCCCGCAGCGACGAGTACGTCCTCGAGCTGCCCGCCGACCTGGCCAGCGCCGGCCGGGCCCGCCGGTTCCTGTGGGCGAGCCTCGGCGGGCAGCTGGGCAGCGACCTGTACGACGACGCCGCACTCGTCGTCAGCGAGCTGGTCACCAACGCCGTCACCCATGCCCGGTCCGAGTGCCGGCTGCTGCTCTCGCTGACGCCGGCGTCCCTGCGTATCTCGGTCGCCGACTCCGGACCCGGCACCCCCGAACCGCAGCCGCACAGCGCGGTCCGGGAGCACGGTCGCGGCCTGCAGCTGGTGGGCGGGATCGCGACCGCGTGGGGCATCGACACCGACACCAGCGGTGGCAAGGTGGTCTGGGCGGAGGTGTCGCGCGCCACCAGCACCGTATGAAGGGCACGGTATGAAGGGCCTCATGCACAACGACGTGACACCGCGCTGGACGCCCACGGCCGAGCAGGCGGAGCGCACCGCTCTGCACCAGTTCGCCCGCAGCCTCGGCCGCGAACACGCGGCCCCAGACCTCGGTGGTGAGTACGCCGCGTTGCACCGCTGGTCGGTGGAGCGGCTCGAGGAGTTCTGGCGTGCGGTGTGGGACCACTTCGAGATCGTGGCCGACGGCGATCCCACCACCGTGCTGGCCGACGACACGATGCCGGGCGCCCGGTGGTTCCCCGACGTGGCGCTGTCCTACCCCGAGCACGTCCTGCGACAGGGAGCCGATCCCGAGCGGGTCGCGCTGCGGCACGCCTCCGAGCTGCGGCCGCTCGACACCTGGACCTGGGGTCGGCTGAGCGCGGAGACGGCGCGGATCCGCGCCGGACTGAGACGGCTCGGCGTCGGCCGCGGCGATCGCGTGGCGGCGTACCTGCCCAACATCCCGGAGGCGCTCGCGGCGATGCTCGCCACCACGAGCCTGGGAGCGGTGTGGTCCTCGTGCTCGCCGGACTTCGGGACCAGCACGGTGCTGGACCGCTTCGACCAGATCGAGCCGACCGTGCTGCTGGCCGTCGACGGCTACCGGTACGGCGGCCGCGACTTCGACCGCCGCGACATCGTCGCCGACCTCACCGCCGGACTGCCGACGGTCCGGCACACGGTCGTGCTGCCCTATCTGGGCACCGGCGACCTGCCCGGCACCGCGTGGGACGACGCCTTCACGCCGACCGAGGAGCCCCTGGAGTTCGAGCGGGTGCCGTTCGACCACCCGCTGTGGATCCTCTACTCCAGCGGGACCAGCGGGAAGCCGAAGGCGATCGTCCACGGCCACGGCGGGATCCTGCTCGAGCACCTCAAGACCGCGGCGTTCCACGTCGACGCCCGCGAGGGCGACCGGGTCTTCTGGTTCACCACCACCGGCTGGATGATGTGGAACTTCCTGGTCTCCATGCTGCTCACGCCGGCGGAGATCGTGCTGTACGACGGCAGCCCCGCGGCTCCCGATCCCGCGGCGTTGTGGCAGCTCGCCGACGATGCCGGCGTCACGGTGTTCGGCACCAGTGCCGCCTACCTGCACGCGCAGATGAAGCTCGGCGTCGAGCCGACCGTGGGTCGCAGCCTGGCCGCGCTACGCGCGGTCGGGTCCACGGGCTCGCCGCTCTCGCCGGCCGGCTTCGAATGGGTCTACGACCACCTCGGCGAGCACGTCTGGCTGTTCTCCATCTCCGGGGGCACTGACGTCTGCTCCGCGTTCGTCGGCGGGGTGCCGACGCTGCCGGTCCATGTCGGGGAGCTGCAGGCGCCGGCGCTGGGCGTGGCGCTGGAGTCGTGGGACGAGGACGGCACGCCGGTGGCGACCGGTGAGGTCGGGGAACTGGTCATCACCCGTCCGATGCCGTCGATGCCCGTGGGGTTCTGGAACGACCCCGAGGGGCATCGCTACCGCGAGGCCTACTTCGACTTCTTCCCCGGTGTGTGGCGGCACGGCGACTGGATCGAGCTGACGCCGCACGGCGGTGCCGTCATCCACGGGCGCTCCGACGCGACCATCAACCGGGGCGGCATCCGGATGGGGACGGCCGAGATCTACGCCGCCGTGCTCGGCGTCGACGGCGTCGTGGACGCCCTCGTCGTCGACGTCCCGCCCGCCGACGCCAGCGCCGACTCCTGGATGCCGCTCTTCGTGGTGCTCGAGCCCGGGCGCGAGCTGAGCGACGACATGGTGACGGCGATCCGCCAGCGGATCCGCTCGGACTGCTCGCCGCGGCATGTCCCCGACGCGGTGGTCCCGACGCCCGCCGTACCCCGCACGCTGACCGGAAAGGTGCTCGAGGTGCCGGTCAAGAAGCTCTTCCTCGGCCACGATCCCGAGCAGGTCGCCGCGCGCGACGCGCTGGCCAATCCCGAGGCGCTCGACTGGTTCGTCGCCTGGGTGCGGGAGCATCCGGTGCGGCCGGGACTGTGAGACCCGTCTCTTTGGAACGATCTGATCCGGCACGGGGATGAGACCGCCCTTCCCAGCGGGTGTCTTCGCTGGCATGGTGCCGACGTCCCCGGCAACCGGGGCCGCCCGCCAGACCGAAGGAGCCTGATGCGCATCGGAGTGACCCGCGAGACGCGGCCGGGGGAGACCCGGGTCGCCGCGACGCCTGCCACCGTGAAGCAGTTGGTGGCCCTGGGGTACGACGTCCTGGTCGAGAGCGGCGCGGGGGAGCGGGCCGACGTCACCGACGCGGCGTACGCCGAGGCCGGCGCCACGATCGGCACCGCGGACGAGGCCTGGGGCAGTGACGTGGTGTTCCGGGTCAACGGCCCGACGCTCGACGAGGTCGGCCTGGTGCAGGACGGCACGATCCTCGTCTCACTGCTCGCGCCCGCGCTCAACCCCGAGCTGGTCGACGCGCTCGCCGCGCGGCCCGTGACCGTCCTCGCGATGGACGCCGTCCCCCGGATCTCGCGGGCGCAGTCCCTCGACGTGCTCTCCTCGATGGCCAACATCGCCGGCTACCGTGCCGTGATCGAGGCCGCCCACCACTTCGGGCGCTTCTTCACCGGACAGGTGACCGCGGCCGGCAAGGTGCCGCCGGCGAAGGTCCTGGTCGCGGGCGCCGGTGTCGCCGGCCTCGCCGCGATCGGCGCCGCCTCGGCGCTGGGCGCGATCGTGCGGGCCACCGACCCCCGGCCCGAGGTCGCCGACCAGGTGAAGTCGCTGGGCGGTGAGTACCTCGCCGTCGAGGTCGACGAGCAGATGGAGTCCTCCGACGGGTACGCCAAGGCGACCTCGGAGGCCTACGACAAGCGAGCCGCGGAGATCTACTCCGAGCAGGCCGCCGACGTCGACATCGTCATCACCACCGCGCTCATCCCGGGGCGGCCGGCGCCGCGGCTGCTCACCGCCGCCGACGTCGCGTCGATGAAGGCCGGCTCGGTCATCGTCGACATGGCCGCCGCCCAGGGCGGCAACGTCGAGGGCAGCGTCGCCGGAGAGGTCGTCACGACCGCCAACGGCGTCACGATCATCGGCTACACCGACCTCGCGGGCCGCCTGCCCGCGCAGGCCTCGCAGCTCTACGGCACCAACCTCGTCAACCTGATGAAGCTGCTGACGCCCGGCAAGGACGGCAAGGTCGTGCTCGACCTCGAGGACGTCGTCCAGCGTGGCATCACCGTCGTCAAGGACGGCGAGAAGCTGTGGCCGCCGCCGCCCGTGCAGGTCTCGGCCGCCCCCGCCGCACCGGCTGCCGCCGCACCGGCCGCGGAGCCGAAGCCGGCGAAGAGCCTCTCGCCCCAGGCCAAGCTCGGCCTGGTGGGCGTCGGCATCGCCCTGCTCTTCTTCGTCACGGCCGCCGCCCCGCCGCAGATCGCGGGGCACTTCACGGTGCTCGTGCTCTCGGTGGTGATCGGCTTCTACGTCATCGGCCACGTCCACCACGCCCTGCACACGCCGCTCATGTCGGTGACGAACGCGATCTCCGGGATCATCGTGATCGGTGCCATGGGCCAGATCCTCACCTCCGACAGCTTGGTCAAGGTGCTCGCGTTCGTCGCGGTGCTGCTGGCCTCCATCAACGTGTTCGGCGGCTTCGCCGTGACCCGCCGCATGCTCGGCATGTTCCAGAAGGGCTGACCCATGGATCTGGGAATGGACATCGTCTCGATCAGCACCGGCGCCTACCTCGTCGCCGCCCTCCTCTTCATCCTCTCCCTCGCGGGTCTCTCCAAGCACGAGACCGCCAAGCGCGGCCTGAGCTTCGGCATCGCCGGCATGGCGCTCGCGCTCGGTGCGATGGGCCTGCGCGTCATCGACGGCGGCGACGAGCTGGGCATGATGGGCGAGGTCGGCCTGCTGCTCCTCGCTCTGGTCATCGGTGCCGCCATCGGTCTGTGGCGTGCCCGTCAGGTCGAGATGACCGAGATGCCCGAGCTCATCGCGCTGCTGCACAGCTTCGTCGGCCTCGCCGCCGTACTCGTCGGCTGGAACAGCCACCTCGAGCTCCACGACGCGCACGCGTTCGGTGGCGACGAGACGCTGGCCAACATCCACGACGCCGAGGTCTTCATCGGCGTCTTCATCGGGGCCGTCACCTTCACGGGCTCGATCGTCGCCTTCCTCAAGCTCTCGGCCCGGATCAAGTCCGCGCCGCTGATGCTGCCGGGCAAGAACCTGCTCAACATCGGCGCGCTGGTGCTCTTCGCCGGCCTGACCGTCGCGTTCCTCGTCGACGCGCAGCTGTGGATGCTCATCGCCGTCACCGTGCTGGCGCTCGCGCTCGGGTGGCACCTGGTGGCCTCCATCGGCGGCGGCGACATGCCGGTCGTCGTCTCGATGCTCAACAGCTACTCCGGCTGGGCGGCCGCTGCCGCGGGCTTCCTGCTCGGCAACGACCTGCTCATCGTCACCGGCGCGCTGGTCGGCTCCTCGGGTGCCTACCTCTCCTACATCATGTGCCAGGCGATGAACCGCTCGTTCTTCTCGGTCATCGCCGGTGGCTTCGGCATCGAGGCGAAGGCCGACGACACCGACTACGGCGACCACCGCGAGATCGACGCCGAGGGTGTCGCCGACCTGCTCGCGTCGGCGTCCTCGGTCGTCATCACGCCCGGCTACGGCATGGCGGTCGCCCAGGCGCAGTACCCCGTCGCCGACCTGAC
>NZ_DASWXC010000102.1:0-2192 GCF_036405735.1 Nocardioides sp.
GCTGCGCGGGCTGTACCGGCCGGGCTCGACGGCCGGCCGTGCCGACGTCGCGATGCTGCGGGCCTGGACCGGGCGCGGGCTGCGGGTGCAGGGCCTGACGACACAGTTGCTGGCGGTGAGCGTGGTCGAGGAGAGCCGGTCACGCTGGCTGCTGCGGGTCGAGGACCGGGTCACGACCGCGGTGGCGGTCGGCGAGGGCGTACGGCACGACCTGCCGGCCCACCGGCCGCGCGTCAGCGTGATCGAGCTGGTCGCGGTCGGCGGCGCGTGGCGGGTCGGGTCGGTCAGGCCAGCCCGGTCCTGATCACGGCCGCCACGTCGGCGTCACGGAAGACGTAGCCGGAGCGCCGCAGCACCTCCGGACGCACGTCCACCGAGCCGAGCAGCTCGGGGGAGAGCCGTCCCGCCGCCACCCGGAGGACCGGTGCCGGGACGGCCAGGGCCGCCGGCCGACGTACGGCGGCCGCGAGTGCGCGGGTGAACTCGGCGTTCGTCGGGGTGGCCGGGCAGCAGACGTTGACGGGACCCGCGACGTCGCTCTCCACCAGGTGCGCCACGGCGCCGACCCAGTCGCGCAGCGACACCAGCGGCATCCGCTGAGCGCCGTCGCCGAGCCGGGCGCCGAGACCGGCGCGGAACAGCAGCCGTAGCTGCTTGAGAGGAGCGCTGGCGGCGTCCATGACCGGCGCGGTGCGCAGGAAGCAGACCCGGCCGCCGGCCGCGACCGCGGGCGCCGTCGCGTCCTGCCAGTCCCGGCACACGTTGGTCATCAAGGTGCCGGTCCGGCTGTCGGACGTCTCGTCGACGGGCTCGGCGCCGTGGTCGCCGTACCAGCCGACGGCGTTGCCGGCCAGGAAGGCCGGAGGCCGGGAGGCGGCCGCGACGGCCTCGGCGAGCACCCGCGTGGTCGTCACCCGGCTCTCGCGCAGCCGCGTCGACCACCGGCGCGAGTGCGGGTTGCCGAGGGTGGGGGAGCCGGCCAGGTTGACCACCACGCTCGCGCCCGCGACCAGGTCGCGGTCCAGGACGCCGGCGTACGGATCCCATCGGGACTCGTGCGGGCCGGCGGGGTGCCGGCGTACCAGCGCGACGACGTCGTGCCCACGCCCGCGCAGCTCCTCGCTGAGGTGGCTGCCCAGGAAGCCGGACGCGCCGGCGATCACGACCCGTGCCATGCGCCAACGCTAACGGGACGTCATACGGACCGAGCAAGCGCTCGCAGTGTCCGTATGACGTCCCGTATGACGTCTCGCTGGGGCGACCGGGGTCAGACCTCGAAGACGCCCGCCTCCAGGCGCTTCTTGACGTCCTGCAGGAAGCGGCCGGCGTCGGCGCCGTCGACCAGGCGGTGGTCGTAGGTGAGCGCCAGGTTGACCATGTAGCGCACCGCGATCGTCTCGCCGAGGTTCGGGTCGTCGATGACGACCGGGCGCTTCACGACGGCACCGGGGCCGAGGATGGCGACCTGCGGCTGGTTGATGATCGGGGTGTCGAACAGCGCCCCGAAGCTGCCGAGGTTGGTGATCGTGAAGGTGCCGCCCGACAGCTCGTCCGGGGTGATCTTGTTGGTCCGGGTGCGCTCGGCGACGTCCGCGATCTTCTTGGCGAGCCCGGCGACCGACAGGTCCCCGGCGTCCTTGACGACCGGCGTCAGCAGGCCGCGCTCGGTGTCGACGGCGAACGCGATGTTCTCCCGGTCGTAGTAGGTCACCTCGCCGGCCTCGGTGTTGAGGTTGGCGTTGAGCTTGGGGTGCTGCTTGAGCGCGTCGATCGCCGCCTTGGCGAAGAACGGCAGGTACGTCAGCTTGACCCCCTCGCGCGCCTGGAACTCGGCCTTGGCCGACTCCCGCAGGCGGGCGATGTTGGTGACGTCGACCTCCATGACCTGGGTCAGCTGGGCCGAGACGTGCAGCGACTCCACCATGCGCTCGGAGATCACCTTGCGCAGCCGGCTGACCTTCTCGGTCGTACCGCGCAGCGGCGACGGGGAGACCGGAACGGGAGCGCTGGACGCCGGAGCCGAGGCGGCGGCCGGCGCCGGGGCGGCGCTGCTCTTGGCCTCGGCGGCCTTTAGGACGTCCTCCTTGCGGATCCGGCCGCCGACGCCGCTGCCGGTGACCGAGCCCAGGTCGACGCCGTGCTGGGCGGCGAGCTTGCGCACCAGCGGGGTGACGTAGCCGTGGCCCTCCGAG
>NZ_DASWXC010000103.1:0-3581 GCF_036405735.1 Nocardioides sp.
CGTGCGCGCCGTCCGCGCCGTCCGCGCCGGCTGGGAGCGTGCGGTCGCCGGCCCCGCCCGGCGGGCCTGGCAGGCGGTCGCTGGCCCGCTTCGCAGCGCGCGGGAGTGGCTGCGCTCCCGCTGACGTCACCGCTGCGGGTAGAAGGTCTCCCCGCGGGCCAGCATGGCGACGAACTCCTCGATCTTGCGGGCTCGCCCGGCCTCGGTCTTGAGGGCGGTGAAGCGGTGGTAGAGCGCGAACCGGTTCTGCGAGGTGAGCCGATCGAAGGTCGCCTGCGCGGCCGGCACCGCCGCGATGGCGGCGCGGAGCACCTCCGGGAGCTGGGCGCCGGCCGGGCCGTCGTACGCCGCCTCCCAGCGTCCGTCGGCCTGCGCCGCCGCCACGGCCGCCAGTCCCGCGGGGGCCATCCGGTCCTCGGCCATCAGCCGCTCGACGTGGCCGACGTTGCGCGCCGACCAGCGGCTGCGCGGACCCCGCGGCGTCCAGCGCTGGAAGGTCGACTCGTCGTCGCGGCGCCGGAGCTGCCCGTCGATCCATCCGAAGCACAGCGCCTCGTCGAGCGCCTGGGCGTAGGTGAGCGACGTGACGGTGCCGCCCTTCTTGGTGAGCACGAGCCACACCGCCGGCGTGTCGGCGTGGTGCTCCTCGAGCCACGCGCGCCACGCAGCCGCGTCGGGCAGCAGCAGCTCCTCGCCGGACGGCTGGGTCGCCATCACACGCCCTCCTCGACCACTGCGCAGAACTCGTTGCCCTCCGGGTCGGCCAACACCGTCCAATCGATGCTGTCGTCCGGCTCGCGCAGCACGGTGGCGCCGGCGCCGGTCAGCAGGCCCAGATCGGGCGTGGTGACGTCCCAGTGGATGCGGTTCTTGACCGTCTTGGGCTCCGGCACCCACCCGAACACCAGCGCGTCGAACGGCATGCCGGCGACGCCCTCGACCCACGACCACTCGTCCTCGTGCTGCACGGTGCCGCCCAGCACGTCACCCCACCAGATGGCGATGCGGACCGGGTCCACGCTGTCGACGACCACCTCGTAGAGCCGGTAGTCGCCCACCTCCTCACGCTCGAAGACGCACAGCTCGCCGCCCTCGGGATCCTTCAGGACCCGCCACTTGAAGGAGTCCAGGTCGACCGGCGTCGCGCCCAGCGCGAGCACGTCGTCGACGCCGCGTGCGTTGACGTCGAGGTGGACCCGCTGCTTGACGGTCACCGGCTCGGGGACGGGCTCGACCCAGACGCTGTGCTGCGGGGTCGGGCCGCGCAACAGCACCTCCTCGTCGCGGCGCTCGGACTGCAGCCCGAGCGCCGCACCCCAGAACCGTCCCATCGCCTCGACGTCGTTGGCGTCGAGGCACAGCTGCCGGAAGCTCGCCGCGGTCATGACTCGACCCTAGACAGCGCGGGCGGTCACGGCGAGTGGCTACAGTCCTCATCCATGACTGATCCTGCGGCTGATCCTGCATCGCAGCCGGACTGGTCCCGCGTGCGCCTGCACGTGGTGACGGGCAAGGGCGGCACCGGGAAGTCGACGGTGGCCGCCGCCCTCGCGCTGGGCCTGGCCAGCCACGGGAAGAACGTGCTCCTGTGCGAGGTCGAGGGCCGGCAGGGCATCGCCCGCATGTTCGACGTCGATCCGCTGCCGTACGCCGAGACCCGCATCGCCACCGGCCTGACCAGCGACGGGGCGTCGCCGGGCAACGTCTACGCCCTCCACGTGGACGCCGAGGCCGCGCTGCTGGAGTACCTCTCGATGTACTACAAGCTCGGCCGCGCCGGGAAGGCGCTGGACCGCTTCGGGGTCATCGAGTTCGCGACCACGATCGCCCCGGGTGTGCGCGACGTGCTGCTCACCGGCAAGGTGTTCGAGGCGGTCCAGCGCAACGCCCGCAACAAGGGCGCGCGGCAGTACGACGCCGTCGTACTCGACGCGCCGCCGACCGGTCGCATCACCCAGTTCCTCAACGTGAGCGAGCAGGTCGCCGGTCTGGCGAAGGTAGGCCCGATCAAGAGCCAGGCCGACACCATGATGACGCTCTTCCGCAGCCCCCGGACCGCCGTCCACCTGACCACCGTGCTCGAGGAGATGCCGGTGCAGGAGACCGCCGACGGCGTCGAGGACCTGGGCTCGGCGCGGCTCCCCGTCGGCGGCGTGATCGTCAACATGGTGCGCCCCGGCGACCTCACCGAGCCGGAGCTCGCCGCCGTCCGCGCCGGCCAGCTGGACCGGACCGCGATCCACGACGACCTGACCCGCGCCGGTGTCGCCGACGGCGCCACGGTGGCGCCGCTCCTCGAGGAGCTCATCGTCGAGGCCGGCGAGCATGCCGCCCGCCGAGCACTCGAGGACAGCCAGCGGGACGTCGTCGCCCGGCTGCGGACACCTGCTGGGCCGGTGCCGACGTACGAGCTGCCCCGGTTGGCCGGAGGCATCGACCTCGGCGGGCTCTACGAGCTCGCCGCCCTGCTCAAGGAGCAGGGCCTGGCATGACGATCAGCCCGCCCCACCACTCCTGGAGGTGCCGATGACGCCGACCGGCCACGCCCATCCCCGGGTCGGACCGCTCGCCGCCACCCCCGCCGCGGCTCCCGAGCTCGACATCGACCGGTTGCTGGACGACCGCTCGACCTCGATCATCGTGTGCTGCGGCTCGGGCGGCGTCGGCAAGACGACCACGTCCGCGGCCCTCGCCCTGCGCGCCGCCGAGCGGGGCCGGAAGGTCGTGGTGCTGACCATCGACCCTGCCCGCCGGCTGGCCCAGTCGATGGGCATCGAGGCGCTCGACAACACGCCGCGGCCGGTCCACGGCGTCGACGGGGCCGGATCGCTCGACGCGATGATGCTCGACATGAAGCGCACCTTCGACGAGGTGGTGCTCGCCCAGGCCAGCCCCGAGAAGGCGCGGCAGATCCTGGAGAACCCGTTCTACATCGCGCTGTCGAGCTCGTTCGCGGGCACGCAGGAGTACATGGCGATGGAGAAGCTCGGCCAGCTGCACCGCGACGCCCGGCGCGACGGCAGCTACGACCTCATCGTCGTCGACACCCCGCCGTCGCGCTCGGCGCTGGACTTCCTCGACGCCCCGGAGCGGCTCTCCAGCTTCCTCGACGGCCGCTTCATCCGGCTGATGCTCGCGCCGGCGCGGGGGCCGGCGAAGCTGATGAGCGCCGGTTTCGGTCTCATCACCGGCGCGCTCACCAAGATCCTCGGCGGCCAGGTGCTGTCCGACCTGCAGACCTTCGTCGCCGCGCTCGACACCGTCTTCGGTGGCTTCCGGCAGCGGGCGCAGCAGACCTACGCCTTGCTGCAGGCCCGCGGTACGGCGTTCCTGGTGGTCGCCGCGCCCGAGCCGGACGCGCTGCGCGAGGCGGCGTACTTCGTCGAGCGGCTCAGCGGCGACCGCATGCCGCTCGCCGGCCTCGTCGTGAACCGCGCGGCCACGGTCCCGACGGCCCCGACCGGGCCGGGCGGGAGCGGCGCGCGCCTCACGCCGTCGGCCGCCCTCGCGGCCGCGGAGCGGCTCTCCAGCTTCCTCGACGGCCGCTTCATCCGGCTGATGCTCGCGCCGGCGCGGGGGCC
>NZ_DASWXC010000104.1:0-1734 GCF_036405735.1 Nocardioides sp.
ACGGGCGATGTGGTCGGCAATGCGGTTGGCGCGGGCTGGCGAAACGGCCCGCCGAACACGGATCTCGAGCAGTCGCTGGATCTGATCCGGCCGCAGTTCCATCGCCGGGTCGACGGCATGCTCGATCGCTTGTTCTGGCCCAGGGGTGACCGGTGAGCGACGACGAGGTGTGGGAGGCCGTCAAGGCACTCCTGCTGACCGCGCCCGGATTCAAGGGCCAGCACGTCTATGACGACGACGAGGTGCCGGGAAGCAACGGAAACCCAGGCACGCTACCTCCCGCATTTGCGGTGCTCAGCGTTGAGCGCCGTTACGTGCCCCCGAATCGCCAGGGCGGCACCGCCCGTGTCGGCTACCGCGCCGCCGTTCGCCATGTCGGCACAACCGCAACCAATGCTCGTCGCGTCGGCAAGTGGGTGCAGGACGCCCTCGAGTCCTCGCCTGGGCGCGGCAAGAAGATCACCGTCGGCGGCGTGAAGTCGACGGCCATCACCCACGAGTCGACCAACGCGGTCGCCAAGGACGGAACCGAGCACTCGGGGCTGTCCCAGTGGACTCTCGCTCTCTAGGAGGAGCCATGCCCAACGCCTACCTCGCCCGCGCTCTCCAGGAGCAGCAGGACGACCGCAAGTCCAGCAAGAAGAAGACGTCCGCGAGCAAGCAGCCCGCGACGAAGGCCGCCGAGTCGGCCGCCAAGTCCGACAGCACCGCCGACAAGGAGTCCTGAACATGCCTCTCGTGAACCCGCCCACCGTCAAGGCGCTGGGCCAGAAGGCCGTCGTCATCCTGACCACGCCGCCCGCCGCTGCCACCGGCATCCCGACCGTCACCGAGGTCAACGCCGGCGTCTTCGGGTCGCTGCACTTCTACGGCGACTTCAACGTGACCCCGACTCAGAACACGGGGGAGGGCCCGAAAAAGCTGGGCTCGAAGTTCGTCCCCACGCAGCTCGGCCAGGTGTCGTTCCCGGCTGTGGACGCGCAGTACTCCTACCTGCCCCAGGAGGTCGGCACGCCCGGCACCGATGGCAACGAGGTGTACGAGGCGCTGGTTCCGGGAGACCGCGTGACCGTCGTGGTTCTCGACGGCGTTGACGGCGAAGTCTCCGCCGTGACGGCCGGCGACATCGCCGACATCTACCTCATGGAGTGCGGCGTGCGCCGCAAGGGCCAGACGGGCGACGGGGAGTTCGATGAGAAGTCGGTCACCCAGTCGCTGATCGTCGTGGGTGGCGAGCCGATCGCCGAGGACCGCGCGCTCGCCGCTGCCTGACCCTGACGACCCCCGCCCGTCCTGCCGAGTGGCGGGCGGGGGTCTCACTCGGCAACTCGGCAGGAGTAGTCATGTTCAACCGAAAGAAGCAGGCGCCCATTCGCAGGCTCTACCGCGGGCAGGGCGCCCATGAAGACGTTCGGGAGTTCCTCGACCGCCGAATCATCGAGGAACTCCAGGGCATCAAGTTGGCCCTGCGCCAACAGCAGATCACGACGGCGCACCTTTCCCGGGTCGTCGAGCAGGCGACCGGGTATGAGCACCCCGAGCACGCACGGAAGCGCGCTATTGACGCGCTCCTTGCACAGGAGGGCGAGGGCTGATGCCCAAGTCTCTTGCGGATCTCCGCGCCGAGCGTTCCACCTCCCGCCCCGAGCGGCCGTACCGCGCTGTCGTCGGCGAGGGTCAGAAGTGCGTCGCCGAGGTGCAGCGGCTCACCGAGGAGCACGACGCCCTCCTGGC
>NZ_DASWXC010000105.1:0-6707 GCF_036405735.1 Nocardioides sp.
CGGCGCGCCCGGCCGTGGCGGGTTCGGTGGCGGTCCCGGTGGTGGCGGTGCCGGTGCTCCCGGTCGCCCCGGTGGCGGCGGTGGCCGTCCCGGCCAGCGCGGCTCGACCCAGGGTGCGTTCGGTCGCCCCGGCGGCCCGTCGCGCCGTGGCCGCAAGTCGAAGCGGGCGCGTCGCCAGGAGTTCGAGGCCATGGAGGCCCCGACGATCGGCGGCATCCGCGTCCGCAAGGGCAACGGCGAGACCGTCCGTCTCCCGCGGGGCGCCTCGCTCACCGACTTCGCCGAGAAGATCAACGTCGACGCCGCCCAGCTCGTCCAGATGCTGTTCAGCCTGGGCGAGATGGTGACCGCCACCCAGTCCGTGGGCGACGAGACCCTGGAGCTGCTCGGCGAGGAGCTCAACTACGTCGTCCAGGTCGTCTCGCCCGAGGACGAGGACCGCGAGCTGCTCGAGTCCTTCGACATCGAGTTCGGCGACGAGGGCGACGCGGCCGACTGGGTCGTGCGCCCGCCGGTCGTGACCGTCATGGGTCACGTCGACCACGGTAAGACCCGCCTCCTCGACGCGATCCGCAACGCCAACGTCCAGGCCGGCGAGGCCGGTGGCATCACCCAGCACATCGGTGCCTACCAGGTGGCCACCGAGGTCGACGGCAACGAGCGTGCGATCACCTTCATCGACACCCCGGGTCACGAGGCGTTCACCGCCATGCGTGCCCGCGGCTCGCAGTCCTCGGACATCGCGGTCCTCGTGGTCGCCGCCGACGACGGCGTCATGCCGCAGACGGTGGAGGCGCTCAACCACGCCAAGGCGGCCGGTGTGCCGATCGTGGTCGCGGTCAACAAGATCGACAAGCCCGAGGCCGACGCCACCAAGGTGCGCGGTCAGCTGACCGAGTACGGCCTGGTGCCCGAGGAGTACGGCGGCGAGGCGATGTTCGTCGACGTCTCGGCCAAGTCGGGGCTCAACATCGACAAGCTGCTCGAGGCGATCGTCCTCACCGCCGACGCCTCGCTCGACCTGCGGGCCAACGCCGAGCAGGACGCCCAGGGTCTGGTCATCGAGGCCCACCTCGACCGCGGTCGGGGTCCGGTCGCCACGATCCTGGTGCAGCGCGGCACGCTGCGCGTCGGCGACTCGATCGTCGCCGGTCCGGCCCACGGTCGCGTCCGCGCCATGCTCGACGAGCATGGTCAGGAGATCACCGAGGCCGCCCCGGCGCGCCCGGCGATGGTCCTGGGCCTCTCGGCGGTGCCGGGTGCGGGCCAGAACTTCATCGTGGTCGAGGACGACCGGATGGCGCGCCAGATCGCCGAGAAGCGGGAGGCGCGCGAGCGTGCGGCCATGCAGGCCAAGCGTCGCGTCCGCCGTACCCTCGAGGACTTCATGGCCTCCATGGAGAAGGGCGAGAGCCAGGAGCTCAACCTCATCCTCAAGGGCGACGTGTCCGGTTCGGTCGAGGCGCTCGAGGACGCGCTGGCCAAGATCGACGTCGGCGACGAGGTCGGGATCCGGGTCATCGACCGCGGTGTCGGTGCCATCACCGAGACCAACGTCGACCTGGCGGCCGCCTCCGACGCCATCATCATCGGCTTCAACGTCCGCCCGCAGGGCAAGGCGACCGAGCTGGCCGAGCGCGAGGGTGTGGAGATCCGGTACTACACCGTCATCTACCAGGCCATCGAGGAGATCGAGGCCGCGCTCAAGGGCATGCTCAAGCCGGAGTACGAGGAGCGCACCCTCGGCCAGGCCGAGATCCGTGCGATCTTCCGCTCGTCGAAGATCGGCAACATCGCCGGTTGTATGGTCACCAGCGGCGTGATCCGCCGCAACGCCAAGGTCCGGGTCATCCGGGACGGCAACGTGGTGGCCGACAACCTCGACCTGGCCTCGCTCAAGCGCGAGAAGGACGACGCCTCCGAGGTCCGCGAGGGCTTCGAGTGCGGTCTCGTGCTGCGCAACTTCCAGGACATCAAGGAAGGCGACGTCGTCGAGGCGTTCGAGCTCGTCGAGATCCCGCGCGGCTGAGCCAGCTGCTGACACACCGGCGCCGCTGCAGCCCTCGGGCTGCGGCGGCGCCGGCCGTTTGAGAGAGTGAGAGACATGAGCAACCCCCGGGTGCGCAAGATCGCCGACCGGATCCAGGTCGTGGTGGCGCAGATGCTGGAGCGCCGGATCAAGGACCCCCGGCTCGGCTTCGTCACCGTGACCGACGTCCGCGTCTCGGGCGACAGCCAGCAGGCCACGATCTTCTACACCGTCATGAGCGACGACCCTGCCCAGCTCGACGCCACGGCGGCCGCGCTGGCCTCGGCGAAGGGGCTGATCCGGTCCGAGGTGGCCAAGCAGCTGGCCATGCGGCACGCCCCGTCGCTGGAGTTCATCCACGACGCGCTGCCGGAGACCGCCCGCCACCTCGACGAGGTGCTGGCCCGCGCCAAGGAGCTCGACGAGCAGGTGGCGGCCGCGCGCGTCGAGCAGTACGCCGGTGAGGCCGACCCGTACAAGAAGCCCCGCGAGGACGAGCTCGACGAGCTCGACGGGGACCTCGACGAGGGCCTCGAACGGGACGACGAGCGGTGAGCGTGGACTCCGGCCTGGTCGTCGTCGACAAGGCCGGGGGCATGACCTCGCACGACGTCGTCGCGCGGGTGCGGCGCCTGGCCGGCACGCGCAAGGTCGGCCACGCTGGCACGTTGGACCCGATGGCGACCGGCGTGCTCGTGCTGGGGGTGGAGCGGGCCACCCGGCTGCTCGGACACCTGATGCTGACCGAGAAGGCGTACGACGCCACCGTCCGCCTCGGCCAGCGCACCACCACCGACGACGCCGAGGGCGAGCTGGTCGCGAGCGCCTCGGCGGCCGGGCTGGGGCCGGATGCGGTGCGGGCGGCGTTCGCCACCCAGGCCGGTGACATCGAGCAGGTGCCGACCGCCGTCAGTGCGATCAAGATCGACGGCAAGCGCGCCTACGCGCTGGCCCGCGAGGGCGTCGAGGTGGAGCTCAAGGCCCGCCCGGTGACGATCCACGAGCTGGTGGTGCACGAGGTGCGGCACGCCGGCGACGCCGTCGAGGGTGTCGAGGCCGTCGATGTCGACATCTCGGTGCGCTGCTCGAGCGGCACCTACGTCCGTGCCATCGCGCGCGACGTCGGCGAGCTGCTCGGCGTCGGCGGGCACCTGACGGCGTTGCGCCGCACCGCGGTGGGCCCCTACGGGCTCGGTGTGGCCCGCACCCTCGAGCAGCTCCAGGACGGGTTCGCCGTGCTGCCGATCGCCGACGCGGCGCGGGCCGCCTTCCCGGCGTACGACCTCGACGCCGGGCGCGCGCAGGACGTCCGCTACGGCCGGCGCCTGGACCTGCCGTTGGCCGGCCTGACCGCCGTCTTCGCACCGGACGGCGAGTTCCTCGCCCTCTACGAGCCGGCCGGCGGGCCTGACGGGGCCGTTGCGCGACCGGTCGCCGTCTTCGTCTAGGAGACCGCCCCGCTAGAGTCGCCCTCGTGCTGCTGTGGCGATCCCTCGTCGAGGTGCCGGCCGATCTCGTGAACGAGTCCGCCCGCACCGCCGTCGTCATCGGGAACTTCGACGGCGTCCACCTCGGGCACCAGCACGTGCTGGCGACGGCGCGCGCGATCGCCGACGAGCGGGGCCTGACGCTGGTGGCCGTCACCTTCGACCCGCACCCCATGGCGGTGCTGCGACCCGAGCACGCGCCCACCACCCTGACCACGCTCGAGGTGCGGGCGGGCCTGCTCGTCGAGCACGGCGCGGACGCCGTGCTCGCGCTGCCGTTCGACCGCGACATGGCCAGCTGGACCCCCGAGGAGTTCGCGCAGCGGGTGCTGGTGGACACCCTCCACGCCGCGGCCTGCGTCGTGGGGGCCAACTTCCGGTACGGCAACCGCGCCGCCGGCGACGTCGCCTGCCTGGCGGGGTTCGGCGCCGACCACGGCTTCACGGTCGACGGCATCCCGCTCGACGGCGGGCCGCAGGTGTGGTCCTCGACCTACGTCCGCACCTGCCTGGCCGCCGGCGACGTCGCCGGCGCCGCGGAGGCGCTCGGCCGGCCGTACGCCGTCCGCGGCGTCGTCGTCAAGGGCGAGCAGCGCGGCCGCGAGCTGGGCTACCCGACGGCGAACGTGCCGACCGCGGCCATGTCCGCCAGCCCCAGCGACGGCGTGTACGCCGGCTGGCTGACCCGGTCCGACACCGGCGAGCGGTTCCCGGCCGCGATCAGCGTCGGCACCAACCCGACCTTCGACGGGGTGATCGTGCGGCGGGTCGAGAGCTACGTCCTGGACCGCACCGACCTCGACCTCTACGGCGTGGAAGTGACCGTCGAGTTCGTCGAGCGGCTCCGCGGCATGGAGGCGTTCGACTCGGTGGAGGCACTGATCGAGCAGATGCGCACCGACGTCGACCGCACCCGGGCGCTGCTCGTCGGACCGTGACCGGCCGCGAGGAGGTGCTCCGGGCCACCGAGGCGTGGTTCGCCCGGCACGGGCTGGCCTACTTCGTGCCCGAGGAGCGGGCCGCCGTGCGTGCGGCGCTCGCGCCGCGCCGGGCGCTGCCGCTGGCGGTGGCGGTCCTGCTGCTCGCCGCGTCGGCCGGGGCTGCGCTGGCGCTGCTCTCCGACGAGATCAGCGCCGGCCCGGCGCTCGTGGTCACGCTCGGCCTGCTCGCGGCGTTCGGCTACGGACTGACGGCGCTGCGGGCCAGGCCGATCCTGCGCTGGGCCCTGGCCCGCACGTTCGGATCCCTGGCCCGGCTGCTGCCGATGATGTCGCGGGCGCTGCCGCTGCTGCTCCTCTTCGTCACCTTCCTGTTCATCAACGCCGAGGTGTGGGACATGACGGCCCACCTGCCGGTCGGCGCTCTGGCTGGTCGTCGTGCTGTTCGGCGTCATCGCCACGGCGTTCCTGCTCGTGCGCCTGCCCGAGGAGGTCGACCTCGTCGACGACCACGTCGACGCGGCGTTCTTGACGCGTGCCTGCCGTGGCACGCCCGTCGAGCCGGCCTGCGCCGAGCTGCTCGAGTCGGGCGCCGACCCCGCGCCGTACGCCGAGGTGACCGGCATCGAGCGATGGAACCTGATCGTGGCGCTGCTCGTCATCCAGCTCGTCCAGGTGCTGCTGCTGGCGGGCGGGGTGTTCGCGTTCTTCCTGGTCTTCGGCTCGATCGCGATGACCGACGGCGTGCAGGCGGGCTGGATCGGGGCGGAGCAGCCGCAGGCCGCCTCGTGGCTGCCCAATGTCTCCGTGGAGCTGCTGCGGGTCTCGCTGTTCCTGGCGTCCTTCTCCGCCCTGTACCTCACGGTCTCCACGGTCACCGACGAGACCTACCGGGAGCAGTTCTTCGGGGGCGTGCTCCGCGAGCTGGAGCGGGCGGTCGGCGTGCGGACGGTCTACCAGGCGCTGCGCGCGGGCTGACGCCGGCGCAGGGCCGTCAGAGCCGCTGCACCACGCGCGGGTTCGCCCCGGGCCGCAGCCAGCGCACGATCCAGCGCATCGCCCGGGGGTTGCCGACCTGGGTGCAACCCAGCGTCGGCGCCCACCGGTGACCCGGCTTGGAGGTGTGGAGGAAGATCCCGCTGCCCTTGCCGGGCACCGGCCGGGGACCGACGCCGGGTCGCAGCCGGACGTTGTTGTAGTCGACGACGAGCCCCCAGCGCATGGACGGCCGGTCGCCGCTGCGGAGCCCCGGCACCTCGACCCAGGTGTTGTAGTCGGCACCCGCCCGGGACGAGACGTTCGAGGTCGGCAGCCGCCGCTTCCACGGCATCGGGCCGGGCGCGCGGCTGCCGGTGGAGAACGTCACCTTGATGCCGAACACGCCGACGGGGGAGCGACGGTCGCCCTCGCGCTGCTTCCCCCAGCCGCGAGACCCGATCGTGGACCGGAACTCGCGCAGCATCCGCCAGGTCCCGTCGGCCTCCCGCTCCCACGCCTGGGTGACGGTGCAGTAGACCCTGCGGCAGTGCTTCCGGCTCGAGACCGTCCGCACGACCTGGGTCGTGGTCGGGGGTAACTGCGCCACGAAGGTGGGTACGCCGGCCGGCGTCTCCGCGGCCACGCTGGCGGGTCCCCCCGGGCTGGCCACCAGGACCGTCGTGGCCGTCATCAACACGATCAGCGTCCCGAGCCAGCGCCGCACCATGGAGAGCATCATGCCAACCCGAGGCCACTGCAGGGGCCCGGCCACGCGACACGCCGACCGGTACTTCGCTCTGGCAGGTAGTGCGGATTCCACAGTAGTGTGCGCTGCGTGGATACCACCCAGCTGCTCAAGGGCGTGCTCGACCTCGCGGTGCTCGCGGTCGTCGAGGCCGAGGACGCCTACGGCTACGACATCGTCCGTCGGCTCCGCGACGGCGGCCTGACCGACGTCGGCGACGCGTCGGTCTACGGCACCCTGCGCCGGCTCTACTCCGCCGGCGCCCTCACGTCCTACGTCGTGCCGTCGGAGTCCGGACCGCACCGCAAGTACTACGGCATCACCCCGGCCGGCCGCGCCCAGCTCCAGCAGCAGCGCGACGACTGGCACACCTTCTCCACCACCGTCACCACGCTTCTCGGCAACCAGAGCCTGCAGGGGGTCAGCGCATGAGCACCACCGGAACCAGCCCGATCGCGCCCGAGGTGAGGCTCTTCCTCGCCCGCGTCCGCCATGAGCTCGCCGACCTGGACCCCGAGGAGGTCGCGGAG
>NZ_DASWXC010000106.1:0-11575 GCF_036405735.1 Nocardioides sp.
AGAATCACGGACGTGGCCGATCAGCGACGTACGCCCGGACGGGGCGACCGACCCCGGGGCCGGACCGGCCCCGGACGTACGGCGCCCGGGCGCCGTCCCGAGCCGGCGCCCGGTCGCAGCGCACCGGCGGGGATCGCCGACCCGGCCCGTGCGGCTCGCGCTGCGGCCCAGAAGGCGCGCGCCAACCCCCGGCTGACCGGCCGGGCGGCCGTGCTCGTGCTGGTCCTCGCCGTGCTGACGGTCTCCTACGCCTCCTCGCTCAAGGCCTACCTGCAGCAGCGGGAGAACATCGAGTCCATGAAGGCGCAGATCGCCGAGCGGCAGGCCGCGATCGACGAGCTCGAGGCGGAGAAGGAGCGCTGGGAGGACCCGGCCTTCGTCGAGCAGCAGGCCCGGGAGCGGTTCGGCTACGTCATGCCGGGGGAGACGGCGTACGTCGCCCTCGACGAGCACGGCAACCGGATCCAGCCCGAGGCCAGCCTCAGCGAGCCCGACGAGGTCGGCCGGCAGGAGAAGCGGCCGTGGTGGGAGGACGCCTGGGCGTCGGTCGAGCTGGCGGGTGACCCGCCGGCCCCGGAGGCCGAGACGCCGGCGACCCGCATCGACGGGACCGCCGAGGAGAACCAGGGACAGGAAGAGGGACAGTGAGCCAGCCAGTGGAGCCCGCCGACGAGGCGGCGATCGAGGCCCAGCTGGGCCGGATGCCACGCGGCATCCACGAGATCGGTCACCGCTGCCCGTGCTCGCTGCCCGACGTGGTGACGACCGAGCCACGGCTCCCCGACGGCACCCCGTTCCCGACGACGTACTACCTGACCTGTCCCCGGGCGGCCTCGCTGATCGGCACGCTCGAGGGCGGTGGGCTCATGAGGGAGATGCAGGACCGCCTCGCCACCGACCCGGAGCTGGCCGCGGCCTACCAGGCCGCCCACGAGTGCTACCTCGCCGCGCGCTACGAGCTCGGTGAGGTGCCCGAGATCCACGGCATCTCCGCCGGCGGCATGCCCGACCGCGTCAAGTGCCTGCACGTGCTGGCCGGTCAGTCGCTCGCCCAGGGCCGCGGGGTCAACCCGCTCGGCGACGAGGTCCTCGACCTGCTCGGCGAGTGGTGGGCGGCCGGGCCGTGCGTCGAGGTCCCGGCCGACGGCCCGGCGTAGCAGATGTCGGCCCCCGTCGCCGCGATCGACTGCGGCACCAACACCATCAAGCTCCTCATCGGCACGCTGCCCGAGGACCCCGGCGCGCCGATGGACGTCGCCGTCCGCGAGATGCGGATGGTGCGGCTCGGTCAGGGGCTCGACGACTCCGGCGTCATCGCGCAGGAGGCGCTGGCGCGGGCGTTCACGGCCCTCGACGAGTACGCCGAGCTGATCCGTGCCCACGGTGCCGCGCCCGATCAGGGCGGGCGGGTCCGGTTCGTGGCCACCTCGGCGACCCGCGACGCGGCCAACGCGGACGTCTTCACCGCCGGTGTCCGAGACCGCCTGGGTGTCGAGCCGGAGGTGGTGAGCGGGGCCGAGGAGGCGGCGCTCGCCTTCGACGGTGCGGTGCGCAATCTCCGCGACGCCCCCGGGCTGCCGGTGCTGGTCGTCGACATCGGGGGCGGGTCGACCGAGCTGATCTCCGGTGCGTCCGTGGCGGCCCCGCCGTCCGCCGCCCACTCGATGGACATCGGCTCGGTCCGGCTCCACGAGCGGCACCTGCACTCCGATCCCCCCACCGCGGCCGAGGTCGCGGCCTGCGTGCGCGACATCGAGGCGCACCTGGACGCCAGCCCCGTCTCGCCCGGTACGGCGGTCACCGTGGTCGGCGTCGCGGGGACGGTCACGACGGTCGCGGCCGGCGTGCTGGACCTGCCGGCGTACTCCCGCGACGCCATCGACCAGGCCGTGCTCCCGGTCGCGGACGTCCACGACCTCGTCGACCGGCTGGTGGCGATGACCGTCGACGAACGACGGGCGCTGCCGTGGATGCACCCGGGCCGGGCCGACGTCATCGCCGCCGGCGCTCTCATCCTCAGCCGGGTGCTGCGCCGCGCCGACGTGACGACGATGGTCGTCTCCGAGAGCGACATCCTGGACGGCATCGCCTGGTCCCTGGCAGCTCCGCCCGCGCCGCCCGCTCAGCCGGCGTGATCCTCGTCCCAGGTCCGGACGACGCCGGATGACACCGGGCGGCCGGGGCAACCAGACTGGGGTTCCCGCTCCCGACTGACTTCCCGTGACGAGGTGCTCCATGAAGAAGCTGATCTCCATCGCCGTGATCGCCGCCTTGGCCGCCGGCGTCCGACGCGTGCTCCGGAGCGGCCAGCAGCACCAGCCGGCGTCGCCGTGGACCGACGCGCCGGGTGCCGACGACCTCGACGTCGCCGAGGACCTCCTGGACGACGCCGCCGTGGACGACGCCGACCTGGACGATGCGGCCGTGGAGCCGGACCTCGGGCCGGTCGACGCGCCGGTGCAGGAGCTGGTGGACGACGCGGACCGCGCGACGGGCGAGACGCACAAGCCCTGATCGGCCCTGACCAGCCCTGACCAGCCCTGACCGGCCCTGGGCGCGGTCGGGCCGCGGGGCGTCGTACGGTGGGGCCGCGCGCCGCCGTACGGCGTGGCCGGCCCCCGTATCCCAACGGCAGAGGAAGCCGCCTTAAAAGCGGCCCAGTGTGGGTTCGACCCCCACCGGGGGCACCTGCGTCCGAAGCCACCCTGAACCACCCTGAAGCCACACCCGAACCGCCCGGCCCGCCGGTGGACGTGGGCGTCCGCCGTTCGGGGAACCGTGGGAACTCAACCCGGTCGTCGAGCGTTCTCCCCAGTGATGACGCCTAGACTGGGCTCATCAGGTGAGTTGTCGACCTGAGACAACCGCCCCAGGATTCCTTGCGGAGGAGACCATGCAGAGCAACAACCCGGTGTTCCGTAACGCCGAGGGCTTCAACCAGAACGCCTACGGCAACGCGACCTACGCCGGCAACGGCCAGGCCCACCAGGGCTACGGTCAGCAGGCCTACACCGACCCGAGCACCTGGAACGTCGGGACGCCCGGCGGTCCGACCGGCCTGCGTCCGGAGACCGCCCAGGGCCCGATGACGGTCGACACGGTCGTCCAGAAGACCGCGCTCACGCTCGGTGCGGTGATCCTGGCCGCCCTCGCGACCTGGGTCCTGACCCCCGACATGGACGACGCCAACGTCGGCGGCCTCTACACCGCCGTCATGATCGGCTCCCTGGGTGCCTTCGCGCTGTCGATGGTGAACTCCTTCAAGCGCGTCATCAGCCCCGGCCTCGTGATCGCGTTCGCGGTGCTCGAGGGTGTCGCGCTCGGCGCGCTGAGCAAGATGTTCGCCGGCGTCTACGAGGGCGTCGTGCCCGGCGCGATCTTCGGCACCTTCGCCGCGTTCGCCGGCACGCTGGCCGCCTACAAGATCTTCGACATCAAGATCGGCAACAAGTTCCGCGTCTTCGTCACCGCTGCCGTCTTCGGCATGGTGGGCCTGGGCCTGATGTCGCTGGTGCTCGGCATGTTCGGCGTCGACACCGGCCTGTTCGGCTTCGGCACGCTCGGCATGCTGACCGCGATCGCGGGCCTCGTCCTCGGCATCTTCATGCTGGTGATGGACTTCGACTTCGTCGAGCAGGGCATCGCCAACGGACTGCCCGAGCGGGAGTCGTGGCGAGCGGCGTTCGCGATGACCGTCAGCCTGGTCTGGATCTACACCAACCTGCTGCGCCTGCTGGCGATCTTCCAGCAGGACTGACCCGCACGACCACGCACGAGGGCCTCGGAGCGATCCGGGGCCCTCGTTGTGTGTTCACCCCGCCGGGCCAGGGTCAGGCGCCGGCGGTGGCCTCGTCCGATTCGACGTCGGACTCGGGCTCGGTCTCGGTCGCGGCGGGTGCCTCGGGGTGCAGGTCGGTACGCCGGCGGCGGTGCCGCAACGTCACCCACAGGCCTCGCATGCCGATCCGATGGCCGCCGACCTCGGTGCTGTCGAGCTCGGTACCGGCCTGGTTGACGGCCTGGACGGCGGCCGCGGTGATGGGCAGCACGCCCTCGCCGCGGGTGGTCTCGGGGTCCGCGTCGGGTGCGAGGCCGAGCGCGGCCAGCGTCGAGGGCAGCAGCACCTGCGCCAGCGAGCGGTAGCCCGCGGCCGACGGATGGAACTGGTCCGGGCCGAAGAACAGCGCGGGGGCGGCCAGGAACTCCGGGCCGAGGATCGAGGCGAGGGACACCGTGCGGCCGCCGGCCTCCAGGACGGTGATGGTCTGAGCGGCGGCGATCCGGCGCGACCAGGTCCGCGCCACCTGGCGCAGCGGCGGCATGATCGGCTTGATGGTGCCCAGGTCCGGGCAGGTGCCGACGACGACCTCGACGCCGGCCTCGTGCAGTCGGTGCACGGCCTCGGCGAGGTAGCGTACCGAGTTGGAGGGCCGCACGACGTGGGTCACGTCGTTGGCGCCGACCAGGATCACCGCGACGTCGGGGTTGCCGGGCAGCGCGTTCTCGACCTGGTTGGCCAGGTCCGAGGACTGCGCGCCCACCAGCGCGAAGGAGCGCAGGTGCACCCGGCGGTCGGCCGCCTCGGCCACCCCGCTGGCCAGCACGGCGCCCGGGGTCTCCTCGACGTGCTCGACGCCGTAGCCGACGGCGCTGGAGTCACCGAGCAGCGCGATCCGGATCGCCGGCCCGGGCCGGTTGCGGCCGTACCAGCCGCTCGCGTCGGCCACGGTGAGCGTGGCCTCGCCGATCCGGTTGCGCGCCATCCTGGCCTCGGTGGCGAGGACCCCGAACAGCGCCGCGCCGAGCACGGACAGCCCGCCGCCGCCGTACGTCGCGGCGGAGGCGAGCTTGCGGGCCGCACCTGCCTTACTCACGCCTCAACCCTAGAGGGCAGCCTGGACACCCGCGTCAGGGCCCGTCGGTCCGCTCGCCGACGTAGGGTGGCCGGCGTGGAGTACGTGAATTCGCTCGTCGAGCTGATCGGCAACACCCCGCTGCTGCGCCTGGGCCGCACCCTCGACCTGGACCCGACCGGCGGGACCGGCGGGGCCGGCGAGGACGGTCCGGTCGTGCTGGCCAAGATCGAGTACCTCAACCCGGGCGGCTCGGTGAAGGACCGGATCGCCACCCGGATGATCGAGGCCGCCGAGGCCTCCGGCGAGCTCCGGCCCGGCGGGACGATCGTCGAGCCGACCTCGGGCAACACCGGCGTGGGCCTGGCGATGGTGGCGCAGGAGAAGGGCTACCGGTGCGTCTTCGTCTGCCCCGACAAGGTCAGCGAGGACAAGCGCAACGTGCTCAAGGCGTACGGCGCCGAGGTGGTCGTGTGCCCGACCGCGGTGCCGCCCGAGCACCCCGACAGCTACTACAACGTCTCCGACCGGCTCGCGTCGCAGCCGGGCGCGTGGAAGCCCGACCAGTACTCCAACCCGCACAACCCCCGGTCGCACTACGAGACCACGGGTCCGGAGATCTGGCGGCAGACCGACGGCAGGATCACCCACTTCGTGGCCGGCGTCGGCACCGGCGGCACGATCAGCGGCATCGGCCGCTACCTCAAGGAGCGCAACCCCGACGTCCAGGTGATCGGCGCCGACCCCGCGGGCTCGGTGTACTCCGGCGGCACCGGCCGGCCGTACCTCGTCGAGGGCGTGGGCGAGGACTTCTGGCCCGAGACCTACGACCGTGACGTCGCCGACCGGATCATCGAGGTCTCTGACGCGGACTCCTTCGCGTTCACCCGCCGGCTCGCGCGCGAGGAGGCGCTGCTGGTCGGCGGCTCGTCCGGCATGGCGGCGTACGCCGCGAAGCAGCTCGCCCACGAGCTGGCGGCCGAGGGGCGCGCCGACGCGGTGATCGTGGTGCTGCTGCCCGACTCGGGCCGCGGCTACCTCACGAAGGTCTTCAACGACACCTGGCTGGCGCAGTACGGCTTCCCGACCGGCGGCGAGGCGCCGCACCGGACCGTGGGGGAGGTGCTGCGCGGCAAGAGCGGCCAGCTGCCCGACCTGGTCCACACCCACCCGTCGGAGACCGTCGCCGAGGCCATCCACATCCTGCAGGAGTACGCCGTCAGCCAGATGCCCGTGGTCCGGGCCGAGCCCCCGATCGTGGCAGCGGAGGTCGCCGGGTCGGTGTCGGAGCGGAGCCTGCTGGACGCACTGTTCACGGGCGCCGCGAAGCTCACCGACAGCGTCGAGCAGCACATGTCCCCGCCGCTGGCCACCATCGGAGCGACCGAGGACGCCCACGCCGCCGCCAAGCTGCTCGAGGGCGCCGACGCCGTCCTGGTCCACGAGGACGGCAAGCCGGTCGGCGTCCTGACCCGCCACGACCTGCTCGGCTTCCTGGTCCGCGACTGAGTCGTTCCCCGGAGTCCTCCCCGAGCACATCGGCCCCGGATCCTGGATCCGGGGGCCGTTCCCGGCGGGATCTTGTGAAAGAAAGCACAAGCGCTTGAGAAATCTTTCACAAGCGCTGATGGTGATGGCGTGGACCTCGTCGACATCGCGCGGTGGCAGTTCGGCATCACGACCGTCTTCCACTACCTCTTCGTTCCCCTGACCATCGGCCTGACCGCCCTCGTCGCGGTCATGGAGACCGCCTGGCTCCGCACCCGCAACCCGGAGTGGCTCCGGCTGACGAAGTTCTTCGGCAAGCTGATGCTGGTCAACTTCGCGATCGGTGTCGTGACCGGGATCGTCCAGGAGTTCCAGTTCGGGATGAACTGGTCGGACTACTCCCGGTTCGTCGGAGACGTCTTCGGGGCCCCGCTCGCGATCGAGGCGCTGCTCGCCTTCTTCCTGGAGTCGACCTTCCTGGGCCTGTGGATCTTCGGCTGGGACAGGCTGCCGCGCCCGCTGCACGCGGCCTGCCTGTGGATCGTGCACCTCGGCACGCTCGCCTCGAGCTGGTTCATCCTCGCGGCGAACTCCTGGATGCAGCACCCGGTCGGCTACCGCTACGACCAGGAGACCGGTCGTGCCGAGCTGACCGACTTCGCGGCCGTGATGTTCAACAAGGTCCAGCTGGCGACGTTCCCGCACGTCATCCTGGCCGCCTACATGACCGCCGCGGTGTTCGTCCTCGGCATCTGCGGGTGGCTCTACGTCCGCCGCGCGGCCGACCGCGGGCTGTACCGCAAGGGCATCCGGCTCGGTGCGGTCGTCGCGGTGATCGGCTTCGCCGGCGTGGCGATCTCCGGTGACGTCCAGGGCAAGATCATGACCGAGGTCCAGCCGATGAAGATGGCGGCTGCGGAGGCGCTGTACGAGACCTCCGACTCCTGCGCGCCCTTCTCGGTGCTGACGATCGGGACACCGGACGGCAAGGAGGAGAAGTTCGCGATCACGGTGCCGTGCGTGCTCTCGTTCCTGGGGACCGGCAGCTTCGAGGGCCGCGTCGAGGGCATCAACGACCTGCGGGAGCAGTACGCCGCGACGTACGGCCAGGACCCCGGCGCCAGCTACTACTCGCCCGACGACTTCACCCCGATCATCCCGGTCACCTACTGGACCTTCCGCTGGATGATGGGTCTCGGCGCGGCCGCCACGCTCGGCGCGGTGGTGCTGCTCTGGCTCACCCGCGGCGGCCGCACGCCGGCGTTCCGCTGGTTCGGCGCGGTGGCGCTCTCGCTGCCCGTGATGGCGCTGCTGGCCAACTCCGCCGGCTGGATCTTCACCGAGATGGGCCGCCAGCCCTGGGTCGTCTTCGGGCTGATGACCACCCGCAACGCCGTCTCGCCCGGCATCAGCGAGACCGAGGCGTGGATCTCGCTGCTCGCGCTGACGTCGCTCTACGGCTTCCTCGCCGTCATCGAGGTCGGCCTGCTGCGCCGCATCGTCCGCAAGGGCGCCGAGCCGTTCCAGGAGCCGCCGGACCCGTCGCTGCGCTCGCCGGACACGTCCGAGGACGACCGCCCGCTCACCTTCGCCTACTGACTCTGCCGAGAGACGAGAGCAATGGAACTCACCACCGTCTGGTTCTGCCTGATCGCCGTCCTCTGGATCGGCTACTTCACCCTCGAGGGCTTCGACTTCGGCGTCGGCATGCTGATGCCGGTCCTCGGCCGCGACGACCGCGAGCGACGCGCCGTCATCAACACCATCGGACCGGTCTGGGACGGCAACGAGGTGTGGCTGCTGACCGCCGGCGGCGCCACCTTCGCGGCGTTCCCGGAGTGGTACGCGACCCTGTTCTCCGGGTTCTACCTGCCGCTGCTGCTGATCCTGCTCGCGCTGATCGTGCGCGGCCTGGCCTTCGAGTACCGCCACCAGCGGCCGGAGGCCTCCTGGAAGGGTTGGTGGGACCGGGCCATCATCGTCGGGTCGTTCGTGCCGGCGCTGCTGTGGGGTGTCGCGTTCGCCAACCTCGTCCGCGGTGTGCCGATCGAGGAGGGTCCGACCGGCAACCCGGAGTACGTCGGGTCGCTGTTCACCCTGCTCAACCCCTTCGGCCTGCTCGGCGGCCTGGTCACCCTGACGCTGTTCCTGACCCACGGCGCGGTCTTCCTGGCGCTCAAGACCGACGGCGAGATCCGGGTGCGCGCCCGGGCGCTCGCCTGGCGCATCGGCCCGGTGGCCGCGGTCCTGGCGCTGGTCTTCCTGGTGTGGACGCAGACGCTGACCGGCAACGGCTGGTCGCTGCTCGTCTTCGTCGGGGCGGCACTCGCGCTGCTGGGCGGCCTCGGCGCGACGTACGCCGGCCGGGAGGGCTGGGCCTTCCTCGGGACCTTCGTGGCGATCGGGCTGGCGGTGGCCGGCCTCTTCGTGGCGCTCTTCCCCGACGTCATGCCCTCGAGCACCGATCCGGCGTGGTCGCTCACGGCCACGAACGCCGCGGCCACGCCGTACACGCTGACGATCATGACGTGGGTCGCCGCGGTCTTCGCGCCGGTCGTCGTGGGCTACCAGGCCTGGACCTACTGGGTGTTCCGCAAGCGGATCGCCGTGCACCACATCCCCGAGGACCACGCGCCCGAGCTGGAGTCGGTGCACTGATGCGGCCCACGGACCCGGTGCTGCGCGAGGCGGTGCGACCGGCCCGGCGCCCGCTGGCGGTCGTCGTCGCCCTCGGCGTGGTGGGGGCCGCCCTGCTGGTGGTCCAGGCGTGGGTGGTCACGCGTCTGGTCGTCGCTGCCGTCGGTGGCGACCCGGTCACCGGGTGGGCCGGGCTGGTCGTCGCGGTCTTCGCGCTGCGCGCGCTGGCCGGGTGGGGGTCCGACGTCGCGGCGGCCCGGGCTGCGGTCACGGTCGGTCGCGACGTACGCCGGCGGGTGCTCGCGGCCGCTCTGGCCGGCCGAGCCCGAGGCTCGTCCGGGGCGATCACGGCGCTGGCGACCCGGGGCGCCGCCGCGGCCGAGCCGTACCTCACCCGCTACCTGCCGGCGCTCGTGCTCGGCGCGGTGCTGCCCGTCCTGGTGGTCGCCGCGATCGCCGTGGCGGACCCGCTCTCCGCGCTGGTGGTGGTGCTGACGCTGCCGCTGGTGCCGGTGTTCGGCGCGCTGGTCGGCAGCGCCACGCGCGACCAGGCCGAGTCGCAGTGGCGGGCGATGGCCGACCTCTCGGGCCACTTCCTCGACGTCGTGCGCGGGCTGCCGACACTCGTGGCGTTCCGTCGGGCCGAGGCGCAGTCCGACACCATCCGGGCGGTCACCGACCGCTACCGCGAGCGCACCCTGGCCACGCTCCGGATCGCCTTCGCCTCCTCCGCGATCCTGGAGCTGGTGGCCACGCTCTCCGTCGCGCTGGTCGCCGTCACCGTCGGTCTGCGGCTGGCCACCGGCTCGCTGCCGCTCACCACCGCGCTGGTCGTGCTGCTGCTCGCCCCCGAGGCCTACTGGCCGCTGCGCCGGGTCGGCGCCGAGTTCCACGCCGCCGCCGAGGGTGCCGCCACCTTCGCCCAGGCCGCCGCATGGGGGTCGAGTCCCGGGTTCCCGAGTGTCGAGTCCCGGGTTCCCGAGGGGCGAGTCGCGGGTTCCCGTGGCGCGATCGTCGCCGACGGTGTCGCGGTGACCTACCCGGGCCGCGACGTGCCGGCCCTCGCGCCCACGTCGTTGGTCGTCCCGGCCGCCGGCGTCACCGCCATCGTCGGCCCGTCGGGGTGTGGCAAGTCGACGCTGCTCTCGGTCCTGGCCGGCCTGCTCGAGCCCACCGAGGGGTACGTCGACCGCCCGGCGCGTCACGAGATCGCGGTGCTCCCGCAGCGACCGGTCTTCCTGGCCGGCACGCTGGCCGACAACCTGCGGCTGGCTCGTCCCGACGCGACCGACGCCGATCTCTGGGCGGCCCTGCGCGACGTCGCGCTTGCCGACCGGGTCGCGTCCCTGCCCGCTGGACTCGACACCCCGCTCGGGGAGGACGGTCTGACGCTCTCGGCGGGCGAGCGCGCCCGGCTGGGGCTGGCGCGGGTGGTGCTCGCCGACCGACCGTGGGTGCTGCTCGACGAGCCGACCGCCCACCTGGACGGCCTCACCGAGCAGGTCATCGCCGACACCGTCGCCGCGTTGGGACGGTCGCGGGCCGTCGTACTCGTCGCGCACAGGCCGACCCTGGTCGCGCTCGCCGACCGGGTCGTCGAGCTGGCGCCGCCACGGGAACCCGGGACTCGACCCACGGGAACCCGGGACTCGACCCACGGGAACCCGAGACTCGACCCACGGGAACCCGCGACTCGACCCACGGGAACCCGGGGCTCGACGGGATGGGGGAGTGCGGTCATCGGGGGACTGGCCAGCCTGTTCGGGGTGGCGCTGACGGCGACGGCGGGGTGGCTGATCGTCCAGGCCTCTCACGAGCCGCCGGTGCTGACGCTGATGGTGGCGATCGTGGGGGTGCGGGCGTTCGGGATCGGGCGGCCGGTGCTGCGCTACGTCGAGCGACTGCGGTCCCACGACACCGCGCTGCGGTTGCTGGCCGAGCGCCGCGTCGCGGTGTACGACGCCCTGGTGCCGCTCACGCCGGGACGGCTCGGTCGCCGGCGCGGCGACCTGCTCGCCTCGGTGGTCGACGACGTCGACGCGGTGCTCGACCGGGAGCTGCGGGTGCGGCTCCCGATCCGGTCCTTCGTCGTGGTGGCGGTGCTGTCGACGGCGGTCACGACGCTGCTGAGCCCGGTGGCCGGGGCCGTCGTGGCCGTGACCTGCCTGGTGGGCGGTGCCGGGACGTACGCACTGGCCCGGCTCGGCTCGAGCCGGGCGGAGGAGCGTGCCGTCCAGGGTCGCGCGCTGGTCTCGGAGCGGGTGACCGAGGCGGTGCAGACCGCCACCGAGCTGCGTGCCTGGCAGGCCGAGGGCCGCGCGTTGGCCGGCGTCGACGAGGCCGGCCGGGAGGTCGGCGCCGGCACCCTGACGAGCGCCCGCTGGCTCGGTCTCGCCCGCGGCGCGGTCCTGCTCACCGTCGGCCTGGGGGTCGCGGCCACCGCACTGCTGCTCGAGGGAGCGGTCGGCGCCGGCGAGCTGACCGGGCCGTTCCTCGCGCTGCTGCTGCTCACGCCGCTGGCCCTCGCTGAGCCGCTCACCACCGTGACGGAGGCCGGCGCGCTGACCGCCCGCACCCGCGCCGCGGAGGCCCGGCTC
>NZ_DASWXC010000107.1:0-12759 GCF_036405735.1 Nocardioides sp.
CGGCGACGATGCGTGAGCGTGCCGGGAGCGCTCGCGCAGGTACTTCTTGAGCGCTAGAGCCGTCTTGGACCCGAATGGGGACGATCGGTAGCGCCGGCCCTTGCCGAGCACGGTGGCGACGCCCATGTCGAAGTCGATGTCGTCGAGGGCGAGGTTGGCCAACTCGCTGCGACGCATCCCGGAGTCGAGGAAGAGGCGCACGATGGCGGTGTCGCGTCGAGCGGCGAAGTCGCGCCCTTCGCACACGCGCAGGAGCGCCCGCACCTGGTCGTCGGTGAGCACCGGGACAGGCTGCTCGGGAACGGCCGGCGCTCGCACTTTGGCCATCGGCGACTCGGGCAGCTCGCCGTCCTCGACGAGCCAGTTGAAGAACACGGCTAGGCCACCGTGCCGGGTCTTGGCGGTCGACGCCGACCGGGTGGCGAGCAGGTGCTCGAGGAACGCCTCGACGTGCTCGCGGCGGATGTTGACCGCCTCGGCCGGCATCCCCCGCTCGTCGAGGAAGGCAGCGAACTGGCGAACGGCGGTGCCGTAGGTCTTCACGGTGGCGGGGGACTTGTTGGCCGCCCGCAGGGACAGCTCGAACTCCTCCCCCAGCTCAGCGACGGTCGGTGCGACCGGGTTGGCTCTCGTAGCCTGGGGCATGGCCGACGCCTCCTGGGGTGTCGTCCGGGCCCCGGGGTGTTCGCGCACCGCCGGGGCCATCTGATGTCCCGGCCAGTGTCGCACGTTGCACTTATCGGGTCAACGACCGCAGTACTAGAGATGCACCGCCGCTGTGTCCGACGTTTCCGCAGGTAGCTGGTGGTTTTCGATCACATCGCCCTTACCGGGTAGCACCCGGTAGGCGTCGTCTACCGACCACGATGCGCTGTTCTAACGTGGGATTCCCCAGGTCGACGGCGAGCGTGGCGACCGCGGTTATCAGGTGGTGCGAGAGTGGCGGATCGGGTCATCCATGATCGGGAGGCAGCGCTAGCGCTCCTCGAACAGTGGCTCGACCACCTGGCGCAGCGCGAGAGGGCGCTGGCCGGACGTCCCGACTTCGGGACCGTCGACGAGATCGACGAGTGGTTCCTCACACACATCACCCTGCTGAAACGGATCGGGGGATCGCTCCACGGTGACCAGTGGGCGAACGGGTATCTCGGTCCCCCTTGGCCAACTTCGCGCGACGCAGTGCTGATGATGAGGGGCACCCTCCGCACGGAGGAAGCTGCCGCAGCGATGTTCACTCCGCCCGGGCCCCGCATCGCCGCTGCATCGCTGCACCCGTGGGTCTGGACCGCTGCACGTGAGGTGTGGGCGAACGGTCATCATCGAGAGGCGGTGGCAAACGCGGCGACGATGGTGGAATCGAACTTCCGCAGCAAGCTCGGACGCTTCGACATCTCCGGCGCATCTCTCGCTCGCCAAGCGTTCTCGCTCTCACCCGCCTCTGCGGCTCAGCCTCGACTGCGACTGGTCGACGGACCCGACGCTCCCGAGGATCAGCGGTGGAAGTCGGCCCACCAGGGAGCGATGGACTTCGGCGCCGGTGTGTTCGAGGGCATCCGCAACTGGGCGGCCCACGTCGTCGAGGATGCCGACGAGCAAGTCGCCCTCGAGTACCTGGCCGCCCTGTCCGTGCTGGCCAGGTGGGTCGATGGCGCCCGGAGCGTGACAGGTTGACGGCCTCGCTTCGGTCAGTCGAGCTGCGACCGAAATCTGCCCAGCTCGGCACCAGCCCGAGCGACCCCCGCTAACTCTCGGGCCAGCGCCGCTCGGGCGGCGCTGCGGTATCGGCGGAGCTCTCCGGACTCCCGCATATCGGGGCGCAGAGATCCGAGCGCCACGAGCGCCTCCCGCGCTGTCATCGGACGCACGGCGTCTCGGGTCGACTCGAGGACGATCTCGTCGGACGGCTGTTCTTTCCGCGTCTCCCCTAGATGCACTGCATGACGCCACGCTCGGAGAGTCGCCTCAATGAGTGCCGGGTCGAGACCGCCCTCCCGAACGTCGAAGCCGGCATCCCTCAGAATTCGGGTAGCCAACACCCGCCATCGCATGTCGATCGGCAGCGGGTACTCGCGCTCAGCCATCTCCGAGACCGTACAGATTCGGTGCGACAGCGCCCGCTACCTGCGACTATCACGACTCGTGATTCGACATCACGAAACACGGTTTGACCTGGGGAAATGCATCCGTCATGGTGCTCTCGACGACAGGTGGACCGGGCGCCCGATGGCACGGGCCCCGGTCCCGGACGGAACCCCAGGAGGTCCCGACATGCCCACCGTAGACACCACCCCCACGGTCGACGAGCGACACCAGGAGTTGGTCGAGCAGCTCGAGCAGGTCACCGCCGAGCGGGACGCCCTCCGGCTTCGACTGGCGGGCATCCATGCCCTGTCCGTCCCCGGCGATCTGCCGGACGTTCGATGAGCTCCCCAGAGTCGATCGACGAGCGCATCGTGGAAGCGCTCCCACCCGAGGAGCGCCACGGGAAGCTGCTCGGGCTGCTCCGGGACGCGCTAGGCGACGAGGATCAGTGGCTGGTCGCTGCGGTGGACCGGACGGCGTGGGAGTTGGTGACCGAGATGCAGGAGCGGTGGGGTCGGCCGCTCGCCGCCGAGTTGCTGGCGTCGTTGCCGACGCACCTGGTGACGTTCCTCGAGGGCTACGGGCTGCAGACGGAGCGCCTCGAGGTCGCCTGAAACCCCACCTCTCACCCCCAGCGCGCGGCGCCCCTCGCCTTCGGGTGGGGGGCGCCTGCGCGCGGGGACGCCCCACCGGGCGGATGGTGGGGCGTCCAGTGCCGACAGGCGGTGTCGGCGTCGCATGGCCCCGGAGGCGGTCCGAGGCCAGCGGCCCCACCGTAGGCCGGCCAGCGCCGCGGCTGGTGTCACCCGGGCGAAGATGAGCCGCACGGCCCAGCGGTCGAGCCGTAGCCTCTCGGACCATGGCGGATGATGCGGACAGCAGGACAGCGGCCGAGGTGCGTCGGCTCCGACTCACGATCGTGACGATCTTCGTGGTCGTGGTGCTCGTCGGGGCTGGGTGGCTCGCCTATCGGCGGGCGAACGACAGCGGCAGGGCGAAGGCCGACCGGCTCATCGACTGTGTGAACGAGAACCTGAGCAGCCCCACCTCGCGCGACTGCTGAGCCGATCAGTCGGTCTGCTGCTCATCTAGGGCCGCCCACAGAGACTCGAGCGCTATCCCGACGTCGCAGCCCTCACTCGTAGCGACGGCGTGGACGGCGATGCTTACGAGTCCCGCTAGCAAGCTCACGATGTGGCCGGCTCCGTCTTGTGTCTGGCACTGTGCGAGGACCTGCTGGCCGGTGAGCTGCGCTAGGTCGGCGTCGTTGGCGACCACCGCAGCGACCATCATCCGGACGTCTCGAGCGAGGTCGTCGGGTACTGCGTTCGGCATGTCACCGACCTCCTGCGTAGGCGGCCTCGCGTCGGAACAACCGGAGCGCCGTCCGAGTCGCCTTCTCAGCGTCGCCAGTTGTGATGTTGAAGGTGTTGTGGACCGTCATCCCGCCGCCCGCGCCGAGCTGGTTCGCGGGGATGACCGTACCGTCACTGCTGGGCGTGAGGAGCGTGGTCCCGTCGACCGTGCGCAGTCCCTCCACCCCGTACTCGTTCACCGGGTAGGTCGTGCCAGGCGACACGCGACCACCCGCCGCCTTCGGCCTCCCGGGTGGCGGAGCGTTGAGTCCCTCGATCCCGGAGAGCTGCCCCGGGGTGAACCGCAGCTCCGGGTTCGCCGGCGCCAGGCCAGCCTCGACGATTCGCTTCTTGAGCTCGTCCAGCGCTGAGAGCGCCTGCGACGTGTCCGCGGTGACCTTCATGCCGCGGTCGTGGATCGCTTCGCCGGCCTTCGTGTCGACCTCACCGAACTTGGCGATGGTGCGGTCGGCGTCCTCGCGGGTGATGACGCCCTGGTCGACCATGCGCTGCAGCGCAGCCTTCGCCTCGTCGATCCCGCCCGGGATGGCGGCGGCCGCAGCAGCGAGCCGCAGGAGGGCGTCCTCGGCGCCGAGCCCGGCTTGGGCGGCGTCGATGCTTGAGCGTTCCTGGTCCCGTTGGGCGTCCTCGAGGTTCCGCAGAGCGTCCCGGGCCTCTGCCGAGTCCTTTCCGTGCTTGCGGACCTCGTCGTTGTAGGTCTGCTGGGCGTAGAACGCCTTAAGGGTGGAGTCCTCGACGTTCTTCTGGGCGTCCTGCAGTCGCTCCTGCGCGTCGATGGCGGCGAACAGAGGGTCGGTGGCGGCCTTCTGGGCGTCGGCGGCGTCGCGGATCGACTGTGCCCACCCGTCGGTCGCCGCTTGGGCCTCCTCCGTGGAGAGCTTCGACTTGTCGATGTCGCCGGTGTAGGCGGCGATCGCAAGCTTGGCATCGGGGAACGTGTTGCCGGCTTCCTTCTGGGCCTGCAACCACTTGAGGGTCTCGTCCTTGCTCTTCCCGGTCACCAGGGCGAGCGTCTCGGACACGATCCGCATCGACTCGAGTTCCTCACGGACCCGGTCGAGTTGGTTCGCGGCGAGGATCATCTGGTCACGCTGGTCGGCGTCCCAGATCGCCTTGCTGTTCTCCCTCGACTTGTCGAGCCCGTCGACCTCGGTACGGATGCGGCCGATCCGGTCGGCGAGCTGGTCGTAGGACTCCGACTTCGCTGCCTCGCGCTGGTGGTCGACGATCTTCTGAACGTCGTCGTCGAGCCCGTGGATCGCGTTCTGGTAGAGCTGGCTGGCGGCCTGCGCGGCGGCGAACACCGTGCCGGCGGCGGCGACACCGTCGAGCATCCGCTGGTGACTCGTCGCGAACGACGTGACCGCGTCACGGCCCTTCGTGAAGGTCTCCGGGGCCTGCTTCGCAGCGGTGACGGTGCCGGAGATGGCCGACACGGCCTTGGGGCCGACAATCGCCAACGCACCGAGCGCAACTGCTCCGGTCTGCACTGGCTCCGGCAGGGCGGTGAAGGTGTCGACGACCGGGCGGGCGACGTCGGCGAGGCCCTCGAGCGCGGGGGCGGCGCCACCGACGATCGCGCCGGACAGGTCGTCGAAGGCGTTGCGGGCCCGGTCGAGCTTCCCGCCGAGCGTGTCGCCGTAGGCAGCCGCGGAGCCGCCGACCTGCTTCGTCAGCTCCTCGAGGATGACCTTCTGGGCGGACATCACGTCCCCCGCCTCGACGAACCCCTTGATCTGCTCCTTCTGCTGGGCGGAGAACGTGACACCGACCCGCTGCAGCGCCGTGAGACCCTGCAGCGGATTGTCGAGCGCCTTCCCGAGGGTCAGGGTCGAGGACGACAGATCCTGCCCGTAGGCCACCGACAGGTCCTGCGCCAGGGTGAGCGCCTGGTTGTAGATGTCGTTCCCGGCGCCGACCTCGTTGCGGACGTTCCGGAACGTGAGCAGCAGGTTCGCGCCGCCCTGCACCGCTTCCTTGTCCGCCCCCGACAGGTTGGCGAGGGAGGTGGCGAGGGCGTCGATCTCGTCGGCGGTGACGTTGGCCTGACCGCCGGTCGACTTGAGCGCTGCGGCGGTCTGAGCCGCTGCCGCCTCGGCGGAACGCAGCTCGTCGATCCCGGTCTTAAGGAACCCACCGACGAGCAGGCCTGCGAACGCCTTCTTGGCCTTGTCCGCGGCCGACTGCGTTGCCTTGTCGATCTCCCGACCGAGCTCGCCGGAGAACCCGTCGGTCTTGGGCCGGACCCGGACGAACGCCGAGCCGAGGTCCATCCCTTCGTCAGCCACGACGCCTCCCTACCTCGTTCGCCAGCGCCGGGCGGAGGAACGGCTGGGCCGGCGTGCGCGACGTGCCCAACTCGACCCACGGGGCGTAGGTGACGCCGGTCCCGATCCGCACCGACACGCCCTGGTCGTCACGCTCGACCTTGTGGGTGATCGACGCCCGCAGCCGGCCGGTGTCGACCGGGCAGGCCCGCTTGGCGTCGCGTTCGATGCGGGCCCCGATCCGCAGCATCTCGGCGGCGATGGGCCCGTCGGGTGCGTTCAGCAGCCGGTCGATCTCAGCCTTCGCCTTGAGCCGCAGCTCGACGTCACCGATCACTTGCCCGCCCCAGCCTTGATGAGTGAGACCTCGGCCTTGATCGACGCCACCTGGGGGCCGGTCAGTTCGGTCACCGACAGCACCTCAGCACCCGGCATCGCGCCAACGGTGGGGACGCCCGGATCTGAACAGAGAGACAGCTCGACCAGCTGCGCGACCTCAGTCACGATCCCGTCCGGTGATGCCCACTCACCGCGGGTGCCCTGCACGCTGATCGACACTGTCTGACCGACCTGTACCGGAAGGCAGGTGAACGCTTCCAGGTAGAGAGCGACAGGCGTGTCCCAGTACCCGGTCACGCGTCCGTACTCCGGCGGTTGGATCTGCTCGGCGCCGTAGTGGCCATGCCATGCGCACACCGGCGCGGGGTGAGTGCCGTTCACGGCCTCGTCGAGCACTCCCGGGGTGAACGCTCCGTAGCGGACGCCCTTGCCGTAGGTGCGCAGGTCGGCATCGCTCGGGGCGACCCCGTAGGGGACCGCTCGGCAGGTGAACGACCAGAGCCGGCCTGCCTTACGCCAGCGCTCGCGGCGCTCCGTCGACCAGCGGTTGAGCAGTCGGC
Organism: Nocardioides sp.; assembly: GCF_036405735.1. Classification (GTDB taxonomy): domain Bacteria; phylum Actinomycetota; class Actinomycetes; order Propionibacteriales; family Nocardioidaceae; genus Nocardioides. The sequence continues at coordinate 6,625 of NZ_DASWXC010000107.1, forward strand.
GCGTCTCGTTAGAGAAGAGCGGCGCCGTGGTCATGCGTCCCGGCTCCGGGCCGCGACCGTGATCTCGTGGCGGCGCGGCCCGTACCGGTCGAGCTTCGCCTCGCGCTCCTCGACCTTGTCGGGCCCGCCCCGCTTCCACATCGCCTCGCCAGTCACTGACCGGCCGACGAACGACGACACCGCCCGCTCGGCGTCTTTGAGTGCCACACCGAGCATGCGCACGTTCTCGGTGTTCACCGCGCCCCGGTTGTTGAGCCGGCGCATCCGTCGCAACTCGAGGTCGAGCGCCTGCACCCGCATGATCCCCTCGGCGGCCGTCCACGCAACCTCCGGGCCGAGCGGCTCCGTATGCGGTCCCTCCTCAGCATCGGACGCCTCGAGGGTCGACGGGGCCACGACGGCGGCGAGGCCATTCCGCTTCTGGAGAACACCGGCGAGCGCCTCCACACTCGCCCGGAACTCCGGCGCAGCGGTGCGCAACTCGACGAGCTGCTCGGCGTCCCTAGCGGTCGTCGGCACCGGATCACCGGCGGCGGTCTCACGCGCCCACCGGGACTCGCTGCGCGACCTGCGTCGCTCCACGGGGGCCGGCATCACTCGGCCCCCACGCCGGCGGCGTTCGGACCGACCAGCACCGCGCCGATCCCGTACGACGACTGCGCCGTCCACGACCGATCCCCGCTTCGCATTTCCGGCGGCACCATCCCTCCCGCCGCCTCACCGTCGAGGTGACCAGACGGGACACCGGCCCGGAACGCCTTCCACGCACCGGCCGCCACAGCGAACAGCGCCCGGGCGGCGCCCGTGAGTTCCCTCGAGCGGCTCAGCGACGACGGGGCGAGCCAGTCGGCCAGTCCCTCGTCGATGATCTCGACCCGGAAGCGCAGCGGCGCCTCACCGTCGTTCACCGCCACCACCTTGCGGCGGCCCTTGTCGGTGGTCTCTGTGACCTTCACGCTGCTCTCCTTCTGGCGAGCCGCTCGGCCCGCTCGTCGACCGAAGCGGCGTCGACTCGGATCCCCCACTCAGTCCTCTCGGCCGACCGAAGCTTCCCGCCCTTCACAAGACGGCAAACCCAACCGTGGGAGCAGCCGAGTCGACGTGCCGCTTCGTCTGCCGTGATCCACTCCACCGGCTCTGAACCTTCGGCGTCCACGGTTTGAACCTCAGCGTTGGCGATCTGCTCGAACATCGGCGCCTGCTCCACTGCCTCCGCCTCAGCGATCAGCGATTCCAACTCCGCCGGCCACGCCAACCGGTTGCGTCGCCACTTCTCGTCGCGCCAGAACTCCAACGCCCGCCGTACCGCCGGCACCAGGTGGCGGTGCACAGTCCAGTCACCCGTGCTCACGCCGCCACCTCCGCCGTCAGCACCGCCAGCACCTCGTCGAGGTCGCTCGGCTTCCAGACGTGCACCTCGAGCCCCGCCTCGGCCAACTCGTCGAGCACCGCCCGCTGCGCCAGCGACAGCGCACCGTTCTCGGCCTTCAGCTCGGCCGCCACCACCCGCCCCGGCCGCCACAGCAACAGGTCCGGCCACCCCGCCACCGAGGTCGTCGTCGACCACCTCCCGGCCCGGGCCTGAGAGCGACGCACGTGCATCGACCGCCATCCGTGACGCTCCGCGAGGGCGAGCACCTGACGCTGCCACTCCGCCTCGGTCACGACCCACGCCCCAAGTACTCGTCCAGCCCCTCCGACCCGACCGGCGTAGGCGGCGGCACAGCACCCCGATACCGAGAGCCCGACACACGACCCAACTCCCGAGAGAGCCGCTCAGCGAGCAACGGAGACGGGCGACCCTCAGCCGCCAACAGGTCACGAGACGGCACCCGATCCGCCATGTCGACCTCAGCCACGGGCGACTCCTCGTCGACCTCGGGCGCCGGAGGAGGTGCGAACCGTTCGGCCGGCACCACCAGCACATCACCAGGCCGCCACTCCTCAGCGAACCTGAACCCGCGCCGAGCTGGCTCCTCGAGCGGCGACCAGTCCGACGGACACACCACCGGATCACCCTCGACGTGCACCTCCCACGGCCAACGGAACGGACGGCGAGACCCCTGCACCGGCGGCCAGGACAGACCCAGCGCCCCGCACGCCTCCCGCTGGCGTTCCCGATGCCGCAGGTAGCACTGGAGGTCCCGACGCATGAGCAACGTCCGCAGTCGCTCCTCCGGGCTCTCCGGCTCCCGCTCCCCCGCCTGGCCATCACGGCGGCGCTTCTCGGCCCGCAGCGACCAGAGCCAGAGCATCTGCTCCCGCCACGGCTCCCACGCCCACTGCGGGTAGTCCGGCAGCACCTTGAACCCCGGAGGCACCAGAGCGGCGGCCCGTCGTCGTGCGTCCTCCCGGGCCAGGACGCGGGCGAGGTCGATATCGCTCACGGCTCGCGCTCCTCGGAGTCGGCGTCGATGAGGTCGCTGAGGTGGTCGTTCACGACGTAGCGGCCTGCCCCGGACGGGATGCCTAGCTCGGACTCGAGGGCGGCGATCTCTGCGGCGATCTGAGCGTCAACCGTGCCGGAAGCCCTCGAGGTGTTGAGGGCGGCCTGCGTCACGTCCTTGCCGAGCTGGGCCCGACTGAGAGGGTCGAGGCCGAGACGGATCCGATGGTTGGCCGCGGTGGTCTGCCACCGGGCGAGGGCTGTGTCCCACGGCAAGCACGTCTCGCAGCCGGCGCAGGGCACCGCACGGTCCTCCTGGTGGCGAGCCAGGGCGTCGGCGTACAGCCCCGCCCGTGTCTCGGCGATGGCCCACGCACGCACGGCGGCCGTGTCGGAGTCGAGCAACCAGGGCGCCTTTGCCATGGCCGCCTCGACCAGTTGAGCGGCGAGGGGGTCGACAACCCGCGACGACCTGGCCCCGACGGTCAGGGCGGCGGTGTTCCCCACCTCGAACGGCGGCCACGAGTAGCCCCGCTTGTCCAGCCCGCGGCCCGTCACTCTGACCTGCCCTTCACCCGGTAGACCTCAGCTACCTGGCCACCCCCGCCACGACCTGCAGGGCGCTGACCTGCGATGACGACGGCCAGGTCGCTCGATGGGGCGGCGCTCCACCCGATACACCGGCTCCCACTCACCTCGCGCGCATCGTTTGTGCGAGCAGCGACCGAGAGGCACACACGAGGCTGCGGGGTGGGTGAGGGCTCCCGGCGAGGGCTCCCGGGGCCGTCGTGGTGACCTTGCCCGGGGGCTCGTGGTGGGTAGTGGTCCTCATGGGCGTCGGACCGGCACCTTGCCCTTGCCCCTCCTAGGGTCGGGGCAAGGGGGCAAGGTTGGGTGCCTGGGTTCCGGGGGTTGCCCGGGGCAAGGTGGGGCAAGGTCGGGCAAGGTGTCATCGGAGGATCTCCTCGATGTCGGCGTCGGTGAGGTCGCGGAGCCACCGGAAGGTGGTTGGTTTGCCGGGGCCGCCGGTGTCTTGGTGGATGACGTCGAGGCGGTGGAGGAGGCGGACGGCGTCGTCGATGTCGGTGTTGCGGGCGCCCTTGGTTCGGGCGCGGACGGCGGCGCGGAGGTTGGCGAGGCCGGCGAACCCTTCTGGTCCTGCCTTGTGGATGGCGGCGAGCACGGGGCGGAGGAGCGCTACGGCGCCGCCGGCTGCGGTGGCGGCGCTCGGTTCGCCTGGCGCCTCGACCAGGAGCTCGAGGTGGGTGCCAGTGGGGTCGACGTGGACCCACGCGCCGACCTGGCCGCGAGGGTGGTTGCCGTGGCGGTCCTTGGCGCAGGTCAGCTTCAGCTTCCCGGGGTGCTCTCGATCGAATGAGGTGGCTTGCTCAACGAGCCATGACGACCCGGTGATGAGCGCCCGCTTCCGTTTCGACCCGGACGGGTGCAGGGGGTTGTCGGCGGCCTTGGTCGTGTGGTCGATGAGCACGACGGTGTGACCGGCACGCTCGAGCCGCTTGGGGAGGATGCGGGCCCACGTGTCGACGTCGAGGTCGTCGTTCTCTCCGAGCCCGTTCAGACCGAGGGCTTCGCCGACGCTGTCGACGACCGCCAGGACCGATCCGAACGGTGCGAGCGCGTCGACGAGGGCGTCGGTGCGGGTGTAGCTGGCCGGCTCGTCGGGGTTCACGTAGTGGAACAGCCGGGCGATCGTCTCGGCCGGGACGCCCATCGCTAGGAGACGTTCGATGGCGGTCGCTTCGTCGGCGTCCTCGAGGTCGAGCCATGCGACATGGCCGCCTCGGTTCATCGTCTCGACGGCGGCTGCGAGGGCAAGGAGAGACTTGCCGATGCCGCTGTCGGCGTGGAGCCCGTTGACCTTCCCGGCGTAGAACAGGGCGATCCCATCGTGTCTGCGGAGGATGGTCGGAACGGTCCGCTGCACGTCGCCGGCGAGTCTGGCGGCGAGGTCCCGGAGCGCCCACGTACCGAGGCGGTCGTCGATGCTCATCGCAGCTGGCTCGGCGGTGAGGGCGTCGATCGATGCGATGCGTTCGGCCTCGAGGTGCTCGGGCTCGTCGAGGGCGACGGCCCACTCGTCCGGGGTCATGTCGGTGGCGGTCATCGCCGGCCCCCGATCCGCCGCAGGAGGGCGTAGGCGAACCAGAGCTGGTCCGGGGGGATCTGGGCGCGGCAGTACATACAGCGGCGCCAGGTGCGATCGTGGCCGCACCGGTCACGACGACGGCCGCTCACGACGCATCACCCAACGTTCGGCGACGGTCGCCAAGGTGGCGGACCACGGGTGAGCGGCGCTCGAGGCGGGCGCGGCCCTGACGACGGAGCCTCTCGAGACCGACGACGTTCTCGTCAACATCCGGGATGCCGGCGAGGTCGAGCCGTCGCTTCAGTCGGGCGACCTCCGCGACCAGTCCCTCGATCGCAGCGGCCTGGTCGGTATCCTGAACGTCGTGATCGTGCTGCTTGGCGGCGGTGCTGATCTGGTCGGGGTCCGGGTTGAGCGCCGGGCCTCGACTCGCGTCCGGGGGCCTCATGCGGCGCCCCTGCTCTGCCGCTTCGCCGCCCGTGCCTTCGCGCTCTTGAGAGCTAACGAGCCGAAGTACGCGCGCCGGGCCGACTCGGCGCGGCGAGCCCGCTCGCCCGGTTCGAGGACGCGGTCGGGGTCGACCTTGTCCTCGAACCGGGCGAGGAAGGCATCCCGCGCCGGCTGGGTACGGGCGTGGACGTCAGGGGTGTTGGCCCACGATGCGTGGGAAGCGACGCGGGCTCGGAGAGAACGTTGTGCTGGCGACAATGGCATGGCGAACACGCTCCAGAGGAGAGTGCGCCCTTGCCATCGGGTGCGTCAGGTCCGGTGAAGTGGCTCGAACGGTCCAAGTCCGTGAGCGCGGGCACCGAGCAGGTTCTGCGATTGAGAGAACTGTAGACGGTGTCCTACCGAACCCGCGCGGACCGTCCGCCCATTCGCCACTCCGACACTCTCCGGTCCCCATTCTCGGCACTAACAGCAGTGCCGATGACCCATCGCTTTCGTGGCGCCCCCGTGACCTGCTCGGCGGAGAACCAGACCACCTGACGGCACTGCTTGCAGCGATAGAGCGCACCGTCGAGGTTGGCCAGCGGAAACCCGAACCCGATCTCACTCCACAAGCGGTAGTAACGCACCCCGGACCAGTATTCGCTGACTGGGTAAGCCAGCAGCGACCCCCTCGGGCCGTCGACGACGAGCTCCTGCCCGTTCTTGACCTCGACCCTCGCGAGCACGGGGTGATCCGAGCATGGACAACGAAGCGTCGTGGAATGGGCCGCCATCAGTAGCGGTCCCCTGGCGAGTTGGCCCGGTGCGCGGCAAGCGCGCGCTCGTCGGCGGCCGATCGGGCGTAGCGGTCGAGCATGTTGCGGTTCCGCCACCCGGCGAGTCGCATGAGATCGCCCTCGTTGCCACCCTGGCTCAGCCACGAGTGGGCGAACGTGTGCCGGAACTGGTGCGGGTGCAGCCCCTCGATCCCGGCCTGTGCGCCGCGCCGCTCGAGCATCTGCTGTACGCCGTCGTCGGTGAGCGGCCCCATCTTCCCGAGCCACAGCCTCGGCGACGATGCGTGAGCGTGCCGGGAGCGCTCGCGCAGGTACTTCTTGAGCGCTAGAGCCGTCTTGGACCCGAATGGGGACGATCGGTAGCGCCGGCCCTTGCCGAGCACGGTGGCGACGCCCATGTCGAAGTCGATGTC
>NZ_DASWXC010000108.1:0-27489 GCF_036405735.1 Nocardioides sp.
CCGCCGTCGCCGACCCCGCCAGCCCGGTGCGGCCCGGCCGTGACACGACCGTGGCTGCCACCCGCATCCGCGCCCGCTGGGACGATCGAGAGGTGCTGGCCGGGCTCGACCTGTCCCTGGCGGGCGGGGAGAGGGTCGCCATCGTCGGGCCGAGCGGGTCCGGCAAGAGCACCCTCGCGGCGCTCCTGCTCCGCTTCGTCGACCCGACCGCTGGGTCGATCACCCTGGGCGGGGTGGACGTGCGCGACCTGCGGCTCAAGGACGTGCGCGCCCGCGTCGGCCTCGTCGACGACGACCCCCACCTGTTCGCCTCGACGGTGGCGGAGAACGTCCGGTTCGCCCGACCCGGCGCCACCGACGCCGAGGTGGCGACTGCGCTGCGACGCGCCCACCTCGGCGACTGGCTCGACCACCTGCCCGACGGGCTCGCGACCCGGCTCGGCGACGGCTACGGCCGGGTCTCCGGCGGCGAGCGCGCCCGCATCGCGATCGCCCGGTCGCTGCTCGCCGACCAGCCGGTCCTGGTGCTCGACGAGCCGACCGCCCACCTCGACGCCGCCACGGCCGAGGCGATCGCCGCGGAGGTCCTCGGCGGGGTGGAGGATGGGCGTGCCGTCCTGTGGATCACCCACGGCAGCGCGGGACGTGACCGCGTGGACCGGGAGATCCTGCTGACGGCCGAGGGCGGGGTGGAGCAGATGGAGTGTCTGGTCGAACGTCAGACGGTGTCAGGAGGAGTGCGATGAGCGAGCCGATCCGGGTCTTCGTGCTGGACGACCACGAGGTGGTCCGACAGGGTCTGCGGGGCCTGCTGGAGGCGGCGGGCGGCATCGAGCTGGTCGGTGAGTCCGGCTCCGCGGTCGAGGCGAGGGCGCGCATCCCCGCGCTGCGCCCCGACGTCTGCGTCCTCGACGCCCGGCTGCCGGACGGCTCCGGCATCGAGGTGTGTCGCGACGTCCGGGCGGTCGACCCGTCGCTGAAGGCGCTCATCCTGACGTCGTACGACGACGACGAGGCGCTCTTCGCGGCGATCATGGCGGGGGCGTCCGGCTACGTCCTCAAGGAGATGGGCGGCCGGGACCTGGTCGGCGCCGTGCGGCACGTCGCTGCAGGCCACTCGCTCATCGACGCGTCGCTGACGGCGCGCGTGCTCGAACGGGTCCGCAACGGCCCGCCCACGGCGCCCGAGCTCGCCGATCTGACGCCGCAGGAGCTCCGCCTCCTTGAGCTGATCGCGGAGGGGCTGACCAACCGCCAGATCGGGGAGCGGATGCACCTGGCGGAGAAGACGGTGAAGAACTACGTCTCCGCGCTGCTCGCCAAGCTCGGCCTGGAGCGCCGCACCCAGGCCGCCGTGCTCGCCGCGAAGCTGCTGGGCTGAGCCTTGACTCACCGATTCCCGCCTGCTGCGCGACACCATCGGGGCACCGCGGTCGACGAAGGACCTTCGTCACTCTGGACTGGCGACCTTCGGCCCTGACCGCCGGCGGCGGACAGCGGGAGTCTGGTGGTGGAAGGAAACCACCACTAGCGAACCAAGGAGGCGGTCGACATGGCCGCAACGCACTTCCACCTCCGCTCCCGGGCGATCTTCGAGTCGGGCGCGATGGCGCCGGTCGAGGGCGAGCGCACCGAGGCGACGGCCACGGACGCTGCCCGGGCGGTCGTCATCGAGCCGGTCGTCCGCTCGCTCGCCGCGCGTCGGGTCCTGGCCGGGCTGCGGATCGGCTTCGGCCTCACGTTCCTGTGGGCCTTCACCGACAAGCTGCTCGCGCTGGGCTTCGCGACGGGGCGGGCCGAGGACGGCACCGTCGACCGGTTCGGCGACGCCGCCTGGATCAACGACGGCAGCCCGACCCTCGGCTTCCTCAAGTTCGGAGCCGACGGCCCGTTCGCCGACGTCTACCACTCGATCGCCGGTGCGGCCTGGGCCGACTGGCTGTTCATGCTCGGCCTGCTCGGCATCGGCCTGGCGCTGACGCTCGGGATCGGGCTGCGGGTCGCGGCCACCGCCGGTGCCGTGCTCTACGTCCTGATGTGGACGGTCGTCCTGCCTCCGGAGAACAACCCGGTGCTCGACGACCACCTGCTCGGCGCGATCACCGTCGTGGCGCTCGCACTCACGCAGGCGGGCGACACCTGGGGTCTGGGCCGGACATGGGCCGGCACGGAGCTGGTGCGACGGTTCCCCGTCCTGCGCTGACGCGCCGCTGGCCCGACGGCGGCCGCTCTCCTCGCGGAGGGCGGCCGCCCTTCGCGTGCGCGACGGTCAGCGCAGCGGGACCCGCCAGCTGAACCTCGTGCCGCGCGGCTCCCTCGCCGTGATCTCGAGCGACCCGCCGAGCGCTGCGGCGCGCTGCCGGGCGTTGCGCAGGCCGCTCTCGCGGGCGCCGGGCCGCAGCCCCACGCCGTCGTCGGTGACGTGGAGGCAGACCTCCTCGCCGGTGACGTCGAGGCGGACCTCCGCGTCGTCGGCGAGCGCGTGGCGAGCCAGGTTGGACAGCGCCTCCCGCAGCACCGGCACGAGCTGCTCGCGGACCTCGGCCGGGACGGCCGTGTCGACCGGTCCGGTGGTGCGGACCGCAGGCGTGAAGCCGAGCACGGGGACGTAGTCGCGCACCAGCTCGCGCAGCTCGGTGCGCAGCGAGGTGGGGCGCCGCTGCTCGAGCTCGAAGATGGTGCCGCGGATGTCCTTGATGGTCTGGTCGAGCGCCTCGACCGCGGCGTCCAGCCGGCGGCTGATCTCCACGTCCTCGACGAGCAGGCCGACGCCCTGCAGTTGTAGGCCGGTCGCGAAGACCCGCTGGATCACGACGTCGTGAAGATCCCGGGCGATCCGCTCCCGGTCGCTGACGATCGCCAGCTGGGCACGCTCGGCGACGGCCTGGGCGCGGTCGAGTGCCAGCCCGGCCTGCTCGGCGAAGGAGAGCAGCAGCTCGCGCTCCTCGCGCTCGGCCGGATCGTAGGCGCGGTCGAAGACGGCGACGAGCAGCCCGTGCTCGGCGAGCTGGGCGCCGAGCGGTACGGCGACCACCGCCAGGTCGTCGACGGTCCGCTCGGTCACGGTCCCGGGGGCCGCCGCCAGGTCGGCGACGGCCGCCGCCGTACGCTCGGCGACCTCCTCGTCACCGGGGTCGGCGGCGACGGAGGTGAACGAGCCCGCGGCCGTCCGGGTCGCGACGGTCACCATCCGCGCCCGCGCGACGGTCCGGGCGGCCCGGGCCAGACGGTCCAGGGCGAGGCGCAGATCGATCGGCGGCTGCAGCGCCTCGGTGAGCTGCGCGGACGCCTCGAGCCACTGCCGTCGGCGCTCGCTGAGCCCGTAGGCACGGGCGTTCTCGATGACGAATCCGGCAGCGTTGGCCAGCGTCTCCACGACGGCGAGGTCGTCATCGGTGAACTCCGCGCCTCCGGCCTTCTCGGTGAGGTAGAGGTTGCCGAAGACCGTGCCGCGGATCCGGACCGGAACGCCCAAGAACGACGCCATCGGCGGGTGGCCCGGTGGGAACCCGGTCGCCAGCGGATGCTGGCTCAGGTCACGCAGCCGGATCGGCTCGGGATGGTCGATGAGCAGTCCGAGGATGCCGCGTCCGTGGGGCGGCGGCCCGATCTGCTGCTCCTGCTCATCGGTGAGGCCGGTGGTGACGAACTCGGCGAGCGCGCCGCGACCGATGACTCCCAGCGCGCCGTAGCGCGCGTCGGTGAGCTCGGCGGCCGAGCGGACGATGCGCGTCAGGACGCCTGGTAGGTCCAGGTCGCTCGACATCGCCACGACAGCGTCGAGGACCGCCCGCGCGGAGGCGTCGGGGGCGCCGGAGGTTGGTGGAGTCGCGGTCACCGCTACAGCGTGTCGGACTCACGCAGCCGGCGTCCCGAGATCTCGGTCCACCGCAGCTTCAGGAACATGCTCCGATGGCCGGCTGCCCATGGCTCCGGTGTGTGTCCGGCGCGCAGCAGCCCCGTGTCGCGCAGGGTGTAGGCGATCTCGCCCCGGCCGCGCACCTCGACGCTCCAGCCCTGCTCGCTCTCGGCTTCGATCTCATCGATCTGGAACGCCAGCATCGAGCCGGTCCCGTAGGTGCCCAGCAGGCTGTAGGCCGCCGTCCGCACGACCACCATCGGTCCGTGCGCGTCGTCGACGACCACGTAGTTGAGCGGAACGATGTGCGGGCCGGTCGGTGTCGACACGGCCATCCGGCCGACCTTCCCGGCTCGCAACCGCTCCTCGCACTCCACGGCGCTCATCTCCAGCAGGTCGCGCATGGTCCTCACCCCTCGGTCCCAGTCGTCACCCCTCCAGGGTGCGTCCCGCGTCGACGCCGGCGTAGGGCCGTTAGTCCCTAACCGACGTCGCCGTCGACGTACACCCACCGCCCCGCCCGCCGCTCGAAGCGGCTGCGCTCGCGCAGCTCGCCGGCACGCTGCTCGCCGGCACCCTGGACGCTGTGGAACGTCGCGGTGAAGTCCACCCAGTCCTCCCCGGCGTCGTGGACGGTCAGTCCGGTCCAGGTGACGTCGGCGTCGAGCTCGATCGTGGCCGGCCGGGTGCGCGGATGCCAGGTCGCGAACACGTAGTCGGCGTCGCCGACGGCGTACGCCGCGTAGCGCGACCGCATCAGCTGCTCGGCCGTCGTGGCCGCGGCGGCGCCGCGATGGAGCGGATCGCAGCAGGCGTCGTACGGCCGCGAAGAGCCACACGGACAGGGTCGGCCGAAGAGGTGCACGCCGGTGACGGTAGCGCGGTTGCCGCGGTGAGTAGCGTGAACCCGTGACGCCCGCTGCGACCACTGTCCCCGCCATCCGCACCCTCGGCGAGCTCCGCGGGAGTGGCCACGTCCACAAGCCGCTGCGCACCGAGATCCGCGACAACCTGCTCGCGAAGCTGCGCACCGGGGAGGACCCGTGGCCCGGGCTGCACGGCTTCGCCGGGACGGTCGTCCCGCAGCTGGAGCGTGCCCTCCTCGCCGGGCACGACGTCGTCCTGCTCGGCGAGCGCGGCCAGGGCAAGACCCGGCTGCTGCGCACCCTGGTCGGGCTGCTCGACGAGTGGACGCCGGTGATCGAGGGCAGCGAGCTGGGCGAGCACCCCTACGACCCGGTCACCGTCACGAGCCGCCGCCGCGCCGCCGGAATGGGCGACGACCTGCCGGTGGCGTGGCGACACCGCAGCGAGCGGTACGCCGAGAAGCTGGCCACCCCCGACACGTCCGTGGCGGACCTGGTCGGCGACGTCGACCCGATGAAGGTGGCCGAGGGCCGCTCGCTCGGTGACCCCGAGACGATCCACTTCGGCCTGATCCCGCGCAGCCACCGCGGCATCGTCGCCATCAACGAGCTGCCCGACCTCGCCGAGCGGATCCAGGTGGCGATGCTCAACGTGATGGAGGAGCGCGACATCCAGATCCGCGGCTACGTGCTGCGGCTGCCGCTCGACGTGCTCGTCGTCGCCAGCGCCAACCCCGAGGACTACACCAACCGCGGCCGGATCATCACGCCGCTCAAGGACCGCTTCGGCGCCGAGATCCGCACCCACTACCCGCTCGAGCTCGCCGACGAGGTCGCCGTCATCCGTCAGGAGGCGGGGCTGGCCGAGATCGGCGCCGATGTGCCCGACTTCCTCGTCGAGATCCTCGCGCGCTTCACCCGGAACCTGCGCGAGTCCTCCGCCGTCGACCAGCGCAGCGGCGTCTCGGCGCGGTTCTCGATCGCGGGCGCGGAGACGATCGCCGCGGCGGCGCTGCGTCGCGCGGCGCAGCACGCCGACGAGCCGGTCGCCCGGGTCGTCGACCTGCACACCGCCGTGGAGGTGCTGGGCGGCAAGGTCGAGTTCGAGACCGGCGAGGAGGGGCGCGAGGCGGAGATCCTCACCCACCTGCTGCGCACCGCGACCGCCGCCACCGTGCGCGAGCGGCTGCGGGGCATCGACTTCGCGCTGCTCGTCGACGCCATCGAGGGCGGCGCCCAGGTCGTCACGGGCGACAACGTCGCGGCAGTCGACGTCCTGGCCGGCCTGCCGGTGCTCGGCGAGTCCGACCTCTACGACCGGGTCTGCGAGCGGCTCGGGGCGACGACCGACGGCCAGCGCGCGGCTGCCCTGGAGCTGGCGCTCGAGGGCCTCTACCTCGCGCGCAAGATCGGCAAGGACGTGCGCGACGACGCCGGGGAGACCGTCTACGGATAAGGGCGGGTACGCCGCCGGCGTACCGCTGCGAAACAGGGTGGCGCCGCGCCGGGTGGGGCTGTGAGGCTGGGGTCGTGAGTCTGGGACGCATGCGGACCTTCCACCGGGTGCTGGTCAACACCGCCGTCGCGAACGTCACGACCAGCTACCTGTGGTGGTCGCTCATCTTCTGGGCCTACCTCGAGACGGGCTCGGTGCTGGCCAACGGGCTGATCGCCGGCACCTACATGCTGCTGGTCTCGGTGTTCAGCATGCTCTTCGGCACCGTGGTCGACCGCCACCGCAAGCACCGGGTGATGCTGTTCTCCGGCGGGGTCACCGCGGTCGCCTTCGGCCTGGCCGGGCTGCTGTTCTGGCTGGTGGGCCAGCGGTCGATGGCGGACCTCGGCCAGCCCTGGTTCTGGGTCTTCAGCGCGGTGCTGCTGCTCGGCGCGGTGATCGAGCAGCTGCGCAACATCGCGCTCTCGACCACCGTCACGCTGCTGGTCCCCGACGAGGGCCGGGCCAAGGCCAACGGCCTGGTCGGCACGGTGCAGGGCATCGGGTTCGTGGTCACGAGCGTGCTGTCCGGACTGTCGGTGGGCCTGCTCGGCATGGGCTGAACCATCGTCATCGCGCTCGTCCTGGTCGCGGCCACGCTGGTCGACCTGATGCTGCTGAGCCTCCCCGAGGACGAGCCGGAGCGCGACCCCGAGGCGAGCGGTGCCGTCGACCTGCGCGGCGGCATTGCTGCGGTCCGGGCCGCGCCCGGCCTGTTCGCGCTCATCCTGTTCTCGACGTTCAACAACCTGCTCGGCGGCGTCTACATGGCGCTGATGGACCCCTACGGACTGACGCTGTTCTCCGTCGAGGGGTGGGGCCTCGTCTTCGCCCTGGCCTCCACCGGCTTCATCATCGGCGGGCTGGTCATCGCCAAGCTCGGGCTGGGTCGCAACCCGATGCGCACCATGCTGCAGATCGCGGCGGTGATGGGCGTGATCGGCGCCGGCTTCACCCTGCGGGACTGGTGGTGGCTGTTCGCGGCCGGCACCTGGCTGTACATGATGCTCATCCCGGCGGTCGAGGCCGCCGAGCAGACAGTGATCCAGCGGGTCGTGCCGTTCGAGCGACAGGGCCGGGTGTTCGGCTTCGCGATGATGTTCGAGACCGGCGCCGCGCCGATCACCGCCTTCGCGATCGCGCCGGTCGCGGAGTTCGCGATCATCCCGTACCTGGAGACCGACGCCGGCCGCGACACCTGGCGCTGGCTGCTCGGCGACGGGGAGGCGCGTGGCATCGCCCTGGTCTTCCTGTTCGCCGGCATCGCGCTGGTCGCGCTCGCGCTGGCGGCGTTCACGACCCGCGCCTATCGGATGCTCTCGGCCCAGTACCTCGCCAAGGCCCCCGAGGAGACCGACGAGGTGCTGACGCCGGGTGCGTAGAGTGGCGGGGATGGCTCGATACCGTCGCTACTCCGGCGGCGATCCGCTCGCCCCGCCGGTCGATCTCGCCGAGGCGCTCGACGCCATCGGCCACGACGTCATGGCCGGCTACAGCCCCGAGCGCTCGCTGCAGGAGTTCCTGCGCCGCGGTCCCGTCAACGGGCGCGGGCTGGACGACCTGGCCCGCCAGGTGGCGCAGAAGCGCCGGGAGCTGGTGCAGCGCCACAACCTCGACGGCACGCTGCAGGAGGTGCGCGAGCTGCTCGACCGGGCGGTCCTGGAGGAGCGCAAGCAGCTGGCCCGCGACGCGCTGATGGACGACGCGGACCGGGCGTTCCGGGAGCTGCAGCTCGACAGTCTCCCGCCGAACACCGCCGCCGCGGTGACCGAGCTGGCGTCGTACGACTGGCAGAGCCGCGAGGCCCGCCAGGACTACGAGCAGATCAAGGACCTGCTGGGGCGCGAGCTGCTCGACCAGCGGTTCGCCGGCATGAAGGAGGCGCTCCAGGGCGCCACCGACGAGGACCGGGCCGCCATCAACGAGATGCTGACCGACCTCAACCAGCTGCTCGAGAAGCACGCGCTGGGGGAGGACACCCCCGAGGACTTCGCCGACTTCATGGCCAAGCACGGCGAGTTCTTCCCCGAGCGGCCGCAGAGCATCGAGGAGCTCCTCGACGCCCTCGCGCAGCGCTCGGCGGCGGCCCAGCGGATGCTGAACTCGATGACGCCCGAGCAGCGGCAGGAGCTGATGGAGCTCTCGGCCCAGGCGTTCGGGTCACCGCAGCTGATGGAGCAGCTCTCACGCCTCGACGGCAACCTGCAGCTGCTGCGCCCGGGCGAGGACTGGGGTGGCGCTGCCGGCCCGGGGGAGTTCGAGGGGGAGGAGGGGCTCGGCCTGGGCGACGGCACCGGCGCGCTGCAGGAGCTCGCCGAGCTCGACCGGCTCTCCGAGCAGCTCTCGCAGTCGTACGCCGGCAGCCGGCTCGACGACGTCGACCTCGACGCGCTCGCCCGGCAGCTGGGGCAGGACGCCGCGGTCGACGCCCGCACGCTGGCCGAGATCGAGCGCGCGCTGCGCGACTCGGGGCAGCTCGAGCGTGGCTCCGACGGCAGCCTGCGGCTGACGCCGAAGGCGATGCGGCAGCTCGGCCGGGCGCTGCTGCGCGACGTCGCCCAGCGGATGAGCGGACGGCAGGGCCAGCGTGACGTCCGCGGCGCCGGCGCCGCCGGCGAGCTGTCCGGAGCCAGCCGGCCGTGGGAGTACGGCGACACCGAGCCGTGGGACGTCCCGCGGACCATCACCAACGCCGTCGTACGCCGCTCCGCTGGTCAGGTCGAGACCCGGATCAAGCTCCACCTCGAGGACATCGAGGTCCAGGAGACCGAGGCGCGCACCCAGGCGGCGGTGGCGCTGCTGGTCGACACCAGCTTCTCGATGGCGATGGACGGTCGCTGGGTGCCGATGAAGCGCACCGCACTCGCGCTGCACACGCTCATCCGCAGCCGCTTCCGCGGCGACCACCTGCAGCTGATCGGGTTCGGCCGGGCCGCCCGGACGATAGAGATCGAGGAGCTGACCGCGCTCGACGCGCTGTGGGACAAGGGCACCAACCTCCACCACGCCCTGCTGCTCGCGAACCGGCACTTCCGCAAGCACCCGAACGCCCAGCCGGTGCTGCTGGTCGTCACCGACGGCGAGCCGACCTCCCACCTCGAGCCGGGCGGCGAGGTCTACTTCGCCTACCCGCCACATCCACTGACCATCGCCTACACCGTCAGGGAGCTCGACAACGCCCGCCGGCTCGGCGCCCAGACGACGTTCTTCCGGCTGGGGGAGGATCCCGGCCTGGCCCGGTTCGTCGACTCGATGGCCCGTCGCGTCGAGGGCCGTGTGGTCGCCCCCGAGCTGGACGACCTCGGCGCGGCCGTCGTCGGCTCGTACCTCGGCAGTCGCGACCCGGCCGGGTCGGCCGGCGGTGGGTCGCCGTCGTACGCCGACTGGTTCGGTGGCCGCGGCTGGTGGGCCGGCTGAACCGGTGCGTGCAGCCAGCGGCACATCTCAGGCGCCGGTCGGATCGACCTGCATGAGCCGGAACTGGTTGCCCGACGGGTCCCGGAAGCCGCAGTCGAAGCCGTACGGTCGCCGCTCCGGCAGGTCGACGAACTCCACGCCGCGCGTCGACATCTCCTCGTAGTCACGCTGCACGTCGTCGGTGACGAAGAAGGCGCTGCCGGACAGGCCCTGGCTCATCACGGCGACGATGAGGTCGCGCTGCTCCGCGCTGACCATGGGCGGGCCGGGGATGGTGAGCAGCGACAGCTCGAAGTCGGGCTGCTCCTTCGGACCCACGGTGACCCACCGGAACCCGGGGGCGATCTCGGGGAAGGCCTGGTCGGTGCGGACCTCGAAGCCCACCTTGGTGGTCCAGAAGTCGAGCGCGACGTCCTGGTCGTGCACCCAGACGCCGGTGGCGGCGATCGTCATCATGGCTGTGCTCCTTCGGAAGGGATTTCGCTCGACGCTAGGGACACGACCGGCGCCGGGTCTTCTCGAAAACTGCGGTGCTCGGGACGTGCGGCCCAGCGCACGACACAGCCGGGGAGCGGCGGCCGGTCGGGCAGGGGCGGGTACGCCGCTCGGTAGTCGCTCGGCGAGCGACCGAACATCCGCTTGAAGCTGGTCGTGAAGCTGCCGACGCTCGAGAGCCCGACGGCGGTGCAGATGTCGGCGACCGACCGGTCGGTCTCGCGCAGCAGGGCGGCCGCCCGCTCCAGGCGCCGGGTGAGCAGGTAGCCGTGCGGTGTCACGCCGAAGGCATCCCGGAACGCCCGCGCGAAGTGGGCCTGGCTCAATCCCGCCGCGGCGGCCATGTCGGCCACGCCGATCGGCGGCTCCGCGTCGGAGTAGTGCCGGTCGGCGAGGTCCCTGCCCCGCAGCAGGTGACGCTCGATCGGGAGGTCGGCCATCACCGGTCATCCTCACACGTGACAATGGCCTGGTGCCCGAGCCCACCGTGCTGATCCTGCTCGGGATCGCCGCGCTCGCGGCGGGGTACGTCGACGCGGTGGTCGGTGGCGGCGGCCTGATCCAACTGCCCGCGCTGCTCGTCGGCCTGCCGGGCGCCGCTCCGGTGGAGGTGCTGGCGACCAACAAGCTCGCCTCGATCTGCGGCACGACGGTCGCCTCGGCGACGTACTACAAGAAGGTGCGCCCAGACCCACGCACGTTCCTGCCGCTGATGCTCTTCGCGTTCCTCGGGTCGGCCGGCGGGGCCGCGGTGGCCGCGCGCCTCCCCAAGGAGGCGTTCGAGCCGATCGTGCTGGTCGCGCTCGTGGTCGTCGGCGGCTGGGTGCTGTTCAAGCCGTCGCTGGGCGAGGTGACGACGCTGCGGTTCGCCGGCCGCCACCACACGCTGGCCGCGGTCGGGACCGGGCTGGCGGTGGGCTTCTACGACGGCGCCCTCGGGCCCGGCACCGGCAGCTTCTTCGTCATCTCCCTGGTGGGCCTGCTGGGCTACTCCTTCCTCGAGGCCTCCGCCAAGGCGCGGCTCGCCAACTGGGCCACCAACGCCGCCGCCCTCTGCGTCTTCGTCCCGCACGGCGCCGTGCTGTGGGGCGTCGGCCTCACGATGGCCGCCTGCAACCTCGCCGGCGGCTACCTAGGAGCCCGTACGGCGGTCGCCCGCGGCACCCGCTTCGTGCGGATCTTCTTCATCGTGGTCGTCGGGGCGTTCGTCGTCCGGATCGGGGGCTCGGTCGCGGGACTGTGGTGACCGAGCTCGGGTGCTTGACGTGCCTCGGAGTCCCTACTGCGGATGCAGCGACACGGCGCTTCTAACCGCCGTCTATGACGCGCAATCACGGCGCCTCCGTACCTGCGTTCAGGGCGAGGAGATGGTCAAAGCAAGCCAGTCGTCCACATCATTCGGGATGCCTCCGTTGCGCAGGGGCAGCGACCAGTCCGGCGTTGAGGTCGTGACGCGCGGGCTCAGAAACCACAAACAGTCGGGGCCGCGGCCGGTTCTCCTGTGGCATCGGCGGCCACGAGCTCTTCGTCCAAACCGCCGGAACCAACGACTACATGGTTGTCGCCGCGGTGACGACCGCGCCCCATGGGAGGGCTTCACACTGCCCAGCCGCGATGCCGGGCCTCGAGGCGGCAGCTATGGGCGCACTAACCCCGGATGCGGCGAGACCTACGTCAGCTTTGAACCACGATGCTCACGTTGCGGCGTCCCCCATGCGCCGACCGCGACAGATGCACCTGCGCCCCACCGTCGCGGAGAGGAACTGCACGTCTTGCTGGATGGTGAAGCCTGCTGCGTCCTTCGTCGGCGACGTCTGCGGCGACTGCGCCTGAGCACGCCGGACCGCAGCGACCGACCAGGTTCTGCCACACGCGACCTCGGCCCCGATGCCGCCTCCGGGAGGACGCTGACTGTCGGTGGCGACCGCCATGCTCATCTTCAGGGTCCGTGAGCCGGCCGGCGAGATAGCCCGTCTGTTCCCCTCGAAGGCCCACTTCCGAACCGAAGGGACAGAAACCGTGGCAATCTTGAACAACGAGAACACTGACTACAACCAGGACAGTCCGTTCCACCGCCCGGCGACCGTGGAGGAACTCCTCGAGCAGGCACGTCGTCGAATCCAGGTCAGCGACGCCGAACTCGCAGAGGCTCGACGTCGCCGAGACCTCATCGGCGCCGCGCTACTCAACGAGTTCCGCGGCAGCCGCGTCTACGTGAACGGATCCGTCGCCCACGGCGACGCACTCAACCCACTCACCGACATCGACCTCGGCATCGTCGTCGCCGAGGCCAAGCACACCCACGGCCCGGGCAAGAAGGGCTGCTCGGATCTGCAGGAGCGTGCCGCGAACGTCATCCGCGACGCACTCCACGAGGAGTTCCCCGGGCTACGCGTGGAGTGGCGCGGCCGCCGGCGTTCCATCCTGGTCCGGTTCTCCAAGGCCGTCACCTACGGCCAGGACGACTTCACCGCCGACGTCATCATCGCCATCGACAACCCCGACGACGAAGGCCTCTTCATCCCGAACTACCAGGGATGGAGCCGCTCGCACCCCGAGGAGCACACCCGACTGGTCCGGGAGGCCAACAAGGCCACCGACTACACGTATGCACGGGTGGTCCGCCTTACCAAGCACTACAACCGTTGCAACCAGAAGCCGTTGTGCTCCTGGAACATCAAGGCCCTCGCCCTCGACGCACTGACGAGGCGTAGCCGCCTGGCCGACGGCATGCTCTCCTGGTTCGACCACGCCATCGCGAGCCTGTCCAAGGGCCTGACCGAGGACCCCGCCCACGTTGCGGAGCAGCCCATCGCCATCAACGACGAGATGACCCGTACCGAGGTCGTGGAGCGGCTCAAGAAGTCCCGCGAGCTCCTCGTGAACGCCCTCACCCTGGAGAAGGCCGGCTACCTCGTCCTCGCACACGAGACCCTCGCCAAGTTCTTCAACGACGAAGAGATGTTGCCCTACCCCAACCTCGACGAAGTGCGGCGCGAAACCGCCCGCAAGTACGTCAACGACCGCCGCCAGCGCACCGGCGGCAAGACCACCAAGCCGAGTGGGCAGGCGACCGGCAGCGCCGCGGCCGCCGCAGTGAATGCCCCGGTCGTAGGGCTGCACCACGGACAGAGCGCGTCGAACAGCCGCTCCTGGGGCGAGTGACGATGACAAACCAGACCCTCGGCCGAGTCGGTGGACGTCGCCGTGGCGGAACGAACGCCTGGTACGGAACGAGCATCGAGTTCCAGCGGGCCCTGTTGGCCGACCTAGACACGTTCGTCGAGCACCGAGGGCAGGTCCGGATCGGCCTGGCCGACTCGGCGACCCATGGCGCGGCACGCCGCACCGGTCAGCGGATCCTCGTCATCGAGCACGCGGGCCTGGACGTGCCTGCCCGCCGCGAACTCGTCCCGGTCCGCATCGAGTTCCACGAGAACCCCAACTACAGCACTCACGGCCTGTCGCCCATGGACTACCCACGCGTCCTCGCCGACCCCGGTGCCGCCTCCAAGCACCGCTTCAACGACGACTCCCTGTGCCTGTGGTTCCCCGGCGACCCCGAAGAGCGCCGCTGGCAGCACACCGACGGCCTCATCACCCTCCTCAACACTGTGCGCAACCACCTCTTCTTCGAAGACCACTGGCGCGCCACCGGCGGCGCCGGCGGCCCGGACCAGCCCGCAGGCGAGTGGCTCGGGGATGAAGCGCCCCATCCTGTCCCCTGCGAGGAGAACGCAGCATGACAACGACCGGCACCCTCAGCCAGACCGCAGGAGTAGATAGCCTCTGCCCCGCGGGCGCCCACGCAGCACCGAGCTCGACCGCGACGCCCGCGGTACCTACTCCGCCGACTTCGGCGGCGACCATCCACAAGTCGCCATCTGCCAGCCCTGCCACCACCGCGAACGCAGTCCCGAGTGGAGGACCAGCTCCACTAGTCGCGGGCACAACAGCACCCTCCGGCAGTTCCCACCCTGCGGAGACCAGCAGTGGGCTCGGCGACTTCACCTACGCCAACCTCGTCACCCTCGCAGCTGCGCTCATCGCCGCCGCTGGCGTCGTCGTCACCCTGCTCGTCAACGCCGCTCGCAGCCGCCGAGACAACCTCGCCACCCTCTACGCCGACGCACTCGGTGCCGTAGCCGAATACCTCGAAGGCCCGTACCGCATCCTGCGCAAGGACGGCGACAAGTCCACCCGCTTCGCAATCACCAGCAAGTTGTCCGACGTGAAGACGTCCATCGACCACAACCAAGCGCTCCTGCGACTCCACGCACGACCGGGTGTCGCCGACGCGTATGACGCCTTCGTGGTCGCCGCGAAGAAGGAAGCCGGGAAGCAGATGCACGAGGCATGGAAGGTCTCGCCCGTGACGACAGACGACGGCGTCAACCTCCACGTCGCACTGCCGCGCGGCGATGCGGAGGCCGCACGAGCCCGGCTTGTCGAGGTGATGCAGGCCGACCTTCATCAACGTTGGTGGAACCGCAAGTCACATGGCCGTTATCGCGACGCGGTGAAGGCTGTTGCCGACGCCACACAGCCCATGCCCGCGGCCACGCCCGACGAACAGGGGGCATCAGAGTGACCCCGCAGGTCTTCGGTTCGCCGATGCCCTGGTTGAGCGACTGGTCCCGACGTCCGCTGACCGGAGGTAGCAGCAAGCGATCCTTGTATCTGGGTGCCGTTGGCGAAGACTTTCTCGCCCGCGGCGTCCAGGCGGCGCTTGGGCCGGCCAAAGCAGCCGGCGCTCTTCTTGGAGCCCGAGCCCGCGCCCGTGTTCTCGGCGACTTCGACATGATCATTCACGTCAACGGCGGCAGTGAGGACCACGTGATGGTCGTCGATGCCAAGAACCGCTCTTCAAGCCAGGTCGCCCAAGTTGACGTGGACAAGGCCCACCAGCGGCTCGAGGAGCTCGTCAGGAGCGGAGGCCTGGGCGAGACGGTTCGCGGTGCGCGGAACGGATGGGATGGCGTCAAGCTCAGTTACCACTTGGTTTTCGCCGGCGAGGTAACCACTGACGAGTGGCAACGCGATGCCCGAACCAAACGGGTGCTGCGGCAACACCACCCACGAAGCGATGTTCACGACGACGAGTACACAGTCGTGGTTGAGTCCTACGAGACTCTCTTCGGCGATGTGCTGTGCCGTGCGATGCGGAGTAGCGATGCGGACTCGCGTAGTACCAGGCACGGCACCCACATACTCGACAAGATCGCGGAGCAGTACTTCCCCGACGAGCCGCCGACGCCGTTCAAGTCCATCATGGAACGGAACAACGCCGTCGACTGGATCTGCATCCACCCCGCGTGCCCCACACCTCAAGGCAAAGGGCACCTGCTGGCCCACCTCCATGACCAAGCACATGTCCGGGATGCACCGAGCGGCTCTCGATGGGGCCGCACTGCGATTGAGTCGCTCGCCAAGACTGGCGCCTGCGGAGCACCGGAGTGGGACTCGTTGGTGAAGATCGACGAGCTATGGGAATGGGAATCAGGATCCGCCGCTGCTGCACTGCTGTTCGGCCCGAGCCATCGTCCGTACGAGGAGGACCTCCACTATGTGGGGCCACCTGCCTGAAGCGACGCGCTCGAGGGTGGCGGAGTCGAAGAGGGTCCCACACAGAGCGGTCGGCCCCGTTGACAAGGTGCGCCGTGCATGGCGAAGGCGGACGTAGACAGCATTACGTGGTGCGATGGCAGAACAGGCTCGTTGTACTGCCCGAGGCCGCTAAAGATCACTTACTCGACGCGGCCAACCGCTCATTGGCCGTTGACACGGGGGCCAGGTGGATCATCCAGCGTCCGCATTCATCGGTCTCCCCGGCCCGTCGGTAGGTCATTCCGCCGCTGCCGCGGTGGTATGGCCGTGCGCTTCGAGACAGGCATGCGTTCCAGTCAGTCAACCTCGACCAGCTTGGCCCGGCTCGTGTGACCCCGAACGATCCGGACGGCCGACTTGGGGACGTCGAAGTGCTCGGCCAGCACGCGGACGACACCGTCGTTGGCCGCGCCGTCGACGGCGCGCTCACGCACGAACACCGTCAGTGACCCGTCAGGAGAGACCTCGACGAGCGGTCCCTTCTTGGAGCCGGGCTTC
This sequence comes from Nocardioides sp., assembly GCF_036405735.1. Taxonomy (GTDB): domain Bacteria; phylum Actinomycetota; class Actinomycetes; order Propionibacteriales; family Nocardioidaceae; genus Nocardioides. The sequence continues at coordinate 16,238 of NZ_DASWXC010000108.1, forward strand.
ACGGTGATGCCGTACCGGGTCACATCGGCCATTATCCGGGCGAGCTCGAGGAGTCGGCCGTCGTACCCTCGGGCCATGAGTCCCCTCTGGCTCACCGCCTTCCTCGATCTCGCGGCCGACGAGCACGCGGCCGCGACGTCGTTCTGGCAGGGCGTGACCGCCTACGGCCTCTCGAAGCCGCGCGGTGACCACGACGAGTTCGCCACGCTCGTGCCCGCCGACGGCGACGACTACCTCCGCGTGCAGCGCACCGACGACGGGACCACGGGCGTCCACCTCGACCTCCACGTCGACGACGTCGACGGCTGGGCGGAGCGCGCCGAGCACCTCGGCGCCACCGTGGTCGCCCGGCCGGGGCACGTGGTGCTGCGCAGTCCGGGCGGGCTGCCGTTCTGCCTCGTGACCGACGGGGCCGAGCAGCGCCCGGCGCCAGCCGACCACGGCGGCCACACCGCGCTCGTCGACCAGGTCACGATCGACAGCCCCGGGCCGGCGTACGCCCGGGAGTGCGCGTTCTGGGCGGCGCTGACCGGCTGGCCGCTGCAGGATGGCCGGGCGTCGGAGTTCATGCGGATCCAGACGCCGGCCGCGCAGCCGCTGCGGATCCTGCTGCAGCAGCTCGACGAGCCCGCCGGTCGAACGCGAGCCCACCTCGACCTCGCCACCACCGATCGCGCGGCCGAGATCAAGCGTCACGAGACGCTCGGCGCCCGGGTCGCGAGCGAGGGCCGTGGCTGGACGGTGATGACACCGCCGGCCGGGCCTGTCTACTGCATCACCGACCGCGACCCGGCCACCGGGACGGTGCCCGCTTAAGAACGTGCCGCCAGGCCGCCCGGCGTGCGAAAATCCGAGGGTGCTCGGCGTCATCGACCTCCCGACCTACCTGGTCGGCCTCGTCCTGATCATCCTGCTGCCCGGCCCGAACTCCCTCTACGTGCTCTCGGTCGCCGCGCGGCGCGGGGTGCGCTCGGGGTACGCCGCCGCGGCCGGTGTCTTCACCGGTGACGCCGTCCTCATGACGCTCTCGGCCGTGGGCGTGGCCGGTGTGCTGCAGGCCAACGACGTGCTGTTCGGGATCGTGAAGTACCTCGGCGCCGGCTACCTCGGCTGGCTCGCCATCGGCATGCTCCGGGCCGCGTGGGGCATGTGGCGCTCGCGCCGCACCCCCGTCGCGGCCGCCGTCGCCGAGCAGCCGGCCGTGGCCGGCGAGCGGCCGTACCGCCGCGCGCTCGTCGTCAGCCTGCTCAACCCGAAGGCGATCTTGTTCTTCGTCGCCTTCTTCGTGCAGTTCGTCGACCCGGGCTACGCGCACCCGGCGCTGTCCTTCCTGGTGCTCGGCGTGCTCTGCCAGATCGCCAGCGCGGCCTACCTCAGCGCGCTGATCTTCAGCGGCGCGCGGCTGGCCGACGCCTTCCGGCGTCGCCGCGCCCTCTCGGCCGCCGCGACGTCGTCGGTCGGCGCCGTGTTCCTCGGGTTCGCCGTCAAGCTCTCGCTGGCCAGCGCCCACTGAGCCAGCGCCCACTGAGCCGGCGGCGGTGCTGCCGCGCTAGGTCAGACGGCGTCGGGCCGCCGCCCGAACCGGCGTACCTCCTGCGGCCAGCCGCACCCCTCTGCGATCTTCCCCGCCCACATCCGGGCGGCCTCGACGTCGGGCACGTCCACGATCGTCAGGCCGCCGAGGAACTCCTTGGTCTCGACGAAGGGACCGTCGGTGAACAGCACGGTGCCGCTGGTCGCGTCGGCGGTGAAGGGGGTGTCGACGTCCTCCTCCAGTCCGCCGGCGAACACCAGCACCCCGGCGGCCTCCATCTCGCGGATCACCGCCATGGAGGGCTCCACGCGGCTCTGGAACCACTCGGCGGGGTGGTCCCCCACCCACTGCTGGTTGAAGTAGATGAGGTACTCGGTCATGTCCTGCTCCCTGCCTCGGCGGCGGACCCGGCGTCCGCCGCTCACGCTATCCACGAACGGAGGGCGCCGGATCCGACAGCCGCGACGATCCGACGAGCAGGATCAGGCCGGGAAGGCCACGCCGGTGTTGGCGTGGCAGCGGTAGCCGTTCGGCACCCGGTCGAGGTACTGCTGGTGCGCCGGCTCGGCGAAGTAGTAGACGGGCGCCTCGCGGATCTCGGTGGTGATCTCGCCGATCCCACGGCGGGCCAGCTCCTCGCCGTACACGCGGGTCAGCTCGCGCGCGACCTGCTCCTGCTCGGGGGAGGTGTAGTAGAGCGCGGAGCGGTACTGCGTGCCCACGTCGTTGCCCTGCCGCATGCCCTGGGTCGGGTCGTGGACCTCGAAGAACGTCTTGACCAGGTCGGCGTAGGAGACCACCGCCGGGTCGAAGACGATCCGCACGGCCTCGGTGTGGTTGGTCAGGCCGCTGCAGACCTCTTCGTACGTCGGGTTCGGCGTGGTGCCACCCTGGTAGCCGACCGACGTGGACCACACGCCGGGCGTCTTCCAGTAGACCTCCTCGGCACCCCAGAAGCAGCCGAGGCCGAAGTACGCCACCTCGTAGCCCTCGGGCGCGGTGCCGGTGCGCGGGTCGGCGTCGAGCGGAGTGCCGAGGACCCGGTGCTTCGCGGGCAGGTCGAAGGGCCGCTCGGTGCGGCCGGGAAGCGTCTGCTCGGCGGGGAAGAGCGCCGTGGGACGACCGAACATGGGGGTCCTCCTTCGAGAGGGTCCGATTCTGGCATCTGTGCAACAACGCCCGCGGTCCGGACGTTCCCGGTCGCCGGACTAGGCTCGGAGCGTGAGCGAGCAGGAGCACCGGTTCAAGTCCGGATTCGAGACCCGCGCCATCCACGCCGGCTACGAGCCGGACCCCACGACGGGGGCGGTGATCCCGCCCATCTACGCCACCAGCACCTACAAGCAGGACGGCGTCGGCGGGCTCCGCGGCGGCTACGAGTACAGCCGCTCCGGCAACCCCACCCGCACCGCGCTGGAGGGCGCCCTGGCGGCGGTCGAGGAGGGCGAGCGCGGCTTCGCGTTCGCCTCCGGCCTCGCCGCCGAGGACACCATCCTGCGCAGCCTGACGCAGCCGGGCGACCACATCGTCATCCCCGACGACGCGTACGGCGGCACCTTCCGTCTCGTCGACAAGGTCGCCCGCCCGTGGGGTCTGGAGCACACCCCGGCTCCCGTCCACGACGTCACCAAGGTCGCCGAGGCGATCCGACCGGGTCACACCAAGCTGGTGTGGGTCGAGACGCCGACCAACCCGCTGCTCAACGTCGCCGACATCGCCGCCGTCGCCAACCTGGCGCATGCCGCGGGGGCGCTGCTCGTTGTCGACAACACCTTCGCGTCGCCGTACCTCCAGCAGCCGCTCACCCTCGGCGCCGACGTCGTCGTCCACTCGACCACCAAGTACGTCGGCGGGCACTCCGACGTCGTCGGGGGAGCGGTCGTCGTGAAGGACCTCGGCCTGGCCGAGCGGATCGGCTTCCACCAGAACGCCATGGGCGCGGTGCCGGGGCCGTTCGACGTCTTCCTCACCCACCGCGGCCTCAAGACCCTCGGGGTGCGGATGGACCGGCACTGCGACAACGCCGAGCGGATCGTCGACTTCCTCACCGCGCACCCGGCCGTCGGCGACGTCATCTACCCCGGCCTCGAGACCCACCCCGGGCACGAGGTCGCCCAGCGGCAGATGAAGCGCTTCGGCGGAATCATTTCTTTTCGAGCAAAGGGCGGCCTGGAGCACGCGCTCCAGGTCTGCTCGCGTACCGAGGTGTTCACGCTGGGCGAGTCGCTCGGCGGCGTCGAGTCGCTCATCGAGCACCCCGGCAAGATGACCCACGCATCGGTGGCCGGCACCGACCTCGAGGTCCCGGCCGACCTGATCCGGCTCTCGGTCGGCATCGAGACCGCCGACGACCTGATCGCCGACCTCGAGCGTGCCCTCGACTGACCGGGCCCCCTCCGGTGGCCGACCGGAGCTGTCCGGTGGTCGAGCCGGCGAGGCGAAGCCGAGACGCGTCGAGACCACTCCACTGGCGACCGCGGTCTGCATCGACGTCGGCTCCACCTTCACCAAGGCGCTCCACGTCGACCTGACCACCGGCGAGGTCCTCGGCTCGGCCAGCCATCCGACAACGCTGCCGGGCCGGGACGGCTGGACCGACGTGATGGAGGGGTACGACGCCTGCCTGGCCGCCCTCGCCGAGCAGGACGAGCGCGCCGCGACCGCCGAGGTGCTCGGCTGCTCGAGCGCCGGCGGCGGCCTGCGCATCGCCGTCGTGGGGAACGAGGAGCTCGTCACCGCCGAGGCCGGTCGTCGGGTGGCGCTCTCCAGTGGCGGCACGGTCGTCGACGTCGTCGCCGCGGCCGAGGGTGCCCGTCTCGACCCGGCCGCGGCCCCCGACCTCGTCCTGCTGACCGGCGGCACCGACGGCGGCAACAGCGAGGTGTTGCTGCGGGCGGCCCGCGAGCTCGTCTCGGACGGCTGGCGTGGTCCGGTCGTCGTGGCCGGCAACACCGCCGCCCGCGAGGAGATCGACGTGATCCTGGCGGGCGTCCCGCACGTCCACGCGGACAACGTGATGCCGCGCATCGGGGTCCTGGCACCGGATGGCGCGCGGGCCGCGATCCGTGAGGCGTTCCTGGCGCACGTGATCGGCGGCAAGCAGCTCAGCGGCCGGCCCGAGTTCACCGGCATGGTGCGCGGCGCGACGCCCGACGTCGTGCTGACCGGGGCCGAGGTGCTGGCCCGTGCCGTGGCCGAGCAGGCGCCCGACCGCCGCACCGGTGTCGTCGTCGTCGACATCGGCGGCGCCACCACCGATGTCCACAGCGTGGTCGAGCCCGACCCCGAGAGCGCCGGGCGCGAGGTGGTCGCGACGACGCCGGTGACCCGCACCGTCGAGGGCGACCTCGGCATGCGGTGGTCCGCGGTGACGACCGTCGAGGCGGCCGGCCTGGCCGACCTGGCCGAGGCGGCACGGCGCCGGCAGGAGACGCCGGGCTATCTGCCCGACTCGGATGCCGAGCGGGAGATCGACGAGGCCATCGCCCGCGCCGCCGCACTGACGGCGCTGCAGCGCCACGCCGGCCGGGCGCGCGTCGTGGTCAGCCCGGAGGGCAAGGTCGTGGAGCGCACCGGCACCGACCTGCGCGAGGCCACCCTGCTGGTCGGGTCCGGGGGAGTGCTGCGCCACGGCGGCCGCGGCGTCGCCGAGCGGGTGCTGGGCGGGCTGGACACCCGCGATGGGTGGCAGCTGCCGGAGCGTGCTGCGGTCGTGGTGGATCGCGACTACGTCCTGGCGGCGGTGGGGCTGCTGGCCGGCGTACGGCCGGAGGCGGCGTACCGCCTGGCGCGGCGCCTGGCCGTCGGCACCGAGGGCTAGCCTGAGGCCGTGAGCGACGAGCGCCTCGGGCCGGACGAGTCCAGCGAGCAGCAAGGCGAGCACCATGACGGCCAGCCCGACGAGGAGCGCGAGCGCACCCGTCGGCTGATGCTCCGACGCCGCGGTCGCGCGGAGGGTGACGGGGAGGACGGCGTCGAGGGTCTCGCCACGCGCCTGTTCCAGCAGTGGACCCAGCTGCGCGAGGAGCGGCAGGCCCAGCTCGCCGTGCCGGTCGAGTACCTCCCGCGCCGCGACCAGCGGGCCGAGGTGCCGTACGGCGTCGACCTCGCCGCCGCCTGGGCCTGGCGGTTCCTGGTCATCGTCGCGGCCGGCTACGTGCTCGCCCGGGCGGTCGGCTTCTTCAGCGTCGTCGTGCTCCCGCTCGTGGTGGCGGTGCTGCTGGTGGCGCTCGTGGTGCCCGTCGTCACCGCGTTGCAGCGCATCGGCGTACGCCGCGGGGTGGCCTCGATCCTGGTCGTGATCGGCGGCATCGGTGTCGTCGGCGGCCTGCTGACCTTCGCCGGCCAGCAGGTGGTGGACGGCGTGCAGGACCTGGCCGACCAGTCGGCCAAGGGGCTGGGCCAGATCCGCGACTGGCTCAAGGACGGACCGCTCAACGCGACCGACAGCCAGATCAACCGCTACCTCGAGCGGGCCCAGGACGCCGTCACCGGGTGGGGCGCCAACTCCGACGTCGTCGGGCAGGTCGGCGCCGTCGGCAGCACGTTGGGGCACATCTTCGCCGGGCTGTTCATCGTGCTCTTCGCGACCTACTTCTTCCTCTCCGACGGTGAGCGGATCTGGTCGTGGCTGGTGCGGCTCGCGCCGCGCGCGGCCCGGGCGCGGGTCGACAGCTCGGGCCGGGTCGCCTGGATCTCGCTGACCCAGTTCGTGCGCGCGACGGTGATCGTCGCGGCGGTCGACGCCATCGGCATCATGATCGTCGCCGCGGTGCTCGGCGTGCCGTTCGTGGCGGCGATCGGCGTGCTGGTCTTCCTCGGCGCGTTCGTGCCGCTCATCGGTGCCACCCTCACCGGTGCGGTCGCCGTGCTCGTCGCGCTGGTCGACCAAGGGCCCGTCACGGCGCTGCTCATGCTCGGCGGTGTGATCCTGGTGCAGCAGATCGAGGCGCACGGCCTGCAGCCGTTCCTGCTCGGCCGCTGGGTCTCGGTGCACCCGCTCGCCGTCATCGTCGCGATCGCCGCGGGGGTGCTCGTCGCCGGTGTGGCCGGCGCGCTGGTCGCCGTACCCCTGGCCGCTGCGGTCAACGCCGTCGCGCAGCACCTCGCGGCGGGTACGGCGGTCGGCTCGGATCCGGAGGAGGAGCTGGAGGAGGACTACGCCGAGACGGGCGCGCAGGAGCGCGTGGACGAGCCCGCCGATGACTGAGGTGACGGTGGCCGACATCGAGGCGGCCCGGGCCCTGCTGGCCGACGTCGTCGTCCACACCCCCGTCGAGGAGTCCCGCTGGCTCTCCCAGGTGACCGGCGGCCAGGTCCGGCTCAAGTGCGAGAACCTGCAGCGCACCGGGTCGTTCAAGGCCCGCGGCGCCTACGTGCGGATCGCGCGGCTCGGGCCCGAGGAGCGGGCGCGCGGCGTGGTCGCCGCCAGCGCCGGCAACCATGCCCAGGGCGTCGCGCTCGCGGCGCAGCTGCTCGGCATCAGGGCCACGGTGTTCATGCCCGAGGGCGCGCCGATCCCGAAGGAGCGGGCCACCCGGGCGTACGGCGCCGAGGTGGTCTTCCGCGGCCGGTACCTCGAGGACAGCCTGGCCGAGGCGCGGCGCTTCGCCGAGGAGACCGGCGCGGTGCTCATCCATCCCTTCGACCACGTCGACGTCGTCGCCGGCCAGGGCACCGTCGGGCTGGAGGTCCTCGAGCAGGTGCCCGACGTGCGCACCGTCGTGGTGCCGACCGGCGGCGGGGGACTGCTGGCCGGGGTGGCGCTGGCCGTGAAGGCCCACGACCCGACGATCCGCGTGGTGGGGGTGCAGGCCGAGGGGGCGGCGGCGTTCCCCGGCTCGCTGCGGCAGGGCGCCCCCGTCGCGCTGACCAGCATGAAGACGATGGCCGACGGCATCGCCGTGGGGCTGCCCGGCGACGTCACGTTCGCCGCCGTCCGCGACCACGTCGACGAGATCCGCACGGTCTCGGAGGAGTCGCTCTCGCGGGCGCTGCTGGCGCTGCTGGAGCGCGCCAAGCTGGTCGTCGAGCCGGCCGGCGCGGCCGGCGTCGCGGCCGTCCTCGACGACCCGGCGGCCTTCGGCGGCAGCACCGTCGTCCTGCTCTCCGGCGGCAACATCGACCCGCTGCTGCTCGGCAAGGTGATCCACCACGGCATGGCCGCCGCCGGCCGGTACGTCACCCTCCGCGTCAGGCTGGCCGACGTACCCGGAGGCCTGGCCGAGCTGCTCGGCGAGGTCGGCCGCGCGGGTGCGAACGTGCTCGAGGTGAGCCACGCCCGCACCAGCCCGGCCCTCGACCTCGACGAGGTGGAGGTGCTGCTGCAGCTCGAGACGCGGGGCGAGCCGCACGCCGCGCAGGTCCGCGACCGGCTCGCCGAGTGTGGCTACCGGGTCCAGCAGCTCTGAGGCTGACGGCAGGTTGAGCCCGAGGTTGAGCCTGTGGCGTCGTGACGCACGGCACGTGTAGCCTCACCCGCTCCGGGTTACTTTGGTAAACTGGTCGATCCGACAGCCGCTGGGCCGTCCGACAACAGGCAGACGGGCCCGCGCCATCGAGCACCACGGCGTACGCGCGTATCCGCCGACGCCCATCCCAGCCCTCACGTAGAAGCAGCAGGAGTATTCCGTCATGACGCAGTCGACCGAGCCGGCCGCCATCTGGCTGGCCCAGTCCGCCTTCGACCAGCTGACCGCGCACCTGGAGGATCTCAAGGGACCGCAGCGGCAGGCGATCGTGGCGGAGATCAGTGCCGCGCGCGACGAGGGTGACCTCAAGGAGAACGGCGGCTACCACGCCGCCCGTGAGGCGCAGGGGCGGCTGGAGGGCGAGATCCAGCAGCTCGAGGCGCTGCTGCGGCAGGCTGACACGACCGAGCCCGCGGACGACGGTGTCGTCGGCCTCGGCAAGGTCGTCACGTTCAAGTTCGAGGGCGATGACGACGACGAGGCCGAGACCCGTCTGATCGCGTCCATCGAGATGAAGGACTTCGCCGGCGGCCTGGAGATCTCCTCGGCCGCGTCCCCGATCGGCGCCGCCCTGCTCGGCGCCGGCGTCGGCGACACCGTCTCCTACGAGGGCCCCAACGGCCGCACCCTCAAGGTCGAGGTCCTCAAGGTCACGCCCTTCGAAGGCTGAGCCTCGGGGGACTCGCAAAGTGTCACCGTGACAGTTCGCGTCGGGAGTGACACTTCTAACTGTCACTCCTGACGCCAACTGTCACGGTGACACTTTGGGAGTGTCACGGTGACAGTTTGCAAGCGCGGACTAGCGGACGTCGCCCTGGCCGTCGGCGGTGCAGCCGACCTTCTCGACGCTGGTGGCCTCGCGCTCGGTGCGGATGCTGACCTCCTGGCGACCGTCGACCGGCACGAAGCTCGTCTCGCCGACGGTGACGTGGTCCTCGGCGTAGGCCCGCAGCTTGCAGCTCGCGCCGGTGGTGTCGGCGGGCAGATCGACGATCACGACCGCCGTGGCCTCGTGGACGCTGATCACGTCCCACGCCTCGAGGTGCGAGGTCACCTTCGGGTCGGCGCGGTCCCACATCGCCCAGGCGAGCCAGCCGACCAGCGCGACGACGACCACCACAGCGGCGATCGGGAAGACCCGCGTGAGCGAGCCGCCGCCGCCGTACCGCTCCGCCAACCGATCCTGCTCAGCCACGCCCCCACTGTGACATCTAGGATCGACGCATGTCGCAGCGCCCCCGCCAGGGACCCCGCCAGGGTCTCCGGCTGATGCACGTCCACGCCCACCCCGACGACGAGTCGAGCAAGGGCGCGGCGTCGACCGCGAGGTACGTCGCCGAGGGCGTCGACGTCCACGTCGTCACCTGCACCGGTGGCGAGCGCGGCTCGATCCTCAACCCGAAGATGGACCGGCCCGGGATCCTGGAGAACATCCACGAGATCCGCCGCCAGGAGATGGAGCGGGCCCGCGACATCCTGGGCGTCACCCAGGACTGGCTCGGCTTCGTCGACTCCGGCTGGCCGGAGGGCGACCCGCTCCCGCCGCTGCCGGAGGGCTGCTTCGCGCTGGTGCCGGTCGAGGAGGCGGCGGTGCCGCTGGTGCGGCTCATCCGCAGCTTCCGCCCGCACGTCGTGACGACGTACGACGAGCGCGGCGGCTATCCCCATCCCGACCACATCATGTGCCACCAGGTCTCGGTGTTCGCCTTCGAGAAGGCGGCCGATCCCGACTGGCATCCCGAGCTCGGCGAGCCGTGGCAGGGGCTGAAGCTCTACTACCACCACGGGTTCAACCGCCCGAAGACCCAGGCGCTGCACGACGCGATGCTCGAGCACGGCCTGGAGTCGCCGTACGCCGAGCGGCTGGAGCAGTGGAAGCCCGAGCCGGAGTGGGACGCCCGGATCACCACGCGGGTGCCGTGCGCGGAGTACTTCGGCGTCCGTGACCAGGCCCTGCTCGCCCACGCCACACAGATCGACCCGGACGGCGCCTGGTTCGCCATCCCGCGGGAGATCCAGGAGAAGGTCTGGCCGACCGAGGACTACGAGCTGGTCACCAGCCACGTGGAGACCACCGTGCCCGAGGACGACCTGTTCGCGGGCATCTGGGAGAGTTGAGCCATGCACCACCTGCTGCCCTACGCCCTGGTTCTCGCCGAGCAGGCTCCGGAGCCGGAGGAGGTGAAGGCCGGCTGGACGGCCTTCGCGATCTTCCTGCTGCTCTTCCTCGCCGTCGGGCTGCTCGGCTGGAGCCTGACGCGTCAGCTGCGCAAGGTGGACCGGGCCAAGGACGCCGGCGTGCTGCCGTCGAAGAAGGACGAGGAGGCGGCCCGTCAGGCCGCACGTCGTGAGCAGGCCGAGCAGTCCCGGCAGGCCGAGCGGCAGGAGCAGCAGGAGCAGCCCGGCGAGTAGCCGGCCCCGCGACCACCTCAACCGGTCGCGCGCACGACCCGGACCAGGCAGTCCCAGGCGGTGACGGTGACGTCCCCACTGTCCCTACGGTGCCCGGTCTCGGTCACCTCGCGTGCCACCCGGCCCGCGGCCACTACGTCGTAGCGAGCCTCGGCGCCCAGGTCGGCGAGCACGTCCGCGGCCGTCATCAGCACCGCCGGGTCCTGTGGCCCGCCCGTGCCCTCGGCCAGGTTGGTGCTGTCATGCGCCACCCACAGCAGCGTCCCGCCGGGCGCCAGCGAGGCGAAGGCGTTGCGCACCGCCGCCCCGCGCTGCGACGCCGGGAGCTGCAGGTAGGCGACCACGACCAGGTCGACGGGCGTCGGGGCGACCCAGCCGGTCGCGTCGGCACGGACCCACGTCACCGGCAGGTCGCCGGCGACCGCGCGGCCCTTGTCGAGGCCGGTCTGGGAGAAGTCGACCGCCGTCACCCGCCAGCCGCGTCGCGCCAGGTGCAGCGCGTTGCGTCCCTCGCCGGCCGCCAGGTCCACCGCGGTGCCGGGCGGCAGGTCCGCGGTGTGCTCGGCCACGAAGCGGTTCGGCTCCGCCGACCAGACCAGGTCGCTGGCGGCGTACCTCTCGTCCCAGGCGTGCGCGTCCACGCCCGCACCGTAGCGCCGGTTGGGGCCGCGACGCGGCGGCGTGGAACAATGGGCACCGCCAGAGGGGAGTATTCCTTCGCGGCGGTGTCGTCAGTACGGCGTGTCCTCGGACGCACCCGGCACCGTCGGCCCGTCCTTCGCAGGACGGGCGGGAGAGACCTCCGGAGTACCCAGTCCGGCCGGCGGGCACCTGCA
>NZ_DASWXC010000109.1:0-96528 GCF_036405735.1 Nocardioides sp.
CCGCCGTACCCGCCGCCACCGGCCGCAGGAGCCGCGGGCGCGGAGGCCCACGGGTCGTTGGCCGGAGCACCGCCACCGGCGGGAGCACCCCCGGAGGGGGCGCCGCCGCCGTACCCGCCCTGCCCGCCGGAGCGGGAGGCACGGGTCACCTTGGCGGTGGCCCAGGTGAGGGAGGGACCGACCTCCTCGACGTCGAGCTCGAAGACGGTGCGCTTCTCGCCCTCTCGCGTCTCGAAGGTCCGCGACTTCAGCCGGCCCTGGACGATGACGCGCGTGCCGCGCGTCAGCGACTCGGCGACGTTCTCCGCGGCCTGCCTCCAGATGGCGCAGCGCAGGAACAGGGTCTCCCCGTCCTCCCACGCGTTGCTCTGCTTGTTGAAGCTCCGCGGCGTCGAGGCAACCGTGAAGTTGGCGACGGCAGCACCCGACGGAGTGAAGCGAAGCTCCGGGTCGTCGGTGAGGTTGCCGATCACGGTGATGACGGTGTCGCCTGCCATGGGGTCTCCCTATGCCCTAGTTCTCGATCTACGTCCGTGCGTCGGAGCCCATCCAAGCGGATGGGACCGACAACGGAGAGGATCAGTCCACAACGACGCTCAGTGAGCGTCGGGGCGGATGACCTTGGTGCGCAGGATCGACTCGTTCAGCGTGAGCTGGCGGTCGAGCTCCTTGACCGTCGCGGGCGTCGCGGTCAGGTTGACCACGGCGTAGATGCCCTCGGCGTTCTTCTTGATCTCGTACGCGAGGCGACGACGACCCCAGACGTCCACGTTCTCGACGGTGCCACCGTCGTTGCGGACCACGTTGAGGTACTTGTCGAGCGACGGGGCGACGGTGCGCTCCTCGAGGCTCGGGTCGAGAATGACCATCACTTCGTAAGCACGCATAGCGTTCTCCACCTCCTACGGACTCGGCGGCCACGGTCTCTCCGTGGCAGGAGGGCTTTGCGTTGTCCAGGCTCCGACAGGGCAGAACCGGACGGGACAGGCTAGCAACCGGCGTACGCCGTCCCGAAATCGAGCGCGGGCCGCGTGGGCTTGCGGCGGACGTCATACGAGCTGGCGGCCAGAGCAGCCGCTTCGTATGACGTCCGCCCCGACACCTAGGCTGGGCCGCATGGTGGCCATCGGTGCGCACGTCGACCAGACCGACCCGCTCGCGGAGGCACGGGCTCGCAACGCGCCGCTGGTGCAGTTCTTCCTCGGCGATCCGCAGGGCTACAAGGGCCCCGAGGTGCGGTACGCCGGCGGCGCGGCCGCCCTGCGCGCGGACGCCGAGGCCGCGGGCGTCGACCTCTACGTCCATGCGCCCTACATCGTCAACGTCGCGACCACGAACAACCGGATCCGGATCCCCTCGCGCAAGCTGCTGCAGCAGCACGTCGACGCGGCCGCCGAGATCGGCGCGAAGGGACTGATCGTGCACGGCGGCCACGTCAACCAGGCCGATGCCCCGGAGAAGGGCTTCGACAACTGGCGCAAGGCGATCGAGGCCACCGACCTCAAGGTCCCCCTGCTGATCGAGAACACCGCCGGCGGCGACAACGCCATGACCCGCTACCTGGAGCGGATCGCCGGCGTGTGGGAGGCGATCTCCACGACCGAGCAGTTCGACCGGGTCGGATTCTGCCTCGACACCTGCCATGCCCACGCGGGCGGCAACCCGCTCGAGACGGTCGTGGCCGACGTACGCGCGATCACCGGCCGCATCGACCTGGTGCACTGCAACGACTCGCGTGACGACTTCGACTCCGGCGCCGACCGCCACGCCAACTTCGGCGCCGGCCGGATCGACCCCGACCTGCTCGCCGCGGTGGTCCGCGAGGCCGACGCGCCCGTGGTGTGCGAGACGCCCGGCGGCGCCGCGGAGCACGCCGCCGACTTCGCCTGGCTGCGCGAGCGACTCTGATGAGACCGGCTCTCCGGCGCCCTGCGTCACGCCGCCACCGGTCGGGCAAGAGCTGCAGCGATCTGACCGAAGAACCTGTCCGGCTCCAGACGAAGGCCGAGCAGGGGCAGGCGCAGCACCGTGTCGCCTTGCAGCATCAGGGTGTTCTGCCGCAGCGCGTCCGCGACGACGTTCTGGGCCCAGGTGTGGTGGATCCCGTCGATCTCGACCACGAGCCGGTGATCGGGCCAGTACAGGTCGAGGAAGTAGCGGCCACTCCCGTCACGCCGCAGGACCTGCCGCTCGGGCACGGGAAGCCCCCGGCGACGCAGCTCCGTGGCGAGCTCCAGCTCGCCCAGGGACCGAGCGCCGCCGATCAGGTCGTTGACCACGGCATGCAACAGCCGTAAGCGGCGGTGGCGCTTGATCCGCAACAACTCCACGCCCAGCTGCTCGGGAGTGGCCAGACCCTGCTGCACCGTCAGGGTCAGCAGATACGACGCCTGCTTGTCGGTCGTGGCCCAGAGCGCACCGCGGATCGCGGCGACCGGCGGTCTGGTGCGCGCAATGCCCGACGGCGACCGGTCCTCCTCACGCAGCCGCCGCGTCTGGCGGATGTCGTAGAGGCGCGTACGTCGCACCCTCGCCCCCCGCGGTACCGAGACGCGGTGCCGGTCGACCGTGAACCGCTCCAGGCCCGAGGCGATCAACGCCGACGCGCCGTCCAGGCAGGCTCGTGGCCCGCCCTGGATCACCGCCGCCCAGCGATGGGAGTCGTCGCTGACCTCACCGTTGTGGAGGCAGACCGACTGGTCGCCCAGGAGCTGCCAGCGGCCGGCGCGGACCTGGCCGGTGATCTCCCACCGGGTGATGCCCAGGCCGTACAGGTCCTTGCGCGACAGCACCCAGGCCTGCTCCTTCGCCGCGGCCAGGGCGGTCGTCATGCGCTCATTGGTCGGTCGGGTTCGCTGCGGCATGGAGTCACCGTGGACCACACCGCAGCCGAGGAGGACCGGTCGGCCGACCGCTGTGGACGACGGCACCGGGAACCACTGGCGTGGACGATGACTGGCCCGCGGCGTTCCAGCCTGCGTCATGCGGGCGGTGGACCCGTTGCCACCGACCGTATGACGCTCGGGTCGACGGGATGAGGTGGAACCCCCGGCCGGGTGCCCTGCAGACCCGACCGGGGGCGGTCTGGTCAGTGGCCGCGGCCGAGGGCCCGGAACTCCCAGCCGGCGGCCCGCCACGCCTCGGGGGAGAGCACGTTGCGACCGTCGATGATGACCCGGCCGGCCACCATCCCACCGATGGCGGAGGGGTCCATGGCGACGAACTCCGACCACTCGGTGAGCAGCAGCACCAGGTCGGCGCCCTCGACGGCGGAGGCGAGCGACGGCGCGTAGGCGAGGTCGGGGACGCGGCGCTGCGCCGGGCCGGTGGCCTCGGGGTCGTAGACGACCACGTCGGCGCCGTGCAGGTGGAGCTGGCAGGCGACGTCGAGCGCCGGCGAGTCGCGGACGTCGTCGGAGTTGGGCTTGAACGCCGCGCCCAGGACCGCGACCCGGTGACCCGCGACGCGCCCGCCCAGGACCTCGTGGGCCAGGTCGACGGTCCGCTGCCGACGGCGGGTGTTGATGTCGTCCATCTCGCCGAGGAACGACACCGCCCGCCCGAGGCCGAGCTCACCCGCCCTGGCCTGGAAGGCGCGGATGTCCTTGGGCAGGCAGCCGCCCCCGAAGCCCAGCCCGGCCTTGAGGAAGCGGTGCCCGATCCGGTCGTCGTGGCCGACCGCGTCGGCGAGCTCGACGACATCGGCGCCGGTGGCCTCGCAGACCTCCGCCATCGCGTTGATGAAGGAGATCTTGGTGGCGAGGAACGAGTTCGCGGCGACCTTCACCAGCTCGGCGGTCTCCAGCCCCACTTTGAGGAACGGCGTGCCGTTGGCCACCGGCTCGCGGTAGACCTCACGCAGCCTCTCGACGGTCTCCGGTGACGGCGAGCCGACGACGATCCGGTCGGGGGACAGGGTGTCAGCGACGGCGTACCCCTCCCGGAGGAACTCCGGGTTCCACGCCAGGTCCGCCGACGGGCACGCCTCCTTCACCCGCTCGCGCAGCGCCGTGGCGGTCCCGACCGGCACCGTGGACTTGCCGGCGACCACCGCACCGGGGCGGAGCACCTCGCAGAGGCCGCTCACCACCGCCTCCACCTGGGAGAGGTCGGCCGCGGGACGGCCCGGCAGCTGCGGCGTGCCGACGCAGACGAAGTGGACGTCGGCGTCGGCGGCGTCGGGCAACGCAGTGCTGAACCGCAGCCGGCCGCTCTCGACGTGCTTGCGCAGCAGCGGCTGCAGCTCGGGCTCGAAGAACGGCGGCTCGCCCTGCTCCAGCAGCGCGACCTTGTCGGCGTCGGTGTCGATGCCGACCACCTCGTGGCCGAGCTCGGCCATGCAGGCGGCGTGGGTGGCGCCGAGGTAGCCGGCGC
Organism: Nocardioides sp.; assembly: GCF_036405735.1. Lineage (GTDB taxonomy): Bacteria > Actinomycetota > Actinomycetes > Propionibacteriales > Nocardioidaceae > Nocardioides. The sequence continues at coordinate 4,375 of NZ_DASWXC010000109.1, forward strand.
CGAGAACGCTGAGACGGAGAGGAGTGGCAGTCATCGCAGGGCGGTCCTTTCCAGGTGCGACCCGGAGGGCCGCAGACAGGTGGTGTTCAGCTCGCGGAGGGTTCCGCGGAACGCCGAGAGCTCGGCGTCGCTGGTGAGCTCGTAGTGGCCCGTGGCGCCGGTGGACTCCGGCGTGGTGTTGAAGTAGACGAACCCGACGATGTCGGGCCGCTCGGTGAGGAAGCCGGCGAGGCTGGCCAGCCAGCGGGTCTTGTCCTCGCCGTCGGCGCCGATCTCGCTGAGGATGGCCGGCTTGTCGGTCAGGTCCCGCACCTCGTCGTACCACTCGCCGTAGGTGTCCTCGACGGTGCCGGCATGGCCGTAGCCGCTCACCGCGACGTAGTCGACGTACCGGTCGCCGGGGTAGACCTCCTCGAGCGGCAGCGGGTCCTCCCACCAGGTCCGGGCCGGGGCCCAGACCCACTCCAGGTTGTCGGCCTCCCGCGACATCAGCCGGTGCACGTGCTTCCAGGCCGCGACGTAGTGGTGGGCCTCGTTGTCGTTCGCGCCGACGCCCCAGGGGTACCAGTCGGCGTTCATCTCGTGCGCGAACCGCAGCAGCACCCGGTCGGGGTGCGCCGCCAGCACGCGGGCGATGCGGATCAGGTCCGCGTCGTGCTCGCCGCGCACGATGCTCTCCAGCGAGTACGCCGGCAGCTCGGGCTGCTCGCGCTCCGACTGCCACGACCAGGGCTCCAGCGTGATCATCGGGGTCCGTGCCGCGCCGCTCATCGTCTCGAGCTGGGCGGGCGTGAAGGTGCTGTCCAGCTTCACGAACCGGTTGACCACCTCGGGGCCGCACCCCAGCTCCTCGGCCAGCCGCGACACCCGGGCCGGGTCCGCCTGGGGGACGTCGACGCCGAAGAACGGGCGCGCGGACCGGTCCGACCCCAGCCGCTGCGCGACCAGCGCCCCGGCCAGGACCACGACGACCGCGGTGATCGCTGCGACGACGGCGGCCAGCACCGGGCCGGCCGGCAGCCGTCCGATCCGCGGCCTCATGATCCGCCCTCCGCCGCCGGTGCCGGCTGGGCAGGGGCGCCACCGCCGGCGGCCGGGTCGAACAGCGGCGCGGTCATCGGCGCCAGCCACTCGGCGAACGTCGCGGTCATGTGGCTGTCGTCGCGGTAGACGAGCATGTCGCCCACCACCACCGGGCAGCCGCGCGGGGTGCACAGCCAGTCCGACGGGTCGACGGTGGTGACGCCGACGTCGGTCAGTGCCCGGTCGACGTCCTGGACCCGGTCGCCGAAGTGGCGCGACTCCTTGACCGACGTGTTGCACGCCCCGACGTCGTCGAGGTTGCCGGCGAGGCACTCGGGCACGTCCTGCGCGGGCATCGGCGTGTCGAGGAGGTAGACCGCCGGGACGCCGCGGGACTTCAGCGCCGCCATCGTCCGTGCGGTCGCGTCGGCCCACTCGGCGTTGCTCGACGAGCCGGCGACCGCGTCGCTCTGCGAGACGACGACCATGTCGGGCTTCGCACCGACGATGCGCTCGGCGGCCTGGCTGCGCCAGTCCATGCACTCGTTGTACCGGCGGCCGAGCTGGTCGTTGTAGACCTCCCAGTCCGCCACCGAGCACGCCGCCTTGGTCAGGCCGAGCACCCGCCAGCCCTTGGCCTTCGCCTCGGCGTCGAGTGCGGGGAGCCACTGCTGGGCGTGGCTGTCGCCGTACAGGACGAGCGTGTGCTGGCCGCCCGGGTCGCCGTAGACGCACTCGCCCTGCTGCACCTCCAGGAAGTCGAGGTGGCACCCGTCCTTGGTGGAGGCCGGCTGGTCCTGCGTGGCGCTCTCGATGGACGGCTTGAGGTTGCTCGGCGCCTCCACGATCTGCAGGCCCTCGCCGAGCGCCCGCTGCACGGCGGCGTTGTCCGGCTTGGCCAGGTTGACGGCCCGGGCCGCGTCGCCCGAGCCGACGAAGGCGGGCAGCGTGACGGCGAGCGCCAAGGCCAGCGCGGAGACCGCACCGGACCCGAGCAGCCCGGCGCCGAGCCAGCTGCGGGGGTGCAGTCGGCTGCGCAGCGCGGGGTTCTCGACGAGGTAGTGGGTCAGCACGGCGAACCACAGCGCCAGCAGCGAGATCTCGACGAGGTAGGGCCACGGGAGCTCCGAGCCGATCGCCAGCGGCACGAGGATCACCAGCGGCCAGTGCCACAGGTACCAGCCGTACGACACCCGGCCGATCCCTCCCATCGGTCGCCGTCCGAGCAGCGCCTCGACGCCGCCCCTGACCAGCGGCCCGCCGGCCGCGATCACGGCCGCAGCGCCCAGCGTCGGCAACAGGGCCGCGAGGCCGGGGAACGGCGTCTCGTCGGTGTAGCCGATCGCGCTCTCCACGATCAGGACCAGGCCCGACCAGCCGAGCGCCACGGCGACCCAGGTCGGCATCTTGGCCAGCCGGTCGGCGGCCAGCGCCACCAGGCCTCCGAGCGCGAGCTCCCAGGCCCGGGTGTGGACGCCGAAGTACGCCTCCGACGGGTTGCTCTGCGTGATGGTGGCCGATGCCCACAGCGACAGCGCCGCTCCGGCGAGCAGCCCGACCGCCACGGCCGGGCGCCGGTGGCCGCGGAGCAGCAGCGCGCCGAGGAAGCCGCAGGCCATCATGAGCAGCGGCCAGAACAGGTAGAACTGCTCCTCGACCGCGAGGGACCACAGGTGCTGCAGCGGGGAGACCGGACCCGAGGCCTGCTGGTAGTCCACGCCCTCGGCCGCCAGGTGGTAGTTGATGGCGTAGAAGGCGCCCCACAGTGCCTCGTTCGCGATGTCGCGGACGTGGAAGATCGAGCCCCAGACCCGCGCCATCACGAGGGTGGCCGCGATGACGATCAGCGCGGGCGGCAGCAGTCGCCGGATCCGCTTGCCGTAGAACCGCACCAGCCGGATCCGGCCGGTCTGGTCGAGCTCACGCATCAGCTGGCCGGTGATGAGGAAGCCGGAGATCACGAAGAAGACGTCGACGCCGACGTAGCCGCCGGTGATGCCCGGGACGTTGGCGTGGTAGAGCACGACGAGCAGGACGGCGACGGCGCGCAGGCCCTGGATGTCCGGCCGGAACCGCCGCGGTCCGACCGCCTCCGGCGTGAGCTCGGGCCCCGCGGTGGTCGGCTGCCGCCACCGCTCCGCGAGCCGGCGCAGCGGCGCCAGCGAGAGTCGCGGTCGCAGCGAGAGGCCGGTGCGCATCAGCAGGATCGGCAGCTGGATGAACGCGGCCAGTGCCGCGAAGACCAGCATCGCCCAGTAGGCGTCGACGCCGTAGCTGCGGGCGCCGAGGTAGAGGCCGGTCCACAGCAGCACCTGGCTGGCGAGGATGTAGAGCTTCGTCCAGCGCAGGATGGTGACGGCCAGCGGCGTCCCCCGGGCGGCACCGGTCGCCACCCAGCCGCGGGTGCGGCCGGTGAGCGTGTGCACGATGGCCGCGAGGTGCGAGAACGAGTAGAGGTACTGCACTCGCAGCACGTCGAAGCGCCAACGGCCCCGCATCACCGCCGGGAGGATCAGGAACCACAGCGCCAGGGCGCCGACCAGCCACACCGAGTTCGCCGGCTCCACCCAGTCGGGGTGCAGCCACAGCATCGCCAGCGCCGGCAGCGGCGCGACGACGGCGTTGACGGCCGTGGAGATGTAGTAGAGGAAGCCGGCCCAGAAGCAGAGCTTCTGTCGCTTCGAGAGCGCGTCGTGCTCGTGGAAGGAGTCGTCGCGCAACAGGCTCATCGAGCCGGTGCACCAGCGGTACTGCTGGCTGACGAAGGCGGCCACCGTGTCGGGGCACAGGCCCTTGGCCAGCACCGCGGGGACGTAGCGCAGGTGGAAGCCGCTCTTGAGCAGCTTCACCCCGGTGTGGACGTCCTCGGAGTGACCGATCTGCGCGAACCCGCCGGCCTCCTGCAGAGCGGCGCGCCGGTAGACGGCGCAGGTGCCGACGCAGATCGCGGCCCTGACGCTGTCACGGCTCGGCTGGACGAACCGGTAGAACAGCTCCTGGGTCGCCCCGGCGCAGCGCTGCAGCCAGCCCATGCCCTTGACGTGGGTGTCGAAGAACTGCGGGGACTGCACGATCCCGACCTCGGGGTCGTCGAAGTACGGCGCCAGCTCCAGCAGCATGTCGTGGCGCGGCACGAAGTCGGCGTCGAGGATCAGGATGAGGTCGCCGCGGCTCTGCTCGTAGCCGTAGCGCAGGTTCCCCGCCTTCTTCAGGTGCCCGCGGTCGGGCCGGCTGCGGTAGCGGAAGCCGTGCCGGTTCGCGAGCTCCTCGACCTCGGGCCGGGCGCCGTCGTCGAGCACCCACACGTCGAGCTCCCCGGCCCACTGCAGCCGGCTGACGTAGCGGTAGGTGTTGGCGAGCACGTCGAGCGGCTCGCCCGCGGTCGGCAGGAACACGTCGACGCTCGGCACCCGCGGCGGGTCCCACCCTGCGACGTCGGCCAGGTGGTCGTCGAGGTCGACGCGGCGCCGGTGCGTGCCGCTGAGCAGCGACACGAGCAGCGTGACGCCGTACAGCGTCACCGGCACCAGGAAGAGCAGGAACCGCACATCGGCGGTGGCGAAGCGGAGGATGGAGTAGGCGATGAGCAGGAAGGAGAGGGCCTGCACGCCGAGCAGCCAGCGGTGCTGGCGGCCGAAGTAGGAGTACTTCTCCTCGCGCGAGGGCGGTGCGGGCAGGAAGTCGGTCTCCGCGGGCGCCGGCGCCGGAGGTGGCACGGGCGGGGCGGAGCGCAGTAGCTCGAGCTGAGCGGTCATCGTGACGGGGCCTTCGCTGTCGTCGGACGATCCGCGTCCGGGCAGCGCGCAGGGCCGGCAAGGCGGCGCGCGCGGTCCGGGGTGCAGGGCGGATCCCAGTGCAGGACTGGGCGGATGGGCTTTGGTCGACGAGCGTGTCGTCGTGGCGGGCGAGCGTGTCGCCCTCGGCCAGCCCGGGACACCCGGGGGCCGGGTCGCGCACAGCGGTGTGCGGGACCGTGATCTCTCCCCCGGTGGCACACCCCACGCTCCCGCAAACGGGGTACGCCGAGGAATTTCTCGCACTCGATCGCCGGGTAGGGTCACCGCGTGACCCAGTCCTCCCCCTCGGCCCTCACCGTGCGCCGGATCGCGCCGGAGGAGCACCTGGAGTTCATCGCCGGCCAGCGGTCGGTCAGCTTCCTGCAGACCCCGGCGTGGGGCCGGGTGAAGTCCGAGTGGCGCTCCGAGAGCATCGGCTGGTTCGCCGGCGGCGAGCGTGGCGAGGAGCTGGTCGGGGCGGCGCTCGTGCTCCACCGCCCGGTCCCTAGGCTGAGGCGGGCCACACTGGCCTACCTGCCCGAGGGTCCCGCCATCGACTGGTCGGGCGACCTCGACCAGTGGCTGGCGCCGATGACGGCGTACCTGCGCGCGAACGGCGCCTTCGGCGTCCGCATGGGTCCACCGGTGGTGACCGCCCGGTGGACCGCGGCGCAGGTCAAGGAGGGCGTCGCCGACGAGGCGGTACGCCGGCTGACGGATCTGCCGCCCGCGCACCGCGACCCTGCCGGCGCTCGGGTGGTCAGCCGGCTGCGTGAGCTGGGCTGGCGGCTGCAGAGCCCGGAGGACGGCTTCGGCGCCGGCCAGCCGCAGTACACCTACGAGGTCCCCCTGGTCTCCGAGGACGGGACGCCGCTCACCGAGGACGAGGTCCTCAAGGGCATGAACCAGCTGTGGCGCCGCAACATCAAGCGCGCCGACAAGGAGGGCGTCGAGGTCGTCTCGCGCCCCGGCGGGGCGCTCGAGGACGGCGACCTCGAGGCGTTCCACGAGCTCTACGTGCACACCGCCGAGCGCGACCACTTCACCCCGCGGCCGCTGTCCTACTTCCGCACGATGCTCGCCGCGATGAGCGAGGAGGACCCCGAGCGGATCCGGCTCTTCCTGGCCCGCCACGAGGGCGACCTGGTGGCCGCCACCCTGCTGGTCCGGGTCGGTGCCCACGCCTGGTACTCCTACGGCGCCTCCTCCACCAAGAAGCGCGAGGTGCGCGGCTCCAATGCGCTGCAGTGGGCGATGATCCGCCACGCGCTGGGCTCCGGGTGCGACGTCTACGACCTGCGCGGCATCACCCCCACGCTCTCCTCCGACGACTCCCACGTCGGCCTGATCCAGTTCAAGGTCGGCACCGGCGGCCAGGCCGTGGCGTACGTCGGCGAGTGGGATCTGCCGCTCAACCGGCTGATCTACAAGGCCTTCGACCTCTACATGCGGCGGCGGTCGCGGTGAGCCTGGAGCTCCACGTCGACGGGCCGCGGTGGCGTGCCCACCTGCGCTCGGTCGCCGACGCGACCGCCGGCCTGGTCCCGGTCGCCAAGGGCAACGGCTACGGCCTCGGTCTGGGCCGGCTCGCCCGCAAGGCCGGCTGGCTGGGTGCGGACACGCTCGCCGTCGGCACCTACGAGGAGCTTCCCGAGGTGGCGTCGCGGTTCGACGGGTCGCTGCTCGTCCTCACCCCCTGGCGGCCGTTCTCGCCGCTGCTGGAGGCGGGTCTCGCCGCCCGCGTGATCCACACCGTCTCCCGCGCGGCGGACCTGCCGCTGCTGCTCGCGCGCCAGCCCGGTGCGCGGGTGGTGCTGGAGCGGATGACCTCGATGCGGCGCCACGGCATGGCGGCCGCCGAACTGTGGGAGGCGGCCGCGCTCGCGCGATCGCAGGCCCGGTACGAAGGCGTGGCGATCCACCTCCCGCTCGACCGCGGGGAGAACGAGAGCGAGGCCCGCCGACTGATGGACGACGTGGTCGGTGCCGAGGCGGCGACCGTCTGGGTGAGCCACCTCAAGCCGGCCGCTCTGGACCACCTCGCGCAGTCGTACGCCGGCCTGGCGGTGCGTCCCCGCGTCGGCACGGCGCTCTGGCTCGGCGACCGGGGCGCGCTGTCGGTCTCGGCCACCGTGCTCGACGTCCATCCGCTGGGCCGCGGCGAGCGCTACGGCTACCGCGGTCGCACCTCCCGCCGCGGCGGTCATCTCGTCATCGCCAGCGGCGGCACCGCCCATGGGATCGGGCTGGCGGCGCCCACCGGCGAGTCGAACGTTCGGGCTCGGTTCTCGAGCGCCGCGAAGGGCGGCCTGGAGTCGATGGGCGTGCTGCGGTCGCCGTACCTCCTCGACGGCGAGCCGCTCCGCTTCGCCGAGCCGCCCCACATGCAGGCCTCCATGCTGCTGCTGCCGTCGGGCACCCGGGTGCCGCAGGTCGGGGACACGCTCGACGTGCGGGTGCGCTACACCGCCACGACGTTCGACTCTGTCACCATCACCTGACGGCTGGTCGAGCAGTGAGGCCGGCTCTCCCGCTGGTCGAGCAGTGAGGCCGCCCGCCTTATCCCGCTGGTCGAGCAGTGAGGCCGCCTGCGGCCGAGCGTGTCGAGACCACCGCGACGTCGGCACCCGCTGTGGCCGGGGTCCCAGCACCGCCCACCGAGGTCTCGACACGCCTCGCCTAGCGGCTCGGCGGCTCGACCAACGGAGAACGCGGCTCGGCGGCTCGACCAACGAAGAACGCGGCTCGACCAACGGACACGCCCGTGCTCGACCAGCGGACTCGGGCGCGCATCACACTGCTTGCGCCGGGGTATGACACCCCTACGGGACGGGTCCGCCGACCCGGCGGGAGGTGCCGCGATGCCCGAGCTCGATCTCCGCGACGGCCACGCGCTGCGTCGCCCGCGCTCTCCAGCCGTCCCGCCCCGCCAACTGGACCGGCCGCGAACCGAGCGCCGGCCGGTCCTGCCGTCCTCGGTGTGCCTCTACACCTGCTCGGTCAACCCGTCCGGCATGGGCGTGCACATGCTCGCGCTCGCTCGGCACCTGGTCGAGGCCGGCGTGCGGGTCCTGGTCGCCTACTGGCCGGCCGAGGCGGCCGAGGCCCTGATGTCGCAGGCCGGCTCGCTGGGCGCGACGACGGTGCGGACGCCGCACCCGCGCGACCCGGCGTACGCCCGCGAGCTGACGGCGCTGCTCGCCGAGCACGCGCCCGACATCTGCCACGTCCACGTCGGGACCGGCCGCGAGGACTTCGGGGGTGCCCGGGCGGCGAAGGCGGCCGGCGTGCCGGTCGTGGTCGAGACGCTGCACCTGCCGTGGCTGCTGCATGCCCGCTGGAAGCGGGAGGCGTTCTTCGCCTCCCTCGACGCGGTCGACCAGCTCGTCGTCGTGTCCGCGGCCCAGCGCGCCACCTACGAGCGGATCGGCGTCGCACCCCACCGCCTCGTCACGGTGCCCAACGGCGTCGTCCCCCGCGGGCCCGGCCCCGGCCGCGTCGCGGCACGGCACCGTCTCGGTCTCGGTCCGGCGGTCCCGGTGGTCATCACGGTCGGTCGGCTGGTCGCCCAGAAGGGCCACCGCGACCTCATCGACGCCGTCCCGGTCATCCGGCGCGACCATCCGGACGTCACCGTGGTGATCGTGGGCGACGGCCGTATGCGCGGCCCGTTGGAGGACCGGGCGCGGCGACGGGGCGTGGGCGATGCGGTCCGCCTCGTCGGGCACCGCGACGACGCCCGGGCGCTGCTCGACGCCGCGGACGTCTTCGCCCTGCCCTCCCTCGAGGAGGCCATGCCGATGGCGGCGCTCGAGGCGATGGACGCCGCGCTGCCGGTCGTCGCGACCCGGGTCATCGGCACGACCGAGGTCGTCCAGGACGGCGTCACCGGACGGCTCGTCCCACCGCACGACCCGGAGGCCCTGGCAGGGGCGATCTCCGAACTGCTCGCAGACGCCGACCTCCGCCGGCATCTCGGCCGGGGCGGCCGGCAGGCGTTCGAAGCGCGCTTCACCGCACGCCGCATGGCGACCGACACGCTGGCCGTCTACCGCCAGGCGCTGCAAGCGGCCACCGTCCGGGCCCGGGTGGCGCCGTGACCCGCACGCGCGTCGCGTGCATCGGCAGCGGCTTCATCGCCGGCCGCCACCTGGCAGCGCTCGGCTTCTTCGACGACGTGGAGGTCGTCGCGGTGGCCGACACCGTGCCCGACCGCGCGGAGGCGGCGGCTGCCGCCTTCGGCGCTCGCGCGTACGGCGACGGCCTCGACCTGTTGCGTGAGCAGGAGCTGGACGCGGTCTGGATCTGCGTGCCGCCGTTCGCCCACGGCGCGCTGGAGGAGCTCGCCGTCGCACGCGGCGTTCCGCTGTTCGTCGAGAAGCCGCTGGCCTGCGACCTCCCGACCGCCGAGCGCATCGCCGCGCTGGTGCGCTCGACCGGCACGCTGGCGGCGGTCGGCTACCACTGGCGCTACCTCGCGCTCGTCGAGGAGGTGCGAGAGCTGCTCCGGGACCGGCCACCGGCCGTCGTCACGGGCTACTGGCTGGACCGCACGCCGGCGGCCCCCTGGTGGGTCGACCGGGCCAGCTCGGGCGGCCAGATGGTCGAGCAAGCCACCCACCTGCTCGACCTCGCCCGGCTGCTGGTGGGCGAGGTCTCGGCGGTGCGGGCGGTCGAGGTCCCGGCCGGCCCCGACGCGGGGCCAGCCACGATGGTGCCGATGGCCGCTTCGGCGACCCTGTCGTTCACCGCGGGAGCGATCGGCACGGTCACCTCCGCCCGCTTCCTCCACGCCCGGCACCGGGTCGCCCTCCATCTCCTGGGCGAGGGGTGCGCGATCGAGCTGTCGGAGCGCTCCCTCACCGACCACGAGCTGCTGGTGTCGACCACCGAGGGCACGCGGGTGCGCGCGTCCGACGAGGACCCGATCCGTCGGGAGGACCGCGCGTTCCTCGATGCGGTCACCGGTCGCGGGCACGACGTGCGGGCGCCGTACGCCGAGGCCCTGCGCAGCCACCGTCTCGCCACCACGGCCGAGCGCTCCGCCCAGGAGGGCGGCACCCTGCTGAGCATCGGGGACGGCGATGCGTGAGTGCCGCTCGCTCGGGGTGGCGGCACCGCACGAGCTGGCGTTCTTCGAGCTCCCGGTCCCGGCCGTGGAGCCGGGCGGAGCACTGGTGCACACGTGGTTCAGCGGTCTGTCGAGCGGCACGGAGCTGACCTACGTCAAGGGCACCAATCCGGCGTTCACCTCACGGATGGACCCGGACCTGTGCGCGTTCGTGCCCGGCGACGGCGCGCGGCGCTACCCGGTGACCGCCATGGGCTACATGGAGGTCGGCGAGGTGGCGGAGAGCCGGCGGGAGGACCTGCCGGTGGGGACGGTCGTGGCGGCGGCGTACGGCCACCGCTCCTGCCACGTGGTCTCCGGCACCGACCATGTCGTCCCCGTACCGGCGGACATCGACCCGGTGCTGGGCGTCTTCCTGGCTCAGATGGGGCCGATCGCCGCCAACGGTCTCCTGCACGCCGCCGCCGAGTTCCGACCGCACCCCGACCCGGCGCTGGGCGACGGGGTCCGGGACAGGTGCGTGCTCGTGACCGGCGCGGGCGTCGTGGGGCTGCTCACCGCGCTCCTGGCCCGGCGGCACGGGGCGGCGGCGGTCGCCGTCGCCGATCCGGACCCGCGGCGGCGTGCTGTCGCGGCGGCCCTGGGCCTCGAGCTGGCCGAAGACCCCGCCGACGACCCCGCCGCCGACCCTGCACGTGAGCCTGCCGGCGAGGCCTGGCGATGGTGCAAGGACGCCTGGGTCCACGGCCATCGCGACCGGGGGGCCGACCTGGTCTTCCAGTGCCGCGGTCGCGACGCCGTCCTGCACGACGCCCTCCGAGCGCTGCGGCCGCAGGGCGTCGTGATCGACCTGGCGTTCTACCAGGGCGGTGCGTCCGGCCTCCGCCTCGGCGAGGAGTTCCACCACAACGGCCTCACCATCCGGTGCGCCCAGATCAACCGCGTGCCGCGCGGGCTCGCCGGCAGGTGGGACCGCCGCCGGCTCTCGGAGGAGACGGCGGCCCTGCTCCGCGCGGACGGCCCGGCGATCCGCGAGCACCTCGTCACCGACGTGGTGCCCGTCGACGAGGCGCCCGAGCTCATCGGGCAGCTGGTACGGCGAGAGCGGCATGCGCTCCAGATCGTGCTCGACTTCCGTCGGGGGTGAACAGCGAGCGCACGACGAGCGCGACCAGGAACAGCTGCCCCGCGACCCGGACCAGGATGGCGAGCCAGTAGAACCACGCGTCGTCGCCCGCGGCCGGCTCGAGGAAGCCGCCGAGATACCACCACACGGCGGCGAAGTAGACGATCTCGCTCGCCTGCCAGACCAGCTGGTCGCGCCACCGCGGTCGCGCCAGCACCGCCAGCGGCAGCAGCCACAGGACGTACTGCGGCGAGTAGACCTTGTTGACCAGCAGGAACCCGACGACGACGAGGAAGCCGAGCTCCGCGAGGGTCGGGGTGCGCCGGGCGGCCAGGCCCAGCACCAGCACGGCCACGCACCAGGCCCCGAACGCGATCCACGACCCGGTGTTGACGGTCCCCGGGGAGATCGCTCGGTCGCCTGCCTGCTGCAGCACCAGCCAGAGCGACCCGAGGTCGGGGCCGCGCTCGGCGTTGAACGACCAGAACACTCGCCACTGGTCGCGCCCGGAGAGGTACGCCGGCGCGTTGGCCAGCAGCCAGGCGACCGCGGCCGCCGCGGCCGCCACCACGAACTCGCGCCAGCGGCGCGCGCGCCAGCAGATGACCAGCAGGCCGCCGAGCAGGAACAGCGGGTAGAGCTTGGTCGCCGCGCCGAGTCCGATGAGCACGCCGGTCCAGCCGGCTCGTCCTCGGGACCAGGCGAACAGCGCCGCCGCGACCATCGCCACCGCCAGCAGGTCCCAGTTGACCAGACCGGTCAGCAGCAGGGCCGGCGAGAGGGCGAACGCCGCCGCGTCCCAGGGCCGGCGCCGGTCGACCCCCGCGAGCAGCCAGGTGGTCAGGAGGGCGAGCACGGCGAAGCCGACGGCGTTCACCGCGAAGTAGAGCCCGATCTCGCGCTGCACGTCGGGTCGGCCCCACAGGGCGTCCACCGCGCCGGCGTACCGATCGCCGAGCTCGGGCAGGCCGACGAGGACGTGGGTGGCCCACGCCGCGCCGTACGCCCAGTAGGCGATGCCCACGGGGTACTCCATGACCGTGTAGCGACTGCGCACCTGCGCGTCGCCGGTGAACGGCCACTCCCGCTCGGCGAAGCCGCGGCCGGTGTAGAGGTAGGGCAGGTCGGAGTAGCACATCTGGGTGTAGCGACCCTCGCCGTCGCTCCACTGGTCCGCGACACACCCGGCCTTCTGCACCATGCCGAGGGCGAACGTGAGCGCCGTCAGTGCCAGCAGCACCCGGACGGGCGTCCACCAGGGGTGGCGGCCCGCCCGGCGTCCGGGCGGGCCACCGACGCCCTCACTGAGGCTCGCCACGACCGGGTCGGCCGTGGCCGGACGCACAGGCACTGGGCTACGGCGCGACGTACCGACCAGCAGGCACACCGCCGCCGGTGCCACCAGTGCCGCCGCCTGTGCCGCCACCCGTTCCGCCGCCACCCGGAGGAGGGCAGACCTGTGGGTCGGGATCCAGGCAGTCATCCGGTGATGGCGTCGGGACCGGGACCGGGGCAGTGCTGCTCGGTGTCGGCGTCGGCGTGGGCGTCGGCTCGGCGCTCTGCGTCGGCTTGGGCTTCGGCTTCTTGGTCTTGGTCGGCTCGGGCTTCGGCGCCTGCGTCGGCACCGGGTCGTGGCCGTGCGCGGGCGCGTCACCGTCCACGAAGGCCGGCGGCGGGAAGCGCAGCACCTCCTCGCCCTCCAGCAGCCGCGACATGGTCGCCGCCCAGGTGTCGGCCGGATAGGCGCCACCGAAGTACGACGGCAGCCAACCGTCCAGCTGCTCGTTGCCCTTGCCCCGCACGTACACGACCGAGGTCGCCAGCTGCGGGGTGAAGCCGGTGAACCACGCGGAGGAGACCTCGTCGCGGCCGTTGGTCGCCGTACCGGTCTTGGCGGCCGCGGGTCGGCCGATCTCCCGCGCGGTGGAGGCGGTGCCGTTGCTGACGGTGCGCTGCAGCGCGTAGGACACGTCGGCCGCGACGTCCTCGTCGATCGCCTGGATCGTGTTGTTCTTGAACTCGTACCGGACGACGCCCGAGCGGTCGACGACCTTGGTGACGACGTGGGCGTTGGCGCGCTTGCCGCCGTTGGCGATGGTGGCGTACGCGTTGGCCATGTTGATCGGGCTGACCACCGCGTTGCCCAGCGTCAGCAGGAAGTTCTCCGGGTTGAAGTCCGCGCCCGAGGCCATCGGGATGCCGGGGAACTTCGGGTCGGGCTGCGCCGGCGGGATGCCGGCGGCCCGCGCGATGTCGTAGATGGCCTTGGGACCGTCCGGGATCGCGTCGGTCATGTCGACGAAGGCGGTGTTGACCGACTTCTCCATGGCGCGGATGCCGTCGACCTGGGAGCCGTAGTCGGAGCCGCCGCCCTCACCCTGGTTCTCGATCTCCAGGCCGCCCGGGAACTCCATGGGCGAGTTGCCCTCGAAGGTGTCCTTCAGCGAGAACCCGGCCTCGAGCGCGGCGGCCAGCGTGAACGGCTTCATGGTCGAGCCGGCCATGCCGCCGGTCGCGGCCCAGTTGATCTCGGACTTGAGGAAGTCCTGCCCGCCGTAGAAGCCACGCACCGCCCCGGTGCCGACCTCGACGCTGGCCACGCCGACGTGGAGCTGCTTGTCGCCGAAGCCCTCCGGCCGCTGCTCGAGCACCGCCTGCTCGGCGGCGTCCATCGCCTCCTTGGTGAACGTGGTGGTGACCCGCAGGCCGCCGCCGGTGATCTCCTCGTCGCTGAAGCCGAGCCGTGCCAGCTCGTCGCGCACGAGCCGGAGCTGGTGGCCGCGCTGACCGCCGTTGCTGCTCTGCTTGCGCACCTTGGGGAACTCCGGCAGCGTCGCGGCGGCCTCCGCGGCCTCGGCGTCGGTGATCGCGCCGACCTCGGCCATGCCGTTGAGCACGTAGCGATAGCGCTGCAGGAGCGCCGCCTCGGACTCGGGCCCGTTGGCCGGGTCGAAGCGGTAGGGGTTGTTGATGACCGAGGAGAGCACCGCGCACTCCTGCAGGTCCAGCTTGGCCGCCGGCTTGTCGAAGAAGGCGCGCGCCGCGGCCTGGATGCCGTAGGCGCTGCGCCCGAAATAGATGGTGTTGAGGTAGCCCTCGAGAATCTCCTGCTTGCTCTGCGTGCGCTGCAGCTTGAGCGAGAGGAAGGCCTCCTTCATCTTGCGGGTGTAGGTCCGCTCCTGGGTCAGGTAGAGGATCTTCACGTACTGCTGGGTGATCGTGGAGGCGCCCTGCGTCGTCCCGCCGGCCTTCGCGTTGCTGAACGCGGCGCGCACGATGCCCTTCGGGTCGATGCCGCGGTCGGTCCAGAACGTGCGGTTCTCCGCCGCGACGACGCCGTCCTTGATGCAGTCGGGCATCTCGGCGTACGGGATCGACTCGCGGTTCTGCTCCGCGAACTGCCCGACCTTCGACTTGCCGTTGGCGTAGTAGATGAACGTCGTCTGCGTCTGGAAGCTCTTGTTCGGGTCCGGGATCTCGGTGCGCTGGTAGGCGAAGACCGCCGCCGCGATGCCGATGATGCCCAGCACGAGAGCGCCGAGCGCGCCCCACTTCAGGGCCCGCAGCGCCCAGCCCTTGACGCCGGCCGGCCGCTGGCGTCCCTTGGTCGTGCCACGGCCTCGGGCAGGGGCGGCCTTCTTGGCCGGGGCGCGGCGGTTGCCGCTCGCAGACGGACTCACGAAAGGGATCTCCACGGGCTCGGGGAAACGTGCGAGGCCGCTCTGGCCCCGCTAGAGACTACGCAACCGGCCATGGCGGTGCCGATTCACGCGCGCCGGGGGCGGCCGAGGGTTCGGGACTGCCCACGGGTTCGCACAAGCCGGATATATCGCTACGATAGATCGCATGGCACGTCGTGGGGAGACCATCGAGCTCGCAGTCCTCGGACTGCTGCACGAGGGACCCATGCACGGATACGAGCTGCGCAAGCGGCTCAACCTGATGCTCGGGTGGGGCAGGGTCCTGTCCTACGGATCGCTCTACCCGACGCTGAAGAAGATGCTCCGGGCCAACCTCATCGAGGAGGAGACGGCGTCGGTCACTCCGGTGACGCGCCGGCCGCGCATCGTCTACAGGGTCACCGAGGCCGGTCACCAGGAGTTCGAGCGCCTGATGTCGGAGGTGGGTCCGACCGCCTGGGAGGACGACAACTTCGACATCCGGTTCGCGTTCTTCTCCAAGACCGACATGGAGATCCGGTTGCGGGTCCTCGAGGGCCGGCGCACCCGGCTCCAGGAGCGCCTCGACCGGGTGCAGCAGCAGCTGTCGATGACCCAGAAGGAGGTCGACCGGTACGCCGCGGAGCTCCAGCGCCACGGTGTCGAGTCGGTCGAGCGGGAGGTCCGCTGGCTCTCCGACCTCATCAATGCAGAGCGCAACACACAGCAGCAACCATGAGAGGAGCCCTGATGGGTTCGGTTCGCGTAGCAATCGCGGGAGTCGGCAACTGCGCCAGCTCCCTGGTGCAGGGCGTCGAGTACTACAAGGACGCCGACCCGTCGGGCACCGTGCCCGGCCTGATGCACGTCAAGTTCGGCGACTACCACGTCTCCGACGTGGAGTTCGTCGCCGCGTTCGACGTCGATGACAAGAAGGTCGGCAAGGATCTGTCCGAGGCCATCAACGCCTCGGAGAACAACACGATCAAGATCGCCGACGTCCCCTTCAAGAACGTCGAGGTCCAGCGTGGCCCGACCCTCGACGGCCTCGGCAAGTACTACAAGCTGACGATCGACGAGTCCCACGCCGACCCGGTCGACGTCGTGCAGGTCCTCAAGGACAAGCAGGTCGACGTCCTCGTCTCCTACCTCCCGGTGGGCTCGGAGGAGGCCGACAAGTTCTACGCCCAGGCCGCGATCGACGCCGGCGTCGCGTTCGTCAACGCGCTGCCGGTCTTCATCGCCTCCGACCCGGAGTGGGCCAAGAAGTTCGAGGACGCCGGCGTCCCGATCGTCGGCGACGACATCAAGTCCCAGGTCGGCGCGACCATCACCCACCGGGTGATGGCCAAGCTGTTCGAGGACCGAGGTGTGATCCTGGACCGCACCTACCAGCTCAACGTCGGCGGCAACATGGACTTCAAGAACATGCTCGAGCGTGAGCGCCTGGAGTCCAAGAAGGTCTCGAAGACCCAGGCGGTCACCTCGAACCTCAACGGTCCGCTGGCCGGCAAGATCGACGACAAGAACGTCCACATCGGTCCGTCCGACTACGTCGCGTGGCTCGACGACCGCAAGTGGGCCTACGTCCGCCTCGAGGGCCGCGCCTTCGGCGACGTCCCGCTCAACCTCGAGTACAAGCTCGAGGTCTGGGACTCCCCGAACAGCGCCGGCATCATCATCGACGCGGTCCGCGCCGCCAAGATCGCCAAGGACCGCGGTGTCGGCGGCCCGATCATCCCGGCGTCGGCGTACCTCATGAAGAGCCCGCCGGTTCAGATCGAGGACACCGAGGGTCGTGCGCTCCTGGAGAAGTTCATCGCCGGCGAGTGACCTCGTCGGCCGAGTAGCGAGCCCCGACGCGGACTCGCTGGTCGAGTAGCGAGCGCCAGCGGGCGTATCGCGACCACGAAGGCCCCGCCTCCCGTGAGGGAGGCGGGGCCTTCGCCGTACGCCGGGCCTAGCTCAGCGCGACGACTCGATGTCCGCCTTCAGCCGCTCCAGGGTGGTGCTCATGCCGTCCAGCAGCTCGGCGGTGAACGGCTCCTGGCCGCCGAAGGCGACCTTGGTCAGCGCCTTCGACAGCGCGGAGATGCCGCGCGGCGTCTCGCGCCGGTGGGTGACGAGGGTGCCGCCGTCCGCGGTGGGCTCGAGCTGGAAGGACCACACGGTGTTGTTTTCCAGCACGGTGAAGGCGAAGTCGCTGTGCGGGGTGAAGCGGATGACCTTGGCGTTGGTCGGCCAGTGCTTCCAGCCCTGGTGGTTGATGTTGAAGAACCGGGTGCCGAGGCGGACCGGGCCGCCGAGCACGAAGCTCTTCACGACCTGGTCGCTCCACTCCGACATCCGCTTCACGTCGGCGACCAGCGCCCACACCTGGGCGGGCGACGCGTCGATGGTGATGGTGGCCTTGAGCTCGGTGCCGGTCGCTGAGGCGGCTGCATTCGTCATGGACGAGATGTTACCGATGAGTACGTCATCCCGACAGAGGCGTTTCGGGCGTGGGCCCGAGCGCCCGCGCTCAGCGACGTTCCGCCCACCAGGCTCGCAGCACCGCCTCGGCCTCCTGCTCGCTCATCGGCCCCGACTCGATGCGCTGCTCGAGGAGGAACCGGTACGCCTCGCCGACCTCGCGGCCGGGTCGGAGGCCGAGGATCTCCATGATCTGGTTGCCGTCCAGCGCAGGACGCAGCGAGTCGAGCTCCTCCTGCTCCGAGAGCCGGGCGATCCGCTCCTCGAGCGAGTCGTAGGTGCGCGCGAGCCGCTCCGCCTTCTTCCTGTTCCGCGTGGTGCAGTCGGCGCGGGTCAGGACATGCAGCCGGTCCAGCTGCTCCCCCGCGTCCCGGACGTAGCGCCGCACGGCCGAGTCGGTCCACTCGCCCGAGCCGTAGCCGTGGAACCGGAGGTGCTGCTCGACGAGCTGGCAGACCGCGTCGATCTCGGCGTTGGAGAACTTCAGCGCCTGCATCCGCTTGCGGGTCAGCTTGGCGCCGACCACGTCGTGGTGGTGGAAGGTGACGGACCCGTCACCGACGAACTTCCGGGTGCGGGGCTTGCCCACGTCGTGCATCAGGGCCGCGAAGCGCGCGACGAAGTCCGGACCGTCCCCGAGCCGCGGCTCCAGGTCCATGGTCTGCTCCAGCACGGTGAGGGTGTGCTCGTAGACGTCCTTGTGGCGGTGGTGCTCGTCGCGCTCGAGCCGCAGTGCCGGCAGCTCCGGCAGCACCCGGTCGGCCAGCCCGGTGTCGACCAGGAGCGTCAGACCGAGGCGGGGATACGGCGCGCACACCAGCTTCACCAGCTCGTCGCGGACCCGCTCGGCGGAGATGATCGTGATCCGCTCCGCCATCTCCGTCATGGCGGCCACGACCTCCGGCGCCACGGTGAACCCGAGCTGGGCGGCGAAGCGGGCTGCGCGCATCATCCGCAGCGGGTCGTCGGAGAACGACGCCTCCGGGGTGCCCGGCGTCCGCAGCGTGCGGGTGGCCAGGTCCACCACGCCGCCGTACAGGTCGACGACCTCGCGGCCGGGGAGCCGCACCGCCATGGCGTTGACGGTGAAGTCGCGGCGTACGAGGTCGCCGGCGAGCGAGTCGCCGAAGTCGACGTCGGGCTTGCGGGAGGTCGGGTCGTAGACCTCGGAGCGGTACGTCGTCACCTCGACCTGCCACGGTCCTCTGCGGCAGCCGATGGTGCCGAAGTCGCGGCCCATGTCCCAGGTCGCCCCCGAGGGGTCCTGCCGCGCCCACCGCTTCAGCAGCCGCTCGGTGTCGTCAGGGCGGGCCGAGGTGGTGAAGTCGAGGTCGTTGTGGTGCCGGCCGAGCATCGCGTCCCGAACCGGCCCGCCGACGAGCGCCAGCTCGTGGCCCGCCTCGGCGAACAGCGCGCCGAGCTCGTCGATCACCGGGCCGATGCGATCCAGCTCCGCGGTGACCGAGCGCTGCACGTCCGCCACGGTCAGGGACGGCAGCGGGGCGGAGGGATCGGCGGCGGACACGAGGGACGAGTCTAGGGCGTGTCTCCCAAGCCCCAGGGCGTCCCTTCCGACGGATATCCTCGACGCCATGCCCCGTCCCCGGTCGTCTTGGCGTGCCCCGGCCGCGGTGGCGACCCTGGTGACGCTCCTCGGCCTGATGGGGACCGGGCTCGCGGTGCTCGCACCACCCGCTGCCGCGCGGGTCGCCGACGACACGCCCCTTCGGGTCGCGATCGAGTCGCTCACCCCGAGCGTCGTCCCGGCCCGCGGGCCGGTCGTCGTCCGCGGCCGGGTCACTAACGCGGACACCGAGCCGTGGCAGGACGTCACGATCGCCCCCTTCGTCGCGAGCAGCCCGGTCACCACCGTCACCGAGCTCGCCTCCTCGATCGCGACCGCCGACCTGGACCCGGCGGCTCCGGTCGGCGACCGGATCCTGGACCCGGGAACCTTCGCGACCGTGCCGCTCCTCGAGGCCGGCTCGAGCGTCGCCTTCGAGCTCACCGTCCCACGGCGCGTGCTGCGCGCCCGGGGCGTCGTCGCCGACGGCGTCTACTGGTACGGCGTCCACGCGCTCGGCTCCGGCCCCGACGGCTGGGACGAGGTCGCCGACGGACGCGCCCGCACCCTGCTGCCGCTCGTCACGCGCCGCACGGAACGCCGCGCCACCGCCTCTCCCGTCGAGGCCGCGGTGGTGGTGCCGGTCCGCGCGCGGATCTTCCGCAACGCCGACGGCCGGCTCGCCAACGTGACCGGGTGGGTCGGCCTGCTGAGCCCGAACGGCCGGCTGGGCCGGCTGCTCGCCCTCGGCACGGCGCCCGAGGGGGACCGGCTGAGCTGGCTGGTCGACCCGGCCGTCATCGACGCGGTCCAGCAGCTCGCCGCCGGCAACCCCGCCCGCGACATCGGGCCGACCGACGGGGCCGAGGAGCCGGACGCCGAGGACCCGGCGCCGGAGGCGTCGGACGCGCCCTCCCCCTCGGCCAGCTCCACGCCGGAGCCCGACCCCGCGACTGACACCGCCACCGTCACGGCCACCACGCTCGCGACCGGCTGGCTGGCCGGCATGCGGCAGGTGCTCGCCGAGAGCGACACGCTCGCGCTGCCGTACGGCGACCTCGACCTGGCGGCCACCGCCACGCACGCGCCGGCGCTCTACGAGACCGCGCGCACCCGCAGCGCCGCGGTGTTCGAGGAGCTCGGCGTCGACGTGACGCCGGTCAACGCACCCGCCAGCGGACGGATCACCACCGAGGCCCTCGACCTGGTCGAGCCGGAGCTCCCGGTGCTGCTCTCCGACGAGATGCTCGAGCCCCAGCAGGCGAGCGACACCGCAGACCCGATCGCCGGCGCCGCGCCGGTCGTCGCCACCGCAGCGCAGCGCCGAGTGCTGCTCTCCTCCTCGGCCGCGGCGCGGGGCGGCCCCACGCCGGGCGACCCGCTGGCCGGCGTACCGCTGCGGCAGCGGCTGCTCGCCGAGGCCTCGCTGCGCCTGCTCGACCCGACGCGTCCACCGCTGCTGGTGACGCTGCCGAGCCGGTGGCGTCCCGACGCCGCCCTGGCCGAGGGCCTGGAGCAGCCCTGGCTGCGGCTGAGCGGGCTCACGTCCCTCGCCAGCGCACCGGCCCCCGCCGACAGCGAGGTCGAGCTGACCTACCCGGCCGACGAGCAGGCGGCCGAGATCGATCGGGCCTCCTTCGTCGCCGCGGAGCGGCTGATGGCCGCCGGGAGGACGCTGCAACGGGTGCTCACCCGCAACGACCGGGTCGCCGACGAGGTGAGCGCCGAGGCCCTGGCCACGCTGGCCTACCTCGCGCGGGGCGCGGTCACGGACCCCGCGGTGGCGTCACGGCAGGCCATCCTCGCCATGCTCGACGACATCGAGGTCCAGGCGCCGGCCGCGGTCACCCTGTCCAGCTCCAACGGCCGGTT
Organism: Nocardioides sp.; assembly: GCF_036405735.1. Lineage (GTDB taxonomy): Bacteria > Actinomycetota > Actinomycetes > Propionibacteriales > Nocardioidaceae > Nocardioides. Next base: position 24,938 of record NZ_DASWXC010000109.1, read on the forward strand.
CGCCGCCACCGTCGTCAACGGCCTGCCCGAGCCGGTCACCGTCGAGATCGAGCCGGTCGGCGGCGACGGCATCACCATCGGCGTGCCCAGCGACGTGGAGGTCGCCGGCGACGGGCGGGCGACGGTGCTGCTCTCCGCGGACACCCAGCGCGCGGGCCTGCACAACGTCTCGCTGCGGATCACGGACTCCGAGGGCGTCGCGCTCGGCGGCGCGACCCGGGTGCCGATCCGCGCCGCCCAGGTCAGCGGCATCATCTGGCTCTTCCTCGGCGTCGGCGCCGCCCTGCTGTTCGGTGCGATCGGCGTCCGGCTGTTCCGTCGGATCCGGGCCGCCCGCCGTACCCCCGCCCCGGAGGCGGCCGAGACTCCTCAGCCCGACCCCGCGACCCTCACGGGCGCGCCGTGAGCGAGACCAGCTCGATCCTGCGCTCCAGCGCCGTGATGGCGGCCGGCACGACCGTCTCCCGGCTGAGCGGCTTCGTGCGCTCGGCCCTCCTCGCGGCGGCGCTCGGCAACTCGCTGCACGCCGAGGTGTTCACGATCGCGAACACCGTGCCCAACATGGTCTACATCCTGGTCGCCGGCGGCGTCATCAACGCCGTCCTGGTGCCCCAGCTGGTGCGGGCCCTGAAGGGCGACCCCGACGGCGGTGACGCGTACACCGCCCGGCTGCTCACCCTCGTCGCGCTCTTCCTGGCCACGGTCACGGTGGTGCTGGTGCTGGCCGCGCCCTGGGTGATGCGGATCTTCGTCGACGACTCCTGGCCGGACTCCGCCTTCGACAGCACGGTCTCCTTCGCCCGGCTCTGCCTGCCGCAGGTCTTCTTCTACGGCATGTTCGTCCTGGTCGGACAGATCCTCAACGCCCGCGGCCGGTTCGGTCCGATGATGTGGGCGCCCATCGCCAACAACGTCGTCGCCACGGCGGTGCTCGCACTCTATCTCGTCGTCTACGGCGCCGGCGACCCGCACGCCCCCGGCTTCGGCCAGGGCGAGACGCTGCTGCTCGGCCTCGGGTCCACCCTCGGGATCGCGCTGCAGCTCGCCGTGCTGGTGCCGTTCCTGCGCGCCGCCGGTGTCTCGCTGCGCCCGCGCTTCGACTTCCGCGACGCCGGTCTGAGCCACACGTTCCGGCTCGGCGTGTGGACCGTGCTGTTCGTCGTGGTCAACCAGATCGCCTACGCCGTGGTCGTCCGGCTCGCCTCGACCGGTACGGCCGAGGCGGACCCCGACGGCACCGGCTACACGGTCTACTCCTCGGCGTTCCTGATCATGATGGTGCCGCACTCGATCATCACCGTCTCGCTCGCGACCGCGCTGCTGCCGCGCCTCTCGGCGTACGCCGCGGACGCCGACCGCCGCGGCCTGGCCCGGACCCTGGCCCCGACACTGCGCACCGCGCTCGCCGTGGTGGTCCCGTTCGGCGCGCTGCTGCCGCTGCTCGCGGCCCCGGTCGCCCAGGTCGTGTGGGGGTACGGCGCCGCCGCCGGCGCCGTCGACAACTACGTCGACACGCTCCGGCTCTTCGGGCCCGGCCTGATCGCCTTCACGGTCCACTACCTGCTGCTGCGCGGCTTCTACGCCCGGGAGGAGAACCGCACCGTCTTCTTCATCCAGTGCGCCGTGGCGGCCACCAACATCGTCGCCGCGGTCGTCCTCGTCGGCGTCTCCGACGACCACGGCACGGCTCCGGCGCTGGTCGTCGCCTACACCGCGTCGTACGCCGTGGGCTCGGTGGTCTCCTACGTCGTGCTGTCCCGGCGGCTCGGCGGCCTGCAGACCCCGGTGCTGGTGCGTTTCCTGGTGCGTCTTGCCCTCGCGGTCCTGGGCGCCGTGGCCGCGGGTGCCGCCGTCGTCGCCGCCCTGGCCCCGCTCGACCTGGCCGACTCGACGCCGGGGGCGCTCGTCGTGGGTGCGGCCGTCGGCGGCGCCGCGCTCGTCGTCCTGCTGGCGCTCGCCCGGACGATGCGGATCACCGAGGTGACGGAGATCGTCGGCACCGTCACCGCTCGGATCCGGCGCTGACGCCGGCCTATCTACCCGTGCGTCCCTCCGCCACCAGGGGTGGGTTCGTCCTACGATGTCGGCGCATCGGTACGTCGGGCGGGGGGAGGACCGGTTCATGGTGACCAACCGCCCCGGCGACGTCCTGATCGGGCGCTACCGCCTGGTCGACCTGATGAGCGAGAGCCGCGAGGGCCGGTTCTGGCGCGGCTACGACACCGTGCTGGCCCGCCCGGTCGCGGTCCACGTCCTCGACGCCGACGACGACCGGGCACCGCAGCTGATGGCCGCCGCCCGGGCCTCGGCGCAGGTGGTGGACAGCCGGCTGCTGCGGGTGCTCGACGCGGAGCGGGACGGCCGGATCTGCTACGTCGTCAACGAGTGGGGCGAGGGTGCCTCGCTGGATCTCAGGCTCGCGGAGGAGGGGCCGCTGCCGCCTCGGCTCGCTGCCTGGGTGACCGACGAGGTGGCGGCGACCCTGACCGTCGCCCACGAGGCGGGCATCGCCCATGGCCGGCTCATCCCCGAGAACGTCCTCATCGACCACAACGGCTCGGTGCGCATCATCGGCTTCGCGGTCGAGGCCGCCCTCTACGGCCTGGGCCCGGACCGGATCGCCGTCGACGTGGTCGACCTCGCCGGGCTGCTGCACTGCGCGCTGACCGGTCGGTGGGCGGGGCAGACGGAGTCCGGCGTACCCCGGGCGCCGGTCGAGCGCGGGCTGCACCAGGACCGGGTGCTGCGTCCGCGGCAGGTGCGGGCCGGTGTGCCCCGCACGCTCGACGACCTGGTCGACGAGGTGCTCAACCGCCCCCACGGCAAGCATGCGGGGCCGAACACCGCACGCGAGATCCACGAGCTGCTCAGCGCCTTCGTCGGCGACCCCACGGGGCTGCCGGAGCGGCTCGCCACCACGGCGCGTCGGCCGGTGACCATAAACCTGGCGCCGACTGAGGCGGTGCCGGTGGTGGAGCCGGCTGCTGAGCCCGTTGAGGAGCCCGTTGAGGAGCCCGTTGAGGAGCCGGTCGGGGAACTGGCCGAGCAGACGGCCGACCCGACCGGAGGTACCGGCGAGGCGACAGCGCTCGGCACGCCGGTGTTCGAGGACAGCGGCGAGGTCGGGTGGTTCAGTCCGCGCGCCGAGCCCGCTCCGCCGCCGCCGGCGTTCGAGCCCCCGCCGGAGCGGCCGCTGTTCGCTCCCGAGCCGAGCAACGGGGACACCGCCCGCCGCGGGTCCGCGGCCGCCGCTCCCCAGCCGGACGACGGCGGCGAGGACGCCGCACCCGGCTTCTGGCCCTGGTCCCCGGCCGGGGCGGGTGAGGAGCAGGGCGAGGTGCCGGGTCGCGGCTGGCTGCGGCTCGGGATCGCGCTGGCCGTCCTGGTCCTGCTGGTGGTCGGTGTTGTCACCGCCTACTCGCTCGGTCGTGACGGCAACCTGCTGTCCGGCGAGGACGGGACGCCCTCACCATCCGCGCCGACGACCGCGCCGAGCGAGACGGCGGCGGTGGTGCTCGAGGGCCTGACCGCCATCGATCTCGACCCGGAGGGCGACGACGGCGCGGAGAACCCCGACCTGGTGGCCGCAGCGGTCGACGGCGACCGGGACACGGCCTGGCGCACCGCGACCTACAGGCAGAACTTCGGGCCCGGCGGGCTGAAGTCCGGGGTGGGGCTGGTCGTCGACCTGCAGCAGCCCAGCACGGTGACCGAGGTCGTCCTGGACTGGGCCGACGACGGCGCCACCGTCGCGCTGTACGTCACCGAGACCGAGCCGACGACCGTGGCCGGCCTGGAGCCGGTCGCGGAGCTGACGTCGCTCGCGCACAGCACGGTGCCGCTCGTGACGCCGGCCACCGGCCGGTTCGTGACCGTCTGGATCACCCAGCTGCCGCAGGTGCGCGACGGCTTCCGGGCGGACCTGGTCGACGTCACCGTGACCGGCCGGCCGGCACCATGAGCGACACCCGCTCGGACGCGCAGCTGCTCGCGGACCACGTGGCGGGCGATGTGACGGCGTTCGGCGTGCTCTTCGGGCGGCATCGTGACCGGCTGTGGGCGGTCGCGCTGCGCACCACCGGGAACGCCGAGGACGCCGCGGACGGACTCCAGGACGGGCTGATCGCCGCCTACCGCCGGGCCGCGTCCTTCCGAGGCGACGCGGCGGTGACCACCTGGCTCCACAGGGTGGTGGTCAACGCCTGCCTGGACCGGCTCCGCGCCGCGGCCGTACGCCGCACGGCGCCGCTGACCGAGGTCCCCGACCTGCCCGATCCGACCGCCGACGTCCACGCCGGCGCGGAGGCCGACGAGCGTCGGCGGCGGGTGCTCGCGGCCCTGGCCGAGCTCCCGGCCGAGCAACGCGCGGCGCTGGTCCTCGTCGACATGGAGGGCTACTCGGTCGCGGAGGCGGCGAACGTGCTCGAGGTGCCGGTCGGGACCGTCAAGTCGCGCTGCTCGCGCGGCCGGGTCCGGCTGGCCGGGATGCTGCGGGACCTGCTGTCCGACGGCGAGCAGCCGGCGGAGGGGAACCCCGACGGGCCGCCGGCCGTCCCACCTCCGGACCGACCCGCGCGAGCGCCACCGGCCTGACCGTTCCCGCAATGCTCCGGACCCCGGAGCCATCCGTGCCATCCGCGTCCCCACCCCGAGAGGAGGTCCGCCCGTGAACGACGACGAGCTGGTGCGCCGGCTGCTCGCCGAGGCCCGTCACGACGAGCCGATGCCGGCCGACGTCGCCGACCGCCTCGACGCCGTCCTCGCCGAGCTCGGAGCGGAGCGGTCCGAGGGCGAGCCGGACCCGGCGGTCTCCTCGCTGGCGGCGCGGCGTGCGACCCGTGGCCGGGCGTGGACGCGCGTGGGCCTGGTGGCCGCGGCGGCAGCCGTCGTCGGCGGGGTCGCCGTCGGCCAGTTCCTAACCACCTCCTCGCCCGACGCGAGCCAGTCCAGCACGGACGGCAGCGCGGGCGGCAGCGTCCGCGAGGACAGCCTCACCGAGGGCGGCTCGCTCGCCGTGGATCCCCGGCTGGCCGACGCCTACAGCGAGCAGGGATGGCGTCCGGTCTCCTCGCAGCGGCTCGCGGCCGACGTACGCGCGCTCGTGGCGGGGCTGCCCCCCGCGGACGCGGACTCCGGATCGGACTCTGGGTCCGACTCTCGATCGAACTCTGGGTCGCCCGGTGCGCTGCTCGACCTCCGGGCCGCCTGTGCGCCCGCGGCCTGGGGCCCGGGTGAGCTCGTCCCGGTGATGCTCGACGGGACGCCCGCCGTGCTCGCGGTCCGCCCGCCCGACGGCAGCCAGCGCCGCGCCGACCTGTTGGCGTGCGGCACCGGCGAGCTGCTGGCGTCCGTGCCCGTGCGCCAGCGCTGATGGGGGAAGAATCCTCACCTAGGATCGGTTACAGACGGTGCGCATAGACGCGCATCGATATCCAGGCTTCAACGGAAGGTCCGTCATGTCCGACGCCGCGCTCCGCAACGTCATCGTCATCGGCTCCGGCCCGGCCGGCTACACCGCCGCGGTGTACGCCGCCCGTGCCTCGCTGAACCCGCTCGTCTTCGAGGGCTCGGTGACCGCCGGCGGCGCGCTGATGAACACGACGGAGGTCGAGAACTTCCCCGGCTTCCGCGACGGCATCATGGGCCCGGAGCTGATGGACAACATGCGGGCCCAGGCCGAGCGCTTCGGCGCGGAGCTGGTAGCCGACGACGTCGTCGAGGTCGACCTCACCGGCGACGTCAAGGTCGTGAAGACCGCGACCGACACCTACACCGCCAAGGCCGTGATCCTGGCCATGGGCTCGGGCTACCGCAAGCTCGACCTGCCGAACGAGGAGGCGCTCTCCGGGCGGGGCGTGTCCTGGTGCGCGACCTGCGACGGGTTCTTCTTCCGCGAGCAGCACATCGCGGTCGTCGGCGGTGGCGACTCCGCGGTCGAGGAGGCCACCTTCCTGACCCGCTTCGGCTCCAAGGTGTCGCTGCTGGTGCGTCGCGACGAGCTGCGGGCCTCCAAGATCATGCAGGAGCGCGCGTTCGCCGACCCGAAGCTCGAGATCGAGTGGAACACCGCGGTCGAGTCGATCAACGGCACCGACCGGCTGGAGTCGCTGACGCTGAAGGACACCGTCACCGGCGAGACCCGCGAGATGCCGGCGACCGGTCTGTTCATCGCGATCGGCCACGACCCGCGCTCGGAGCTGGTCCGCGGCCAGGTCGACCTCGACGACGAGGGCTACGTGCTGACCCGCACCGGCTCGACCGCGACCAACCTCACGGGCGTCTTCGCCGCCGGCGACCTGGTCGACCACACCTACCGGCAGGCCATCACCGCCGCCGGGTCGGGCTGCTCCGCGGCGCTCGACGCCGAGCGGTTCCTGGCGCTGCTGGAGCACAACGAGACGGCGCTCCTCGACGAGGCCGCCGACCCGATCCTGACCCCCTGACGAGGGCCGTCGCGCCGGGAATGAACCGGCCCGAGCCCGCTGTTGGGATGCACAGACGTTACGTTCACCGCCGGCACCGCCGGCTCAACCGAAGGGTGGCCCTCTGTGGCTGACAACATCGCTGCCGTGACCGACGCCGAGTTCGAGCAGACCGTCCTCAAGGCCGACAAGCCCGTGCTCGTCGACTTCTGGGCCGAGTGGTGCGGGCCGTGCAAGCAGGTCGCGCCGATCCTCGACGAGATCGCCGGCGCGCACGGCGACAAGATCACCTTCGTGAAGATGAACGTCGACGAGAACCCCGTCACGCCGTCGAGCTACCGGGTGACCGGCATCCCGACCATCAACGTCTACCAGAACGGCGAGGTCGTGAAGTCGATCGTCGGCGCCCGCCCGAAGGCGGCCCTGCTCAACGAGCTGGCGGACTTCATCAACGCCTGACCCCCCGCGGGCACCTGACCTCCTCCACCGCGACACGCCGGTGGATGGTTGAGGTTGTCAGGTGCCGGCCACACTGCCCCGGTTCCACGTGGAACCGGGGCAGTTGTCATGGGGGGCCTCAGGTGAGCGTCATCGGAGGCCGCGGTGGGCGCGGGTCGCCTTCGGCGCCGCCTTCGCAGGCCGTACGACGCCCAGCAGCCGCTCCAGCGCACCCTCGACCTCCTCGCGCCAGGTGACGGCGCCCTTGAGGTCCATGCGCAGCCGCGGCGCACTCGGATGCGGCCGGTGGGTCTTGAAGCCCACCCGCGTGAGGAACTCGGCGGGCGTCGCGCACGGATGACGCCGGTCGAGGGCGCCGAACGCCTCGACGGCGCGCACCCCGCCGCGGTCGATCAGGTCGCGCGCCATCCCCTGCACCAGCAGCCGGCCGAGGCCGCCGCCGCGGTGCGCCGGGTCCACCCACACGGTGGTGAGCAGCACCGCGTCGGAGGAGATCGGAGCGGTCGGGAAGCCGGCCGCGCCCGGGACGAACGCCTCGGGGGCGTAGACCGCGAACCCCACCGGCTGGTCGTCGGCCACGACGACGCGACCGCACGATCCCCACTCGCGCAGTACGTGCGAGAGCCAGGCGTCCTTCTCGAGCGTCTGCTCGTCGTCCCGGACCGCCCGGCGCCGGACCGGGTCGAGCTCCCAGAAGAGGCATTCGCGGCAGGGGGCCGCGAGTGCGGCGTACCGGTCCAGGGTCAGCGGCACCGTCCTGCGGGCCATCGCAACCTCCCGTGTGACGCGTGTGATGCGCCCGATTGGCGGCCCGGCCGTGCGGGACGGGCCGCCATCGTTCATGCTAGTAGGACCATGGAGATCCAGCCCGCGCGCCACAGTCACGTCCTCGACCCCTTCGTCGACCGGTACGCAGCGCGGACGGCCGGTATGACGGCCTCGGAGATCCGGGCGCTGTTCGCGGTCGCGTCGCGGCCCGAGGTAGTCTCGCTGGCCGGCGGCATGCCGAACATCTCCGGCCTCCCCCTCGACGTGGTGGGCGGGGCGATCTCGGACCTGGTGGCCACGCAGGGCCCGGTGGCCATGCAGTACGGCTCCGGCCAGGGCGTTCCGGAGCTGCGGGAGCAGATCTGCGACGTGATGCGGCTCGAGGGCATCGAGGCCAGCGCCGACGACGTCGTCGTGACGGTCGGCTCGCAGCAGGCCGTCGACCTCGTCACGCGGGTGTTCTGCGACCCCGGTGACGTCGTGATCTGCGAGGCGCCGTCATACGTCGGCGCGCTGGGTGTGTTCCGCTCCTACCAGTGCGAGGTCGTCCACGCCGACATGGACGCCCACGGGCTGGTGCCCGAGGCGCTGCGGCAGGCGATCCGCGCCACCAAGGCGGCGGGCAAGCGGATCAAGTTCCTTTACACGATCCCGAACTTCCACAACCCCGCCGGCGTGACGCTGTCGGCCGAGCGGCGGCCGGAGATCCTCGAGATCTGCCAGTCCGAGGGCATCCTCATCCTCGAGGACAACCCCTACGGCCTGCTCGGCTTCGACCGGGAGCCGATGCGCGCCATGCGCGCCGACGCCGCGGACGGGGTCATCTACCTCGGCTCGTTCTCGAAGACGTTCGCGCCGGGCTTCCGCGTCGGCTGGGCGCTCGCACCCGCCTCGGTGCGCGAGAAGCTGGTGCTGGCCCAGGAGTCGGCGACGCTCTGCCCGCCGCAGTTCAGCCAGATGGCGATCTCGGCGTACCTCGCCCAGCACGACTGGCAGGGGCAGATCAAGCAGTTCCGGGAGATGTACCGCGAGCGGCGCGACGCGATGACGTCCGCGCTCTCGGACCTGATGCCGGCCGCCGTGCGCTGGAACGTCCCCGACGGCGGCTTCTACGTCTGGCTGACGCTCCCGCCCGGCATCAACGCCAAGGCGATGCTGCCGCGAGCGGTCACCGCGCGGGTCGCCTACGTCCCCGGGACGGCCTTCTTCTCCGACGGGTTCGGGTCCTCGGCGATGCGGCTGTCGTACTGCTACCCGACCCCAGACCGCATCCGCGAGGGCGTACGCCGGCTCGCCGGCGTGCTCGAGGCCGAGATCGAGCTCCACTCGACCTTCGGCACCGGCACCGACACCGCCGAGCTCCGCCTGGGCTCGCGCGGCGTCGAGAACCCGGGCACCGACGTCCACTGACCGGGTGCGCGGAATCCCCGGTTCACCGGTGACTCCGCGACGGTCTTTGTCGACAAAGAGACCAAACGACAAACCGCTACATCTGTTTGTCGTTCAGATCGAGCGCGGGTCCATGATGTCGACGATGCGTCGCAGGTCGTCCAGCGTCGCGAACTCCACGGTGATCTTGCCCTTGGCCTTGCCGAGGTCGACCTTGACGCGGGTCTCGAGGCGGTCCGACAGCCGGTCGGCGATCTCGTGCAGTCCGGGCGCCACGGGCTTCGCGCGCTTCGTCCGCGCAACGGCGGGCGACGTGCCGTCGCCGACGGCCACGATCTCCTCGAGGCCACGCACGCTGATGCCCTCGGCCACCACGCGTTGGGCCAGCCGGTCCTGCTGCTCGGGATCGTCCACCGAGACCAGCGTCCGTGCGTGCCCGGCCGACAGCACGCCGGCGGCCACGCGGCGCTGCACCGCCGGGGAGAGCCGGAGCAGCCGGAGCGTGTTGCTGATCTGCGGTCGGGAGCGGCCGATCCGCGCGGCCAGCTCCTCGTGGGTGCACGAGAAGTCGCTCAGCAGCTGCTGGTACGCCGACGCCTCCTCGAGCGGGTTGAGGTTCGCGCGGTGCAGGTTCTCCAGCAGCGCGTCCCGCAGCATGTCGGTGTCGTCGGTCTCCCGCACGATCGCGGGGATCGTGTCGAGTCCGGCCTCCTGGGTCGCGCGCCAACGGCGCTCGCCCATGACCAGCTCGTACTCGTCGGGGCCGGTCCGGCGGACCACGACCGGCTGGAGCAGCCCGATCTCACGGATCGAGTGGACCAGCTCGGCCATCGCCTCCTCGTCGAAGACCGTTCGCGGGTTCACCGCGTTGGGCCGGATCTGCGTGACCGGCAGCTCGGCGAAGTAGGCGCCGTCGACCGGCCGTAGACCCGGATTCTCGATCTGAGCGCCGTTCTCACGACCGACGGACTCGGGGTCCGCCGCAGTGCTGCGCGGCGCTCCAGCGCCGATTTCGCCGTTCTGCTGCAGAACGGCCGCAGGTGCGGTAGGGATCAGCGATCCCAGTCCCCGCCCCAGGCCGCGGCGCTTGTCGTTCACCAGTTGGCTCCCGTCGCTGCGTTGGTCGCGATCTCCCGGGCCGCCTCCAGGTAGCTCAACGCGCCCGGCGAGCCCGGATCGTAGGTCATCACGGTCTGCCCGTACGACGGCGCCTCGGAGACCCGGACGGAGCGGGGGATGTAGGTCTTCAGCACCTGGTCGCCGAAGTGCGCCTTGACCTCCTCGGCCACGCCGGCGGAGAGGCGAGTGCGAGCGTCGTACATGGTGATGAGGATGGTCGACACGGCGAGCTCGGGATTGAGGTGGGCCCGCACCATGTCGACGGTCTTCAGGAGCTGGCCGAGTCCCTCCAGGGCGTAGTACTCCGCCTGGATCGGGATCATCAGCTCCGCGCCAGCCACGAGCGCGTTGATCGTCAGCAGGCCCAGCGACGGCGGGCAGTCGATGAAGACGTAGTCCCACCGGTCCTCCCCCGCCTCCTGTGCGCCGCCGACCCGCGGGTGGGACCGCAGTGCCTTCTGCAGGCGGCTCTCCCGCGCGACGATGCTGACCAGCTCGATCTCGGCGCCCGCCAGGTCGATGGTCGCGGGGACCACGTCGAGACCCGGCACCTCGGGCGACGGGACGACGACATCGGCCAGAGGCGTCTCCTCGACGAGCAGCTCGTAAGTGCCCGGGGTGCCCTGGAAGTGGTCGATGCTCAGCGCGGTGGAGGCGTTGCCCTGTGGATCCAGGTCGACGACCAGGACCCGCTGGCCCAGTTGCGCGAGGGCGGCGGCGACGTTCACGGTGGAGGTCGTCTTGCCGACGCCCCCCTTCTGGTTCGCGACCACCATGATGCGGGTCGCCGTGGGACGCGGCATGGCCGGCTGGCTCTGGGCGCCGAGACGGACGCGGACCGAGTGCTCAGCGGCACGCGCGAGCGGCGTGGCCTCGTCGGCGAGGCTGGTCGCGAAGTCGGCGAGATCCGCCGCCGTCTTCACCTGGAAGCCGCTGGGTCCGCCGGTCGTCGTTTCACGTGAAACGTCCCCGTTGCTGTTCTCGCCCATGCTGCCTTCCTGTGGATGAACCACCGCTTGCTGTGGATAGTCACGCTCAGTCGGCGCACTTCCACCGGTGGAAAACTTCGAGCCGACCGGCTGCGCCGCGTCGGACTGATCGGGGCGCCGAACATGGTCGGCCACCTCAGCGTCCCCGGTTCCTGCGTCGCTTGCGACCGCCGCCCGAGGCAGTGGCCGTTGCCGCGCGGGCAGGGCGCAAAGATACCCGCGAAGGATCGGCCCAGGCCACCCGGACGGCAGCGGTCGGCTCCGCGAGCACGTCCTCCCCGAACCGCACGATCTCCGGCGGCGCACATCCGAGCCGCGCCAGGACCGGCCCGGCAGGGTCCACCTCCGCGTCGGCCGCCGACCCCTTCAGCGCCACCATCGCACCATCGGCGGCGACCAGCGGCATGGACCATCGCAGCAGCCGCTCCAGCGGAGCGACCGCCCGCGAGGTGACGACATCGAAGGATCGGACGCCATGCAGCGCGTCCGCACGGCCGCGCACCACCTCGACATTGGTGAGACCGAGGTCTGCGGACACCTCCTCCAGAAAGACCGTACGTCGCAGCAGTGGCTCGATCAGTGTGAGCCTCAGGTCCGGGCGCGCGATCGCCAGCACGATCCCGGGCAGGCCCGCCCCAGAGCCGACATCGGCCACCGACGCACCGTCGGGTAGCAGACGCTCCAGCACCGCACAGTTCAACACGTGCCGGTCCCACAGCCGCGGCACCTCGCGCGGGCCGATCAGACCGCGCACGACGCCCGCATCCGCAAGCCAGGCCGCGTACCGTTCCGCCAGCGCCAGGCGCTCCAACGGGAACACCCCCCGCGCCACCTCAGGCGCGGGGGGTGCTTCCCTCAGGGAGTCCTGGCCGGCCTCGGCGGCGTCCGTTTCACGTGAAACATCGCCACTCATGACTGGCTCCTCGCTCTCAGTCGGGCTGGACCACCACGAAGCGACGCGGCTCGACGCCCTCCGAGGAGGAACTGAGTCCGGCAGCGGCCACGGCGTCGTGAACCACCTTGCGCTCGAAGGGCGGCATCGGGGTCAGCGCGACCGGGGCGCCCGTCTCCCGCACCCTGGCAATGGTCACCTCGGCAACCTTCACGAGCTCGGCACGCTTGGCGGCCCGGAAGCCGGAGATGTCGAGCATGAGGCGCGAGCGCTCGCCGGTCTCCCGGTACACAGCCAGCCGGGTCAGCTCCTGCAACGCGTCGAGCACCTCGCCGTCCTGGCCGACGAGCTGCGAGAGGTCAGCGCCGACGATCGACACGGCGGCACGATCCCCGTCGACGTCCATGTCCAGGTCGCCGTCCAGGTCGGCGATGTCGAGCAGCTCCTCGAGGTAGTCGGCCGCGATGTCACCCTCGCGCTCGAGCTGCTGCACGCGGTCGTCGGCGTTCTCAGGGCGCGCGGCGCTCGCGTCGATCATCTCGTCAGTCACTGGTTCGTCCCATCGTTGGTCGGGCGCGCGGCGGGCTTGGAGCCGCCGGACTTGCGCTGCTGTCGGGTCTGGCGCTTCGGCTGCTGACGCACCGGCGGGCGACGCTCGGCGACGGGGGTCTCCTCCACCGGCGTCTCCTCGACCACGCCCTTGCGGGCGGCCTTCGCACGGTCACGCTGCTCCTTGGCAGCCGCGGCCGGCGTACCGGGCGCCGGGTTGTTGCGGATCACGTAGAACTGCTGGCCCATCGTCCACAGGTTCGAGGTCGTCCAGTAGATCATCAGGCCGATCGGGAACGCGATGCCCGAGACCGCGAAGACGACGGGCAGCACGTAGAGCAGCAGCTTCTGCTGCTGGGCGTAGGGCCCGCTCATCGCGTCGGCCGGCATGTTCTTGCTCATCAGCTGGCGCTGCGTGACGAACGTCGTCGCGGTCATGGCGATGACCAGGAAGATCGCTAGCACGACGACCGCGCTGTTGTCGGCGCCCGTGAGCGAGTCGGAGATGTTGGCTCCGAAGATGATCGCGTCGTTCTTGATGTGGCTCGCGTCCACCGCCGAGAGGAAGCCCTTCGCCTCGCCCTTGGCCGCGGCGTTGAGCAGGTGGAACAGCGCCAGGAAGACCGGCATCTGCAGCAGCAGCGGCAGGCAGGAGGCGAACGGGTTGGTGCCCGTGTCCTTGTAGAGCTTCATCGTCTCCTGGGCGAGACGCTCCCGGTCGTGGCCGTACTTCTTCTGCAGCTCCTTGACCTTGGGCTGGATTAGCTGCATGTTCCGGCTGGACTTGATCTGCTTGACGAACAGCGGGATCAGCAGCGCCCGGATCACCACGGTGAGACCGATGATCGACAGGGTCCACGACCAGCCGCCGGCGGGATCCAGGCCCAGTCCGGTGAACAGCTTGTGCCATCCCAGCAGGATGGCGGAGATCGCGTAGTAGAGCGGTGTGCCGATCGCGGTCAGCAGGTCTCCCACGGTGTCAGGCTCCTTGGTCGGTGACGGGTGAGGATCGGTGGTGTCCCGCAGCCGGGACGGGGTCGTACCCGCCGGCCGCCCACGGGTGGCAGCGGCCGAGTCGGCGTACGGCGAGCCAGGTGCCCCGGAGGCTGCCGTGCTGCTGCACCGCCTCGAGCGCGTAGGCCGAGCACGAGGGGTGGTAGCGACAGACCTGGCCGTACAGCGGGCTGATGAAGGTCCGGTAGAGCCGCAGCAGTCCGACCAGGAGCAGCCTCACCGCAGCACCCGCTCCAGCGAACGCGCCAGGTCGGCGCCGAGTTCCTCACCGCGCGCCTGCGCGGCCGCCGGCAGGGCACGGACCACGAGCACAGCAGAGCCCGGGAGCTGCGTCTCCAGGACGGAGAGCTGCTCCCGGGCCAGGTGGCGAAGGCGCCGCTTCACTCTGTTGCGTACGACGGCAGGGCCGACGGCTTTGCTGACCACGAACCCGACCCTGACACCTCCGACGTCCGCTGCCGGCAGCAGGTGCACCACGAGGGTGCCGGTCCCTGCGCGGCGCCCGTGCCGGACCGCCGCGCGGAACTGGTCCGCATCGACGAGCCGGTGGGCCGCGGAGAGCACTGCCGTGAGGGTCGGGGCCGGGTGGACCGCGTGGTCGGCGTCAGCCGAGGCCGCGACGGTCTCAGACGGAGAGGCTCTTGCGGCCCTTGCGGCGGCGCGCCGACAGGATGGCGCGGCCAGCGCGGGTGCGCATGCGCAGGCGGAAGCCGTGCACCTTGTGGCGGCGACGGTTGTTCGGCTGGTACGTACGCTTGCTCACGAGCGGTCTCTTTCCGTGGTGGTTCTGGGCGTGTCAACCGATGTGATGTGACGGCACCATGATCTGATTCGGCTGGCACCGCCCATCCGCGGTCGAGTGACACTCCCGTGGACATGCGGCACCAGTCGTCGAAGGGCGACAACGGCGGCTGACCGCCCAACGGTACGCGCTGCCGTTCGACAGGGTCAAACCCTCGCGCGCACGAGCCGACCGGCCTTCCACCGCGAGCAAACCACGCCGACCGGGACCATGGGCCCTGCCTGTGGACAACGGCTTGCCGACGCGCCGGAGCGAGGGTTAAGTTCACCTCAACCCGAGGTTCCCTGCCGTCGCCCTGACCCCGCGGTCATCGCCCCGCCCAGCGCCTTCCGGACACCACCGCACACCGCGCTGACCTGGGAAAACGATCACCTGCGAGCCAGTCGCACGTGTCTCGGGCCGGCTCGTTCCACGCCCTCCGGGCCGGGTTCACAGCTTGTGGACAAACTTGTGGAAGCAGCGCTGACGACCCTCAGCCCGCACCCAGCATCACCCGCATCGAGCAAGAGCACGACACCGAGCACGCGAGCCGCCGGCCGCCCATCCGGGTGCCGCCGCGCCTCCAGGGAAGGCAAGCAGTGGACACCCCGCCCAACGACGGTCAGCCCCTCGACCAGGCCTGGCACACGGTCATCGCGGAGCTCCCGCCGAACCAGAAGGCATGGCTACGGGCCAGCGAGCCCGTCACTCTCCACGGCAACACCGCCATCGTCGCGGTCCCCAACGACTTCACCCGCAACCAACTCGAGGGCCGTCTGCGCGACCGGCTCGAGGAGTCGCTCTCGCTCCGCTTCGGCCGCGAGATCCGGATCGCCGTCACCGTCGACACGGCTCTCGACGTCGACAGCGCCACGCAGCCTGTCGCACCCGCGGAGGACGACACCCAAAAGTCGACGGATATCCAAAACGACATGTCGACAAACATGCCCACCGCTCCGGCTCCTGCTCCGCTGGGAGAGCGAGTCCCGGACCGTGCCCCGGAAGCGGCCCCGATCGCGAGCCGCGCCGACGAGAGCCCCAAGCCGAGCAGCCTCGAGACGCGACTGAACCCGAAGTACACCTTCGAGACCTTCGTGATCGGCTCCTCCAACCGCTTCCCGCACGCGGCGGCGGTGGCCGTCAGCGAGGCGCCCGGCCGGGCGTACAACCCCCTCCTGGTCTACGGCGAGTCGGGACTCGGCAAGACGCACCTGCTCCACGCGATCGGGCACTACGTGCGCTCCCTCTACTCCGGAGCGAAGGTGCGCTACGTGAGCTCGGAGGAGTTCACCAACGAGTTCATCAACGCCATCCGCGACGACCGGCAGGACCGCTTCAAGCGGCGGTACCGCGACGTCGACGTGCTGCTGATCGACGACATCCAGTTCCTGGAGGGCAAGACCCAGACCCAGGAGGAGTTCTTCCACACCTTCAACACGCTCCACAACGCCAACAAGCAGATCGTGCTCACCTCCGACCGCGCGCCGAAGCGGCTCGAGGCGCTGGAGGACCGGCTGCGCAACCGGTTCGAGTGGGGACTGATCACCGACGTACAGCCCCCCGACGTCGAGACGCGCATCGCGATCCTGCGCAAGAAGGCCGCGATGGACCGACTCACCGCACCGCCGGACGTGCTCGAGTTCATCGCCACCAAGATCCAGACCAACATCCGCGAGCTCGAGGGTGCGCTCATCCGCGTCACCGCGTTCGCGAACCTCAACCGCCAGGAGGTCGACATGACCCTGGCCGAGATCGTGCTCAAGGACCTGATCCCGGAGGGCGGCGAGCCGGAGATCACCGCCGGCCTGATCATCGCCCAGACGGCGGCGTACTTCGGACTCAGCATCGACGAGCTCACCGGACCCTCCCGCGGCCGCCACCTGGTGATGGCACGCCAGATCGCGATGTATCTGTGCCGGGAGCTGACCGCCCTGTCGCTGCCGAAGATCGGCGCGCAGTTCGGAAACCGGGACCACACGACGGTCATGTACGCCGAGCGCAAGATCAACCAGCTGCTCGCCGAGCGACGGGCCGTTTTCAACCAGGTCAGCGAGCTCACCAACCGCGTCAAGATGCAGGCGCGGCAGGCCTGAGGCCTGCGCACGCTCCGGCGGCTGCTTCGGCCCCTTGCCCCTCAGGGCGGGGGGCCGAAGCGATTTCCTGTGCTTCCCCACCTTGTGGACGACGAGCCGAAATGGGTCCGAATTACACGGGGAGGATCTGCGGAGGAGCCGCGCGAACGCGGTGGAAGGACGCCGAACTACACACCGCGCCTTGTGGTTCCACGGCGTCGTCCACAACCGGTGTGCACGCGGATCGCTCCGCACCACCTGCGGAAACAGCGTCTCTCCACAGTTTCCACGCCACCTATGACTCAGACTGACCTACATGCGGATCGATCATCGGTGAACATCCATCCGGCCCCTTGCCTGGGGAGAACCGACCAGCGGCGCAGGACAACCCGACCGACATCCGAGCCACATCAGGCACATCCGAAGCACATCCGGTCCCACCGCTGCGCGTCGCCGCGCCACGTGGCAGGATTCGTGTCCCCACCCGTCCGATCCAGCCGCTCGATCCGGAGGACCACCATCGTGAAGTTCCGCGTCGACCGTGACGTGTTCGCGGACGCCGTCGCCTGGGCTGCCCGCAGCCTCCCGGTGCGCCCGAGCACGCCCGTCCTGTCCGGCCTCCTCATCGAGGCCAGCGACGCGGGCCTGGTGCTGTCGACCTTCGACTACGAGACGTCGGCGCGCGCCACGCTCGCGGCCGAGGTCTCCGACGAGGGCACCGCGCTGGTCAGCGGGCGGCTGCTCGCCGACATCTGCCGCAGCCTTCCCGCCAAGCCGGTCGAGATGGTGCTCGACGGTGCGCGGGTGAGCCTCACCTGCGGATCGGCCCGCTTCAGCCTCCAGACCATGCCGGTCGAGGACTACCCCAGCCTCCCCGAGATGCCGTCGGCCACCGGCACGGTCAAGAGCGACCTGTTCGCCCACGCCGTCGCCCAGGCCGTCACGGCCGCCGGCCGCGACGACATGCTGCCGGTGCTCACCGGTGTGCGCCTCGAGATCGAGGGCTCGACGATCTCCCTGCTGGCCACCGACCGGTTCCGGCTCAGCCACCGCGAGCTCGAGTGGGACCCGCGCACGCCCGACGTCTCGGCGGCCGCCCTCGTCCCGGCCAAGGTGCTCGGCGACACCGCCAAGTCCCTCACGGCCGGCAGCGAGATCACCATCGCGCTGAGCACGACCGGTGTGGGCGAGGGCATCATCGGCTTCGAGGGCCAGGTCGCCGGCGGCGTACGACGCACCACGACCCGGCTCCTGGACGGCGAGTTCCCCAAGGTCCGCAGCCTGTTCCCCAGCGAGCACCTCACGGTGGCGCGGGTCGACAAGGCCGCCCTCATCGAGACCGTCAAGCGCGTCGCGCTCGTCGCCGAGCGCAACACCGCCGTCCAGCTCGCGTTCTCCGACGGCGTCCTCACCCTCGACGCCGGCTCGGGCGACGAGGCGCAGGCCTCGGAGTCCATCGAGGCGCAGATCGACGGCGAGGAGCTCACCACGGGGTTCAACCCGCAGTTCCTCCTCGACGGCCTGACCGTCATCGACGAGGCGGTCGTCGACCTCGCCTTCACGCAGGCCTCGAAGCCGGTCGTGATCAGCGGGACCGTGCAGGACGGCGCCGCCGAGCCCGGGTTCCGCTACCTGCTGATGCCGCGGCGTTTGCTTTCATAGCCGAACAGGGCACCCGCAAGGGATCCGTCACCCCCGGGAAGGGCATCGTCATGGACATCGGACTCATCGGCCTCGGCAAGATGGGCGGCAACATGCGGACCCGTCTCCGCGACGCCGGGCACACCGTGGTCGGCTACGACCGCAACCAGGAGATCTCCGACGCGACCAGCCTCGAGGACATGGTCGCGCAGCTGCCCGCACCCCGGGTGGTGTGGGTGATGGTTCCGGCCGGTGACCCCACCCGCGACACGATCAAGGAGCTCGGCGAGCTCCTCGGCCAGGGCGACGTCGTCGTCGACGGCGGCAACAGCAAGTACACCGACGACGCCGTCAACGCGGCGTACCTCGGCGAGAAGGGCATCGGCTTCGTCGACTGCGGCGTCTCCGGCGGCGTGTGGGGCCTGAAGAACGGCTACGCCCTGATGTGCGGCGGCTCAGACGAGAACGTCGCCAAGGTTCAGCCGTTCTTCGACGCGCTCAAGCCCGAGGAGGGTGGCTTCGTCCACGTCGGGCGCAAGCCCGGTGCGGGGCACTTCGCCAAGATGGTCCACAACGGCATCGAGTACGCCATGATGCAGGCCTACGCCGAGGGCTGGGAGCTGCTCGAGAAGGTCGACCTGGTCGAGGACGTCCCGGCGACGTTCGACTCCTGGCGCAGCGGCACCGTCATCCGGTCCTGGCTGCTCGACCTGCTCGTCGAGGCCATCGAGGACGACGAGCACCTGGACAAGATCCGCGGCTACGCCGAGGACTCCGGTGAGGGGCGGTGGACGGTCGAGGCCGCCATCGAGAACGCCGTGCCGATGAACGTGATCGCCGCATCCCTCTTCGCCCGGTTCGTGTCGCGTCAGGACGACAGCCCGGCGATGAAGGCGATCGCCGCGATGCGCAACCAGTTCGGCGGCCACGCGGTGCGCACGGAGGCGCCGCAGGGCGGCGACGTCAACCCCTAGGTCGGCAGCACTCCGTGCACGTCTCCCATCTCTCCCTCCACGACTTCCGCTCCTACGCGACCGCGGAGGTCGAGCTCGGGGCCGGCGTCACGGCGTTTGTCGGCCGCAACGGCCAGGGCAAGACCAACCTCGTCGAGGCCATCGACTACCTCTCCCGGCTGCAGTCGCACCGGGTCGCCAGCGACGCCCCGTTGGTGCGCGCCGGCGCCGAGCAGGCGGTCGTCCGGGCGGCGGTCGTCCGGGACGGCCGTACCGCCGTGCTCGAGGTCGAGATCAACCCGGGCCGCGCGAACCGGGCGCGCATCAACCGTGCCGCACTGCCGCGGACCCGCGAGCTGGTCGGTCTGGTGCGCACCGTGGTGTTCTCACCGGAGGACCTCGCCCTGGTGAAGGGCGACCCGTCCGAGCGGCGCCGCTTCCTCGACGACCTGCTCGTGCTGCGGACGCCCCGCCTCGCGGGCGTCCGCTCCGACTACGACCGGGTGCTCAAGCAGCGCAACTCGCTGCTCAAGACCGCCCGCGCGGGCGGTCGCTCCGCCCAGGAGGGCGTGCTGGCGACGCTGTCGGTCTGGGACGACCACCTCGCCACCCTCGGCGGCGAGCTCCTCGCGGAGCGGCTGGCCCTCGTCGACGCGCTCCGGCCGTACGTCGGCAAGGCCTACGAGACCGTCGCACGCGGTGCGACCCGCGACGACGCGGAGATCGCCTACCGGAGCTCGATCCCGCTCGAACCGGAGACCGCCGGCACGGTGCCGGCGACGGAGCTGAAGGCGATGATCCTCGTGGAGCTCGAGCGCCGTCGGCGCGACGAGCTGGACCGTGCGCTCTCACTGGTCGGCCCGCACCGCGACGACCTCCTGCTGACGCTGGGCCACGGTCCGGGCGAGGGCGCGCTGCCGGTGAAGGGCTATGCCTCCCACGGCGAGTCGTGGTCGTTCGCGCTGGCGCTGCGGCTGGCGTCGTACGACCTGCTGCGCGCCGACGGCGACGACCCCATCCTCATCCTCGACGACGTCTTCGCCGAGCTGGACTCCGACCGCAGGGACCGGCTCGCCGAGCTCGTGGCGGGCGCCGAGCAGGTCCTGGTGACGGCGGCGGTCGGTGCCGACGTACCCCAGGCGCTGGCTGGTACCCGGTTCCTGGTCGCCGGCGGGGAGGTGACGCGTGAGCCCTGAGGAGCCGACCGATCCGCCCCGCGCTGAGGAGCACCCGGCCGCGGAGGCCGAGGAGCACCGCGCCGACGGGCTCGACCTGGCGCGGGCGCTGACGAAGGCGACCGCCGGGACGACGCCGGCGCGCCGGGCCAAGCTGCGCCGCCGCGACAAGCCCACCCGCGGCCGCGCCTCGGGGAGCCATCCCGACGACCGCGATCCCCAGCTGCTCGACGCCACCCTGGGCCGGCTCGTGGAGGACCACGGCTGGCGGATCGACCTGCGGGTCCACGGGGTCTTCGGCCGGTGGGAGGAGCTGGTCGGCGCCGACGTGGGTGCCCACTGCACACCGGAGTCGTTCTCGGAGGGCCGGCTGGTGGTCCGCACCGACTCCACGGCGTGGGCGACCCAGCTGAAGCTGCTCGCGCCGACGGTCGTGCGCCGGCTCAACGAGGAGCTCGGCCACGGCACCGTCACCTCGATCGAGGTGCTCGGCCCGCACGGCCCGTCGTGGAAGAAGGGACCGCGCTCGGCCCGCGACGGCCGCGGTCCGCGCGACACCTACGGGTGAGGAAGCCGTTACGGAGCGTTCTGCCGTTCTCAGGACCGCTCGGACGTATCGGGACACATCTGCGCCCCTGATCGGCCGTCTCACCGGCCCTCCCGAGCCGCTCACGCGACATTTCCTCCACAGATGCGGCGTCTTCCAGGGTCGAGACATGGTTTACGGGCTTCCAGGCGGTAACATGGCCGTTGGGTCGAACCGTCGCCACAGCAGGCCGGGCCTCGACCCACGCTCATGTTCATGCCCACGGCGGCTCATTCGGGACGAGGCCGCCCCTCACCGCAGAGGTGCCTGTGACCGACGAGATGCCGGCCGACGTGACGGAGCAGGAGACGGTTGAGTCAGCTCCAGCCCCCACGCCACCCAACGGGGTCGAGTACGACGCCTCCGCCATCCAGGTCCTCGAGGGACTCGAGGCCGTCCGCAAGCGCCCCGGCATGTACATCGGCTCGACCGGTGAGCGGGGCCTGCACCACCTGATCTGGGAGATCGTGGACAACGCGGTCGACGAGGCGCTCGCCGGCTACTGCGACACGATCAACGTCACCCTCAACGCCGACGGCTCCGTCAGCGTCGAGGACAACGGCCGCGGCATCCCCACCGACACCGCGCCCGGCCAGGAGCTGCCCGCCGCGACGCTGGCGCTCACCGTGCTGCACGCCGGCGGCAAGTTCGGCGGCGGTGGCTACAAGGTCTCCGGCGGTCTGCACGGCGTCGGCAGCTCGGTCGTCAACGCGCTGTCGACCTGGCTCAAGCTGGAGGTCAAGAACCGCGGCTACCTGTGGGAGCAGGAGTTCTCCCTCGGCGTCCCGGACTACTCGCTGCGCCAGGTGCGTCCGCTGGAGGACGGTGAGCGCACCGGGACCAAGGTCACCTGGTTCGCGTCGCCGGAGATCTTCGAGACGACGTCCTACAGCCTGGAGACGATCTCGACCCGGTTCCGCGAGATGGCCTTCCTCAACAAGGGCCTGCGGATCGTGCTGCGCGACGAGCGCCCCGAGGCCGAGGAGATCGCCGAGGCGGTCGCCGACGACACCATCAGCGAGGACGTCGAGGACGCCGCGGGCGTACACGTCGCGGAGGAGGGCGACCACAAGGTCCTCGAGCAGGTCTTCCAGTACGAGCGCGGCCTGGCCGACTACGTCGACCACCTCAACAAGCGGAAGACCGCGGTCTCCCCCATCATCGCGTTCGAGGCGGAGACCCCGGCCGACGCCGTGAACCCGATGAGCCTCGAGATCGCCATGCAGTGGCAGGTCTCGTCGTACAACGAGTCGGTCCACACCTTCGCCAACACGATCAACACCCCCGAGGGCGGCACCCACGAGGAGGGCTTCCGCGCGGCGCTCACCTCGCTGATGAACCGGTGGGGCGAGACCTGGGGCCTGATCAAGAAGAAGGAGGACCGGCTCACCGGAGACGACATCCGCGAGGGTCTCACCGCGATCATCA
Organism: Nocardioides sp.; assembly: GCF_036405735.1. Lineage (GTDB taxonomy): Bacteria > Actinomycetota > Actinomycetes > Propionibacteriales > Nocardioidaceae > Nocardioides. The sequence continues at coordinate 47,175 of NZ_DASWXC010000109.1, forward strand.
GCCTCAAGATCGGTGAGCCGCAGTTCGAGGGCCAGACCAAGGCCAAGCTCGGCAACACCGAGGCCAAGGGCTTCACCCAGGGCGTCGTGAACGACGAGCTCGGCGCCTGGCTGGAGCAGAACCCGGGCGAGGGCAAGGAGATCATCCGCAAGGCGCAGGCCGCGGCCACCGCCCGCATCGCCGCGCGCAAGGCCCGCGACCTGGCCCGCAACCGCAAGGGCCTGCTCGGCGGCGGCGGGCTTCCGGGCAAGCTCTCGGACTGCCAGTCCAACAAGCCCGAGGAGTGCGAGGTCTTCATCGTCGAGGGTGACTCCGCCGGCGGCTCGGCGCGCCAGGGTCGCGACCCGCGCATCCAGGCGATCCTCCCCATCCGCGGCAAGATCCTCAACGTCGAGAAGGCGCGGCTCGACAAGGTCCTGGCCAACCAGGAGGTGCAGTCGATCATCTCCGCGCTCGGCACGGGCGTGCACGACGAGTTCGACATCGCCAAGCTGCGCTACCACAAGATCGTGCTCATGGCCGACGCCGACGTCGACGGCCACCACATCAACACGCTGCTGCTGACCCTGCTGTTCCGCTTCATGCCGGCCCTGATCCGCGACGGCTACGTCTACATGGCCCAGCCGCCGCTGTACCGGATCCGCTGGAACAAGCCCGCCGAGCACGAGTTCGTCTACTCCGACGCCGAGCGCGACGCCGTCATGCGCGACGGACTCGAGCAGGGCAAGAAGCTCCCCAAGGAGAACCCGGTCCAGCGCTACAAGGGTCTCGGAGAGATGAACGCCAAGGAGCTATGGGAGACCACGATGGACCCCGAGCAGCGGCTCATGCTGCAGGTGACCCTCGAGGACGCCGCCCAGGCCGACGAGATCTTCTCGATCCTGATGGGCGAGGACGTCGAGCAGCGCCGCTCCTTCATCCAGCGCAACGCCAAAGACGTCCGGTTCCTGGACATCTAGGTCTCGATACGCCCTCGCTCGTTCCTCGCGAGGGCTACTCGACCAGCGAACTCACGAGAGATGATCAATGACTGAGACTTCCGACAACGGCGGCGTCGCCGTGCCGCACGGCGGCCGCGTCGAGCCGATCGAGCTGCAGACCTCGATGCAGCGCTCCTACATCGACTACGCGATGGCCGTCATCGTCGGACGAGCCCTGCCCGACGTACGCGACGGCCTCAAGCCGGTGCACCGCCGGGTCCTCTACGCGATGTACGACGGCGGCTACCGCCCCGACCGCGGCTTCTCCAAGTGCAGCCGCGTCGTCGGCGACGTCATGGGTCAGTACCACCCGCACGGCGACACCGCGATCTACGACACCCTGGTGCGGCTCGCGCAGCCGTGGGTGATGCGCGCCCCGCTGGTGCAGGGCCAGGGCAACTTCGGCTCGCCGGGCAACGACTCCGCCGCGGCCATGCGGTACACCGAGTGCCGGATGGCGCCGCTGGCCATGGAGATGGTCCGCGACATCGACGAGGAGACCGTCGACTTCCAGCCCAACTACGACGGCCGCTCGCAGGAGCCGACCGTCCTCCCGGCGCGGTTCCCCAACCTCCTGGTTAACGGCTCGGCCGGCATCGCGGTCGGCATGGCGACCAGCATCCCGCCACACAACCTGCGCGAGGTCGCCGAGGGCGCGAAGTGGGCGCTGGAGCACCCCGACGCCAGCCGCGAGGAGCTGCAGGACGCGCTCATCGAGCGGATCAAGGGTCCCGACTTCCCCAACGGCGCGCTCATCGTCGGTCACAACGGCATCGAGCAGGCCTACCGCACCGGTCGCGGCTCGATCACCCAGCGGGCCGTCATCGAGGTCGACGAGGACAACCGCGGCCGCACCTGCCTGGTGATCACCGAGCTGCCGTACATGGTCAACCCGGACAACCTCGCGCTGACGATCGCCGAGCTCGCCGACAGCGGCAAGGTCCAGGGCATCGCGGACGTCCGCGACGACACCTCCGACCGCACCGGCCAGCGCCTCGTCGTCGTGCTCAAGCGCGACGCCGTGGCCCGGGTCGTACTCAACAACCTGCTCAAGCACACCGAGCTGCAGACCAACTTCAGCGCCAACATGCTGGCGCTGGTCGACGGCGTGCCGCGCACGCTGACCATCGACCAGTTCGTCTCGAACTGGGTCGAGCACCAGATCGACGTCATCCGCCGCCGTACGGAGTTCCGCCTCCGCAAGGCCGAGGCCGACGCCCACATCTGGCGCGGCCTGGTCAAGGCGCTCGACATGCTCGACGAGGTCATCGCGCTCATCCGCAGCTCGCCGGAGGTCGACGACGCGCGTCAGGGTCTGATCTCGCTGCTCGACATCGACGAGCTGCAGGCCAACGCGATCCTCGACATGCAGCTGCGGCGCCTGGCGGCCCTGGAGCGGCAGAAGATCATCGACCGGCTCGCCGAGCTCGAGATCATCATCGCCGACCTCAAGGACATCCTGGCCAACGTCGCCCGGCAGCGCCAGATCGTGGCCGACGAGCTCGGCGAGATCGTCGAGAAGTACGGCAACGAGCGTCGTACCCAGATCATCGCGGCCGACGGGGACCTCTCCATGGAGGACCTCATCCCCGACGAGGAGCTGGTCGTCTCCATCACCCGCGGCGGCTACGCCAAGCGGACGCGCGCCGACCAGTACCGCTCGCAGAAGCGGGGCGGCAAGGGCGTGCGCGGCGCCACGTTGCGCGGCGACGACGTCGTGGAGCACTTCATCGCCACGACCAACCACCACTGGCTGCTGTTCTTCACGACCGCCGGCCGGGTCTACCGCACCAAGGCCTACAACCTGCCCGAGGCGGCCCGCGACGCGAAGGGCGGCCACGTCGCCGGCCTGCTGTCGTTCCAGCCGGACGAGTCGATCGCCCAGGTGCTGGCGATCCGCGACTACGAGCAGGCGCCGTACCTCGTGCTCGCCACGAAGAGCGGCCTGGTCAAGAAGACGCGGCTGGGCGACTACAACAGCCCCCGGCAGGCCGGCGTCATCGCCATCAACTTCCGCGAGGACGACGACGAGCTGATCGGCGCCGAGCTGGTCAACGCCGAGGACCACATCCTGCTGGTCTCCCGCAAGGGACAGGCGATCCGGTTCCCGGCCGACGACAGCCAGCTGCGCCCGATGGGCCGGGCGACGTCCGGCGTCTCCGGCATGAAGTTCCGCGACGGCGACTCGCTGCTGTCGATGTCGGTCATCCGGGCGGCCGAGGCGGCCCACGAGGAGAGCGACGAGGACGTGCAGTACGTCTTCACGATCACCGACGGCGGCTTCGCCAAGCGGTCCCGGATCAGCGACTACCGGCTGCAGTCGCGCGGCGGCCTCGGCATCAAGGCGATGTCACTGGCCGACGAGACCCGCGGCGTGCTCGTGGGTGCGTTCATCGTCAAGGACGGGGACGAGGTGCTGTCGATCACCACCGGCGGCCAGGTGGTCCGCTCCCCCATCAACGCCGACTTCCGGCCCACGGGACGCTCCACGATGGGCGTGAAGTTCGTGTCGCCGAAGAAGGGTGACGCGGTCGCCGTGGTGGCTCGCTCGGTGGAGTCGCGTGAGGACGAGCTTGAGGAGGAGCTCGAGGAGCTGGCCCAGGACGCGGAGCAGGCCGGTGTGGCCGCGGATGCAACAATCGGGGACGGGGCCGACGCCGACGGCGCGGCCGACGATCTCGGAACCGACACGGAGGACTGATGACGGACCGTCCCGTAGAGCGGCCGACCCGGCGTCCCCCGGGCCAGCCTGCGGGCCGACCGCCCGCGGGACGGAGCGAGGTCCGGGAGGACACCGCCGTACGCCCGCTCGGCCAGCAGCTGCGCAACAAGCTCGCCTCGGCCGCCGACGAGCTCCGGGCTGCCGCCGCGCCGCCGCCCCGCGCCGGCGGGCGCCCGCCACGCCGGGCCCGGCTCCGGCTGACGCGCATCGACCCGTGGTCGGTGATGAAGATGTCGTTCCTGCTGTCGATCGCGCTCGGCGTCGTCACGATCGTGGCGGTCACCATCGTGTGGTCGGTGCTCGGCGCCGCCGGCGTCTGGGACTCGATCAACCAGGCGGTGCAGGAGAGCATCGGCGGCGAGGAGGGATCCAGCTTCGACGTCACCAACTACATCGGGACCTCACGGGTGCTCGGCTTCACGATGCTGGTCGCGGTGATCGACGTGATCCTGCTGACCGCCGTCGCGACGCTGGCCGCCTTCCTCTACAACATGGCGGCCGCCCTCCTCGGTGGCGTCGACGTCACGCTCACCGAGGACCGCTGAGCAACCGGACGTCATCCCGGACGTCCCCTCGTTTTGGTAGCGGCTCGCCGCTCGGGTAATGTCTGCGCTCGGTCGCTGCCGAGGGGCTTCCACCCGAAGCGGCGTCCACCCGGGCCTATAGCTCAGACGGTTAGAGCACCACACTGATAATGTGGGGGTCGGAGGTTCAAGTCCTCCTAGGCCCACGGACGAGCCCCGGACGCGACAGCGGACCGGGGCTTTTCACAAGGAGATGGCAATGAAGAAGCTCGTGCTCCTCGCGGCGGCCGCGGCCGGCGCCGTGCTCGCCAAGAAGCAGCTCGACAAGAGCAAGGCCGAGCAGGCCCTGTGGGCCGAGGCCACCGACCCGGTCGCACCCGCGAAGGGCTGATCTCCCCCTCCGGGGCGTTGGCGCAATTGGTAGCGCACCTGCTTTGCAAGCAGGGGGTTAGGGGTTCGAGTCCCCTACGCTCCACTCGCTGAAACCGCTGGTCAGCCTGCGGTTTCTTTCATTTCTCGGTGCGCCGGCTGCCACGCTCTCTTGTCGCTGTGAGACCAGTGGCGGACGAGCGCGACCGGCCGCTACGGTTTGCGTTTCGATTGTGCTTGCCACGACGTCGAGCGGTACTGCTCGAGATTCCGAAGCGTCTCCTTCGCCGCGCCCTTGGTGACAGGCTCGCCGCCGAGGTTCCTTAGCCACGCGACCAGGCGCCGGCCGCCGACGAACGGGATGCCGTCGACTTCGAACTGATCGGGCACCTGGTGTTGCGCCGGTCCCCAGATGACGACGAGCGGACGCACCGTCACGGCGTGGCCCTTCGCCCGATGGGATCCCCGCTCTGACTTGAGCAAGCTCTGGGCGACACCTTCGGCCCGACGCCGGGCTCGAGCGGCGGATCGAGCCATCACGTCGGTGTCTCGACCGTCGCTGCGCCACTTCGAGTCGATCGACAGCAGACCTCCGCCACGCGTGACCACGACATGGTCGAGGTCGCCCGCTGCCAGGCTGATGCTGTCGACCCAGCCCCAAATGAGGCGCTTGCGTCGCGCGCGGCGCAGTTCATCACGTGTTGCGTCCTCACCCCAGGCACCACGCAGGTGCCAGATGGCCTCCCGCTCGTGGGCGAGGAACGCAGCGTTGACAACGTGGAGCGCGACGCCGACGAGAGCGGCTTGGAGGACTCCGAGCAGCCACCAGCTCAAGCCGGCGTCGGGCATCAGGGACAGAAAGACCACGGTCTCGAGGGCCAGGAAGGCCAGCACGAACACCGACAGCACAACGAGTGCCGTGGCGTTACGGCGCGCCCATCGTCTGAAGAGACGGCGGTATTCACGCCGGGGATATGGCCTGAACTTGGGCACCGTCCGATCCTTCCTTGTGCGACCTGGGTTGGTGGCGAGATCGCCAATCATCTAGACCACGTAGCTTCTCGAGCTGGAAGCTGCGAAGCTCCGCCCGATGGACGGCTACGCGCGACATGTGAAGGCGGAGCTTCTGCCTGACCAGGCTGCGGAACTGCAGGCTGTTGACCTGCTGGCCGAACGACTGCTTGCCCACATCGCATCCACCAGCGCCGATATCGCGGCGCTGCATGTGCACGGTGCGAAGAGCAAGGCGATCCAGGATCATTTCGCATCCCTGTTGAAGGAAGAACTCGGCTTCGGCGAGGAGGTCGTGCTGACCCCGCAAACCGGACTGGTCACGCAGGCGCGGCCCGACTTCTTCTTCGAACTGGCGGACGGCCGCGGGATCATCGCGGAGGTCGAGCGCGGAGGAACGATCACGAACAACCACGACCTCAAGGACCTGTGGAAGGCACATGTCGCGCCGGATGCGCACCATCTCTTCCTGATCGTTCCCAGGAACAATTGGAAGGGAGACGGCTCGCCACGTGAGCGTCCGTTTCAAACCGTTTCGCGGCGGTTGGGTGCGTTCTTCGGCGATCCCCGGCGAGAGATTGACGTGCTGAGCGTTCACGTCTTCGCGTACTGAACTCCGCCACCCGCTCGGCTCGCGCGGGGCTGGCCGAAGGACTCGGTGTTCGCTCATGACCGATCAACGAACACCGGCAGGGTCAGGTCCGACTCGTCCGCTGACGGCGTCGGCGAGGCTGACCGTCAGGGTCGTCCTGCTGGAGCGGCGAGGAAGAGCGGCAACGGCCTGTCATGATGCTCGCATGACGTTTCTGCCAGGCAGGTGGCTCGCTTGCGGCACGGCGTACGTCATCGTGGTGATGGCGCTGATGGTGGCCAATCTGCTGGATCAGGGCCACGTCGGTTGGTATCTCGCAGCGCAGGCGCTGACGCTGCCGCTTGGTGGCCTCGCGGTCCACCCGACTCTCTTCCTGGCGAGCCTCGTGTCGGCCACAACCGGCGGTGACGCGGTCAACGGCAACGCCGCCTCCGCCGTCACGGTTGTTCTTTGCTTCGGCTTCGTGGCCGCCGCCAACGTCGCGGTGATCCGAACCGCTGCGTTACTGCTGCAGGACTGCTGCGCCGGTTGGCGGCAGAGCCGGACGGCATAACAGGACCGCGTGGCGCAGCGGGATCACCCGCCGTGGTTCGTCTCGTCGGCGTTGCCAGAAACCCCCTCTCAGCCCGATCCCGAATGCCGACCGCTCGGCCCGCCGACGTACCCTGACGGCGTGTCCGCCCCGCCGAACCTGCTCAGTCCTCGGCTGTGGGGCGCGCACGCGCTGATGCTCGTCTGCCTCTGCGCGGCTCTGGGGCTGGGCTTGTGGCAGCTGGGCTCCTGGCAGGCACAGCGGGAGCAGGCGGCGCGCGACCTCACCGACGCCGCGCCGATTGCGCTCGCGGACGTGATCGGGCCCGACGACCCGTTCCCGGGCGCGTACGTCGGCCAGCCGGTCGAGCTCGCCGGGACCTGGGTCCCGGACGGCACCGTGTTCGTCAGCGGCCGTGAGTACGACGGCGCCGCCGGCTACTGGGTGGTGACACCGCTGGCGATCGGCGACGCGTCGGCCCCCGCCGTGCCCGTGGTGCGGGGATGGGTCGCCGATCCGGCCGAGGCTCCGGCCGCGCCGACGGGGGAGGCCCGGCTGGTGGGCTGGCTGCAGCCGACCGAGGGCACCGGCGCCGTCGACCCGGACCCCCACGACGACGTACTCCCGCAGCTGCGGACCGCGGACGTCATCCAGCACGTCGACCAGGACCTCTACGGGGCCTACGTGGTCGACCGGGGGAGCGCTCCCGGGCTGGAGCGGGCGACGCTCGAGCAGCTGCCCGACGCCGGCATGTTCACCGGGCTGCGCAACTTCCTCTACAGCCTGGAGTGGTGGGTCTTCGCCGGCTTCGCCGTCTTCATCTGGTGGCGCTACGTGCGCGACGTCACGAGGGTGGAACCGGACGGGGAGACCGCCGCCGAGGACGATCGGGAGCACGCCGTACCCTCGGGCACGTGAAGGGCAATCTCACCGCGTACCGGGTCATGGCGACCATCGTCGGCGTCCTGCTGGTCGTGCTCTGTCTGGTCGGTCTCCCGCTCCACTACGGCTACGTCGTGAGCGATGCGGCGTGGCTGGCGCAGCCGGCCATCCCGGGCATGGACGACACCGCTGGCGCCGGCTGGCGGATCGGCGCCGACATCTCCCGCTACCTGGGCGTCGCGCACGGATGGCTCTACCTGATCTTCCTCATCACCGCGTACCTGCTCTCGCGCAAGGCGCGCTGGGACATCGGCTTCACCGTCGTGACGCTGCTGTGCGGCACCGTGCCGCTGCTGAGCTTCTGGGCAGAGCACAAGGCCACCCGGCGCGTGCGCGCCGAGTGGCCCGAGCTGGTCTGAGCTGGCCTGGGCCGACTGAAGCCGGCCTTCGGTCCTGGTGCTCCGCGTCAGCGAGCGTCCGGGTCGATGACGTCGCGACGGAAGGTCTCGGCCGGGTCCTCCTCGGGCATGCCGTTGGCCGAGGCACGCGGGGTGGCGGCCGAGGTGCCGGTGGGCGCATACGACACCCAGTCCGACTTGCTCGTCAGCTTGCGCGCGACGGCGCCGACGACGGCCGCGAGCAGCGAGAGCATGAGGAACGCCTTCATCTTGCTGCGCTTCTTCTTCTTGCGACCGGTGAGCTCGGCGGCCTTGCTGTCAGCGAACTCCTTGGCGTGGGCGGCCTTCTCCGCGGCCAGCGTGGCGCCGGCGGCCACCAGCGGGACGGCCTTCGCCTGCGCCCGGTGGGCGGCGTCGTGCAGCGCGGGGCGCGCGGTGCTGTCAACGAACTCCGTGGCCGCCTCGCGCGCGGTCTCGGCGGCGTCGGTGGCGCGCTCCAGCAGCGACGTCTTCTTGCTCATGGTGGCCTCCTGCGTAGATGCCGGTTGATGGCGGTGGCCGGTGGCGTTGGCCAGCCGTGCGAGGATCGACCCGCACAACTGTGGCGGTACCCACCTGAGAGAAGGACAGTCATGTCGGACCAGCAGGCCATCCTGCACACCAACCGGGGTGACATCACCCTCAACCTCTTCCCGAACCACGCGCCGGAGACGGTGGCGAACTTCGTCGGCCTGGCGAAGGGTGAGAAGGCCTACGACGCCGGGAACGGCAAGACCGGCCCCTTCTACGACGGGCTGACCTTCCACCGTGTCATCGACGGCTTCATGATCCAGGGCGGCTGCCCGCTCGGCACCGGCACCGGGGGCCCGGGCTACACCTTCAAGGACGAGCCGCACCCCGAGCTCGTCTTCGACAAGCCGTACCTGCTCGCGATGGCCAACGCCGGCCCGGGCACCAACGGCTCGCAGTTCTTCATCACGGTGGGTGCGACCACCTGGCTGAACTTCAAGCACACCATCTTCGGCGAGGTCGCCGACCAGGCCTCGCGCGACGTGGTCGACGCCATCGCCACCACCAAGACCGGCCCGATGGACCGGCCCGTCGACGAGGTCGTCATCGAGTCGGTGGAGATCGTCGGCGCCTGAGCGCCCGCCACCTTGACGAGCACGAACGACGCCACCGCGCCCGGGGTCCCGGTCTGCTACCGGCACCCCGGGCGCGAGGCGCACATCCGCTGCCAGCGGTGCGAGCGACCCATCTGCCCCGACTGCATGCACACCGCATCCGTGGGCTTTCAGTGCCCCGACTGCGTGGCAGAGGGCCGCCGCACCCAGCGCCAGCCGCGCACGTCGTACGGCGGCCTGGTGCCTGCCTCGGCCGGCCTGGTCACCCTCGTCCTGATCGGCATCAACGCCGCCGTGTGGCTGCTCATCAACGCCAGCGGCGGCAACGGCAGCGTCCTGCTGCACTGGCTCGAGCTCCGGTCGTCCGGACTCTGCCTGGTCGGTGACGGTGGCTTCGAGGCCGACGGCTTCGCATGTCCACCGGGGACCGAGCTCTTCCCGGGCGTCTCCGACGGCGCCGTGTGGACGCTGCTCACCACCGCCTTCACGCACGTCGGCCTGGTCCACCTGGCCTTCAACTGCCTGAGTCTCTACGTGCTCGGCCCGACGCTCGAGGCGACGCTGGGCCGGGCCCGCTTCGTTGCGCTCTACCTGCTCTCGGGCCTGGCCGGCTCGACGCTGGTCTACTGGCTCACCCCGGAGTACCAGGCGACCGTCGGCGCCTCAGGCGCGGTCTTCGGTCTGATGGCCGCCATCCTCGTGGTGGTGCTGCGCACCCGTGGCGAGACGCGTGGCCTGCTCGTGTGGGTCGGGATCAGCTTCGCCTACAGCTTCGTCGCCCCCGGCATCTCCTGGCAGGGACACCTCGGAGGATTCCTGGGCGGTCTCGCCGTGACGGCCGTGCTGGTGCTGGCGCCGCGCGCCCGGCGTACGCCGGTGCAGGTGGCCGGCCTGACGCTGCTCGCCGTCGCCATGGTCGTGGCGGTCGTCGTCCGCTCGCTCCAGCTCGCCTGAGCCACGCCCCCGCCACCGAGCAAAAGGTCACCGTGACCGTACGCGGCGAGAGTGACCGTTCGGAACGGTCACTCTCGCGCCTAGTGGTCACGGTGACCTTTTGCGAGCGCAGGCCGCGCGTCCACAGACTGTGCACACGCCTGTGGACGAATCACACGTGTGTAATTCGTCCACAGGTTTATCCCGAGATGTGAAGAACCGCCGCCCTGGTGACCAGGACGGCGGCTCTCGAAACGTTCGCGTGGGGGCGGCGGCTCACTCCCACTTCGTGGCGTAGGCGAACCCGACCGCCATGAAGGCGATGCCGACGATGAGGTTCTTCTGCCCGAGGTCGTTCATCACCCACAGCGGGCTGAGGTCGTTGCTGAAGACGTAGAACACGCAGATCCACACCAGGCCGACCAGGAAGCAGCCCAGCATGCCGACCACGACGCCGCGGCCGCGGCCCAGCGGGGTGGAGCGGTGCGCGGCCAGGGTGAGGCCGAGGAAGAACAGCACGAACCCGATGAGGTAGTTCCAGCCGGCGAGGTCGGCGAGGAAGTCCGGGCCGCCCGCCTTGCCGTCGTCACCGGGGCGGACCACCGCATAGTAGAAGGCGATCCAGGCGATGCCCACGATCATCAGGACCAGGGACAGCACGAAGCGCAGCGAGAACAGCGGACCCCGGGTCGGGTCGTCGAACGCCAGCGAAGGCTTCAGCTTGGGCACGGGTGCTGCTCCTGTGAGTCGATGCGGTTGTGGTTGCGACACGAAGTCGCGCCTACCCTAGTCGCCGTGACCTCCTCCACGCACAAGCGCTCGCCGTGGCGCTACGGGACGCCTGCGGTCGTCCTCGTGTGCGGTGCGCTCTTCGTCGTGAGCGCGGAGAACAGCGAGGGCACCGACCTACGGCCGGGTCGCTACACCGACCTGGCCACCCTGGCCGGCACCGAGGCGGAGCGCTACGAGCGGCTCCAGGACCGCGTGACGTCGCTGACCGAGGAGGTCGCCGCCCTCACCGACCAGGTCTCCGACACCACCGTGGCCCGCTATCGACGTGAGATCGACCGGCTCGAGGACCCTGCCGGGCTCACCGCGCGGCGCGGGCCCGGCCTCACGATCACCCTGGCCGACGCGCCGGAGGAGCTGATCGAGTCGACCGAGGGCGATCCGAACCTCCTCGTCGTGCACCAGCAGGACATCCAGGCGGTCGTCAACGCGCTCTGGCGCGGGGGCGCGCAGGCCGTGACGATCGCGGGCCAGCGCGTCATCAGCACGACCGGCATCAAGTGCTCGGGCAGCACGGTGCTGCTGCAGGGCGTGCCGTATCCCCAGCCGTTCGAGATCGAGGCCGTCGGTGACATCGACGACCTGATCCGGGCGGTCGACGAGGACGACTACATCTCGCTGTACCGCGACCAGGCGGCCGACCCCGACATCGCGATCGGCTGGAGCATGGAGGTCGCCAGCCAGGTCCAGGCGCCGGCGTACGACGGGCTGCTGGACCTCAGCTACGCCACCCCGATCACCGAATAGCCCCGAACAGCCCCGGGTAGCCGCGGAGCCGGTCAGCCCGTGACCGGAGGGCACACCGGGGGGTTGGTGGGCTGCGGGTCGATGCCGGGCGTGGGGGTGATGCAGGTGACCGGCGGGGGCGGCGGCGGTGGCTCGTAGGCCGACACGAACAGCACCACGGTGCTGCCCTCGTCGAGCGTGCCGTCGGCGGGGACCTGGTCGACCACCGTGCCCTTGGGCTGGGTGGAGGTGGCGTCGATGCGGGTGTCGGGCCGGAACTTGGCGTCCCGGATCCGCTGCTCGGCCTCCGCCTGCGGCAGGCCGATGACGTTCGGCACACGCTCGGGCCCGTCGGAGAAGAACACGGTGACGACCGTGCCGGCGTCGACCTGGGTGCCGGGGGCGGGGTTGGCCTCGAGCACCTGGTTGCGTGGCTGGTCGGACTCCCGCTCCTCGGTCTGCACCTGCAGGCCGACCTTGGCCAGCTCGGCCTGAGCGTCCTTGAGCCGCATGCCGAGCACCGGAGGGACGGCCACCTGGGGGAGTCCGGAGGAGAGCACCAGGTTGACGGCGGTTCCAGGGTCGACGTACCGGTCCCGCGCGGGATCCTGGCCGATGACGTGATCGAGTGGGACGGTCTCGCTCGGCTCGCGGGTGACCTCGCCGACGCTGAGCCCGACCTGGCCGATCGCGTTGCGTGCGGCCGCCTCGGTGAGGTTGACGACGTTCGGCACCTGCACCTGCTCGGGAGCGCCCGGGAAGAGCCGCGGCCACAGCAGGAAGCCGCCGACGACGAGCGCCGCGATCAGCGCCAGGACCAGTGCGATGACACCACCGCGCGATCGGCGCGAGGCGTCGTAGTCGTCCTCGCCGGTCTCGGTGCGGGCGGCCACGGTGGTCGCCGCGGTGACCGGGGGTACGACGGCCGTGTGACCGGCCGCGACGGCGGCCGGAGCCGGGGCGACCGCCTGGATGGGGCGGCCGTCGAGGTACCGCTCAATGTCGTTGCGCATCGCGGCGGCCGACTGGTAGCGGTCCTCGACGCGCTTGGCGAGCGCCTTCATCACGATCGCGTCGACCTCGGGCGGCAGGTCGGCGTCGTGGTCGGACGGCGGCTGCGCCGGCTCGCGCACATGCTGGTAGGCGACCGCCACGGGGGAGTCACCGACGAACGGGGGTCGCCCGGTCAGCAGCTCGTAGAGCAGGCAGCCGGCGGAGTAGACGTCGGAGCGGGAGTCCACGGTCTCGCCGCGCGCCTGCTCGGGGGAGAGGTACTGCGCGGTCCCGACGACGGCCGCGGTCTGGGTCATCGTCGACTGGGCGTCGCTGATGGCCCGGGCGATGCCGAAGTCCATCACCTTCACGTCGCCGCTGGGGGTGAGCATGACGTTGCCGGGCTTGATGTCGCGGTGGATGATGCCGGCGCGGTGGCTGTAGTCGAGGGCGGAGAGCACCCCCGACGTGATCTCCAGGGCGCGCTCGGGCAGGATCTTGCGACCTTCACGCAGGATGTCGCGCAGCGTGCGGCCGGCGACGTACTCCATGACGATGTAGGGCTGCCGGATCACCTGGCCGCCGTCGTCGACGGCCTCCTCGCCGGTGTCGTAGACGGCCACGATCGCGGGGTGGTTCAGCGACGCCGACGACTGCGCCTCGCGCCGGAACCGGGCTTGGAAGGTCGCGTCGCTGGCAAGGTCGGTGCGCAGCCGCTTGATTGCGACCACGCGGCCGAGCCGGGTGTCCGTGCCCTTGCGCACCTCGGCCATGCCGCCACGTCCGAGCAGCTCACCGAGCTCGTAACGGCCACCGACGGTGGTGGGCTCTGGGGTGCTCATCTACGGGTGTCCTCTCGGGCTGCGGGAGAAGTCTCCACCACGGCGGGGCTGCTCGTGTCGGTGACCCCGGTCGGCGACGGCGCGGTGGTGGTCGGCGCCTCCGTGGGCTCCTGGGTGGGCTCCTCCGTCGGCGTCGGCTCCTCTGGCTCGGGCTCGGGCGGCGCCCCGAAGAACGTCACGACCACCTCGTCGCCCTCGCGCAGGTCGGTGGAGGGAGAGATGTCGTCGACGGTGTCGGCCTCGCGGTCGCCGGGGTTGTCGATCCGCTGCGACCGGGGATCGAGCCCCAGCGCGCGCAGGTCGGCGAGGACCGCGTCGATGTCGCGACCGCGGTAGTCGCCCAGCCGCAGGTCGAAGGTCTCCGGCGCCTCGGTCGTGGCGGTGGCCGTGGGCGACGGCGTGGTGGTGGCCGTCGGGCTGGTCGTCGCCGGCGCCGGCGGCGGCGCCTCGTCATCGTCACCCCGCGCGATCAGCCACCCGACGAGCAGCACCAGCAGGAGCAGCGCGGCCACGCCGGCGACGATCGCCCCGGTGCGCCGGCGCTCCTCGTCCTCGGGTGTGGGAGCAGCTCCGGTGTCGCCCGTGGTCGGGACGGCGCTGGGAATGGCGGCCGTCGCGGGCAGCGGGTCGGCCGGGAGTACGGCGGGCACCACCGCGGTCGCCTCGTCAGCCGGACCGGCCTGGGTTGCCCCACGCAATGCCGCGGCGAAGGCGCCGCCGTCGGGGTAGCGGTCGGCGGGCCGCTTGGCCAGCGCCCGCTGCACCACGGCCGCCAGGTCCGCGGGGACGCTCGCGGGCAGTGCCGGGACCGGGTCGTTGAGGTGGGCGAGCGCGGTGGCGACCGGTGTCTCCTTCTCGAACGGCCGCCGCCCGGCGAGGCACTCGAAGGCGACGACGCCGAGCCCGTAGACGTCGGAGGCCGGGGTCGCGGTCTCGCCGCGAGCCTGCTCCGGGGAGAGGTACTGCGGCGTCCCCATCACGGCGCCGGTGCCGGTCATCGCCATCCCGGCCATCGCGCGGGCGATCCCGAAGTCGGTGATCTTGACCGTGCGCTGCGGGGTGACCAGCAGGTTGGCCGGCTTCACGTCCCGGTGCACGATCCCGGCACGGTGCGCCACCGCGAGCGCGTCGCCGGTCTGCGCGAGCAGCGCTCGCACCGCCTCCGGGTCGAGTGGGCGGCCGCCGCCGATCAGCGCGGAGAGCGGCTGGCCATCGACCAGCTCCATCACCAGGTACGGCCGTGGGAGCACGTCGTCGCTGTCGGTCGACTCACCGACGTCGAACACCGCGGCGATGCCCGGGTGGTGCAGCCCGGCGGCATGGCGAGCCTCGGCCTCGAACCGCGAGCGGAACACCGGGTCGCCGGCGTACTCGCGCTTGAGCAGCTTGACCGCCACCTCGCGCCCCAGCGCGGTGTCGTGGGCGCGCCAGACCTCGCCCATGCCGCCGGTGGCGATGAGCGACTCGAGCCGGTAGCGCCCGGCGTCGTCGGCGAACTGCGGGTCAGTCACTCTTCAGCACCGCTTCCATGACCTTCTTGGCGATCGGGCCGCCCCACTTGCCGCCGGCGATGTCGTCACGCGGGATGTCGGCGTTCTGGATCATCACCGCGACCGCCACGCGGGCGTTCTCGGCCGGCGCGAACGAGGTGAACCAGGCGTACGGCGGCACGTCGTCGTGCCCGCTCTGGGCGGTTCCGGTCTTGCCCGCCACCTGGATGCCGGTGATCGCCGCCGCGGAGGCCGTGCCGTCGTTGACGGTGGCGACCAGCAGCTTGGTGAGCTCGCTGGCGGTCTGCGGGGAGACCGCGGTCGAGAGCTGCTCGGGCTCGGTCGTGGCGACGACGTCGGAGTCGGCCGACTGCACCTCGTCGACGAGGTAGGGCTTCATGACGACGCCGTTGTTGGCGATGCCGGCCGCCACCATCGCCATCTGCAGCGGGGTGGAGCGGACCTCGAACTGGCCGATGCCGGACTGACCGGTCTGCGGGGGGTTCATGTCCGCGGGGAACGTCGACTCGGCGAGCAGGCTGCGGCCGTTGGTGCTCTGCAGCTCGTCGAACCAGGTTGAGTTGAACCCGAACTTCTCTGCCTGCTCCAGCATCGCGTCGGCGCCGACCTCCACGGCCAGCTGGGCGAAGGTGGTGTTGCAGGAGTTCTCCATCGCCTGGGTGAACCGCACCCCGGACTGCGAGCTGCCGCACGCCCGGCCCTCGTTGTCGATCAGGCCGCTGTCGCCGCTGGTCTGCGGAAGCTGGTAGCTCGAGCCGCCGGGCACCATCGAGCCGGCGTCGTACTTGCCGCTCTCGAGCGCGGCGGCGGCGGTGACGATCTTGAACGTCGAGCCCGGCGGCAGCGTCGTCTGCACCGCACGGTTGAGCAGCGGTTGCGCCGGGTCGTCGGCGAGCCGCTCGTAGGCCCGCTGGTTCGCGGCGAAGTCGTGGTTGGCCAGCGTCCCGGGGTCGAAGGTCGGGGTGGTGACCATCGCGAGGATCTTCCCGGTGCTCGGCTCCAGGGCGACGACCGAGGCTTGCACGTTGTCCCCGGGCAGCGCGTTGACGGCGTCCCACGCGGCCTGCTGCGCCGCGGCGTTGACGGTCAGCTCGACGTCGCCGCCCTTGGGGCCCTCGTTGCCGAGCATGTCGATGAGCCGGTTCACGAAGAGCCGGGAGTCGTCGCCGGAGAGCACGTCGTTCTGCGAGCGCTCCAGGCCGGTGACGGCGCCGCCGTACCCGAAGTAGCCGGTCAGGCCGGCGTACATGAACGGCTTCGGGTAGACCCGCTGGAAGTCGAAGCGGTCCTCGGACGGCACGCTCTCGGCGACGGGGTCGCGGCCGACGAGGATCGCGCCGCGCTCGCGGGAGAACTCCGCGTCGACCACCCGGCGGTTGCGGGCGTCGTCGTTGTAGCGGCCCGCCGCGTAGTACTGCAGGTAGGTGGCGTTGACCAGCAGCGCCCCGAAGAGCACCAGGCAGAAGATCGAGATGGTCCGGATCGGCTTGTTCATGCGGGGTCCCCTCGGCGGTGCGAGCGGAGCGAGCAGCGTCGTGGGGTGCTCACGACATCCTCACCACCTGGGTGGCCTGCTCGTCGACGTCGTCGACGCTGAGGTCGGGCAGCGGGCGGCGGGCGTGGTCGGAGATCCGCAACAGCAGCGCGACGATCACCCAGTTGGCCACCAGGCTCGAGCCGCCATAGGACAGGAACGGCGTGGTGAGACCGGTGAGCGGGATGAGCTTGGTGACGCCGCCGACGACGACGAAGACCTGCAGGGCGAGGCTCACCGCGAGACCGGTGGCCATCAGCTTGCCGAAGTTGTCGCGGGAGATCAGCGCGGTCCGCAGGCCGCGCTCGACGATGAGGGCGTAGAGCAGGATGACCGCCATGACGGCCGTCAGGCCGAGCTCCTCGCCGATCGCGGCGACGATGAAGTCCGACTCCGCGAACGGCACCCGGTACGGCGCGCCCTCGCCGAACCCGCGGCCGACCAGGCCGCCCCAGGCCATCCCGAACAGGCCCTCCACGAGCTGGCCGCTGCCGGGGGAGCGGTCGAAGTACGGCATGGGGTCGAGCCAGATCTCGAACCGGTTGCGGACGTGCGCCAGGAACCCGACGGTGCCCGAGAGCAGGTAGGTCGCCAGGACGCCGGACACGAACAGCAGCCCGCCCACCACGAGCCAGCCCGGCCGCTCCGTGGCGACGAACAGCATCACCAGGAACAGCCCGAAGAACAGCAGCCCCGAGCCGAGGTCGCGCTGGGAGAGCAGCACCAGCATGCTGACCAGCCACATGGCGAGGATGGGGCCGAGGTCGCGGCCGCGCGGCAGGTCGATGAGCAGGAACCGCCGTCCGGCCAGCGCCAGCGCGTCACGGTGCAGCACGAGGTAGCCGGCGAACGAGACGACCAGCAGCACCTTGGCGACCTCGCCCGGCTGGAAGGTGAGCGAGCCGACCTGGATCCAGATCCGGGCGCCGTTCACCGACTTCCCCAGGCCGGGGAGCATCGGGAGCAGCAGCAGCGCCACCGCGGCCAGGCCGCTGGTGTAGGTGAACCGCTGCAACGTGCGGTGATCGCGCAGCGCCACCAGCGTGGCGACGAACAACCCGACGCCGAGGCTCATCCAGAACAGCTGGCGGGGGGCGAGCGAGGAGCTCTCCGCGAGGTCGATGCGGTGGATGACCGCCAGGCCGAGGCCGTTGAGCGCGGCCACGACGGGGAGCAGCACCGGGTCGGCGTACGGCGCGACGAGGCGGATCGCGACGTGGGCCACCAGGACGAGCCCGGCGAGCCAGCCGCCGTACCCCACGATGTCGGCGGGGACGTGGCCCTCGACGCCGAGCCCGACGGCGGCGTAGGCGCCGATGCCGACGGCGAGGGCGAGCAGCAGCAGGACCAGCTCCGCGCCGCGCCGGCTGCGGTGCACGAACAGGGCAGGGGCGTGGCTCATCTCAGCCTCCGGCTCCCGGCTCCGGGCTCATCCGCTCGGCGAGCTCCTCGACGTAGCGGTGGGCGGCGTCGAGATCGGTCTGGCTCACCGTCGCGCGCACCTTGCGCAGGTCGAAGGGCGCGAGCTGCGCCACGTCGAGGTCCGTCGTCTGGTACGGCGAGTAGAGCTCGAACCCGGCGACGGTGCTGTGCACGCCGCGGAAGATCGCGACCCGGCCGTCGTGCTCACCGACGAAGAACTGTCGTTGCGTCCAGGACCAGGCGGTCGCGGCGGCGACCCACAGCAGGCCGACGACCAGGACGAGCGCGAGCACCCGCCGCAGCCACGCGAAGCGGCGCGGCGGCCGGGGCGCGTAGCGGGCGGCTTCGGTGGCGTGGGGATCGAGCGGGTCGGCCTCGATCGCACCGGGCGGCAGGTCGGCGACCTCCGCGTCGACCGGCTCGAGCTCGCCGGTGTCCCCGTTGCGGTGGCCGCGGAAGAGTCCCGCAGTGCGTGGCGAGCGCCGACGCAGCTCGGCGGCGGCACCGACCAGCTGGGGCTCGTCGTCGATGGCGGTCGCGTCCGGGGAGTCGGCGTCCACCACGTCGGCCACCACGCAGGTGACGTTGTCGCTGCTGCCGGCCTCGAGGCTGGCCCGGACCAGCTCGACGGCGGCGAAGTCGGCGCTGCCGCCGGCCAGGACGTCGCCCAGCCGGGTCTGGTCGAGCACCCCCGAGACGCCGTCGCTGCAGAACAGCAGCCGGTCGCCGGGCTGCAGCGGCACCACGAACAGGTCGGGCTCGGCCTCCCGCTGACCGTCGAGCGCCTTGAGGATGAGGTTGCGGTGCGGGTGGACCCGCGACTCCTCCTCGGTCAGCCGGCCCTCGTCGATGAGGGTCTGCACGAAGGTGTGGTCGTGGGTGAGCTGGCTGAGCTCGGCGTCGCGGAAGAGGTAGGCACGGCTGTCGCCCACGTGTCCGACCGCGAGCTGGACGCCGTCGAAGAGTCCGACCGTCGCGGTCGTCGACGTGCCGGCCAGGGCCGGGTCGTGGTCGACCAGCTCCGCGATCCGGTCGTGGGCCCGGTGCAGCGCACCGGCGATCTGGGCGACCATCTCCTCGGCGGTGTGGTCGGGAGCCGGCGGCTCGTCGAGGTTGCGCAGCTGCTGGACAGCGGTGCTGGACGCGATGTCACCGCGTGCCGCACCGCCGACGCCGTCACACACGGTGAGCAGCCAGGGACCGGCGTACCCGCTGTCCTGGTTGTCCTTGCGGACCCGGCCGACGTCGGAGATGGCCGCGAACCGGAGCCGGAGGGCTGGTACGTCGGCCGTCACTTGCGCAGCTCCAGGATGGTCTTGCCGATCCGGACCTGGGTGCCGAGCGTGAGCGTGGTCGGCTGCGAGAGCCGGACACTGCCGATGTAGGTGCCGTTGGTGGAGCCGAGGTCCTCCACGAACCACTGTCCCGGCTCGCTGGCGCTGGCCGCGATCCGGGCGTGCCGCGTGGAGACGTAGTCGTCGTCGAGCCGGATGGCGGCGTCGCTGCCGCGGCCGATGAGGATCGGCGCGTCGGCGAGCTCCGCGCGCTCCCCGGCGTTGCGCCCCTCCACGACCAGCACGTGGGTCGGCGCGCCGCGACGCGGCTTGGCGGGCTTGCTCTTCGACGGCCCCTTGGACCGCTGCCGCGCCGGCGCGCGGCCCGCGTCGGGCACCCGTGCGCCGAACATGTCCGAGCGGATCACTGAGACCACGGAGAGCACGAAGATCCACAGGATCGCCAGGTAGGCGATCCGGATGAGGAAGAGGGTCAGCTCAGACACGGCCGTCGGCTCCCGTCACCGGCTCCTCGACGATCCGGACGGTCAGCACGGTGCTGCCGATGCGGACCTCGGCGCCGTCGCCCAGCACCGCGCTGCCCAGCTTCTGGCCGTTGACGAGCATCCCGTTGGTGGACCCGAGGTCACGCACTTCGATCCGCGGGACCGGGCCGGTGCCGACACGGAACTCCACGTGCCGGCGGCTGACGCCGGGGTCGTTGATGCGCAGGTCGGCCTCGGAGCCACGGCCGATGACCAGCGGTCCGTCGAGCGGGTGCCGGGTGCCGTTGACCTCCAGGACCGCCCGTGCCCGCGTCATCCGGGTGTCGGTGGCCTGGAAGTCCGGCGAGCCGGTGACCTGGGCCTTCGCCCCGCTGCGGATCCGGAACCGTCCGGTCGTCAGGTCGTCGGCGGCCTCGAAGTCGATGGTGACCGGACCGGGGAAGACGTAGCCCTGGGCGTCGGCGTGGTCGTGCAGCTGGGTGCTCAGGTCGTCGACCAGCGCGGAGTCGAACGGGCGCAGTCGCTCCAGGTCGGTGGCCGACAGCTCGATGTGGAAGTCGTTGGGCACCAGCCGCCGCTGTCGTGACAGCACCTGCGCGTTGTTGTCGCACTCGCGCTGCAGCGCCGCGGCGATCTCCACCGGCTGTACGGCGCTGCGGAACGCCCGGGCGAAGACGCCCGAGATGACCTGCTCCAGGCGCTGCTCGAACCTCTGCAGCCCGCTCACCGCGCCTCCTCGCCTGTGCCGTCGTCTGATGCGTGTCGCTCGTGCGTGTCGTACCCGTGCCCGCCGGTACCCGGTCATGCCGAGACAGCCCGGCGTGCGGGTCGGGCTCGCTCGATCGTAACGGGGTGGCCCCGACGGGTGCCTCGGGCCGCGCCGTCGGGCAGGTCGCCGGCGTCGGTGTGTTCGGCAAGGTATGCAGCCGGGTGGGCACTCCCCGTGCGGAACTCCGCGCGGGAAGCGCGCATTCGTCTGCATACCTCGACGAGCAGACAGCTCGCGGTACGCCGGTTTGGGTGATCCCTCGCGGCTGGGATAACCTTCGGACTGCTTCACGCGCGAGTGGCGGAACGGCAGACGCGCTGGCTTCAGGTGCCAGTGTCCGAAAGGGCGTGGGGGTTCAACTCCCCTCTCGCGCACGTGAGGGACTGACCCCGGGTCTTCGATCTGGGGTTTCGTCTCTGTTGGGCCGGCAGTCGTTGGTGCCATTGGCCCGGAGGGGTGCCGGTTGTTGCGGTTGGTGCCGGTGAGTCTCCTTGCTTGCGTCGGTTCAGTGGCCTCGGTCACCTATGTCGTCCGCGAACCGTCGAGCGATCACGTGGAGCCAACTTCTCGATGAGCCTAATGGCGTGCGCGGACGGACTGCGTGGCTCGTGAACCATTTGAGAAGCGATTAGACGCGCGCGACGAGTGGCAAAGGCGTCGTCATTCCGGCGCCGCCCGACGACGCCGACTGGCGGCCCGGGATACGACCGTGACCGGGGCCGCTCCGGCTGCCGGCGCCCGCGGCGGGGCTTCCTACCGGGATGTGTGGAGGCGGGAGCCTGCATCGCGTTCCGAGCGGGAACTGGCGTGCGACATCCGTGCTGCCCGTCCTCTTCACGCGCTGCTTCGCACCCGGACTGCCAGCCGTCGGTTCCACCAGCGCGGCTGGGCGGCCGCTTGCTCCAGCAGGCGGGCGTACTCTCGTGGGGTCAGCCATCGCAGTGCCGGCACGGCGATCAGGCCGGCCGCGACCGCCCACCGCCAGGCGCTGAGGTTCTCGCCGAGTCCGCCCACGGCAGCCACGGCCGACACCTGGAGCACCATGTTGTAGGGGGCGATCAGGGCGCCCTCGATTCCCTCGCACTCGACCAGCCAGGGAAGTCCGTGCCAGGTCGTCCGCGGCCAGCTCGCATAGTGCGAGATCACCGCGGACGCGAACAGCCCGTTCGCGACCGCGAACCTACGGTCTCCGCGCGGCCCGGGGAGACGACCGGCGGCCCGGTAGGCGCCGGCGGTTCCGAGGGCGTACCCGGCGAGGGCGGGCCGCAGGCCGAGCCTCGGGGCACCGGGCACCCCGGCCCCGACGGCTAACTCGTAGCCGAGATGGGTGGCCACGGCGACTATCCCGAGCCGGGTCCAGCGACGGTACGGCATGCGGGTCAGGGTACCCGCGCGGTTACTGGTCAGCTGGCGTTCTCGGACAGGGTCAGGAACCCGCGGTTCGCACCCTCCGTGGCCCACGAGTCGCCGGGCCTTGACTCTTGCCTGCTCCGTTGTCGGGAGGATACTCGTTGGGTTCCTTACAAAGGGTAAGTATCTACTTCGCATGCGAGGAGCTCTCATGGACGTTCTAGGCCTCTCCGGCCGGATCTTCTCTCTATGGTCTCTCGGGGCCGGGATCGGCCACTTCGCCCAGCGGGAGATAGTGACCGGTTACGGGGCGAGCAAGGTTGTGCCGGCAGCGGGGTTGTGGGTGCCCGTCCCCGGTGGCGTGGTCATCTTGGGCGGCCTGATGGTGTCCGTCGGTGTCTGGCCGGACCTTGGCGCGCTGCTGCTGGTCGCCTTCCTGGTGCCGACGGCGGTGCTGATGCACGGCTTCTGGCACGAGGCTGACCCGGCGCGGGAGGCCAACGAGCAGACCCAGTTCCTCACGATACGGTCCCTGGCGGGCGCCGCGCTGGCCGTGTTCGCGTTCTTCGCCGCCGAAGACGACCTGGGCCTGGTGGACCTCGGCCTCCTGTTCCTGCTGTGACCGGCCCGCTGACCGGTCCACTGGCGGACCTGCCTGCCCGCAGGGGCGACAGGCCGCGGGCCACGTTGAGCAACCCGCACACCCAGCTGGATCAACAACCTGACGACGATGGGCCGCGCCGCCTCCTGGAGGAACGGCTCGCCCAGCTGCCGGGGGTGGTCTGGCGCCCCAGCATGATCTCGGTGCCCGGAGCCCGCGCCCTGACCCTGCCGACAGGTGCCGCGCAGGGCCCGGCCGAGGCCTTCATGGTGGGCGCCGAGTTCGCTCACCTGCATCCCGCCCCGGACCACTCGCTGCACCTGGTACTGCCGCCCGACGTCGCCTCCCGCGTGATCGAGGCGGGGTGGGCAGAGCAACACCCGGTCGCCCGCCGCGGCCTGATCAGCGCGGGTGCGGTGATGGTCTACGCCCCGCGCGATGCGGAGGAGGCAGAGCTGGTCTTCCAGATCGTGGGTGCCTCGTTCGAGTACGCACGGAGTGGTCCGGCCTGACCGGCCGTGCTGACAGGATGCCGGTGTGACCGGTATCCGGGCCGTCGGGTCCGGGACCAGTTGGACGAAGATCGGAGTCGACCCTCATGCGCATCCACGAGCTGGGCCACCTGGTGCTCTACGTCCGGGACCTGGAGCGGTCCCGCCGGTTCTACCGAGACGTGCTTGGTTGGACCGAGATTCGCGGGGAGGTGCCTCTGCCGGTCCCCGCGGCGGCGTTCTCGTCTGGACGCACCCACCACGAGCTGCTGCTCATCGAGGTCGGTTCGGCCGCGGCGGCGATGCCCACGGGGCGCCGGGTGGGCTTGTACCACTTCGGCCTGAAGGTCGGCGACAACGACGACGACCTGCGCGAGGTCGTGCGTCACCTGACCGAGCACGGGGTGCAGATTGAGGGAGCCAGTGACCACACGGTCACCCACTCGCTCTACATCGCCGACCCCGACGGGCACGAGATCGAGCTCTACGTTGACGTGCTGTCGACGGAGGAGTGGCTCGCCGACCCGTCGTTGGTCTTCGCCCCGATCCGTCCCCTGCGTCTTTGAGCTCCCGTGGATGCCTGCGGTGGCTCAGCGGCAGCGGGTTGGCCACCAGCACACCTCGTGCCCACGCGTGATCGGCATGCGAGGTGCCTGGCCTCGTTCGCCAGGTCAGCGCTGGGTCCCTGTGGAGCCACCTCGACCCCGCTCCACGCCCCTTCGGCCGGCGTAGCCGCGGCTACGCTGAGCGCCGGATCCAGCTGTGATATTGGCTGCGCACCCCGGGGTTACCCGCCCCGGTGAACGGCAACCGAGCGGTGGCGGCGCCGCGGTGGTGCCTGGCCGGGGCCGACGTCTCGGTCGTCCGGGCGCAGCCGGAGATCGTGGGACGCTCAGCACGGTCAGTGAGCGTGCATGCTGCCCCTTTTCAACTTTCGCGGGCATGCCTGTGCGGAGAAGGCGGCGACTGTCTCCGGGCGCCGATCAGGAGCGGCGTCGGCCGCGATCGGGTGCAACGAGTCCGCCCGGGGTGAAGGCTCCACGCATTCGAGCGGCCGTTCTGCTTCTCGCCGTCTGGGGCTGGCCCGTGCCACGTCGGCCACGCCACCACCACGACGACTCGGGGCGGGCCTCGGTGGGGTGAGGGGAGACAACGCCTGACCACTCGACCCGTTGGCACGACCGGGCTGCCGCCAAGGCGTGGCCCCCCTTGACAGCGGCGACGACCTCGTCGCTGAGTTGGGGCTGAGCGTCACGACCGTCATGTCTTCATCCTGGCGTGATGGCCCAGCCCCGTGGGCCGGGGCAGCGCTACCCTCGAGCCATGACCAAGACCCGGGCCACCGAGTCCTCATTCATCTCCGCGGCCGACGGCCTCACGATCACGAACTATGCCTGGACCGGCGCCGGTGAGGCCCCGCGGGGCGCCGTCCAGATCGCCCACGGCCTGGCCGAACACGGCGCCCGTTATGACCGGCTCGCCCGCGCCCTCAACGCCGCCGGCTTCCTCGCCTTCGCCACCGACCACCGCGGCCACGGCCGCACCGGCCAGGACCACCTTGGCGACTTCGGCGAGGCCGGCTGGGACGGTCTCATCGCGGACGTCGCGCAGTACGGAGCCCAGCTTTCGGCCGCGTACCCCGGCTTGCCGATCTTCCTCATCGGCCACTCGATGGGCTCCTTCGCCGCCCAGTCGGTCATCATCGACCACTCCGGCCAGTACGACGGCGTCGTACTCTCGGGTTCAACCGCGCTCGATGCCCTGGCCGGAGCGCTCGCCGACGCCCCGGCAGACGCCCCCGCCGGGCTCGAGGCCTTCAACACTGGCTTCGAGCACCGCACCGGCTATGAGTGGCTCTCCCGCGACGAGGCCGAGGTCGACGCCTATGTCGCCGACCCGTGGTGCGGCTTCGACACCCCGCCCGAGACCATCCCGATGCTCTTCGCCCACGCAGCGAGGCTGGCCGACCCCCAGATCCTCGCCGGGATCCGCCAGGACCTGCCGCTGCTGCTGGCGGCGGGGGAAGACGACCCTGTCGGCGGTGGCGGCGGTCAGCTCGTCGACCTGCTGGGCCAGCGCTACCGCGAAGCGGGCCTCACCGACGTCACGGTGCGGATCTACCCCGGCGCCCGGCACGAGATCTTCAACGAGACCAACCGCGACGAGATCACCGGCGAGGTCGTCTCCTGGCTCACCGATCATCTGGCCCAGCGCTGAACCGCGCTACGACCCGCGCCACCAGTTGGTCCGCTACCAGGTGGGCCGCTGAGGGGCACGGCGGCGGGCGGACCCCCGCTGGTCATCGCGCGGCAGACATGGCGTCCGGGCGACGTATCCTCGTCACATGGCGATGCCGCTGGACCAACGGGAAAGGCTGGCACTGTGCGACTTGTTGCTTGCCCTCGGGCCCGGGGCTCCCACCCTGTGCGAAGGCTGGACAACCCTCGACTTGGCGGTCCACCTGGACGCGCGGGAGCACCCGGTACGCCGGACGCGAGCGCGCATTGAGAACCCCGACGACGTCCGTAGTCTGATAGCGCGTCTCCGCTCTGGCCCTCCGGTATTCTTGCGGGCTCCAGGGCTGCGCAAACTCTTCAACGGCCTCGAGTTCTTCATTCACCACGAGGACGTGCGACGCGCAAACGGCCTGCCTGCGCGGAAACCGAACGAGGAGCTCGAGGACCTGTCCTGGGGCATGCTCGCCTTCCTCGGACGCCACTCAGCGCGCGGTATGCGGCCCTTCTGCCTGCGTTTGGAGTCACAAGACGGCCGACGGCGGACCTTCGGAACCGGGGCTGGGGCCACCGTGAGAGGTCGGCCCAGTGAACTCGTCCTGTACTTCAGCGGCCGCCAGAACGCCGCCGTGGTCGAGACTTCCGGTGAGCCCCTGGCCATTGCCGCCCTCAGCCCCGCGGTCAAAGCCCTGTGACCGCGGGCCCGATTCTGGTTGAGGCGTGACCGCTGGGCACTCATCGCCCAGACCGGTCCGGCAGGCGCCGTACTCGCCGGGCATCGCTGGGCCGCCCGGACACACGCACGGATCCAGCGCGCGGCGTCTTCAGACAGCCGTGATGGCAACCTCGTGGAGAGCCAACACGCGTACCGCCCAGAGCGAAGAGCGGTCCGAAGCATGTCAAGGAGCCATCCGCGCGTCGAACCGCAACTGACGCGTTGTAGCGGGCCGACGGCGTGATGACTTGTTCACGAGTCCCATGCTGCGGTCACAGCGTACCCCGGCCGAGGTGATCGACGTTCACGCACACCGCTGCAGACGTTCCCACCAGGGACCCGTCGGGCCGGTCGGGCCGGTGGCGAGGAACAGCCTTCGCTCCTCTTGACTCCCCGCCGTGCCTGCATCCAGCGGGGACGTCGATCAGTACCGCCGCTCGGTCGGTGACCGTCAGCTGTGGGTGCGCCGACGAGGTAACGCAGCACCCGTAGCGCTTGTGGGTGACGGCGGCGATAGCGCCGCCGAGGCGATCCCGGCACCGCCGACGTGCCGGCTCGAAGGTGTGGTCGGCCACGACGCCGTCTCATGGCAGCGGCGCTGGATTCACTGGTCGGGCCGGGTGTCGGGTTCGTGTTCGGAGCCGCTGCTCCACCGTGTCGTCCAGTCCGCGAGCGCGCGGAGCATGGGGACGAGGGCTTGGCCCGCCTCGGTGGGGTCATAACCCACCAGGCTCGGGTCCTTCTCCGCGTGGCGCTCGAGGAGTCCCTCGGCCTCCAGCCGGCGCAGCCGGTCACACAACATCCGGTCCGAGACGCCCGGAACGGCCATGCGGATGTCGCTGAACCGCCGGGCTCCGGCGAGCACGGCGAGCAGGATGCTGCCGGTCCATCTGCCGCCGATGAGTTCCAGAGCGTGCTGCAGGCGCGGGCAGTGACCGGGCGGCCATTGTCCGGAGGTCCTGTTCTGCTCGGTCACGCGTCCATGATGACGTCTTGATCCGTCACACGGAAACCTGCGGTCGGTCGGACACAGACTCGCCGGAGTCATGTCAAGGCCGGGCGCTCCTTCGGGTCACTTATGGTTCGTACTTACTTTTCATAAGTCAGCGGTCTAGGATGGAGCTGTTGGGCCGGACGGCTCAGTCCCGGTCCGCATCGTCACGTGAAGGGGTCTGGAGGGTGACCGTGGACGTAGTCGTGTTGGTGGGGCGCATCCTGTTCTGCGTGTTGTTCTTGATGTCGGGCTTCGGGCACCTGACCCAGACCAAGATGATGGCTCAGTACACCGCCTCTCGCGGGGTGCCTCAGGCGCTGGCGCCAGCGGTGGTGTTCGGGTCGGGGCTGCTGATCGTGGCCGGCGCACTGATGGTCCTGCTGGGTGCTTGGGGTGACCTGGGCGCACTGTTCCTCGTCGTCTTCCTGGTTCCCACGGCCGTGGTCATGCACGGCCCGTGGGGCATTGAAGATCCGCAGCAGCGGATGATGGAGCAGACCCAGTTCCTCAAAGATTTGGCGCTGGCCGGGGCCGCGCTGATGGTGCTGATCCTTTTCGCCTGGGCCGGCCCGGAACTGGGCCTCACCCTGACCGACCCGCTGTTCGACCTGGACTGAGCGCGCCATGCCCAGCGTCCCGACCCGAACCGCCCAGATCGCGTGCAGTCGATGAGCGGGCAGGTGGGAGTCGGTGACCTTGCCCCGGACTTCGAACTGCCCGACCAGCATCAGACTCGGGTTCGGCTGAGCCGGCTGCTGGAGGCGGGCCCGGTGGTGGTGTTCTTCTATCCGTTGGCGATGAGTCGAGGGTGCACCGCGGAGAGCTGTCATTTTCGTGACCTGGCCGCGGAGTTCGAGGCGGCCGGTGCGACCAGGGTCGGGATCAGCCGCGACACGGTTGCTCGGCAGCGTCAGTTCGACGATGAGCATGACCTCGGGTACCGGTTGCTTTCCGACGCCGATGGGACCGTGGCCTCCGCCTACGGCGTCCAGAGGAGTCTTCCCGGGTTGCCGCCGCGGCGGAGCACCTTCGTGATCGGTTCCGACCGTCGTGTGCGGGGGGTGATCCGTAGAGAGCTGCGGATGGAGGCCCACGCGGACGAGGCGCTGCGCATCCTCGTAGCTGAGGGGCCACCGAGGCCTGGATGACCGGTGCCGCCTAGGTGGAGCCTAAGCACGTTCCGAGTCTGCTCGTTGATCCCGTCCGCGAGTCGCTGATCTCGGGTGCGCTGTTGGTGAAAAAGGCGATCCGGGTCGGCGGCCTGGGCCGTAGCTTGTCCAAGGCGCCCTCGCCGTGCGGCGTGGGGAAGGTGCGTGACTCGGGCCGGATTCTGCTCGATGTGGCGCCCGCGGTCGCGCTGGGTGGGGACTGCCTGGCCGACGTGGCCGCGGTCCGAGCTCAGCCCGAGGTGTTCGGCACGGTCGCCTCTGGCGCAACGGTCTCACGGGTCTTCGCGGCACTGGGGACCCCCACGCCGCGATGCTCGCCATCCG
Source organism: Nocardioides sp. (assembly GCF_036405735.1). Taxonomy (GTDB): domain Bacteria; phylum Actinomycetota; class Actinomycetes; order Propionibacteriales; family Nocardioidaceae; genus Nocardioides. The sequence goes on from NZ_DASWXC010000109.1 coordinate 75,486, forward strand.
GCACGCCCGCGCGGACGCGCGCGCCCGGGTCTAGTCACGCCGCCGGCCGTTGGCCGGGGTCCACGGTCGGCGCTGCGGCGGGCAGGTCATCGTCGACCTCGACGCGCCACCCTGGTCGGTGCCCACTCCGAGAAGGAGGCCGCCGAATCGACCTACAAGCGCGGTTTCGGGTCCTCACCCGATGTGCCCGGCTATCGACCACGGTGCAGGCTGACCTGGAGTACTCGGTCGGGTTCATCGCTCAGGAGAGCGTGCGGACCGCCACCGAGACGATTCCCGACCAGGCCTGGCTCGATAGTGATGGCGTGGCCCGTGAGGGTGCGCAAGTCGCCGAGCCGACCGACTGGGTGCCGCCCACCAGCCGGACCGGCACCAGGGTCGATGTTGGATCAACAGGCACGTGCGGTAACAGGCCATCACCCGACCAACGGTGGAGGAGCAAGGAACACCAGGGTGGTGCTACCGGTGCGGTCACCAACGGCGGGAGGAGCGCAGCTTCACGAGGCGCCGCTCGAGCCGCTGCGTGGTGCGGGTTGGGCAGGACGTCGGCCGCGAGGAGGCGTCCGTCGTCGGTTGGCCCGCTCGATACCGGGCAGCCCACTTCGATGCAGCGGCTGGTGAGACCTGGAACCGCTCAGCAGTACGCCGTACCGGCCAGATGGTGAACTCGGACGTCCGTCCCGTCTGGGCCATCACCGCTGGCCTGGCGGTGATTGCCCCGAGTGGTTCCATGTGCCGACTAGGGTTGCGCCATGTTCTCCGCGCTGGGTGGGCTCGTGGTCCGTCGTCCTTGGTACGTCATCGGCGCCTGGGTGGTCCTGGCGATTGTGGTGGTCTCTTTGGCGCCGGCGCTGCAGACGACCACGGACGAGGCGGAGTTCCTGCCTGACCATTATGAGTCGATCAAGGCGACCGAGTTGCAGTCGGAGAAGTTCCCCGGCGCGACCACCCCGGCCGCGATCCTGGTGTTCGAGCGCCAGGACGGGGGGGTGCTGACCGAGGAGGACCAGGGCGACGTCGACCGGATTGCGGAGGAACTCGGCCCGAAGTTGGGGGCCGAGACGTTCGCTCAGCGGGTGGTCACGGTCGACCCGCAGGGACGGCCGAACTTGTCCGAGGATGGCCTGGTTCAGATTGGCATCATCGGCTTGGCGGAAGGGGCTACCGGCTTTAACCCGGCGGCGTTCACCGACGGGGAGCGGCTCCGGGACGACGTCGAGTCGTCGGTTGAAGGGACGGATCTGCAGGTGCAGTCCACCGGGTCCGTCCTCCAGGGACTGGACTCCCAGGAGTCGAGTGAGCAGACCCTGATGATCGTCGGCGCGGCCACGATCCTTCTGATCTTGTTGCTGCTCGCGGTGATCTTCCGCAGCGTGATCATCTGCGTGATGCCGATCGCCGTGGTGGCCCTGGCCGGCACCATCGCCACCGGTCTGATCGCCTGGGCCAACGAGGTGTTCGACCTCCGGGCGGATTCTTCGATCGAGGTGATCCTGTTCGTCGTTCTCTATGGCATCGGCACCGACTACATCCTGTTCTTCCTCTTCCGTTACCGCGAGCGGTTGCGTCAGGGCGCTGACACCCCAGCGGCCGTCGTCCACGCGATGGAGCGCGCCGGTGAGGCGATCGCATCGGCAGGCGGCGCGGTCATCGTCGCCTTCCTGGCCCTGCTGCTGAGTACACTGAGTATCTTCAGAGCAATCGGACCGGCGCTCGCGATCGCGGTGGCCGTGACTCTCGTCGCGGCGCTGACCCTGGTGCCGGCGGTCATCACGGTCATCGGCCGCGGGCTCTTCTGGCCGTCCAGGAGGTGGCGCCGGGAACCCGAGGGCGGCCGCTTCAATCGCATCGGGGACGCACTTGGGCGGCGGCCGGGGAGGTTCGCCTTGGTTTCGGGGCTGGCCCTGGGAGGCCTGGCGATGTTCGCGGTGAGCTTCAACCCGTCGTTCGACTTCACCGCCAGCCTGCCCGACGACGTCGAGTCCACGGAGGCGCTGCAGACGTTCCAGGACCACTTCGCCGCTGGCGCGAGCGAGCCGATCCCGGTGATCCTCTCCGCCGACAACGGCCGGTTGGAGGAATCCGCACTGAAGGCCTTCGGCTCGGAGCTGGAGAGGGCTGAGGGCGTGGCCCAAGCATTCCCGGGTCAGCTCTCCGAGGACGGCACCACCGCGCAATTCTCCCTGATCCTGGACGACGACCCCGCCTCCGACGCCGCGCTCGAGGCCATCAAGGGCCCAGTCCGTGAGGCCGCGCACGCCGCGGCGCCCGACGGCACCAAAGCGTACGTCGGCGGCACCCCATCGATCTTCGCAGACCTTCAGAAAGCGATGGCACGCGACTACAGCGTGGTATTCCCGGTCGCAGGTGGCTTGATCCTCTTGATCCTCGCGCTGCTCCTGCGGAGCCTGGTGGCACCGTGGTATCTGATGGGTGCTGTCGGCCTCGGATTCGCTGCCACCCTCGGTGCCACGGTCATTGTCTTCCAGCACATCCTGGGTGAGCCCGGCCTGATCTTCCTGCTGCCGATCTATATCTACCTGTTCGTGACTGCGCTGGGCACCGACTACAACATCTTGATGATCGCCCGGCTGCGCGAGGAAGCGCGCGAGGGAAAGGACCCACACGCGGCGGCCGCGGAGGCGGTCAAGCACGCCGGTCCCACCGTCGCTGCCGCGGGCGTGATCCTTGCGGGCACCTTCGCATCGCTGATGCTGAGCGGCAACACGCTCATAGTCTCGCTGGGCTTCGCGCTCTCGGTCGGCATCGTGCTCGCTGCCTTCGTCATGTCCATGTTCCTCACACCGGCACTGACCGCCATGATCGGCCACGCCGCATGGTGGCCGGGTCACGGCGACGAGAAGCGCGAGGAGCCGAAGTCACTCCAGACGTCCACGCACAGCACCTGAAGAAACAGCGGCGTGGCCGATGTGCTTCTCCCTGATCTGCGACGGCCGCAAGGGCCTGCCGGACCCGGTCGAGGCCCGTCAATGCTGCGAAAGCCGCGCAACCACCGCTGACGATTCCTCCTCGTGGGACGGTGCTGCGCCCGTCGGGCGGCACCTACCGTCGAACCGGCGGGTTCGTGAGGTGTCGCGGCATCCGGGCGCCGGCCGCGTGGAGAGGATGGTCCTGACGACCGAGTCCGCCTCCTTGAGGGCTACCGCAGGCTTGTGTGGTTCGCGCCGCCGGGCAGGCTGCCCACCAAGCACGATATGTTCACGATCGGGCAGCAGTCTGGTCCCTCGCAGTGGCTCCACACCGACTGGCCGCTGCGCTTGACCTTGGCCGGCCACCGTGCTCGGAGGACTCCACCGAGGTCCGTTGCACCGACTGGGAGCGATTCCGCGACCCCGCCCAGCTGGGCGCACAGTTCCTGGTCGTCTTCCTGGTTCCCACGGGCGTGGTGATGCAGGCCCGTGGGGCATGGAAGATCCGCAGCAGCGGATGATGGAGCAGACCCATCCTCAAAGACCTGGCTCTGGGCCGGGGCGGCGCTGATGATGCTGACCCTGTTTCGGCTGGGCCGGCGCGCGGCTCGGGCTCACCCTGACCGACCCGCTGTTCGACCTCGGATGAGCAGCGGCGGGAGTTCGACGCCGCACATCAGCTCGGGTACCCGTTGCTCTCCGACACCGAAGGGGCCGTCGCCTCCGCCTACGGCATCCAGCGGAATCTCCCGGGTTACCCCGCGGCGGACCACCTTCGTGATCGGCTCGGACCGCCGGGTACGGGGGTGGTGCGCAGTGAGCTGCGGATGGAGGCCCATGCGGACGAGGCGCTACACATCCTCGCGGCCGACGGGCACGGACGCCCGGGGACCGGGCCTGCCTAGCGACCGTGGGGTGGTCTCCCCGGGCGCGGGGGATTCTCGGGCCGCGGTTCGTCGTCGGCGAGATGTGCGTCGGGGTCGACCGAGGTCTCGAACGCGGCGGCCAGGTCCTCACCGGAGGTGTGTCCCCGGGTCTGTCGCAACGGGGTCTCCCGCAGGAACAGCAGGATGACGAACCCGAGGACCGCGAACGGTACGGCGGCCAGGAACGTGGTCTGCAGCGCCTCGGCGAACCCGGTGATGACCGCCAGGTGAATGGGCTCGGGCAGCGCCGCGATCTGCTCGGGGCTGCCCTGGGTGGCGGACCTGGTGGGCATCTGCTCGGCGCTCACCCCGGCCGCCCGCAGCTGGGCGGGGATGGTCTCGCGGAGCCGGTGGGTGAGCAGCGCGCCGAAGACCGCCACTCCCATCGCGCCGCCCAGCGACCGGAAGAAGGTCGCCCCGGAGGTGGCCACGCCGAGGTCGGCGTGAGGAACCGCGTTCTGGGTCGCCAGCACCAGGACCTGCATCACCATCCCGATGCCGGCGCCGGTGATGAACATGAACACCCCGGCCAGCCACAGCGAGGTGTCCACCGACAGCCGGCTCATTAGCGTCAGGCCCCCGGCGGCGACCAGCAGGCCGACGACCGGGAAGATCTTGTAGCGGCCGGTGCGGGTGATCAGCCGCCCCGATCCGATCGAGGTGGCCAGCAGGCCGACCATCAGCGGCAGGGTCAGCAGCCCCGAGGCGGTGGGGGACTCGCCCTTGACGATCTGCAGGTACTGCGGCAGGAAGATGATTGCGCCGAACATCGCGACCCCGACGACGAAGCCGGCCAGGCTGGTGATGACGAAGGTGTGGTTGGTGAACAGTCGCGGCGGCATGATCGGTTCGACCGCCCGGCGCTCCTGCCACACCGTGAGCGCCAGCATCAGCAGCGCCACCGCAGTGAGTCCGTAGGTCCAGCCAGAGTTCCAGGCGAACTCCTTGCCGCCGAGTGAGAGCATGAGCAGCAGCCCGCTGATTCCGGCGACGATGAAGAACGCTCCCAGCCAGTCGATGGCGTGCCGACGTCGGGGGAACGGCAGCTGCAGCACCCGTTCGGTGACCACCAGGGCGGCGAGGCCGATGGGGATCCCGACCCAGAAGGTCCACCGCCACGAGAGGTGCTCGACCAGGAAGCCGCCGAGCAGCGGTCCGGCGACGGTGGCCAACCCGAACACCGAGCCGATGTAACCCTGGTAGCGGCCCCGTTCGCGAGGACTGACCACGTCGCCGATGATCGCCTGAGACAGCGCCATCAGCCCGCCCACGCCGAGTCCCATCACGGCCCGGAACCCGACCAGCTGTCCCATGTTCTGGGCGAACCCGGAGGCCAGGGAAGAGAGCAGGAAGATCCCGATCGCGGCCTGGAACATGATCTTGCGGCCGTACAGGTCCGACAGCTTGCCCCAGATCGGGGTGGAGGCGGTCGAGGTCAGCAACGTGGCCGAGACGACCCAGGCGAGCTGGTCCTGACCGCCGAGCTCACCGACGATCGTGGGCAACGCGGTGGCCACGATCGTCTGGGACAGCGCAGCGACCAGCATGCCCAACATCAGCCCCACCAGAACGGTCAGGATCTGCCGGTGAGTCAGCTCCGGCATCACCTGCTCGTCCGGCGCCCCAGGCAGATCGGCATCCGGGGAGGACGGGGTGCTCACCGCTGACTCCCCTGAACCGTGTGCGGATCTCCGGTCAGGTGCTCGTCCAGGCCGGCGTTGAACGCGGCGAGCAGGGAGGCGAAGCTGGCCAGATCCTGCGGCGACCACGACCGGAGCAGGCTGCGGACAACGGCGCGCCGTTCCGCCCGCGTCGTGCTCAGCACCTTCTGGCCGTGCTCGGTGAGTCGCAGCCGGAGAGCGCGTCGGTCCTCGGCGTCCGGTGCGCGCGTGACCAGGCCGGCCTGCTCCAGGGAGCCGACCTGTCGGCTGATCGTCGAGGCGTCCAGATGGAAATGCGCTGCCAGCTCACTGGGCCGCAGCGGGCCGGCGTCATGGAGCCACGCGAGAATCCCGTAGGCGGCCCTCTCCACGACCTGCTCGGTCGGGCCACCGCGCAGATGCACCTTCTGAGCCCGCCGTACCAACAACGTCAGCTCCTGCTCGATGGCCTCGACCGAGACCAGGTCGGTCTCCGATCCAGCTAATTGCATGTACCAACCATAACCTTGGGAGGGCTGGGAGTCCCAACCCCAAATTTTCCGCGTGGCCGGAGACGGGGTGGCGCCGGGGTAGGCGTTGCTACTCCCCATGGGGCCGGTTCAGCAGGTTCCATGCGATGGGCGCCCCGGCGGCGTACCTGCGGGCTGACGCGGATCAATGGGGGCTAGGTCCTGGGACCGGCCGGACGCCGGTCAGGTGATGTCGCCGACCAGGTAGCGCTGCAACGTGGGAGCAAGCGCGGCCACCAGCTCGTCTTGGCTGGCCGACGTCAGATCCTCAAGACCGATGACGTGGCGAGCCAGGCCGAGGCCCAGGATCTGCGACATCACGAGCGCCGCGCGCAATGGTGCCTGCCCGGCGCCGAGCTGGGACACGACCGGTTCCAGCAGCTCACTGGCGAACTTGTCGCCGATCATGCGAGCGGTGTCGGCTTCCACCGCGGCGGTGCGGATGGTTCCGACGATGCGCTGTTGCCGGTCTTGCTCGTCGAGTGCCTCGATGAGCAGTCTCGCCAGCCGTTCGCCGACGCGCTTCGAGTCCCCGTCCAGGAGCCGCGCGATGAGCGCGGGCGAATCGGAAGAAATGTGGACGACTTCGTCGAACAGCTGTCGTTTTGAGCCGAAGAAGTATGCCACGAGGGCGGCATCCACGCCGGCCTGTGCTGCGATCGCCCTGAGGCTGGCTCGGTCGTAGCCTTCGGTGGCGAACTGCTCGCGTGCTGCCCGCGCTATCTCCTCGCGTGCCGAACTGTGCCCCGGGCGGCGCCCTGGTCGTGCGCGGACGGTGCTCGCGGGCCGCCGCTCGCGGTGCCCCGTTTCACCAGCAGGTTGCGTCATACCCCACCAACCTTGTCCTCCGCCAGCGCCGCCGCCAAAGTGCTGGGCATCATCCGCTAGGCCGGTACGCTCCTCCCTACAGTCTCGGACGACAGCGCCCGAGACGGAACGTCGCTCAAACGACATCGGGGCGACATCGGCTCAGGCGCCGGCGAGGCCTCAGGCCAAACGCCGGTCGATGGCCCGGGAGACCGGGCAGGCCGAGTGCCGCGACTGCAGATCACGGGTGCCTGTAGCAACCGCTGCACCCGGCGGACACCTGCGGCGGCAAAGTGAGGCTGCCGGCCTGGCCGCGAACGTCGCCGTGGTGACCACCACGTCGTGAAGTCCTCGCGGGCGACGTCGGACCTGAGCGCATCGACGAAGCGGCACTCTGCGGGTGGAGAGACCCCGCGTCATGGCTCTGGGCGACCCCTCGTCTTCCCGCCAGGCCGACTCCGGGCTCGGCGAACGCCCGCCTGTCTGGCAGCCTGTCTGGCAGCCATTGGGAGACCGCAACGAAAGCGCCATCGATAGCCCGGCAGCCTGTGACAGGGAGCGCGGCGGCGGTGCACTGGCGGCTGCGCGGCTCTACCCTTTTCCTCCTATGCATTTCGGCGTACGGTGGGTGGTGCCGCTGCGGCCACGGAGATGGGCGTCCCCGGGTTCGGCCGCCACGCCGGGAGGTGAGGCAGGTGAGATACGGAGATCCGTTCGGGCTGGCGTGGCAACACCTGGCGAACGCGCTGGTGGACCTGCTGGCTGTGGTGTGGTGGACACTGCTCGCTGGCAGCGTCGCGTTCGGTGCATGCTGGTGCATGGGGCAGTTCATGTATACGGAGTGGGTGCGCGACCATCCTCCGCCCCGCCCCCGGTTCCTTGCCGAACGCAGGCTGCGTCGGGACATCGCCCGCGGGTTGGGCGACCTCGAGGAATACCTGCGCCAACGCGATCCAGCGCACCTCAAGGACGGGCCTGCCCGTCCCGGCCGGTCCCGGACCTGGAGGCGCGCGCGCACCGACATTGAGAAACACACCGGACCTTGAGTCACAGACAGACAGCCCGGACGCCTCCAAGGCCCGCCGCCCGCTCGTGGATTCCTTGACCTGCCGAGGGACGCCGACGCCGCCACGCTGCTTGCGGTCACGCGGGGGCGTGGCTGGAGTGCCCGGGCAGCCGAGGTGGCGCCGATACCCAGCGCGCGCTTACCTCGCGAGACATCGGCATCCCCGGCGCGGGGACTGACGCCGCCGGGAAGAGCGCAGCGAGCAAGGTCTCGAGGGGCTCACAGGACCCGATGACGGCCGCGACGGGCGGTCACAGCCGGACGGACCTGGCCCGCCGGCCGATGCTGAGCGGCTGGGAGGACGAGAGCGAGGCGCTGCTCCGGGTGGTCGAAGGCATGGCCGGGATCCTGAACGAAGCCGGGATCCCACGAACGCCCGCCAGGGTGTTGGCCTACATGCTCGCCGACGACGCCGACCGCCACACCTCCGCCGCGCTCGCGGAAGGGCTCCGGGTCAGTCCGGCAGCGATCTCCGGGCGGTGCGCCATCTCACCGCGACGCGGATGGCGGTCAAGGCGCGCGAACCAGCCAAGAGGCCCGAGCTCTACCGGGTCAGTGACGGCGACGTGTAAGGGATGGTTGGCAGCCGCCTGGATCCCGGTTCTCAAGCACTGGGAGTCCGCGCTGGAGCGGGCCACGGTCGAGCTCGGCGCGCACGGCGGTGATGGCGGTCGACTGGCCGAGGCGCCTTCATCGCGTTCCTGCGCGGCGAGCTGGAGGCAATGTTGGAGCGCCGGTCTGATTCCCGCGGGATCCCTTGGTGAGTAAGGCGCCGGCGCCGATGGTCGTCCGCGGTCAACGGTGCCGCCGGAGACCGGTCGGTCTGGTGGGGCTCATTGAACGTGCCCGGGCGTTCAGCGCTAGAGAGTTTTCGGATAGCTCAGGTTGCGGACCTCGAGGTCGTGTCGATCGGTGGCCTCGGCCTGCTGGTTGAGCATGGTCAGCAGCTTGTCGCCCTCGATGTCGAGGTCCGGCAGCAGGCGGTCGAGCCAGCGGGGCAGCCACCACGCTCGCTCGGTGAAGAGGGCCATGAGTGCCGGGACCAGCGTCAGCCGGACGATGAAGGCGTCGATCAGGATGCCGGCGGCGAGGGCGAAGCCGATCTGCTTGATCATGATGTCGTGGCTGAAGATGAAGCCGGAGAACACCGCGACCATGATGATGGCGGCCGCGACGACCACCCGGCTGGCCTGGTCGAACCCATGGACGACGCTTTGGCGGGCGGCTTGGCCGTGGATGTGTGCCTCGCGCATCGAAGAGACCAGGAAGACCTCGTAGTCCATCGCGAGTCCGTAGAGGATGCCGGTCACGATGATCGGCATGAAACTCATGAGCGGTCCGCCGGTGTCGAACCCGAAGAGTTCGCTGAGCCAACCCCACTGGAAGACGGCGGTGGTGGCGCCGAAGGTGGCCAGGATGCTGAGCAGGAAGCCGGCCGTGGCCTTGATCGGGACGATGATCGAGCGGAAGACGAGCATCAGGATCAGCACCGAAAGGACGATGATGATGCCGAGGTAGAGCGGTAGGACGTCGGCGAGCTTGTCGGACATGTCAATGCCGATGGCGGTGAACCCGGTGACGCCCAACTGCACCTGATTGTCCTGCGCGATCGCGTTGTCTGGCTCCCGCAGTGACTTCACCAGGTCGCTGGTGGCCTCATCGCTGGGGCCGGAGGTGGGGATGATGCTGAACACGGCCAGGTCACCGGCCTCGTTGACCCCCACGGGTGAGGCCAGCACGATGTCGTCTCGGTCTTGGAACTCCCCAATCAGTTTCGCGGTGAGCTCGGGAGTGACGCGACCAACGGTGCCGGTGGGCTCTGCGGTGACCAGGAGGGGGCCATTGAATCCCTCCCCGAAACCCTCGGAGACCGCCTCGTAGCTCTGCCAGGCGGCGGTGTCCTGGTTCGCGGTCGCACCGGAGGGGATACCCAGGTTCATGCTGGCCGCGGGGATCGCCGCCACACCCAGGATCGCGACCACGCCGGCGATGACGGGCCACCGGAACCTGATCACCCCCTTCACCCAGTGGTCAGCGACACTGTGCGACTCGGCCTCCACCTTGGCGCGGCGTCGGGCTCGGGCCTTGTCCGAGCAGATCCGCTCCCCGACCAGCCCCAGCAGTGCGGGCAGCAGGGTCAGCGCGATAAGCACGGCCAGGGCCACCGTGGACGCCGCGACCAGCGCCATCGTGGACAGCATCGCGATACCGATGACGGTCAGCGCGGTCAGCGCGATGAGGACGGTCAGGCCGGCGAAGAAGACAGCGCTGCCCGCGGTGCCGACCGCTCTGCCGGCCGCCTCCTGCGCGGTGAGTCCCCGATCCAGGATCAGCCGTCGCTGCCGGTTGACGACGAACAGCGCGTAGTCGATGCCGACGGCAAGGCCGACCATGAGACCAAGCACGGGGGTGGCGGAGTTCATCTCGACGGTCGTCGAGAGCGCGTACGCGCCTCCTACGCCGATGCCGACCCCGACCAGCGCGGTGACCAGTGGGAGGCCGGCCGCGATCAGCGAGCCCAGGGTGAGCACCAGCACCAGGGCGGCGACGGCGAGACCGATCACCTCGCCGATACCGACCGGGATCTCGATGGCCTTGAGCGAGTCACTCGGGAGAACGGTGATCCCGGTTCCCTGCTCGGCGGCCTCCACCACCTCCACCACCGAGCTGACCTGCTCATCAGTCAACGAGGTCGAGGCGACCGTGAACTGGAACTGGAACAGCGCGACCTGACCGTCCGAGGACACCAGCACGCCGGGCACCGGTCTCCCGTCCACGATCAGCGGCTGATACGGCGGCGCCTGCGCCTGCCCCTGCCCCTGCCCCTGGTCCGGCCCGGCCGGCGGGTTGCCCGGTGCATTCTGCTGCGGAGCGTCTGGAGCGCCCTCTTCAGGGGCGCCGGTGGCGAGGTCAAGGGGGTTGACGACCTGCTCGAGGTCGTAGACGTCGTTGACGGTGTCGCTGATCACCGCGAGTCGCTCCGCGGTGTCAAGGCGCTGACCGTCCGGCACGGTGAACACCACACTGGCCTGCCCACCCGAGGCGGCGGGAAGCTCATCGGCTACGCGGTCGAGCACGGTCTGGGCCTCGGTGCCCTCGATCTTCATCTCCGAGCTGACGCTCACCCCGTTGATAACGACCGCCCCGACGACCACGGCGAGGACGGCGAGCCAGCCCGAAATGAACAGCCACGGCCTGCCGAACGCGGTTCGTCCGAGCCGGTACAAGAAAGTGGACACGGGTGGTGCTCCTTGAGGGCAAGAGGGGCAGGGGGCGGCGTCTAGAAGCCGTGGCGCAGATAGTCGAATGTGATGTCGAGGAACGAGGTGTAGTCCATCGACGCGGGGCTGAGGTCGCTTTCGTCGCCGAGCTGCACGCCGAGGGTTCCCTCAAGGGCGGCCATCACGGCGCCGTACACGGCACCGAACAGCAGCGGCACATACACGGTGGGGTACCGGTCTCCCGCCACCGAGGTCAAGAGCTCCTGTGCGGTATGGCGCATGCGTTGCTGAACGCCCAGCACGTGAGGCTCCAGGGTCGGGTACTGCCGCGCCATTGCCATCAGCTCGCGCATCCTCACCAACGCGTCCGCGGTGAACTGCGTCTTCATCACGGCCAACAGGGCATCGAGCAGGGGCAGGTCGGCGGGAAGGCCCGTCAGGATCGCGCTCGCGTCCTCGACACCACCGAACGCGACCGAAGCGACGGCCTCCTCCTTGCAGGAGAAGTGGTTCGCGAAGGTACGTCGCGAGTACCCCGCCCGCTCGACCACGTCCGCGGTGACGAACCCCGACATGCCGCGCTCACGGGTCAGCTCGAACGCCGCCTTGGCCAGCGCCTGCGCCGTCGCCTCACGCTTGAGGTCCCGCAACCCACGATCCACGGCCTCAGTATGCTCGCGCCTACCCAATGAGCAAAATTGCCCAATGCGCAGACCGCGTCGCGCCTCCGCGCGGTTGCTCCAAGCGGCAGCCCACCGACCGCCGGCCGCTAGCGTGAGGGCACGTCGAAGCCGCACGACCGCTACGACACCGTCTCTTGGTCAAGGGGTGTTCATCAACCGAGGAGCGCGTATGGGTGCCGGTGATGCAGGTGTGCCATCTGACAGCGGAGCAAATCAGGCCACGATGGGGCAGGGAGACCAGTTCGCTGACTCAGTGCTCGCTCTGCTGGCGGTCGCTCGGAGGACCCGGGGCCGGTTGCAGCCGCTTTTCGAGGACGTCACCGTGCCGCAGCTAGTGCTCCTCGATGCCGTGCAGGCCTGCGGCCGCGAGGGCATCGCGGCCATCTCGGCGTACACATTGCTGAGCCAGCCCACCGTGACCCAGCAGGCGGCCGGGTTGGAAGCGGCCGGGCTGCTGCGTCGCATCACGGCCGAGGACGATCGACGCCGCCGCGTCCTCACGCTCACCGAACGCGGTGAACAGCTCCTGGCCGCCAAGCGCAGCCTGGTTGCCGACCGGCTGTCGGCGGCCTGGACATCCCTCACCCACGAGGAGCAGTCCATCGCGGTCCCGCTGCTGCGCCACATCATCGACCTTGTCTCGGACCTCGCCTGAACCCCACCCAGAAGTGACCCCGGCGGACCGACGCCCGGGACCGGCCGGAGCACACGCCGATCTCTTTGGTCCATGGCTGGAGCGACAAACCCGATGACGATCGACCCGGCAATGCGATCAACTCGAGTGACCGCCGCAGACCCACGCCTTCCCGGGACTGCGGTAGCTCGTCCCACTGAACATCTTCGGCTCCGCCGGGAGGTCCGCCGGCAACGCCGTTGAACTGGTGTTCGGATCGGCCAACCGCGCGGTGAGCAAGTCTTCTGGCCCGCTGGCGACAGCCGTCGACCGGAAACCGAGCGGCATCTCGCGCGAGGCATCGGCTTACGCCCGGTCGCGGCGCTGGCCGGTCTGGAAGCCCGCCTCGCTCTGGGCGTGATGGAGCCACACGGCCCTACGGGAGATCGACTTGGAGGTTCGTGACCGCTCGAGTCCGGTCCGATCCGCGGGGTACTGGGGCTCCCGTGCACGATCCAACCTTTGGATCGCGCCGTTGCGGGGAACCGGTAACTGCTAATGCGTCACGACTTTGAACTAGGCGCCCAGTCCCTCCGCGTCGCTGCCCTGTGTGAAATGGTCGACGCCCACTGTCACGAACACGGCTGTCGAAGTGGCCACGGACCGACCTTCCAGTGCGCTCACGGTGGCGGCGACGAACAACTTCCGGCCCTCGCGCTGGGTCACGGCCGCGTCCAGTCGGTATGTCGCTCCGATCAGCACCGGCGCGTGGTAGTCAACCGTCAGCTGGCGGGTCACGGCGGGTTCGCCGACCAGGTAGAGCAAAAACCCGTAGAGGTCATCAAGCACGGTGGCGATGGCGCCTCCGTGCACGATGCCGGGCGCGCCGACATGGCGGTTGTCGAAGGTGTGCCAGGCCTGCACGCCATCGCCCTGGCGGATGACCCGCAGGCGATGACCGTGGGGGTTGCCCGTTCCGCAGCCCAGGCATTGGTCGTGGTGCTCCGGTAAGTCGGCGCCGTCCGGATACGGCCGGAACTTGTCTCCCCACGCTGCCAGCAGGGCTCCCATGTCAGCCACGCGCACTCGACTTCAGGCGCCGTGCCCAGGCGGCCAGCACCTCCGCCTGCCGCCGCTCGGGATGTGGTGTCAGCAGGCCGCTGACCCCCCGCCCGAGGAGAAGGTCAAGGGTCAGCCGGACCTCGATCGGATCCGTGGTGACGTAGGCCCGACAGACCTCGGCGAGGCCAGCGTTCACGCGCTCTTCGGCGGGAACGAGCTCGGCGCCCAAGGCGGGGTGTGAGCGGGCCGCCACCCACAGCTCGAGGCTTGCCGCATATAGCGGGCCGGAGACTGCCTCCGCCAAGAGCCTCAGCGCTGCCTCCGGCGGCCCCGAGTCCGTGGAACCCACCGGCGCGGCACCCGAGGGTCCCAGTCGCGACATCTCGTCCCGCACCCTGCGCAGGCGCTTCTGCGCCAAGTGCTCGACGGCTGCAACCACCATCTGGTCACGGGTCCCGAAGTGATGCAACTGTGCCCCCCGCGACAGCCCAGCCCGCTCCGCGACCGCGGCGCTGGTGGTCCCCGCATATCCGAGCTCGGCCAGACACGTCACCGTGGCGTCCAGCAGCGCCCGCCGCGTTAACGCCGAACGTTCCTCCTGTCGTCTCGCTTGCACCGGCACAGGGAGAATCTATCATGCGTTCATGAACGTATGTTATGTATGGCAGCCGCGGACGAGGAGTCATCACGGGGTTGTCCCTTGGATTGCGGCCACGCGCCTTGTGGGAGCGCGTGCCAGTGGTGGGTGAACCAGCGGTAGGAAGGAGCGCCGTGCGGCTCAGTGCGCGATCCTAGCGCCGCGGTGGCCGCTCCTCGGATTCGAAGACGTAGGCCTGGGCCAACTGGTACGGCTGGTGCCCCCTGGGGGTGCACGCCCCTGCGGAAAACGGGGGGAGTCGGATGGAACGAGGCCGGGTTCACCACCAGATCGAGCTCTACGTCGACGTGATGGCGACCGAGGAGCGGCTCGCCGACCCCTCGTTGGTCTTCGCCCCGATTCGGCCCTTGCGTCTCTGACCTGCGGTGGACCGCTTGAGCGGCCCGGCGGCTCAGCCGGGCTTCGGCAGGGACCGGGCGATGATCCCCTTCATGATCTCGGTGGTGCCCGCGTAGATCTGGCTGATCCGCAGGTCGGTCCACGCGCGCGCGATCGGATACTCCTCCATGTAGCCGTAGCCGCCGTGGAGCTGCAGGCACGCGTCAGCGACCCGCTGAGCCCGTTCCGAGGACCAGTACTTCGCCATCGCGGCGGTCGGGATGTCCAGTTTGCCCTTGACGTGCAGTTCGAGACACTCGTCGATGAAGGCGCGGGTGACGCGGGCCTCGGTGGCGACCTCGGCGAGCTTGAACTTGGTGTTCTGGAATCCGAAAATCGGCTTGCCGAACGCCTCGCGCGTGAGCGTGTACTCATGCGTCAGGTCCAGCATCAAGTCCATTGATGCGGCGCAGCTCACGGCGACGATGAGCCGCTCCTGCGGCAGTTGCATCATGAGCTGGATGAAGCCCTGACCCTCCTCGATGCCGAGCAGGTTGCCGGCCGGCACGCGCACGTCATCGAAGAACAGCTCGCAGGTGTCCTGGCCCTTCAGGCCGATCTTGTCCAGGACCCGACCGCGCCGAAAGCCCTCGGAGCTGCTCGGCACGATGAGCAGTGAGACCCCGGCAGCGGCCTGATCGGGGCTGGTCTTGCAGGCGACCAGCACCATGTCGGCGTGGAAGCCGTTGGTGATGAAGGTCTTGGCGCCGTTGACGACGTAGTCCTCGCCTTCTCGCACTGCTCTGGTCTTGATCCCTTGGAGGTCGGAACCGGTGCCGGGCTCGGTCATCGCGATGGCGGTCACGACCTCGCCGGAGGCCATCTTGGGCAGCCACTGCTGCTTCTGCTCCTCGGTGCCGTAGTGCAGCAGGTAGTGCGCGACGATGCCGCTGTGCAGCGCGGCTCCCCAGCTGCTGTCACCGATGCGAGCCTGCTCCTCGATCAGGATCGCCTCGTGGAAGAACGTCCCGCCTCCCCCGCCGTACTCCTCCGGGATCGACGTGCACAACAGACCCAGCTCGCCGGCACGGGTCCAAAGCTCACGGTCGACGCGCTTGTTGTCGATGAACCGCTCGATGTTGGGCTTGACCTCCTTCTCGCAGAACGTGCGGGCGAGCTGGCGGAAGTCGTCGAGGTCCTGGGTCATCCAGGGCGAACGTCGGCCGGGCACAGAGCCTCCAAGGGGTAAGGGGATAGCGGGTACAGCATGTACCACACGCTACGGGTACGCCATGTACCCGCGCTACTCCGTGGGCTAGGTTGCGGTCGTGGATCTCGCGAAATGGGTGGACACAGCCGTCGTGCGTCGGTCCACTGCGCACGATTCCCATCGAGCTCCGCGGCGCGAACAGATCGTGGTGGCGGCGGCCGACGCGATCGAGGAGTACGGCGCCGGGGTCGGCACCGCTCAGATCGCAGAACGCGCAGGCGTGGCGCGGCCCCACGTCTACCGCCACTTCGACAGCAAAGAGGATCTCGCCGGCGAAGTGCTGCGGTTCGCGGCGGACCAGCTCATCGACACCGTGCGGCCCGTGATGCGAGTCAGTGGCACGGCCCCTGCCATCATCCAAGGTGTGATCGGGGCTGCACTCGGGTGGGCTGCCGAGCACCCGAACCTCTATCGCTTCATGGCAGTGCGGCAGCAGAACAAGGAGACGCATCGGGCCAGGCTGGGGCGCACTCGGTTCCTGGGGGAGGTGGTGGCCGCTGCGTCGGCGTACCTGCGCACCCCCGAGGTCGAGGTTGACCTTCCGGACGGGGTCATGGCCGGGCTGATGGGCATGGTAGATGCCGGAATCATCTGGTGGCTCGACCACCACGACGAGTCCCAAGACGAGGTCGTCGCGCGGATCGCGCACCAGGTCTGGTTGATCCTGCGCGATCTCGCTAACAGCGTCGGGCTCGGCATCGACGACGACAGCTACTTGAGCGTCCGATGAGGACCGCTCCAGCATGTGGACGGCGCGCACCGTGCACAGCCGCGTGGGCACAGAAGGCCGCAGGATGGACGTCGAAGTCGGGAATGCCGACGACCGCCCGGCGGCGGCGATGACGCCGGCAGCGGGGGCGGACTTCGGGGCGACCTTCTTCCTCGATCATGTCAGCGCTTCGGTGCGCGACTTCACACAGCAGGTGGTCGCCGGCGCGTCGAGTCCGCGTGAGCGAGCGAGCCTGCGCTTCGCAGCGGTCGGGACAGGGTCTGGTACGACCCCTACTCGTTGTCCCGAGACCCTGCGCACTACCGGGTCAGCTACGTGCTCGAGGCGGGCCGCGCCTACTGCGTGCCCAAGGCGGTGCTGCTGGCCGCGGTGCTGCGGGCCGCAGGCGTCCCTGCCCGGCTGGGCTTCGCCGACGTCCGCAACCACGTGCAGTCCGACACCCTGCGCGCGCCGTCATGGGTGGCACGGACCTGTTCGTGTACGACGGCTACTGCAGCGTCCACCTCGACGGACGATGGTTGAAGGCGACGGCAGCCTTCAATGTCGAGCTGTGCGATCGCTTCGACGTGCCCGGTGTACTTCGACGGACAGAACGACCTGCTCATGCACGCCTTCACCTCCGACGGCACCCGGCACATGGAGTACGTGCGGGCCCACGGCAGCTTCGACGACCTCCCGCTGGGCCGGATCCTGACCGCCCTCGACCAAACCTACGGCCGCGTGGCCCCCGGCGCCGGGTTTGCCGACCACGCCTTCGCTGCTCCTGCCGACACCGGGGAGGCCACCGAGCATGCACCCGTGGACTTGTCGGTGAGCTCGGACTGGGCACCCTCGCCTCATCGGTGCTCGTGCTCACCTCGGAAGTGGCTCGGTGAGCTGCCGGTCCATCTCTTGAAGGCGTGCGAGAAGTTGGTGAGATCGCTGTAGCCGAGCTCGTTGGCGACCTCGCTGACCGACGTGGAGGGGTCGAGAAGCCGCTTCCTCGCGCGGTCGACCATCGACTGCTGCAGCACCTCGCGGAAACTGGTCCCCTCGGCGGCGAGGCGCCGTTTCAGGGTGCTCGAGGACATCGAGAACTCGTCCGCGACGGACTGGACCGTCCTCATCCCGGACCCGCCGTCGAGCAACGCCCGGACTCTGCGGGTGAACTCCGGGGAGTCGGCCCGGCGCGCGAGCGCCTGCTGGAGCTCGGTGACGGCGAGTCCGTACGTGATCGGGTCGGGGAAGCGGCAAGCAGCCCGAAGCGTCCTCGCGGGCAGGTGCAGGTAGGAGAAGGGGGCGTCGAACTCGAGCCGGGACAGGCTCTCGGCCTCTCGGGGTAGCACGCTCGGCTCCGGCCAATGGCTGTGCATAGTCGCCTCCGACACCTCGCCGACCAGCAGGTCGATCAACCGCATCAGTGCCAGTCCGCAGTAAGTGACGACCAGACAGTCGAGATCGGGGTCGCCTGCGTTCCCCGACAGCCTGATCGTCAGGTCGTCCTGCTGCGGATGGAACTGCGTGGTGACCGCTTTGGTGATCAAGGGCAGGTAGGTCAGCAGCTCCACGACCTCTGCGACTGTGCACGCGCTGACCAACGGGACACTCAACGGTCCGAAGGACGTGAGCTGCGCCTGTTCTGCGCAGGCGATCCCGAGCCGGGTGGCCTGCTCGACGTCGAGGTCGGGATAGACCTCGCGGAACCACCGCAGCGGTGCCTCGCCCTGGGTCTGGATGAGAGCCAGCTCACCGGTTCCCTCGCGCGCCATGATGATCCGGAAACGCTCGACGGCGTCCTCGTCGATCGCCGGACTGCTCAGGAGCTGCACGAAGGCCAGCGACGGGACGCCTGGCTCGTCTGTCCACACAGGCAGCCCTCACGTGATCCGAATTCACAACATACTGACACGATACGACATGGCTTTGCCAGCGGTCCGTCGACAACAATCATCACCGAAACGTCCATCCGGTAGGCAAAGGCAGGAGAATTGTCGATGGCAGTGGTCACCTTCATGTCGCACGACGGGGAGCAGCACGAGGCCCCGCTTGAGGAGGGCAGCTCGCTGATGCAGGTGGCGACGAACAACGCCATCCCGGGCATCGATGCCGACTGCGGCGGCGAGGCCGCCTGCGGCACCTGTCACGTGATCGTTGATCCCGCCTGGGCCGACAAGGTCGGCCGGTCCGGTCCCGAGGAGGAGGAGATGCTCTCGATGAACCCCGAGCGACAGCCGACGTCTCGCCTGTCGTGCCAAGTCAAGGTCTGCGAATCGTGGGACGGCTTGACCGTGCAGTTGCCCGAGTTCCAGATGTAGCAGGAGGTCAAGCCAGATGAAGTTCCCAGAAGTGAAGATCCCAGAAACAGTGAAGACGAAGGTCGAGTCCGCCATCCCCCTGGAGCGACAGATCCAGGGCGCGCGCCTCTACGACAAGGGCCGGCGGTGGCTCACCGGCGCGAACGGGCCGATGTTCGTCGAGGCCCCGATCCCGCCGGTCGAAGAGGTCCCCCTCGCCGAGATCGACCTCAGCAACCCGTTCCTCTACCGACAGGGGCGGTGGGCGTCCTACTTCGAACGTCTGCGCAACGAGGCTCCGGTCCACTACCAGCCCCACAGTCCCTTCGGCCCGTTCTGGTCGGTGACGCGTCACGCCGACATCATGGCGGTGGACAAGAACCACGAGGTCTTCTCCGCCGAGCCTCTCATCGTCATCGGAACACCCCCGCGGTTCATGGACGTCGCGATGTTCATCGCCATGGACCCGCCCAAACACGACATACAGCGTCGCGCCGTCCAAGGTGTCGTCGCGCCGAAGAACCTCCATGAGATGGAGGACCTCATTCGCGAACGCGTCAGGGACGTCCTGGACAACCTGCCCGTCAACGAACCGTTCGACTGGGTGAGCACGGTGTCGATCGAGCTGACCGCCCGCATGCTGGCCACGCTGCTTGACTTCCCCTTCGAGGAGCGGCACAAGCTCGTCGAGTGGTCGGACCTGGCAACCTCGATGGAGCAGACCAACGGCGGCCCCGCCACTACCGACAACGACGAGCTGTTCCGCGGCATGCTCGAGATGGCGCGAGGACTCACTGAACTCTGGCACGACAAGGCCGCCCGGCTCGCGGCCGGCGAAGAGCCCGGGTTCGACCTGGTCACGATGCTGCAGAGCGATGAGGGCACCAAGGACCTGATCAAGCGTCCGATGGAGTTCATCGGCAACTTCGTTCTGCTGATCGTGGGCGGCAACGACACCACACGCAACTCGATGAGCGGCGGAGTTCTCGCGCTGAACCAGTACCCCGACCAGTTCGAGAAGCTCAAGGCCAACCCGGACCTGATCCCGAACATGGTCTCTGAGATCATCCGCTGGCAGACCCCCCTTGCGTACATGCGGCGGATCGCCAAGACCGACACCATGCTGAACGGCCAGTTCATCCGCAAGGGCGACAAGGTGGTCATGTGGTACGCGTCGGGCAACCGCGACGAGACGGTGTTCGAGCGACCGGACGAGCTCATCATCGACCGGCCCAACGCCCGCAACCACATTGCTTTCGGCTTCGGCGTGCATCGGTGCATGGGCAACCGGCTGGCCGAGCTGCAGCTGCGGATCCTCTGGGAGGAGCTGCTCCCGCGCTTCGAGAGGATCGATGTGGTCGGGGAGCCGCAGTACGTGCAGTCCAACTTCGTTCGCGGCATCAGCAAGCTGATGGTCGAGCTCACCCCCAAGGACCCCGGATGAGCACGGAACGCGCGGTGGTGGTCGGCGCCAGCCATGCCGGGGTACAGCTGGTCACCAGCCTCCGCCAGGAGGGTTGGTCGGGTGACATCGTGCTGGTCGGTGACGAGTCGGCGCTGCCGTACCAAAGGCCTCCGTTGTCGAAGGCATATCTGGCCGGGAAGTGCTCGCTGAAGGAGCTGGCCATCCGGTCGGAGGACTTCTACGTCAAGCAGGACGTCGAGCGCGTGACTGCCAGCGTGCAGGAGATCGACCGGTCGGCGGGCGAGCTCGTGCTCGGCACCGGGGACCGCCTGTCCTATGACGCTCTTGCTCTTTGCACGGGAGCGCACCCGCGACGTCTCCGCGCCGAGGGTGCCGACCTCGACGGGGTGCACTACCTGCGTCGGTCGTCGGACGTGGAGCGGATCCGCGAGGACGCGATCCCCGGACGCAACGCCGTCATCGTGGGTGGTGGGTACATCGGGCTGGAGACCGCCGCCTCGCTGCGCTCGTCGGGCCTCCACGTCACGGTCCTCGAGGCCGCAGACCGGGTCCTCGAGCGGGTCACCGCCCCTGAGGTGTCGGCCTTCTTCACGCGGATCCACCAAGAAGAGGGCGTCGACGTGAGGACGAACGCCTCGGTCGAGGCCCTGGTCGGCGACACCCGCCTGCGAGAGGTGGTCCTGGCCAGCGGCGAATCGGTCCGAGCCGATTTTGTGATCGTCGGGATCGGTATCGAGCCGACCACCGAGCTCGCCGAGGCAGCCGGCCTGGTCGTGGACGACGGGATCCTCATCGACGCCCACGCCCGCACCAGTGACCCTGACATCGTGGCGGCCGGGGACTGTACGTCGCAGGACATCCCCCGCTACGGCCGACGAATCAGGCTGGAG
>NZ_DASWXC010000110.1:0-3815 GCF_036405735.1 Nocardioides sp.
GGGGAACATCTCGGGAGTTCCCCGTGGCGGTGGTTCGCGGGCCACTCACCATTTCCGACCCCTGAGGCGTCCGGCCGGGACCGCAGCGCCTGTCAGAGGCCGGGGAGCGGCTCGGCCGTCCCTCCGAAGTCCAGCGACCGCACCGCGGCGTCGGTCAGCGCCGTCACCGCCCAGGCCCGCTCCCGGCCCGTCACCTCGCCCACCAGGTAGGCGTAGGTGTCGGCGGCGGCCTGCTCGATCGCCAGCGCGGCGGCCCGTACGCCGCCCGGGCGGTCGATCCCCGGCGGCGTCGTGTAGCCGCCGGCCGCCGGCGTGGGGACCGCCCCGGCGGCCGCGAGCAGACCGGTGAGGTGGTCGCGGCGGCTGCGGTGGTGTGCGTGCGCCGAGCGCAGCGAGGCGTAGAGCCGGGCGTTCGCCACCCGTGAGGTGCGGCCGCCGAGCACGGCATAGAGGTAGACCGCGGCGTGCTCGGCGGCTAGCGCCGCCTGTAGCCCGTCGATCCTGCTCATCGGCCTGCTCATCGGGGCCTGCTCATCGGGCGACCGCCAGGAGCTGCGCGACACCGGCGTTGATCGAGGCCAGGGTGCGGGCCAGGCCCGGGTGTTCGGCGCGCACCGCGGCGTCGGCGAGAGCCCGCTGCAGCTCTGCCTCGACGGCCCGCAGCTCGGGCACCGTCGCGGTCGAGGGCGCGACCGTCGCCGAGGGCGACGCGGGCACCACGGCTCTCGAGGCGCCCAGCGCCTGCAGGTGGGCGTCGTGCGCCGTCACGAAGCCGGCGCCCTCGGGCAGGCGCTGCGCGAGCGCACGGGCGGCCGCGACCTGGGCGGCCAACTCGTCGGCCAGCCGGTCGTCGGCGTCGGGCTCGTCGGGCTCGGGCGTCGGCAGGCCGAGCAGGTCGTCGGCGTCACAGCCGGAGATCAGCCCAGAGATCAGCCCGGTGGTGGCCACCGCCAGGGCGAGCGCAGCGCCGGTCGCCGTACGGCGACGAAGGAGGGGACCCCGGGACGACAGCACGCAGTGACCCTAGCGTCCGGAGGAGCGGTTAGGCTGGGCGCCTGCGGCATCGGCGCAGCTGCGTCTGACAACAGGATCACCACAACAGGACAGGGAGGTGGAGCACGTGAGTGACGCCATCAAGGAGCGGCTCGGGACCGAGCTGACGGAGCCGCTCGCGTCCCTGGGCCTCGATCTCGAGGCGGTGGAGATCACCCCTGCCGGCAAGCGCCGCATCCTGCGCGTGGCCGTCGACAAGGACGGCGGAGTGACGCTCGACGACGTCGCCGACGCCACCCGCGCGGTCAACGACGTGCTCGACGCCTCCGACGCGATGGGCGAGCAGCCCTACACGCTCGAGGTGACCTCCCGGGGCGTCGAGCGACCGCTGACGCAGCCGCGCCACTGGCGTCGCAACGTCGGCAGGCTCGTCAAGGTGACCCACGTCGACGGCTCGTCCTTCACCGGGCGCATCGTCGCCCACGACGAGGAGGGTGCTGACGAGGGCGGCCGCGTGACGCTGGACGTCAACGGCCGCGACCGCACCGTCTCCTACGCGGACGTGAAGAAGGCCCTGGTGCAGATCGAGTTCAACCGTAGGTTCGAGGACGAGACCTCGGACGAGACCGGCGACGAGAGCGCCGTCGACGAGAGTGAGGCCTGATGGACATCGACCTGAGCATCCTGCGCATGCTGGAGCGCGAGAAGGAGATCTCCTTCGACGTGCTCGTCGAGGCGATCGAGCAGGCCCTGCTGACGGCGTACCACAAGACGCCCGGCGCCCAGGACAAGGCGCGGGTCGTGCTGGACCGCAAGACCGGTCACGTGAGCGTCCTGGCTGCCGAGCTCGATGACGAGGGCACCGTGGTCGGGGAGTACGACGACACGCCGGCCGGCTTCGGGCGGATCGCCGCCACGACCGCCAAGCAGATCATGCTGCAGCGGCTGCGCGACGCCGAGGACGACATCCGGTTCGGCGAGTTCTCCGGCCGGGAGGGCGACGTCATCTCCGGCGTCATCCAGCAGGGCCGCAACCCCGACGACGTGCTGGTCGACCTCGGCAAGCTGGAGGCCATGCTGCCGGTCAGCGAGCGAGTGCCCGGCGAGAGCTACGAGCACGGCACCCGGATCAAGTGCCTGGTCACCTCGGTCCGCAAGGGCATGCGTGGTCCGCAGGTCACGCTCTCGCGCAGTCACCCGAACCTTGTTCGCAAGCTGTTCGCGCTCGAGGTGCCGGAGATCAACGACGGCAGCGTCGAGATCGCGGCCATCGCCCGTGAGGCCGGCCACCGCACCAAGATCGCGGTGCGCTCCACCGCGTCCGGCGTCAACGCCAAGGGCGCGTGCATCGGCCCGATGGGGCAGCGGGTGCGCAACGTGATGGCCGAGCTCCACGGCGAGAAGATCGACATCGTCGACTGGTCCGACGACCCCGCCACGCTGGTCGCCAGTGCCCTGTCGCCGGCCCGCGTCAGCGCGGTCGAGATCGTCGACGCCGCCGCGAAGTCGGCGCGCGTGATCGTGCCCGACTACCAGCTCTCCCTCGCGATCGGCAAGGAGGGCCAGAACGCCCGCCTCGCCGCCCGGCTCACCGGCTGGCGCATCGACATCCGCTCCGACGAGGATGAGGCGACCCAGGCCTGACCGAGGCGATGCCCTGAGTAGGCGCGAGGGACGAGCGCCGTATCGAAGGGAACGAGGTCGGGCCTGCAGGCCGACCAGGTCGAGCAAGCCCTGCGACCGAGGAACGAGGTCGCAACGGGCGCGTCGAGACCCAGTGAGAGCTCGAAGCAGTTCCCAGAGGTCACACTCCACAGGCAGTTCCGCGACTTCGGGGGCGTTGCAACGCCCCCGAAGTCGCGGAATCCCCGGTTAACCGGGGATTCCGCCGCCCCGCCGCCGCTCAGCCCCGCCCCGTTTCGGGATCCACCCACCCGAGGCGGTAGAGTTGTCGCTTGGTGGCACGCCAAGACGAAACCCCTGCTCACGGTCCGATCCGGACCTGCGTCGGGTGTCGACAGCGGGCCGCCAAGCGCGAGTTGTTGCGGGTGACTGCCGGCACGGACGCGAACGGCCAGCCGGCCGTCGTACCCGATCCGACGGGCACCGCGCCGGGCCGTGGAGCGCACCTGCACCCCACCCCGGACTGCTACGACCTCGCGGTGCGACGGAAGGCCTTCACCCGAGCCCTGCGGCTCGAGGGTGGGCGCTCTGCCGCTCCGGTGGGGGAGTACGTCGCCGCTCGACCTGCCGTGAACCCTCTCGACCAGACCAGGAACTGGAGCAACAGCTCATGAGCACTCGATGAGTACTTCGCGATGAGCCGCTGTTTGCACAGCACCAACCACTAACGGTCACAGAGACACCACCGGGATGCCGGGTCTGTGGCCAGAAGGAGAATTGTGGCCAAGACCCGAGTTTCCGAACTCGCTAAGCAGTACGGCATCACCAGCAAGGAAGCGCTGGAGAAGCTGGGCGCGATCGGCGAGTTCGCCAAGACCGCCTCGTCCAGCGTCGAGCTCCCCGCGGTGAAGAAGTTCGAGGCGACGTACGGCGCCGAGCTGCTCGCCAAGATGAAGCCCGCCGGCGATGCCCCCGCCAAGACCGCCGAGGCGCCCGCGAAGGCCGCTGAGGCGCCGGCCAAGGCTGCCGAGGCTCCCGCCAAGGCTGCCGAGACGCCGGCCGCCGCGGCCCCTGCCGCGCCGGTCGCTCCCAAGCCCGGCCCCAAGCCGCCGGTCAAGAAGGCCGAGCCGGAGGCTCCCGCCGCGGCGGCCGCCCCGGCTCCGGCGACCGAGGCCCCCGCCGCTCCCGCCGCTCCTGCG